>JBCCOK010000052.1:0-34193 GCA_039025395.1 Pseudomonadota bacterium
ATCTGAAGTTCGTACGGAGCCTACCGCATTTAAGGCGAACTTCAGATTCGGGACACGCGCCCGAGTGAGCCGATTTTCCGCCATCAAATGGTTCAATCTAACCCAGATTTGCTCTAATTCTCAGCTCCGCCGGCCGCGCCTTCCATGACGCCGAGGCTTTGCTTCTTCGGCTGCGCATGCTTCGGCTTGGCGAAGGTAACGGCAAAAACGCTCGACCTCGGGGCTCCTGTTCAAGCCATGCGCCAGATGTCGCAATGCATAGCGCGCAGCGGTTTCGATCGCCGCGCTGTCGGGAAGATCAAGCATCCACGTGACCAGCGCTTCTTCCGCTGAAAGCGGCCTTTCGGCATCTGCCGTTTTGAATGCAATGACATTCCCATTTGCCGGCCCATTTCCCGGCCCACTGGTCGGTTCATTGGCCGGTTGACGCATGCGTCGCACCAACCTGCCCAGATCACTACTATCTTGCATGGGACGCATCAGCCTCCCATTCGCCTGACGGCGCTTTTAACGGCACAGAGAAGGCCATGTGTTCGATTTGCATCTTGTCTCTCCATAAAAGGCAGAGACGGGGCAATGAAAGTGCAGCTTCGCGGTGTTTCCACCGCCAACACCACTCTTCCGGGGCACCCCGCCCGGGTTGCAGTCAAATGTGAAGGCAGGTCTCCTGGCTCGCGGGTCTTAGCCGTCAACTCCCACCTTCCCGGCACAGGCCAGTGGCGATCGGGAGTGGCTCACCGCTTACAGTTGCGGGGGCAGCGCCGGATTTACACCGGCTTCCCTCTTGGCTTCACCGCGCATCTTTCGAATCACGGCAAAGAACCTTCACGCATACACTCTAGACCAAAGCGTCGCCGATTGGGAGTGCACATGCGACGCCCGCGTGCGCAAATGTTCAATCATCGGTAAAGCCGCCCCAACAGCACCGGTGTCAGATACATCGGCACTTGATAGCAGCCGACGAACAAGAGGAGTGGCTCGATGGCAGTTGCCGGGAACACCGCCAGGAAGAGTGCTATGTTTCGGTTTCCAGCCGAAATGGCAACGGCCACCGCTTCGCCCGGCATGTGTTTCCTGAGCAGCAGGTATGTCGTTGCCTGAAGGCCGAAATTCGCTGCAAAAGCGGCAAGGAGGTTGACTGCAACACCACCGGGATTCTCCCAAATCGCCGGTCGGATAGCGGCCATCAGACCGATCACCATAACCGCCATCGTCAAAGCGGCCATTCCTTCGATCGCCTTGAGACCGGAAGGCTCCGGATCCTTGAGAAACAGGCCACGCACGGCAAATGCCGCTGCCGATGCAATCACAATGATCGCAAGCAGTCGAAATGTCGCTCCAAAAACGGATCCGCCTACCAGAAGCTCAGGCAACAGCCAGAACACCGGGATGGTCGTCAGCGGCAGAAACGCAGTGCCCATGATCAAAAGCCGAAGAGCGGGGGCCGCGTCCTTTCCCAAAAGAAATGCGAGGCTGGGACTGCCCGATATCGGAGCCGCAGCCAGCATGAGCGCAAGGCCAAGCGCCAGCGGACTGTTCCAACCGCTTGCGACGAGGAAGCCCGCAAAGAGCAACGGACACAATACCTGCAGGATCACAAGGATCGCAATCGAATCGCCGACTTTGCGCGCAGCCCCAAGAGCCTCCCGCGGACCGACCCGAAGAGCGGAGAGGAAAAGCAGCAAAGCCACCGTTTTTGGCAGTTGTGCTTCCATGAATGCAGCCAGGCCGGGAAATGCGATTGCCGCAACGAGCCCCCCGACGAGCAGCCAGCGCCCATAGGCTGCTGCCAGCTGGAAAGGTGCGAGAAGCAGACCGATCATCGACGCTACAACCGCGTTGTCACAATGGACTACTCGATCAGCACGTCGGCTTCGATTTCCACGGCAATCCCGAACGGCAGTTCCGCCATGCCGACAGCGGACCGGGCATGACAACCTATGTCCGCACCGAATACTTCATGAATAAGATCGGAGCAGCCATTGATAACGGCTGGCTGATCGCCAAATCCGGGTGCTGAATTGACCATGCCGAAAATACGTCCCCAACCGCTGACGCGGTCGAGATCGCCGAGCGTGCGTTTCAGGCTGGCAAGCATGGAAAGCCCGGTTTTGCGGGCAAGCACATAGGCGTCGTCAACGCTGACTTCGTTTCCGACTTTCCCGGTAATTTCGCTGAAAGATCCGTCTTCGTTTTGCGGACCGTGGCCGGCAACATAGGCCACATTTCCACGCACGTTCACCATCGCAAAAGGCAACCGCACGTTCGGCGGCATTTTCGGCGGTTCCGGCAACACCAGCCCCAGTTCCTCCAATCTTGCCTCGATGCGCGCCATTGCCGTTTCTCCTTTTTTGCTCCGATCCGAATGATATCGCAAAACCGGGCGCGAGCCAGCGTCAAATTCAACAATCCCGTTCCATGAGACGGTAGTAATCGGCAAGGGTACGGCCCCTTTCGGGCCTGAATTTTTCGCCGGTTTCCTTGATCACCGCAATACGGTCGAGCCGGAAGGTGCGAAAATCCGTGCGCAACTCGCACCATGCCGCCAACGTCCACACCTTGCCCCAGAACCACAGCCCGAGCGGGCGAATCCGCCGCGCTGTGGCTGCGCCCTCGACATCTTCGTAACTGATCTCGAGGACCTGGCGCTGGTCAGCCGCTTTTTCCAGGAGGTCGAACCGGTAACGGTCTTCCTGCGGCATCATGAATTCCGGCGCATGGATTTCGGTCTGCGCAACGTGGTTTCTGTCGCCCTCTGGCAGCACCGCCTCGATCTTGATCAGCGCTTCTTCAGCGGCCCGCGCCACAGTGGCACCGCCCCATGCACGGGCAAGGCGCGCGCCGGTCACCAGCGCAACGATCTCGTCGCGGGAAAACATCAGCGGCGGCAGATCGAAGCCCTCGCGCATGATGTAGCCGACACCGGCTTCACCGTCGATCGGCACACCTGTTGACTGCAGATCGGCGATATCGCGATAAATGGTGCGCTCGGACACCTCAAGCCTGCCGGCAAGCGAAGCCGCCGTCACGAGGCGGCCGCCACGCAAATACTGGACAATCTGAAACAGACGGTCTGCACGTCGCATCATCAGCCTACCGAAGGTTGACAAAGGCACGGCGCCTTTGACAACACCGCGCCCGATCTGTCAGGAGCACCGACGGTTCTGAAGCCGCCCGAATGGCACCAGAAGACTGTAGCGCAACGCGCTATCAGTGGAACAGCCCGATGCTGTTTCCGTCGGGATCCAGGCAATAGACGAACCGGCCGGAGGGGATGGTGTAAATGTCTGATACGACTTTGCCACCATTCTCCACAACCCGATCCATGGCAGCCTCGAGAGTCTCGGGCACACTGAGGTGAATTGTGTTTCCTTTTCCAGGTTCTCCAGCCTTTCCCGCGTAAATATGACCGGCAACACCGGATGCCGGATCCTTGTTGGGAAAGACCCATACGGTATCCGGACCCATCTCCGTCTTGACCATCTCGGTCTTTAACACGGCATTGTAAAAGTCCCGGCCGGCCCTGAGATCGCTGACGGGGATCTCGAACCAGACGGCTGCATGCTCAGGCAAAAAAGTGGACATAATTGATCTCCGTACTGTCGTTTACAGAGCCGATTATCGCACACCCCTCCTGACAACATTCTGTCAGGACATTGTCAGTTGCAGATCAGGGTTAGACAGGGACCGTGTAGTTCAACGGCAATCTCCCGCCATCTGCATAAAGTGTTTGCCCGGTCAGGTAGCTCGCATCGTCGGACGCAAGAAACACCGCCACGCCGGCGATTTCAGACGGTTCGCCAATGCGCCGCAATGGTGTGCGCGAAAGGATCTTGTCGCGCGCGCTCCTGTCGCCCACCACGGAACTCAGCAAATCGGTCATGATCGAGCCCGGTCCGATGGCATTGACCCTGATGCCGAACTCGGCAAGCGCCAGCGCCGCGACACGGGTTAATTGCCCGACACCACCTTTCGACACGCAGTAGGGCACCTGGTCGGGCAGCGCAACAACGGCGTTGATGGAAGACATGTTGATGATGCAGCCCGGATCGCCACCATCCTTGACCCTTTCGACCATGTGATGCGCGACCGCCTGGCTGCAAAGGAAGACGCCCTTGAGATTGACACCGAGCACCCGGTCAAAATCCTCTTCCTTCAGGTCAAGGAAGGACGCTGAATGGACCGTACCGGCATTGTTAACGAGGATATCGATTTCGCCGAAGGCGTCCAAAGCCTTTGCAACAAGGTTGCGCACATCAAGACGTTCCGCGACATTTGCCGCTACGAACCGCACGTCGCCGAGACCGGTGAGTTCGTCGCATGCGGCCTCGCCTGCTTTTTCGTCCACATCGGCGATGACAACGCGTGCGCCTTCGCTCAGGTAACGCTTTGCAATCGCATAGCCGATGCCTTTTGCACCGCCGGTTACGATCGCGTTCTTCCCGTCCATAAGAGCCAATTCTCCCGTCACAAACTCAGGGCGCGACAGTGAACCGAACCCCGCGCAAGGTCAACGGCCCGGGCCAATGGTATGGGCAGCGAATCAAAAAGTGATCGAAGAACGGTCTGACGAGCCCGTCCCGCTCAGTGACTACCAGTGTGAATCATTTGATGATGCCCCGTTCGCCGAGCGCATCTCCAATTTCATCCAGAATAACCGGATCGTCTATGGTCGCCGGCATCTTCCAAGCATCGCCGTCAGCTATCTTCTGCATCGTACCGCGCAATATCTTGCCAGAACGGGTTTTCGGCAGACGCTTGACCGTGATCGCCAGCTTGAAGGCGGCAACCGGCCCAATCTGATCGCGGACCAGTTTGACGACCTCTTGTTCGATCTCGTTTTCGCTGCGTTCGACACCTGAATTCAGCACCAGAAAGCCCGCCGGAAGCTGGCCTTTCAGGTCATCGGCGATGCCGATGACCGCGCATTCGGCAACATCCGGGTGATAGGCGATGGCCTCTTCCATAGCGCCCGTCGAGAGGCGGTGGCCTGCGACATTGATGATGTCGTCCGTCCGCGCCATGATGAAAAGATAACCGTCCGAATCCATGTAACCCGCATCGGCTGTTTTATAATATCCCGGAAATTCAGATAGGTAAGCATCTACAAACCGCGCTTCGGCGTTCCAAAGAGTCGGCAGGCAACCGGGCGGCATCGGCAGTTTGACAACGATGTTTCCAAGTGTGCCGGGCTCGACCTGATGGCCTTCATCGTCCAAAACCTGGATGTCGTATCCTGGCATCGCAACAGTGGGTGAGCCGAGCTTTACGGGCAAAGTTCCAAGGCCAACCGGATTGCCGGCAATGGTCCAGCCGGTTTCGGTTTGCCACCAGTGATCGATCACCGGCACATTCAGCTTGGCGCGCGCCCATTCGATGGTGTCCGGATCAGCCCGTTCGCCGGCTAAAAACAGAGTTTTGAGCGCCGAAAGGTCATAGTCTTTTATGAACAGCCCCTCCGGGTCCTCCTTCTTGATGGCCCGAAAAGCGGTTGGCGCGGTAAAAAGAGCAGCGACATTGTGTTCTGAAATAATGCGCCAGAAGGTGCCCGCATCCGGCGTGCCTACAGGCTTGCCTTCGAACAGGATGGTCGTGTTGCCATGCAGCAACGGCGCGTAGACGATATAGGAGTGACCGACCACCCATCCGACGTCGGATGCGGCCCAGAAGACCTCGCCCGGATCGACGCCGTAAATCGCCTTCATCGACCAGTAAAGCGCCACCATGTGCCCGCCATTGTCGCGTACCACGCCCTTCGGCTGACCGGTCGTACCCGATGTATAAAGAATGTAGAGCGGGTCGGTGGCGGCAACCGGAGTACACGGCACATCGCGACCCTCGGCGCGCGCCGCCGAAATCGCTTCTCCAAGATCGACATCACGACTCGCAACCAGCTCGGCCCGGTGCTGATCTCTCTGTAAAATCAGGCATTTTTCAGGCTTGTGGGTTGCGCTTTCGATAGCCTCATTAATCATCGGCATGTAGGGAACGATTCGGTTCGGTTCGATCCCGCAAGAGGCAGCGATGATGAGCTTCGGCGTGGCATCGTCAATGCGCGTCGCAAGCTCGTGACCGGCGAACCCGCCAAAGACGACCGAGTGCACGATGCCGAGGCGAGCGCAGGCGAGCATCGCAGTCACAGCCTCCGGTATCATCGGCATGTAGATGATGGCGCGGTCCCCCTTCTCGAGGCCGCAATCCTGAAGCACCGCTGCGAGCGCCTTCACCTCCGCCAGAAGCTGTGCAAAGCTGAAAGACTGTTTCATACCGGTAACCGGACTGTCGTAGATCACTGCTGTCTGGTCGGCACGGCCGCCTTCGACATGTCTGTCGAGGCAGTTATGGCAGGTGTTGGTGGTTGCGCCTTCAAACCAGCGTCCGTAAGCACCCTGTTCCGGCTCGAAGACCTTTTCCGCGGGCGTCATCCAGTCGATAGCGTCTGCCGCTTTCGACCAGAACCCTTCAGGGTCCATCTTCCAGTTTTCGTAAGCGCTATAGTACGAACTGCCCATTTCCGTTCCTCCCGTCACCGAAACGCCCCCGCATGACCGCCGTTGCGGTTTCACACATACAGAAACAGAACCGGCGCCGTAAATCCAACATTAGAGTCATGTCGCTGACACCGGACCGATTGCCCGCCAATCAACCGCGCGGCCCGAAGATTGCCGAGCCTATCCGTACCGAAGTCGCGCCAAACGCAATCGCCGTTGTAAAATCTGCCGACATTCCCATGGAAAGCTCCGCAACCTCGTTTTCCCGCGCCAGTTTCTCCAACAGGGCAAAATGCGGCCCCGGATTTTCAGCAATTGGCGGAATACACATCAGACCGGCAATGGTGAGGCCATGTTCGTGGCGGCATCGCTCGACAAAGCCTGCCGCCTCATTGGGCGCAACACCCGCCTTCTGCGGCTCGGCTCCCGTATTGACCTGCACGAAGAGCTTCGGAAAGCGCTGTTGTTTCTGCATCTCCTGGGCGAGGCTCTTGGCGATTTTTTCCCGGTCGACAGTCTCGATGACATCAAAGAGCGCCACCGCCTCCGGGGTTTTGTTTGATTGCAAAGGCCCGATCAGATGCAGCTCGATCTCCGGATGACTTTGCTTGAGTGCCGGCCATTTGGCATGCGCCTCCTGAACACGGTTCTCGCCAAACACCCGATGTCCGGCATCTATGACCGGTTCAATGGCCTCCGCCGGAAAGGTTTTTGAGACAGCGACAAGCTTCACGGCGCCGGCGCTGCGCCCGGCCTCCTGTTCAGCGTCCGAGATTTTCCGCTGCACCTTCGCGAGCTGGTCGGCCGCCGTCATCGCCGTGTCTCTCTATGCCCGGGTGTCATCATGATAGGCCGCCTCTTCGCACAGCTGCCTCCGAGAAACAATGCCAAGCGGCCGCGGCAACAAGGCTGCGCTTACAATTGGCTGCAATCTGCGTGGCGGCGGTTGACGCTCACAAAGTTTCATGATGAAGCTCCGCGCAAAGGGAACTGACAGCAACGGACTGCCGCTATAGATGGCCATTGAACGTTACAATCCACGGGTCGCAGAGCCCTACTGGCAGAAGGTCTGGGACGAGCGAAAACTGTTCGAGGCGGACAACGACGATCCGGCGCCAAAATACTATGTGCTCGAGATGTTTCCCTATCCCTCGGGACGCATACACATCGGCCATGTACGCAATTACGCCATGGGAGACGTCATCGCCCGCTACAAGCGCGCACATGGCTACAATGTGCTCCATCCCATGGGTTGGGATGCATTTGGCATGCCGGCCGAAAATGCCGCCATCGCAAACAATGTTCACCCCGGCGAGTGGACGCACCGTAACATCGAAATGATGCGCGCACAGCTCAAGACCATGGGTCTTTCGCTGGATTGGTCGCGCGAATTCGCCACCTGCGATGTCGGATACTATCACCGCCAGCAATATCTTTTCCTCGATTTCCTTGAAAAGGGCCTCGTTTATCGCAAGCAGTCGAAGGTCAATTGGGATCCGGTCGACCAGACGGTGCTCGCAAACGAGCAAGTGATCGATGGCTGCGGCTGGCGATCCGGAGCCCCGGTGGAACAGCGCGAGTTGACGCAGTGGTTCTTCAAGATCACTGACTTCAGCGAAGAACTGCTGGATGCGCTCGGGGAGCTCGACCAGTGGCCCGACAAGGTGCGCCTGATGCAGAAAAACTGGATCGGCCGCTCCGAAGGGCTGCACATGCACTGGCAACTGGTGGCCGAAACGGCGCCGCCCGGGCAATCGACACTTGAAGTCTACACAACCAGGCCCGATACGGTCTTCGGGGCCTCCTTCATGGCGATCGCTGCCGATCATCCCCTTGCAGTGAAGGCGGCCGGGAGCAATCCCGATCTCGCAGCCTTTTGCGAAGCCTGCAGGCGCATGGGCACATCGGTTGCAGCATTGGAAACAGCCGAGAAGGAAGGTTTTGATACGGGAATCAAGGTCCGGCACCCTTTCGATGCGGATTGGCTGCTGCCTGTCTATGTCGCCAATTTCGTCCTGATGGACTACGGCACCGGCGCCATATTCGGATGCCCGTCGGGTGACCAGAGGGATTTGGACTTCGCCAACAAATACGGCTTGCCGGTAATTCCTGTCGTCATGCCGGAAGACGGAGACGCTGCGACCTTTCAAATCACCGAGCAGGCCTATACCGACGACGGAATCATGATCAATTCACGCTTCCTCGACGGCATGAAGCCGAAGGAAGCTTTCGATACGGTGGCGGAAAGGCTTGAGACCGCGCAATTGGACGGCAATCCGCAGGCGAAGCGTGAGACAAACTACCGCTTGCGCGATTGGGGTATTTCACGCCAGCGCTATTGGGGATGTCCGATTCCAATCATCCATTGCCCGAACTGCGGTGTGGTCCCGGTTCCAAAGTCCGACCTGCCTGTGGAATTGCCGCACGATGTCGATTTCGAAAAACCCGGCAATCCCCTCGACCGCCATCCGACCTGGCGTAACGTCATCTGTCCGCAATGTGGCGCCGAAGCAGAGCGTGAAACCGATACCATGGACACATTCGTTGATTCGTCATGGTATTTCGCCCGTTTCACCGCACCATGGGAAGATGCGCCGACGGATCCGGAGGCTGCCAGCCGATGGCTACCGGTGGATCAGTATATTGGCGGCGTCGAACATGCGATCCTGCATCTCCTTTATTCCCGGTTCTTCACCCGCGCCATGCGGATTGCCGGGCATGTCGATCTGAAGGAGCCTTTCAAGGGCCTGTTTACGCAAGGCATGGTGGTGCACGAGACCTATAAGGGCACCGAAGGCTGGCTGATGCCCTCAGAGGTGCGCGTTGAGGAGCATGCCGGCAAACGCCGCGCCTTCAACGTCGAGAGCGGCGATGAGGTCGCGATCGGCTCGATTGAAAAGATGTCGAAGTCGAAGCGCAACGTGGTCGATTCTGATGAAATACTGGACTCCTGCGGCGCCGATGCTGCGCGCTTCTTCATGCTGTCCGATTCGCCGCCCGAGCGTGACGTCATCTGGACCGAGGCGGGCGTCGATGGAGCCCATAGATTTGTCCAGCGCGTCTGGCGGCTCATCGGCGAAGCAGCGCCCGCCTTTAAAGATGTCGAGGCACGCCCTGCAACGAGCGGAAAAGCCGAAGCCCTGTCGCGCACGGCGCACAAGACGCTGAAAGCCGTTGGCGAGGATCTCGATCGGCTGTCTTTCAACACGGCAATCGCCCGCATGCACGAGCTGGTCAATACACTGCAATCACCGCTTCAGGAAGCGGCCGCCGGTCAAGCCAAAGATGAGGCCGCACTTTCCGCACTGAAGGATGCCGTCAACATACTGATGTCCATCATGGCGCCGATGACGCCGCATCTCATCGAAGAATGTAACCGCGCCATGGGCAATGAACAACTGATGGCCGAAACCCCTTGGCCGGTCTTCGATCAGGATCTGGTCGTTGATGATTCCGTCACCTTGCCGGTACAAATCAACGGAAAGAAGCGCGCAGATTTGACAATCCCGCGCGATGCCGATCAAGTGGCCGTTGAAAGGGCCGTGCTCGAATTGGCCGTTGTCCAATCAGCACTGGCAGGAAAACCGCCCCGCCGGGTTGTCGTTGTCCCGCTGCGAATTGTGAACGTCGTTATCTGATGGGAGCATCCTGATGAAAAACAGCCTTTTCGCCGCGATGCTCGCCCTTTCGGTCATCGGCTTGCAGGCCTGCCAGGTCAGGCCGCTCTACTACAGCGATACCGGCGTCCAGACGAGCCTTGCCTCCGTCGGCGTCGAGAACGTTGAAGATCGTGTTTCCCAGGAGCTTCGCAACCGGCTGATTTTTCTTTATTCGGGCGGTGCTGGCGAGCCGGTCAATCCGGACTACTCCATTGAAGTCGAGGTCGACGGGCGGGCGAGCCGGGCTTTGCGCGAGCAATTGGCCGACGGCATTACCTCACAGCGCTATACCGCCACCGTGACCTATACGCTGACCGACAACAGGTCCAAGGAAGTCGTCGGGAGCGGCCAGCGCACCGTTGTCACCTTTTATGATCAGACCACCCAGGAATTCGCCAATCGGCGCGCCCTTCGCGACGCGGAGAACCGCGCCGCAAGAGAACTGGCCGAGATCGTCCGCGCCGATACGGCATCGATTGTTACGCGCTAATGATGAATGCTGCCCAATTTGTCGCAACGTCCTGAATCAAATCAATATTATTGATACCTTAGGCTCCGGTAGGCTTTCAGCTGATGGCACAGAAGAGAGCGCATGAAGTTGATTCGTTCATCCGGCGGCCGGATCCGAAATACCGTGCCTTTCTGATCTACGGACCTGATCGCGGACTGGTTTCGGAGCGCGCGGCGGCACTTTCCGCCAAGGTTGATGTTGACCTTTCGGATGATTTCAATGTCGTTCGCCTCGACGCAGCCGCCATTCGCGAAGATCCGGCGCGTCTGCTCGATGAAATCAACGCCATTGCGCTTTTTGGCGGCGACCGGCTTGTATGGCTGCGCGGCGCCGGTAATGAAAAAGCGATTACCGATGCTTTTGCGGCAATTTCCAAGGATCCGCCTGCCAATACCACATTGATTGTCGAGGCAGGGGATCTGAAGAAAAGCGCGTCGCTGAGAAAGGCGGCGGAAGCCGGTAGCGCAACCATGGCTCTGCCATGCTACGGCGACGACGGCCGCAACATTCACGCGCTGATCGACGAGGAGCTTGGCCGGGCCGGACTCAAGATCACGGGTGCTGCCCGGCGTATTCTGGCGGAAAACCTCGGCGGCGATCGTCTTGCGAGCCGCAGCGAACTGCAGAAACTGGCGCTCTACTGTCATGGTCGCGAGACGGTCGGCGAAGACGATGTTGTCGCTGCAACCGGCGACGCCTCATCCTTGACCGTCGACAGCGCGGTCGAGTGCGTGTTGAATGGCGACCTCGCCGGCCTCGATCATGCGCTGTCGCGCATCGTTGCCTCAAAAACAGGGACGCCCCTCGTTTTACAGGCCTGTTTGCGGCAATTTCAGATGGTTGACGCGATTCGCGCAGCAATCGAGCAGCAGCGCCAACCGACGTCCAAAGCACTGGGCGAATATGGACGCCGCATCCATTTCAGCCGCAAGCCTGCCCTAGAGCATGCCGTACGCATCTGGTCGTCCGCCTCTACAGAACAGGTTCTGCAACATCTCCACAAGGCAGTCCACGAAACAAGGCTGAAACCGGCAATTCAAGACAGTATCGCGAGACAGGCGCTCTTGGCTATCGCGATGCGATCAAAGAAACTTAACCGACAAACATTTGCCGGTTAACTTGATTGGCCTTGCAAACGCCTGCAAAGCTCGTCCAGCTGCTCGAGCGTCCGGTATTCGACCCTGACCTGGCCGCCATTGCTGCGATGATTGATGCTCACCTTGAGCCCGAGATTGTCGGTAAGCATTTTTTCGAGCGCCAGTGTATCGGCATCCTTTTGCGGCACTGAAACGGCATCCTTTGAGGCCGGCTGGGCATCTTTTTGTGCCAAACGCTCGGCGTCACGCACCGACATGCCTCGGTCAACGATCTGCTTGGCGTATTTGACCGGATCAGACGTGGATGCGATGGCCCGCGCATGGCCCGCGGTGAGACTGCCATCCCAAAGCAAGGCGCGCACCGCATCCGGCAGCTTCAAAAGCCGCAGGCTGTTTGCCACATGACTGCGGCTCTTTCCGATGATATCGCCGAGATCGTTCTGCGTGTAGCCGTGCCCTGCCATCAGCTGTTCGTAGCCAAGCGCTTCGTCAAGCGGGTTAAGATCGGTCCGTTGTACGTTCTCGACAATGGCAAGTTCCAGCGCCGTCCTGTCGTCAACATCGCGAACAAGGATCGGTATCTCGACAAGACCCGCGCGTTGTGCCGCGCGCCATCGCCTTTCACCGGCAATGATCTCATAGCGGCCCTGTTCCTTCGGCCGAACCACGATGGGTTGAACAATTCCGTGCTGATTGATCGACCGTGCGAGATCCTCCAGCTCTGCTTCATCGAACTGCCGCCGTGGATTGGCATCATTGCGGTCAACAAATTCGATCGGAACGTGCTGGTCTGCAGCCGGCGGCGGCTGCTCCGCTGCATCGTGGTTCTCGTATGGCTGATCCATCTCCCCGATAAGGGCGGCAAGGCCTCTACCCAGCCTTTTCTTCGAGCTTTCGTCACTCATGCCTGGTCCGCTATCTGTTTGTTATGTTTAAAAATTCCCTTGCGCTAGGCAGCCTTGTTTTCGCGTTCACGCTGGATCACCTCAGACGCAAGTTTGAGGTAAGCCTGGCTTCCTGAACAGCGAAGGTCATACAAGATAGCCGGCTTTCCGTATGATGGCGCCTCAGAAACGCGCACATTGCGCGGGATCAGGGTTCGATAAACCTTGTCGCCTAGATAGGAACGCACGTCTTCGACGACCTGTTGCGCCAGATTGTTGCGTGAATCATACATCGTCATCACGATGCCCTGGATGTCGAGGTCCGGATTCAGTGTCGAGCGCACCTGACCCACCGTCTTGAGCAGTTGGCTCAGCCCTTCAAGCGCAAAAAACTCGCATTGCAGCGGAACCAGCACCGAATGGGCCGCCGCCATGGCGTTTATTGTCAGCAGATTGAGCGACGGTGGACAGTCGACAAGAATGTAGTCGTAAACATCCGCCTCAGCCGCTGCAATCGCCTTCTTCAGACGGAAGACCCGATCCCTGCGATCCGAAATCTCCATCTCGACGCCAAGCAGGTCCATCGTTGATGGAACCAGCCATAGATTGGGCACATCGGTCTCAACGGCACAGGCAGCGATACCTGCTTCGCCGAGCATAAGGTGATAGGATGAAAGCGACCTGTCCTGCCGGTCAATGCCGAGACCTGTACTGGCATTGCCCTGCGGATCGAGATCGATGATCAGCACCCGCTGGCCGATCGCCGCGATTGCAGTGGCAAGGTTGATGGCCGTCGTCGTCTTGCCGACACCGCCCTTTTGGTTTGCCACGGTAATGATTCGGTTTTGTTTGCCCACCATCGGCCAGTGCCCCGTTCGATCGCCTCGCCCACGAAAACCGCCGTTCGCAGCGTGTTTGCGTCAATGATGCCTGACATTGTCGACCTGCAGTATGACAGAATCCGCATCGACCAAGCTCTTGTGTTCTATCAGATCGAAAGACCAGCTTCTACGGGCTTTCTCGATCTCCTGGACATAATCCCGGCCTTTGTGAAAAAAACCCTTTGCACCCTGCGACAGCCATGGAAGGGAATAGCGAAGCAACCCGTCCAGATCCGCCAAAGCACGCGCCGAGACCGCGTCAATTCCGCTTATGGTTTCGGCCGCGCTCTCGATTCGTATGGCATGAACCGTGCCGCGGCCCTCCGTTTCCCTCAGAGCTTGCCGCAGGAAAGCCGTTTTCTTTCCGTTGCTTTCAACGAGATCGACATGGCCGACACCCCTTTCCGCCAGCAGGATGGCCGTCACAAGGCCTGGAAACCCGCCCCCGCTTCCAAGGTCCAGCCAGGCGCGGCCCTGCGGGTATAGCGCGAAGGGCTGCGCGCTGTCGCAGATATGGCGTTCCCAAAGATTCGGCAGTGTCGACGGGGCAACGAGATTGATGGCCTTGGACCATCGTTCAAGCAACGCTGACAACCGCTCAAGCCGGCTGATCGTTTCACGTGAAACATCGAGGATGTTGCGGATCTGACGAATATGGCTCTCGTTCACGGATGTTTCTATCCTAAGCCGGCGTCTCTATCTTTTCCCGAAAACAGGCAGCAGCGCTTTTTCGGTTTCTGCCAGCGTGCCTATGCCGTGGCGGCGCTGGGCGCCGCCTCCATGCGCCTCATCTGCGCAAGGATAAGCGTGATCGCGGCTGGGGTCATCCCCTCAATCTGAGTGGCATGGGCGACCGTCCGCGGCCGCGCGCGTTCAAGCTTCTGTTGCAATTCGTGCGATAGACCCGGCAGATCGGCATAGACGAATGTTTCGGGTATGAATCGTTGTTCTTCACGCCGCTGCGCCTCAATATCCCTTTTCTGCCGCTCCAGATATACCGCGTAGCCTGCCTCGATTTCCAAGGGTGCGGCAATGTTTGCATCGATCCCGGCCAGCTCCGGCCAGATCCCTGCGAGGCCCTTGATCGTATTTTCAGGATAGGACAGCAACGCATAGGCGCTCCTGCGCTTGCCATCCTGATTGACGTTGAGGCCCGCTTTCTTGGCCTCCGCAGGTGTCAGATGCAAGGCGCTCAAACGCTGCCGGAGATCACCGATTGCTGCCGTCCATTCCTGGAATTTTCCGCGGCGCTCAGAATTGACCAAACCGCGGTCGATGCCGGCCGGCGTTAGCCGCAGGTCCGCATTGTCTGAGCGCAGGCTCAAGCGGTATTCCGCGCGGGAGGTAAACATTCGATAGGGCTCTGAAACGCCGCGCGTCGTCAGATCATCGATCATGACGCCGATATAGGAGTCGGTTCTGCTGAAAATCCAAGGATCGGCGCCAGCACAGGCGAGGGCAGCGTTCACACCGGCGACAAGACCCTGCGCGCCGGCCTCCTCATAGCCGGTTGTGCCATTGATCTGACCCGCCAGATAAAGCCCGGGAAGCGCCTTCGCCTCGAGGCTTGCATGCAGCTCCCTTGGATCGACATGATCATATTCAATCGCATAGCCCGGTTGCAGGATCCGGACGTTTTCAAGGCTTGGAATCGTGCGGATAAAGGCGGCTTGGACATCCTCAGGCAAAGAGCTCGATATTCCGTTCGGATAGACAGTATCGTCTTCAAGGCCCTCGGGTTCCAGAAAGATCTGATGATGCGCGCGATCGGAAAACCGCACGATCTTGTCTTCAATTGAAGGACAATAGCGCGGACCGGTCCCTTCAATTCGGCCGGAATACATTGCCGATTGGCCAATATTGTCTTCGATGATCCTGTGTGTATCCGGTGTCGTGCGGGTTACGCCACAGTCGATCTGCGGTGTTTCGATCTGCCGCGTCATAAAGGAAAACGGAACCGGATCGGTGTCAGCCGATTGAAGGCCAACGGATTGCCAATCGATCGTTTGGCCATCCAGGCGGGCAGGGGTTCCGGTTTTCAAGCGACCGAGGCGGAAACCGGCGTCTTCTAGCCGCGCCGAAAGGCCACTCGTCGGCTTTTCTCCCATCCGCCCCGCCGGGATCTGTTTCGCACCGATATGGATGAGGCCGAGCAAAAAGGTCCCGGTGGTCAGCACAACGGCACCGCAACGAATGCTGCGTCCGTCGCTAAGCCTGATACCCGTTACACTTCCATTTGACAGAACGACATCGTCGGCCTCGCCCTCGACTATTCTTAGATCTTCCGTTGCCTCTATCTCAGCGAGCATAGCCTGTCGGTAGAGCTTGCGGTCGGCCTGCGTACGTGGACCCCGCACCGCCGGGCCCTTGCTGCGATTGAGCAAGCGAAACTGAATTCCGGAACGGTCCGCGACACGGCCCATCAGCCCGTCGAGCGCGTCGATCTCGCGCACAAGATGGCCCTTCCCAAGCCCGCCGATAGCCGGGTTGCAGGACATGACGCCGATCGTATCGCGACGATGCGTAACGAGGACGGTGAAGGCGCCCATGCGCGCCGCGGCTGCAGCCGCTTCGCATCCCGCATGTCCACCGCCAATGACCACGACATCGGCTCTTTCAATGTCCCCGACAGACATTCACAGCTCCTTTCGCAATGCTCAAATCGGATGGCAGGGGCCTTTTGTCAAGCCCGGTGTTTCACGTGAAACACCGCTGTTACTTTCGGCGCCTTTCCGGCACCGCAGGTCCCCCTCTCGCAAAAGAGCCCGAGCCTACTTGCCGATGCAGAATTCCTTGAAGATCACGTCAAGGAGATCCTCGACATCGATGTGGCCTGTCAGGCGGCCCAGAGCGTCGCCAGCCTGGCGCAAACTCTCCGCCCGCAACTCCAACGGAGCCGAATCGTTTTCGATTGCGTCTTCTATTGCCTCAACGCACCTTTGGAGATACTCCCGATGCCGCTGCCGGTTCGGCAACTGGCTGGCGGTTGACCCCGCCGCTTCGGCCACCCGTTGTCCGACCAACGCAATCAGCCCGACCAGCCCCTCATCGCCCCTGACTGAGATCAGACAATCATAGCGACGACCTGAATCCGGCTTACCAATGTCAGATTTCGAACCGACTTTAAGCGCAGGAATATGCGGATCAGGCGTTACAATATCGCCAACCGGGGCGCTAAGGTCTTCCAGAATCAGGACCAGATCCGCGCGCGCCGCTGCCGCATGCGCACGGCGGATACCTTCCTGCTCTATTGCGCCCGCGCCCTCACGCAAACCTGCCGTATCTGAAACAGTAACCGGGTATCCACCGATATCGAGACGGACTTCGAGAACGTCGCGGGTCGTCCCCATTTCCGGCGACACGATAGCCACGTCGCGTTTTGCCAGGGCATTCAGGAGGCTGGACTTACCGGCATTTGGGGCACCGACGATGACCACGCGAAAACCGTCTCGAATGATCTCGCCTGCATCGGCCGCGGTCAGATGCGTACCGATCTGGGTCTTCAATCGGGTAACCGCAGGCCAAATGGTATCGGATACCGAACCCGGAACGTCTTCCTCATCTGCAAAATCGAAATCCGCCTCGATCATGGCACGGATCCGAATCAATTCATCGCGCCATGATGTATACAGATCGCGCAAGGCACCGGAAGTCTGATCCAGGGCCACACGCCGCTGCATTTCGGTTTCTGCCGCCAGAAGATCCGCAAGCCCCTCGACAGCCGTCAGGTCCATCTTGCCATTTTCGAAGGCGCGGCGCGTGAATTCTCCCGGTTCAGCGCTGCGAAAGCCGTCAATGCACCCGAGGCATTTAAGCACTGCAGCAATAACCGCGTGCCCGCCATGCACCTGCAGTTCCGCGCAGTCTTCTCCGGTAAAGGAATGCGGCCCCGGAAAAAACAGGGCAATGCCGCGGTCGAGAACCAGACCGTTTGCGTCGCGAATATCCGTCACCACTGCCTTGCGCGGTTGCGGCACCCCGCCAAGCATCCCTTCCAGACCCGCCGTGACCTGCGGAACGGAAAGCCGGATGACAGCAACACCTGCCACGCCCGCGCCACTCGACAAGGCGAAGACAGTATCCCTATAGTGGTGGCGCTCCAAAACTCCCTCCCATTACGGAAGTCCGATGGCAAAAGCTGACCTGACGAACGTACTCAGCCAATCCGCAAGTCCCTACCTTCAACAGCACAAGGACAACCCGGTTCACTGGCAGGTCTGGGGTGAGGCTGCCTTAAATGAGGCCAAGCGCTCCGGCAAGCCTATTTTGCTGTCCATTGGCTATGCCGCCTGTCACTGGTGCCACGTGATGGCCCATGAAAGCTTTGAGGATGACGAAACCGCCGCTGTGATGAACGACCTCTACATAAACATCAAGGTCGATCGGGAAGAGCGCAGTGACATAGACCAGATCTACATGTCCGCTCTGCATGCGATGGGCGAGCAGGGCGGTTGGCCGTTAACCATATTTCTCAATCCCGAAGGCGAGCCGTTCTGGGGTGGCACCTATTTTCCCAAACGCCCCAGCCATGGCCGGCCCGACTTTGTCACCGTGCTGAAGAGCCTGTCAAAAATCTACCACCAGGAACCGGACAAGATCCTCCGCAATACGGAGGCGATCCGTGCGCAACTGAACCAGACACTGGCAGCAAGCGGCACTGCCATCGCTCCGGATTCGACCACTTTGAAGAGACAAGCCCGCGGAATCCACTCCATCATCGATCGGAAGAACGGCGGCATTGGTCACGCCCCGAAATTTCCGAACGCTTCCATGCTCGAGACGCTCTGCCGCGATTGGCGCGTCTCCGGTGCCCATGATTCGCGCGACGCAGCACTTCAATGGATTCGTGTTCTGGTGACGGGCGGAATCTACGACCACCTGGGCGGCGGATTGTCGCGCTACTGCGTCGACGCCATTTGGCTGGTGCCGCATTTCGAAAAGATGCTCTACGACAATGCCCAGCTTATCGGCTCCCTCGTCTGGGCCTATGGCGAAACGGCCGATCCACTGTTTCGAACGCGAATCGAGGAAACCGTCGATTGGATCCGCCGCGAAATGGTCCTGGATGGCGGCGGCATCGCATCCAGCCTCGATGCCGACAGCGAGGGCGAAGAGGGCAAATTCTATATATGGCAACACTCTGAAATCGAGCGGATGCTGGGCGCCGATGCAGAAGTGTTCTGTACCCACTACGATGTCAGCAAGGATGGAAATTGGGAGGGCAGCAATATTCTCAATCGCCTCAAGGCGCCACCCGTAGCGGGCGAAGCCGAGGCAAAAAAACTCGCCGATTGCCGCGCACGGCTTCTTGACGTACGCAATCGGCGCATCAGGCCAGGGCTCGACGATAAGGTGCTGGCGGACTGGAACGGTCTCGCTATTCGCGCCCTTGCCGAGGCGGGCACGCGGCTTGACCGCAAAGACTGGATCGATATGGCAGTCTCAGCCTACGATTTCGTATGCGGCAGCATGATGGTTGATGATCGGCTTGCCCACGCCTGGTGCAACGGAATCACCACCTATCCTGCCCTCGCGATCGACTATGGCGCCATGATCAATGCCGCGGTCAGCCTTTATGAGGCAACGCTCGACCGAGCCTATATCGGCCAGGCCGACCGCTGGATCGCTGTGCTAGACGCGCACTATGCCGACGGGCAGGGCAGCTATTACTTTACCGCCGATGACAGCAATGACGTGCTGTTACGCGCAAGACACGAGCATGATGATGCCGCGCCCTCAGCATCCGCACAGATTCTCGAGGCGATGGGACGGCTGTCACTGGTCTCCGGGAATCTCGATCTCGCTTCCAAAGCGTCCGCATTCGCTGCGGCAACATGGGGCCGGATCAACACGATTCCGATGGCCGCAAGCGGCACCATCAATGCCATCGATACCATCATTAATCCAAAAAAGCTCGTACTGCGGAATCCGGCTAAGGAGATGCTTGACGTTGTTCGGTCCAATCCGGATCCTTCACGCCTTGATCTGATTGTCTCCGAAAGCCAAGAGGCGGGCGGGCTTCTGCCGCCTGGCACCAACATTGAATCCGGCAAAGAAAAAGAAACGGCTGCCTATCTCTGCCTTGGTCCCGCCTGTCTTCCGCCCGTTTTCGATGCAAAAGCACTTACGGAACTCATGGAGACCAACAGAGGGGTCGAAGAGGGCGCCCATTCGGATTAGGGCGGGGCGACGTTAAGCGTTCATTGAATCGAAGAAGTCTGCGTTGTTCTTCGTCTGCTTGAGCTTGTCGATGAGAAACTCGATCGCATCCGTTGTGCCCATCGGGGAAAGAATCCGGCGAAGCACATAAATCTTCTGCAGGTCCTGCTTCGGCACAAGCAAGTCCTCCTTGCGGGTGCCCGATTTGAGGATATCCATCGACGGGTAGGTCCGCTTGTCGGCCACCTTTCTGTCAAGCACGATCTCCGAGTTGCCGGTGCCCTTGAACTCTTCGAAAATCACCTCGTCCATCCGGCTTCCCGTATCGATCAACGCGGTGGCGATGATTGTCAGCGATCCGCCGTCCTCGATATTACGCGCAGCACCAAAGAATCGTTTCGGCCGCTGCAGTGCGTTTGCATCGACACCGCCAGTGAGCACCTTGCCGGAGGACGGGACGACGGTGTTGTAAGCGCGACCGAGCCGGGTGATCGAATCGAGCAGGATCACCACGTCGCGACCATGTTCAACCAGCCTCTTTGCTTTCTCGATAACCATTTCGGCGACTTGCACATGACGCGCTGCCGGCTCATCGAAAGTCGAGGATACGACCTCGCCATTCACAGAACGCTGCATATCCGTGACTTCCTCGGGGCGTTCATCGATCAGCAGCACGATCAGATAGCATTCCGGATGATTGGCGGTGATGGAATGCGCAATGTTCTGAAGCAACACCGTCTTTCCGGTGCGCGGCGGCGCAACGATCAGCCCGCGCTGTCCCTTGCCCAGCGGCGCCACGAGGTCAATGACACGCGCCGACAGGTCTTTCGACGTCGGATCGTCGAATTCCATCTTGAACCGCTCATCCGGATAAAGCGGCGTCAGATTGTCGAAATGCGTTTTGTGACGGATCTTTTCAGGATCATCGAAATTGATCGTATTGACCTTGAGCAACGCGAAATAGCGCTCGCCTTCCTTCGGACCGCGAATCGGCCCTTCAACCGTGTCCCCGGTCTTGAGGGAAAACCGGCGGATTTGCGACGGTGAAATATAGATATCGTCGGGGCCAGGCAGATAGTTCGCATTGGCCGACCGCAAAAATCCGAAGCCGTCCTGCAATATCTCGACCACGCCCTCGCCAATGATTTCAATTTCCTGCGAAGCCAGTTTCTTGAGGATCGCAAACATCAGTTCCTGTTTGCGCATCGTGCTCGCATTCTCCACCTCGAGCGTTTCGGCAAACTCCAGCAACTCCGTCGGAGTCTTGCTCTTCAGCTCTTGGAGTTTCATTTCCTGGACAGGATTTTCGGTAATCTGATCGGTGGACTGCATTGGATTATGTCTCGGGGAGATTGTTTGACGGCTGAACGGCTGTCTACCGCATGCAAGGGCAGGAATTATGGCTTAAGTTGAAAAGACCGTTCGCCAGAACGTCAAAAACAGCATCCGGTGTGTCGCGTGTCGCATATTTTACAGCCGACGGCAAGTGTCAAAACGGTTGTACAATCACCATAACCACGATGAAGATCATCAGCACGGTCGGAACTTCGTTGATCATCCGCCAGTGCTTGGCAGGCTTGTCGCGATGATCCGCCGCGAACCTGCGCATCGATCGGCCGAAATAAATGTGCACCCATGAAAGACCGACAACCGCGGCAATCTTCAACCATAGCCACCACGCGGCAAAGCCGAAGCCCACATAGGCAAGCCACAGACCCAAAATCCAGGATACGGCCATCGCTGGTGTCATGATAATTCGGTAGAGCCGCGACTCCATCACCTTGAAGGTTTCGGAAGGCTCCGAGCCGACCGGACTGTCGGCATGATAGACAAACAGCCGCGGCAGATAGACAAGCCCGGCCATCCACGAAATAACCGCGACCACATGAAAGGCCTTGACCCAGAGATAGAGCTGCGGCGGGTTCCATATCATCAGCCCTGCGACGCCCGCACAGACGGCAACAAGCGCGATCCTGGATCGAATGGCCGCCTTTTTTCCTGCCGAATGGGCGCTGCTGGTGTCGTGCGACGTCATGTCTTTCCTTCGAGCCGGCGCTGTGATCTAAGCCGATCGTACCCGCTCGACCAGCCGCGCGACATGTTCAGGATCCGCCTGCGGCGTAATGCCGTGACCGAGGTTGAACACCAGCGGACCACCACCAAGCTGATGGAGGATCGCGTCAATCCCCTCATCGAGCGCTTTGCCGCCTGCCACCACGCGCATAGGATCGAGATTGCCCTGTACGGGCCCCTTATCCTGCAATTGCCTTGCAAAGGACAATGGCACTGTCCAATCCAGCCCGATAGCGTCTGCACCCGTTGCCTCACGGTAGTCCCTGAGAAGATAACCGGCCCCTTTTGCAAAGGCGATAATTTTTGCCGCCGGATGGCGGGCCCGCACCTCTTCGATAATTCTGCGTACCGGCTTGACGCAAAAACGCTCGAACTCGGCTTCACCCAGCACGCCAGCCCACGAATCGAAAATCTGCACAGCATCCGCACCCGCCTCGATCTGTGCAGAAAGATAGTCGGCTGACAAAGTGCTCAGCACGTCTAGTAACTGTTCGAAAGCCTCCGGCTCGCGATAGGCAAACAGCCGCGCCGGCGCCTGATCGGGCGTTCCGTGACCGGCAATCATGTAGGTTGCGACGGTCCATGGCGCACCACAGAAGCCAAGCAGCGTTGTTTCCGATGGCAGCGTCTTGCGCAACCGTGCAACCGTTTCCAGAACCGGCGCCAGATGTTGCAGCATTCCGCGCCCGTCAAGACCCGCAATCCCGGTGGCATCGATCGGCTCCAACAGTGGACCGCGACCCTCTTCAAACCGAACACCGCGCCCAAGGGCATCGGGAATCACCAAAATATCGGAAAAGAGAATTGCCGCATCGAAACCGTAGCGACGGATTGGCTGCATTGTGACTTCAACGGCAAAATCGGGTGTATAGCAAAGATCAAGGAATCCACCGGCTGCCTTTCTCGTCTCCCTGTATTCAGGAAGATAGCGGCCTGCCTGACGCATCAGCCAGATGGGTGGAGGAAACACCGTTTCGCCATTCAGAACCTTCATGACCTTTCGGTTTTCAACCATGCTTGGATCCTTCACTCAATAAAAAAGAAAATAGTATTGAAGAGTCTTTTGATTCTTAGACTCGGTGGGTTGCGAGGATTAAATGCAATGCAGTGGATCTCCACAAATTGGCCGATGTGCATTCCCATACCACAGTTTCTCCCGATGTCTGTGGGGCATTCATCAGAATAAATATAAACCTATAATTTACAAGTAATTAGGATAGCATCTAGCGGGATCAGTATCGGCAAAACCTGTGCATTATTTGAGGATCATCTGCTGAAAAGCCGTCATCCACAGCGCCGTCCATAAAACGTCCCGCCAACGCGTCCGTGTGGACAAAAGCGGCCACTTTCCCGTACCTCTTGAACCGGCGCATCCCGTAGGCTGGATCGTGCACAGTTTTGAACAGAAGCGGATGTATTTTGTGGATCAGCCTAAAAACTACTTTCATCTGCATCTCATCTCAGACTCGACGGGTGAAACACTGATCACCGTTGGTCGGGCCGCGGCAGCACAATTCACCGGGGCACGCGCCCTGGAGCATGTTTATCCGCTGATCCGCACGGTTAAACAGCTCGAGCCCGTCCTCGACACGATTGACGGAGCGCCCGGAATCGTTCTCTACACGGTCGTAGACCGTGAACTGTCCGAGATGATCAGCAATCGGTGCCGGGAAATGAATATCCCTTGCGTTTCGGTCCTCGATTCGGTCATTGCGCTGTTCCAGTCTTATCTTGGACCGCCTTCCGAACACCGCGTCGGAGCGCAACATTCGCTGAATGCCGAGTATTTTCGTCGCATGGAAGCCCTGAATTTTACCATGGAGCACGATGACGGGCAGTTGCCAGCCGATATCGAGGAGGCCGATATCGTCCTTGTCGGCATCAGCCGGACGTCGAAGACACCGACCAGCATCTATCTGGCGAATCGTGGCTACAAGACCGTCAATATTCCAATCGTTCACAATGTTCCGCTGCCATCCGCCCTGGCAACAGCAAAAAACCCGCTCATCGTTGGCCTTGTCGCCACCGCCGACCGTATCTCGCAGGTTCGCCAAAACAGGGTGCTTGGGTCGACCCATGGCTATACCGGTGCAGAATATACGGATCGCGTCGCCATCGCCGAAGAACTGAAATATGCGCGCAACGTATGTGCCCGAAACGACTGGCCGACCATCGATGTCAGTCGCAGGTCGATCGAAGAAACGGCGGCCGCCATTCTTGCACTTGGCGTTGGGGCACGATAGGCATCCGATACGTTTCGGAGAATTGCTGAAATGCGGCCACATCTGATTCTGGCGTCTGCCAGCCCTTTTCGCAGAAGACTGCTGGAAAATGCCGGCATCGAATTTGCCGTTCGGCCCGCACAGATCGACGAACGCGCGGTCGAAGCGCCGTTGCGGCAAAGCCAGGTCAGTGCCGAGGATACCGCGCTTATCCTTGCCGAGGCCAAGGCCCTCGACGTAAGCGAGAAAGCAACGGGGGCGCTTGTTATCGGCTCCGATCAAACCCTGGCACTGGGCGATGCCATCTTTCACAAACCGGATGATATGGAAGGAGCCCGCGGCTATCTCTTGAAACTCTCCGGCAAAACACACCAGCTCAACACCGCCGTCGTGATCGCACGTGATGGCGAAACACTGTGGCGCCACGTGGCGACAGCCAACCTAAAGATGCGCCGTCTCGACCCCGGTTTTATCGGCCGTTACCTTTCCCGCGCCGGCAATGATGCGCTCAAAAGTGTCGGCGCCTATCAGCTGGAAGGCCTTGGCGCGCAGCTCTTCGAACGGATCGAAGGCGACTATTTCACGATCATTGGGCTGCCCTTGCTTCCATTGCTGGAAAAGCTGAGGGAATTGGAAGCGATCGATGGCTGAACAGAAGAAAGCCTTTGTAATAGGTTATCCGGCTAAACATTCGCGCTCTCCGATGATACACACCTATTGGCTGGAAAAGGCTGGACTTTCCGGCAGCTACGAAATGTTCGAGGTCGCACCCGACGATGTTGCCGGGTTTCTGGCATCGGTTCGCGACGGATCGGGCGGTTACTGCGGCGGCAATGTTACGATCCCGCACAAGGAAGCGGCTCTGGCGCTGGCCGACATAGCCGATCCCTTGGCGAAAGAGCTCGGTGCAGCCAATACGCTATGGGTGGAAGACGGTCGGCTGATGGCCATGAATACTGACGGCTACGGCTTTGCAACCAATATGGACGAACAATCGCCCGGTTGGGATAACACCGATCGGGCGGTAATTCTCGGCGCCGGCGGAGCCAGCCGTGCGATTATACAGACCCTGCGCCGCCGCGGCATCGGACATGTTCACATCGTCAACCGGACAATAGAGCGTGCGCAAGAGCTGGCAGTCCGTTTCGGTTCCGGATTAACGGCTCACCCTATGGATCAAATCAACGAGGTGATAAAAGAGGCAGGGCTCTTTGTGAACACGACATCTCTGGGGATGGGCGAAAGCACGGTGCCTGATATCGATTTTGGAGTGATGGCATCGCAGGCCGTCGCCACCGATCTGGTCTATACACCTTTGTTGACGCCGATCCTCGCAATGGCCCAGCGCAAGGGTGTCAGCACGGTGGATGGCCTCGGCATGCTGCTGCACCAGGCGGTACCCGGTTTCGAGAAATGGTTTGGCATCCGCCCGGTCGTAACCACTGAACTACGTGACATGGTCATCCGCGATCTGGAGAAACACCCATGATCGTGCTCGGCCTGACCGGCTCCATTGGCATGGGAAAGTCGTCGGCGGGCAAAATGTTCGCAGAAAGCGGTGTTCCAGTGATCAGTGCCGACGAAATCGTTCATGATCTATACCGAGGCGAAGCTGCACCGCTTGTCGAGGCGGCTTTTCCTGGCACGACTGAAAACGGTGTCGTCAATCGTGACAGGCTTTCCGCAATTCTCGTCGGCAATCCGGACGCCTTCCGCAAGCTTGAGGCAATCGTCCATCCCCTTGTTGAAAAGGTGCGTATGCGTTTCGTCGAAGACCATCGCCGATCCGGGCAGCCTCTTGTCGTTGTCGACATTCCTCTTCTGTTCGAGAGCGGCGCCCAGAAAGCTGTCGACAAGGTGGTCGTCGTATCCTGTGGCCTGGAGGAGCAGAGAAGAAGGGTCCTGGACCGCCCCGGGATGACGGAGGATAAGCTCGATGCAATATTGGCGCGGCAGGTGCCTGATGCGGATAAGCGTGCCAAGGCCGATTTCGTTATTGACACGTCGGGACCATTCAACGAGACCCGCAAACAGGTGGACGCGGTCATAGAAGAACTTCTCGGGGGACAAAGACGAGATGCGTGAAGTGATATTTGATACTGAAACAACCGGTCTCGACAGCAAGGAAGACCGGGTCATTGAAATTGGCGGTGTTGAACTCGACAACAAGTTCCCGACAGGCCGCACATTCCACGTCTTTGTCAATCCGCAAGGACGCGCGGTGCACCCCGACGCGCTGGCCGTCCACGGGATCAAGGATGATTTCCTGAAGGACAAGCCGGGGTTTGCCGATATTGTCGAACCGATGAGCGCGATTTTCGACGGCGCCAAGCTCGTTGCCCATAATGCCGGCTTCGATGTGTCTTTTTTGAACGCAGAGCTTGCCCGTCTCGACTTGCCGCCGATTGACCCCGGCCGAATTGTCGACACGCTTGCCATCGCCCGCAGGCGCCATCCCATGGGGCCGAATTCCCTGGACGCGCTTTGCAAGCGTTACGGTATCGATAACGCGCACCGCACCAAGCACGGCGCACTTCTCGACGCGGAACTGCTTGCCGAAGTCTACATCGAGATGAACGGCGGAAGGCAGGCGGCGCTGGGGCTCAGCCATGGCACATCAGCGGACCCGGTCGAGCAGGACAAAGAAGAAGCCGATGGCATTGGCGCGCGTCCAAAGCCATTGCCGGTACGCATCAGCGAAGAAGAGCGTGCCGCGCATGCCGCCATGCTTGAACGGCTCGGCAATGAAGCCGTCTGGAACGACTACGCCGACTGATCGACACGAGAATTCAATAGCCTCGGGGTCTTGGGGCTCACCAGCGACGGTTTAATTTGCGCCCGATGGCGCTTCCACCTGTGCCTTTGCCTTTTCTTCGGCCATGCGCTGGGCGAACATCTGCGCGAAATCGATCGGATCGATCATCAGCGGCGGAAAGCCCCCATTGCGTGTCGCATCGCCGACGATCTGGCGCGCAAATGGAAACAACAACCGTGGGCACTCGATAAACAGCACCGGTAGCATGTGTTCCTGTGCGAAACCCTGAATGCGGAACACGCCTCCATAAACCAACTCAACGTTGAATACGACCTTTTCTCCGTCCTTCGCCTGAGCATTGAGCGTCAGGGTTACATCGTAATCAGATTCTGACAGCGGGTTGGCGTTCACATTGACGTTGATATTGATGTTCGGTCCCTTTTCCCGATTGCTCAAAGACTGCGGCGCATCGGGGTTCTCGAAAGACAGATCCTTAATGTACTGGGCCAAGACATTGAGCGTCGGCGCCTTGCCGTTTGTTTTATCGCCAGCCTTGGCGGCATCGCCTTCCGGTTTGGTCGGTTCGGGCTTCTTGGCCATCAATCTTTCCTTGTATTCATTGTCATGGCCGCATTGGGCCTAAATCCGGCCACTGGCTAGCACTTCGGTCTGGTGCTTACAACCAAAAACAGCGCGTTCAAAGGCACAGGCGTCCGCCAGAGATCAAACTGCCCCGTCTACCCAGACGAATCTTTTTTCCACGGCGAGTCAGGATCGGGGTCGCGTTTGAAATCACGTTCCCCCAGATCGATTGTCGGTCCGCTTCCCGAACTGTCATTTGTGCCTGGACGCTCATCGGCAAACCCGGCGGCGGATACAATGGTGATTCGGCTCTTGATCAACCGCCACCCGGCATCCCGGATTGCCGGAACGAACAGCAGGAAACCGATTGCATCGGTGATAAAGCCGGGCGTTAACAGCAATACGCCGGCGATCAGGATCATCACGCCGTGGACCAGTTCACGTCCGGGCACTCTGCCGGCCTCGGTTTCCTGGCGGATCCTGTTGACCAGCCCAAACCCTTGTACGCGCAACAGGATAGACCCGAGCACAGCGGTAAAAAACACCATTGCAAGCGTCCATAAAACGCCGATCTCACGGCCGATAACCACGAAGGCGGCGATTTCAGCGAGCGGTATAATCAGGAGTAGAAGCGGTATCAGGGAAAACGGCATTGCGATCAGTCCCGATCAGACTTGGGTGGTTTCGGTTGTTGCCGCTCGAACGGTATCTTCGCGGATGTTAACCGTGTCAAAAAGATCTATATAGGTCTGCATTGCGGCAACCGCCCGAAAATCCGAGACTGCCCCATGAAAATGCTTGGAATTACATCACGCTGCCTGATGCAGGTGAACGTAAACATGATTTGAATAGATGACAGCAACAGACTATATGGGATGAATGCGGGGATGACGCCCCGAATTCAGCTCGCGACCGGTGTCAGGTAACCATGGGCTCCTTTGATTTTGTAACGGTGTTTTTTTTCGTCGCTGCGGTGATCATATTCCTGCAGCTTCGAAACGTACTGGGCCGGCGTACGGGTAACGAGCGACCGCCTTTCGATCCCTACAGTGCACGCGAGGGCGAGGCACCTGCCGGAGACAGTGACGATAGCAAAGTGATCACGCTTCCGCGCCGGGAGGGCGAGCGTACGCCTGACGAACGTTTTGCTGCTGCCGACGAGTACTGCGATTCCGGTTCGGAACTCAACAAATCATTGCGTTCAATTATTGAAGCCGACCCTGATTTCGATCCACGGGAATTTGTCGCAGGTGCCAAAACCGCCTACGAGATGATCGTCAACGCCTATGCGGATGGCGACAAAAAGACCTTGAAGTCGCTGCTTTCAAGAGACGTCTATGAGGGTTTTGTTTCGGCGATCAAGGATCGCGAAACGCGTTCCGAGAGCGTTAAATCCTCGTTTGTCGGAATTGCCAAGGCCGACATTATACAGGCCGAGATGAAGGGTACGGAAGCAAACGTCACCATGCGCATCAGCAGTCAGCTGATTACTGCGACCTACGACAAGGATGGCCAGGTCATCGATGGTGACCCAGACAGCGTCGGCGAAGTCAACGATATTTGGACCTTTGCGCGCGAAACGCGTTCGCGTGACCCCAACTGGAAGTTGATCGCAACAGAATCCGAAGACTGATCGGACAACGGCATGGTCGCACGCATGGTTCCGGTATCGTTTCAAGCGCTGCCGGGGTGGGATGCCGATAATCTGTTGGACGTGATCGACGGTCTTGTCGCATGCGCCGGCTATGTGCGTGAGGTCAAGCCATACAAGACAGGGGCTTTCGGCCTTCAGTGGTCCGATTTTGCTGCGCCAATGGAAGCGCTCGAAAAGCAAAAGCCAACCAGTCCGGAGCAGGCGCGTCACTTTTTTGAAGACAATTTCATACCGCTCAGTATCCAGCCGCAGGGCAACGACAAAGGATTTGTGACTGCATACTATGAACCGGAGATAGAGGTCGCGGATCGTCGCACAGGCGATTATCAGTTTCCAATCCATGCCTGCCCCCCCGATTTGATACCGCTTGATGAGCAAAACCGGCCTCCGGAAATCGAGGCCAGCTTCGCTTTCGGCCGCAAGAGCAAAGACGGAATCGTCGAATATGCCGACCGCCGGTCGATCGAACAGGGCTTTCTGGACGGCCGGGGCCTCGAAATCGCCTGGGCAAAGGACAGGGTGGACCTGTTTTTTGTGCACATCCAGGGAGCCGCACGGCTTCGGTATCCGGACGGAACGATCCGACGCATGACTTACGCCGCCAAATCGGGGCACCCGTTTACCGCCATCGGCCGGGTGTTGATCGATCTCGGAGAGCTTCAGCAAGAAACGGTCTCGATGCAGAGCATAAGGGCGTGGCTGGCCCAAAATCCGCAGCGTGTCAATGAAATCCTGTGGCATAACCGCTCATACATCTTCTTTCGACAGGCCGATGTCGAAGACCCTGAGGCCGGTCCCATTGCCGCCGCCAAAGTTCCCCTCATGCCCGGCCGATCGCTGGCCGTCGATCGATTGCTGCACACATTCGGAACGCCGTTTTATGTCCAGGCCGACGATCTGACCCACATAAATGGTGCACCCTTTCGTCGCCTGATGCTGGCGCAGGACACTGGCACTGCAATTGTCGGCCCCGCACGCGGCGATATTTTTATAGGCTCCGGCGCGGCTGCCGGCGAAATCGCCGGTATGGTAAAGCATGATGCGGCTTTCTTCATGCTTGTCCCGCTTCAAGCCGCGGAAAGACTTTCGCAATGAGTGGAAAGCCGAAAAATCTGACGCCCGAAGACCGGATTCTGTGGGGTCAAGTCGCAAAGACCGTCGACGCCTTTCCGGGCCGTATGGAAAAGCTCACCGAAGCCGGGTCAGAGTCCCAAACCCGAGCCGCCAACAATCCGGGCTCGCTCAACGGCCGAAGAATGCCCATCGTCGAAAGACCGGAGGAGCGGTCAAACCCCGCGCGCCCGGCGCTCTATCCAATCGACAGGTCCGTCTACCGGAAACTCGCCAGGGGCCGCGTACCGCTCGAGGCGCGTATCGACCTCCATGGCATGACCCAAAGCGAAGCGCATGACCTCCTGCTTGGTTTCCTCATCAGGGCGCATGGGCAGGGCCTTCGCCATGTGCTGGTGATTACCGGCAAGGGGCGGTCGGGTGGCGAGGGCGTGTTGCGGCGATCGGTTCCCAAATGGCTGACCACTCATGCGTTTCGCGGCCTTGCTTCAGGGTGTGAGCCGGCAGCGCGGGGTCATGGGGGCGATGGTGCGCTCTACATACGCTTGAAGAAAAGACCATTGACGCCATGACTCCATTCGGTATGGAAATCCGCAGGCTGCGCGCCGAACGCGGCATTGCGCAGAAGGATATGGCGAAAGCGATCGGTGTTTCCCCGGCCTATCTGTCGGCACTGGAACATGGCCGACGCGGCCGTCCGAGTTGGGAACTGGTTCAGCGTATCATCGGATACTTCAATATCATATGGGACGAGGCGGAGGATCTGGAGCGCCTTGCCGCGCTGTCGCATCCGCGCATTGTCATCGATACTGCCGGCCTGTCCGCCGACGCAACGGCACTGGCCAACCGCCTTTCGGCCTGCATCGGCAAACTCAGCGATGAGGACATTGAAAAACTCAGATCCGTTATTGAAGCGGCGCAGACGTCAAATCGCTCGTGAACAAGGCTTCAAGTTCATCCAGCCTGTCGTTGACCAGCCAGCCATAGTAGTTTTCCTGGGGCAATATCGGATCCAGTCCACGTGTCTGTCTGCCCCTGTTTTTCTCTGCCAGCGCCTCGGCACGTGCGTCGGGATTGCCGACATTGTAAAGCGTTGCGGTAATGCCCGGATTTGCTGAGATATCAAACCCGGCAATGCTCTCATAAACATCGATGGACCGACGCAAAATTGCTGCAACATAGGCAAGTGTTACATCCGGATTCATGATTGCGGAATAAACCTCATCGCCGCGGCGATGAGACAGTTTCCGGTACCCTGAAACAGCATGGACCGCATCGGTCAGCTTCAGTGCCGTCAAGGGGTTGAGCTGCCCGAGGCCGAAAGTCTGACCGGCGTAAAAAGGCTGAAAGAATACCGCGCTGAAACGGTTGTCGGGGTAGTCCTTTTCATCGACGCGCCGGTTCCTGAATTCCTCTTCCCAAACCGCTTCGCGGCACGACCACAATGCGTAGGAGTCGGTCAATTCGAGGCATTGTTCGAATTCACTGCGGCGGATGAATTCATCGACGTCCTGCCCGTCGAATCGGAAGCGGATCCCGCCTCTCGCATAGGCCAGCGCCTTCACATAGTAGGATTGCAGGCGATCATAGGCATCCACATTATAGGTGTGCTCGCCCACCAGCGCGCCGACGATGTGCAACGGGTCGATCTCGTAAAGCTCGGCAACATCGACGATTTTCCCGCGCAACCTCTCATCTTTTTGAAGAAGTCTGAGTATGCGCTCATACTTCCGTTCAAAAGTGGATTTTGTCTGCCTCGTTCTTCTGACCGATGCCGCGGGGACGTCCGGCTGCTCGACATTGCGGTTTCCTTCAGGGACCGAGATCGCCGCACCATCGCTGTCAGAAGCATTTGTGTCTTCCGCGGCGGCCGGCCCGGCAAGTATGAAAATAGACAGCGAAAAGAAAGCCAATCGCTGCAGTTGGCAGCCGAACATGCATTTTTCCCCGGCAATACTCTATGGCGTGAACTTTATGACAATAGTGAGTATTGTCGAGTATTACTTCCCCGGCTTTTGAAGTCTGGCGCAGATGCGGGTCGTGTTTTGTGCAACCGATGCCCAAAAGTCACAGAATATAACGTGACAAATCCGCATCCTTTGCCAGATCGCCGACATGTTTGCGGACATAGTCCGCGTCAATGATGAACTCACTGCCCGATTTGTCCGGTGCATCGTAGGAAATGTCGTCCAGAACCTTCTCCATGACCGTCTGCAGTCGGCGTGCGCCGATATTCTCGACACTGCTGTTGAGCTCCACGGCCACATTGGCAAGCGCGTCAATGGCGTCTTCGGTATAGGTCAGCGTCACCTCCTCGGTCGCCATCAGCGCAACATACTGTTTGATCAGGCTTGCTTCGGTTTCCGTCAGGATACGGCGGAAATCCTCTTTGTTGAGCGCGCGCAATTCGACACGAATCGGCAGGCGGCCCTGCAGTTCGGGAAGCAGGTCCGATGGCTTTGAAACATGAAATGCGCCCGACGCAATGAACAGGATATGGTCGGTTTTTACTGGTCCGTACTTGGTTGCCACGGTCGTGCCTTCAACGAGGGGAAGAAGATCGCGCTGAACCCCTTCGCGCGACACGCCTGCGCCCATGCCGCCGTCGCGCGCTGCAATCTTGTCGATCTCGTCGAGAAAGACGATGCCGTCATTTTCGGCGATGCGCAGCGCCTCCTGGTTGATCTGGTCTTGATCCAGCAGTTTCTCCGACTCGTCATTGATCAGCTGCTGGTAGGAATCCTTGACCGACGTTCGGATCTTCTTTTTTGGTTGGCCAATCGCCTTGCCCAGCATATCGGAAATGTTGAGTACGCCGATATTTGCGCCGGGCATTCCGGGAATCTCGAAATTGGGCATGCCCGAACCGGCATCGCTGACCTCGATTTCGATTTCCTTTTCATCCAACTGGCCGTCGCGCAGCTTTTCGCGGAAGGATTCGCGCGTTGCCGGCGACGAGGTCGAACCAACGAGCGCATCAAGAACGCGCTCCTCAGCATTGAGATGGGCCTTTGCCTTCACCTCTTCGCGCTTCTTGTCTTTCACCAGCGCAATTCCGACTTCAACCAGGTCTCGTACAATCTGCTCGACATCGCGCCCGACATAGCCGACCTCTGTAAACTTCGTCGCCTCGACCTTTACGAAGGGTGCACCGGCGAGTTTTGCCAGCCGGCGCGATATCTCGGTTTTGCCGACGCCGGTCGGGCCGATCATTAGAATGTTTTTCGGCATCACCTCGTCGCGAAGATCGTCGTCAAGCTGCTGGCGTCGCCAGCGGTTGCGCAAGGCAATCGCCACGGCCCTTTTGGCGTCTTTCTGGCCGATAATGTATCGGTCGAGTTCGGAGACGATCTCACGGGGGGAGTAGTTGGTCATCGCGGTTGAACCTGACTTGTTCTGGAGAGCTCTTTGAACCGTTGGCGGCACAGAGCTGAAAAACGAAATAGTGTACCGCCCGGTTTATGCCAAGCGACGCATGAAAGACGTCACGCAGAAGTGCTTTCCATCGTCTCGACGATGATGTTGCCGTTTGTGTAAACGCAGATGTCGCTGGCAATCTCCATTGCGCGCCGTGCGATGTCTTCGGCCGTTTTATCCGTATCCATCAGCGCGCGTGCGGCCGCGTACGCATAGTTGCCGCCCGATCCGATTGCCATGGTTCCGTGCTCCGGCTCCAGCACATCGCCGGTACCGGTCAGCGCGAGCGTCGTCGTTTCGTCGGCGACCAGCATCATCGCTTCCAGCCGCCGCAAATAGCGGTCGGTCCGCCAGTCCTTGGCAAGCTCCACGCTGGCGCGCATCAATTGACCTGGATACTGTTCGAGTTTCGCCTCGAGCCGTTCCAGCAGTGTAAAGGCATCCGCCGTGGCGCCGGCAAATCCGGCAATCACGTCGCTTTCGCCGGACTTCTTCGATCCGATGCGGCGCACCTTGCGCGCATTGCCTTTCATCACCGTCTGGCCGAGGCTCACCTGTCCGTCACCGGCCATGACAACCTGATTGCCCTTGCGGACCGTGATAATGGTCGTCGCATGCATGCTGGCAAAGGGATCGTGTTCACTCATATACTGGTCCTCTAGGTGCCGGGCCGGCCCGGGCCGGCCCGGCACCTAGAGGACCAGTATATGAGTGAACACGATCCCTTTGCCAGCATG
>JBCCOK010000053.1:0-33700 GCA_039025395.1 Pseudomonadota bacterium
CATCCCCAACCACGCAAACAACGTCTCCATCACTCATATTAAAACTGTTGGAGACGGCAAAACCCAGCCCGGCCGACATCCCCGATGACGAATGGGCCGCGCCAAACGGATCGAATTGGCGTTCAGAGCGCGTGGTAAAGCCGGAAAGACCGTCTTCCTGGCGAAGGGTGTGCATGCGATGGCGTCTTCCCGTCAGAATCTTGTGCGGGTAACACTGGTGACCAACATCCCAAAGCAGCTTGTCATGGGGCGTGTTAAAGGTTGCATGGATCGCAACGGTCAGTTCGACAACGCCAAGGCTGGAGCCAAGATGCCCGCCCGTAATCGAAACGCTCCGAACCGTTTGGTCGCGCAGTTCATCGGCAAGCGCGCAAAGTTGCATGTCATCGAGGCTTCGCAGATCTTCGGGCGACTGAACCCTGTCAAGCAACTTCGTTGCCTTGGTATCCGATACTGGATAATCCATCGCGCAGCACCTCCCGACAGCGGACCATTTCCGCCAAGTCCCCAGTTTTGTTCGGACTGCCGGCCGCGCCCCGCTGACGCGAGAAGGCAGTTTAGACTGTTTCGACACATTGTTTATCCGCTGACCGCAATTGTAAAGTTGTTTTTACACTCGAGTGTCAATTTAACTTTACAACTTGCCCATTACGGTCTAGCCATAGATATCGCATTGGGCAGTGTTCCGCGGGCGGAAGGCGCGGGCCGTGAAAGGATCGGCAGAGGCGGGAGATCACATGCGCGACACGGACTTTCTGAAGCCGAACGGCGGTCACAAAAGACGCCATGCACAGGGCCAACCGTCCCCTTCCGGCAACGATGACGACCGATCGTCTGCAGTCGATGAACTTCTGGTGCCAATGACGACCGCTTTTCCATTCTCGGCCATCGTCGGCCAGGATTCCATGAAAGAGGCATTGATCATCTCGGCGGTCGAGCCCTCTTTGGGCGGCGTGCTTGTCATGGGCGACCGGGGCACCGGGAAATCGACGGCGGTGCGGGCATTGGCGGCCTTGTTGCCCAAAATTCAGACTCGGCGATCCTGCCAGTACAATTGTCCGCCGGACCAGCCAGCGGCCATTTGCCAGACGTGTAACGGCCTCGACGGCAACCCAGTGCCGGCAATCGTGGCGCAACGCGCGCCGGTGGTCGATTTGCCACTCGGTGCCACGGAGGACCGGGTCGTGGGTGCGCTCGACCTGGAAAAAGCGTTGCTGAGTGGCGAAAAGGCATTTGAGCCGGGACTGCTTGCGACCGCGCACAGGGGCTTTCTTTATGTCGACGAAATCAACCTGCTAGAAGATCATCTTGTCGACCTGCTGCTGGATGTTGCTGCATCGGGGGTCAATATCGTCGAGCGTGAGGGCTTGAGCGTACGGCATCCGGCGCGCTTCACCCTGGTGGGCAGCGGCAATCCCGAGGAGGGCGAGCTGCGGCCGCAACTGCTGGACCGCTTTGGCCTGTCCGTCGACGTCGCTTCACCGAATTCCGTCGACGAGCGGATGGAAGTGGTGCGCCGCCGCGACGCGTTCGAGATGGATCCGGACGATTTTGCGCGGCGCTGGCGCGCGCAGGACGGCCGATTGCGCAGCCGGATCAACAAGGCAAGACAAACGATCAGTTCGATCGAGGTGCCGGAGGAGACGCTGCGCCTCGCATCGACACTGTGCGTTCGCCTCGGTGTTGACGGGTTGCGCGGTGAACTGACGCTTGTACGGGCGGCACGCGCGAGAGCCGCGCTTGATGGCCGAACCCATACAGACATTGACGATATCGAAGCACTGGCCGTTGCCGCCCTTGCTCACCGGCTCAGGCGCGATCCGCTGGACGAAGCCGGATCGCAGGCGCGCGTAACACGCGCCCTGAAAGAGACGCTGGCGGGAGACGGCGTTGACTGATGAAGGCAGCGTTTCGTGGCAAAAGGCGCTGCTCGCCGCACGCATCCTCGCTGCCGGACGCAGCGCTATCGGCGGTTTGCACCTGCGTGCCCGCGCCGGCCCGGTTCGCGACGCATGGCTTGACTATCTGAAGGAACACCTGCCGCCCGCGGCGGCTTGGCGAAGAATTACGCCGAACGTGCCGGTCGGCCGGCTGATCGGCGGTCTCGATCTGGCAAAAACCCTTGAAATGGGAAAGCCGCGTCTGGAGCCGGGTCTTCTGAGCGCCTGCGACGGCGGCGTCCTGGTTCTTTCCATGGCCGAACGCAGCGCTGGCAACTTCGCCGCCACAATCGGGGCTGCCATGGATGAAGGCGGCGTGCGTGTTGAACGCAACGGGCTTTCGTTGTTTCAACCAACCTGCTTCACGTTGGTGTGCCTCGACGAAGGTGCGGATGAAGACGAACAATTGCCGGCCGCGCTTTCGGACCGGGTCGCACTGAGCGTCGACCTGTCCGCGGTGTCATGCTCCGACATCGAGGATATGCACTGCAGTCTGCTCGGCGAAGCGGCGCCCATCGCCGACTGGCCGACGACCAAGATGAGCGCAGAGATGGAAAATGCACTGGAGAGCGCGGTTGTGGCCTTTGGAGAGCGGTCACTGCGTACCAGTATCGCGGTGCGTCGGGTTAGCCGCCTGATCGCCGCGCTCAATGGCAGCGACAGCGTGACGGATGAGCACGCGGCACTCGCTCTGCAACTGGTCTGTCCAATGATGGTGGTCGCGCCGTCAGAGGAAGAAAAACCGGTCGAAGCGGGCGCGGATCAGCCACAGCCACAAGATGATTTGCCGCCTGATGACAGCGATCGCAGCGAAGCGGATACAACCGAGCGTGAAAGCGGTGAGGTTCCGTCATTGAACGACATCTTGGTGGCGGCAAAGGCAAGCGCTGCCGTAGACCTCAGTCTCGGCGACAGTCGGCGCGCTGCAATGAACATGCGCAATCCGCGCGGCTCCGGCAAATCCGGAATTCAAATCAAGTCCGGCCACCGCGGCCGTCCGGTCGGCATTTCATCAACGCCGCCCTGGCCAGGCGCCAGATTGAACGTGCCGGCGACGTTACGGGCAGCCGCGCCATGGCAAAAGGCGCGCCAGCGCCAGCGCAGGGAAGCGGGTCGCCCGACACGGGCGCGGCTCGATCTGCGGCAGTCGGATTTCCGCTATCAGCGCTTGCTCGGACGCACTGAAACGACAGCTATTTTGTGCGTCGATGCTTCAGGGTCGACCGCGCTGGAGCGGTTGGGCGAAGCGAAAGGTGCGGCCGAATTGCTTTTGGCGGAATGCTATGTGCGGCGCGACAGCGTTGCGGTCGTCGGCTTCCGGGGCACCGGATCCGATGTGATGCTGCCGCCAACGCGCTCGCTGGTCCGGGCCAAGAAATGCCTCGCTTCGCTGGTCGGCGGCGGTGGCACACCGTTGGCAGCCGGCATGGTTCAGGCACTGCACCTGGCGGTGACCACGGCACGGCATGGGCAAAAGCCGCTGGTGGTCATGATGACCGACGGCAGTACAAATATTGCCCTGGACGGCACCGCGAACCGCAGCCGCGCGCTGAGCGATGCGCAACAGGTGGCGGGCGAATTCCGGGCTCGCGGGATTGCCGCGATCGTTGTCGACATTGCCTTCCGGACCCGCGACACGACCAAGTCGATCGCCGCCTCAATGGATGCAGACTACTATGCGCTGCCACGAGCCGATGCACATGCCGTCTCTTCTCTTGTGGTATCACACCTGCGCGCAAGCTAAGCTAAGCACATGCTGGCTTACCGCACACGACGACCGGCTTGGGAAGCTGTCAAAACGGATTGGCCGAACGCGAAAGCAAGCCGCTTTGTCGAAGCCGGCGGTATTGAGTGGCACGTTCAGATTATGGGCGATCAGTCGGCGCCGTCTCTTTTGCTGTTGCACGGTACGGGTGCTTCGGCACATTCGTTCCGGGACCTAATGCCGGCACTTGCAGAACGTTACTGCGTCGTCACACCTGACCTTCCGGGACATGGGTTTACCGCAACACCGCCGAATGACGGATTGTCTCTGACGGGCATGTCGGCCCTTGTCGCGGCGCTGCTTCACAAACTCGACAAAGAACCGAAACTTGCTGCCGGCCACTCTGCGGGCGCCGCCGTTTTACTGCAGATGGCGCTCAGCGGCCGCATGAAGCCGGACCGTATCGTATCGATCAACGGCGCTCTGGAACCGATCCAGGGCAACGCGCTTTTTTCCCCCATGGCACGACTGCTATTTCTCAACCCGCTGGTGCCGAGGATGTTCGCGCTGCATGCACGGTTCGGGGAAACAGCCGATATGATCCTGAACAAAACCGGCTCCGTCATCGATCCGGTTGGCCGAAACTGCTACCGCATCCTCGTGCGGTCATCGGAACATGTCGAAGGTGCCCTCGGAATGATGGCCAACTGGGACCTGCTCGCCTTGGTCAAAGCATTCTCAAAGATCCCGGTTCCGGTAACACTGATCGCAGCGGAGGACGATCCGGCGGTGCCAGCGTCCGTGTCACGACGCGCGGCCGCAGCCATTCCGGACGCGAAACTGGTGCTGCTGCCAAAAGGCGGTCACCTGTTGCATGAAGCAGACTGGCAGGACGTTGCGGGACTCATTCTTGAGCCGGCTTAAGCGCGCAGCACCGACACAGTCTTGGGCACCCGGAGAAAGAACAAACGATTTCAGAATGCCAGCCGCGGCATTCGCACGGGAAGCATCATCTTGACGAATGGCGAACGGAAACGGTCTCCGTTGAAACTCTCATGCATGGCCGTGCGGGTTGCGCCCAGCAAATCCGTCTCGATCATCGAGCGCACATAGAATGGTGAATCTTCAAGCGTCCGGACGCTCTTGGCGCGCGATTCGCTCAAAACGGAGCGGCGAACGCCCCAGAATCCGGTCGGCAGGTCTTCTTTTTTGAGCTCACTGTTAAGGACGTGAGATCCGGATTTCGTGAAGTGCAGCTGTAAAGTCCGCCTCGGACCGTCAACAGGTTCGACGTCGTAGACGACAACTGCCTGTTCGTTCTCGCAACGCGTGCGGGCCCAGTCCCAGCGGCGGAAGCCGCTTTCAAGTGGCTCCTCGCCCCAGTTGGCATCGAGATAGCCATGACCCGACCAGTCCTGTGCGGTGCCATTTGAGAACTGCGTCTCGATACTTGCAACCGGTGCAACTGGCCACCAGTTGTGACGGCCATGATCATCCAACTTGAAGACTTTGCGATTGGTGGTGTCGAAGGAAACCCTGATGCGGCCTCCAATACGCCGCGGCAGGAATTGCTGCGGCGGCCTTGGAACAGTCACTTCATTGAACTCGAGATCCAGGCCGCGATCATCCCAACTCATCCTGCTGGGGCCGATCTGAATGTTCGCGCTTTCCCTTTTCAAGGCACGGCTGCCCCGCTCGGTCATCGCCCAAAGGTTTTCGCGTGGTCCGTAAAGCGCAACATTCATCGCCACATGATTTTCCGGCCTCTTGCGGCCGGACCACGCATAGTAAGGAGAGAAAACCGATCCGATGAACGCAATGATCGTCAGACCATAGGTGCCACAATGGCTGACACCGTCCAAATACCACCAGCGGTATCCGCCGGGCGGTACTTCGGCATCGAAAGCGGGCACGCGACCATCCAGACTGTCAGGCAATTGCGATTGTGAAACCGTCTTGGGCGCATTGGTCCTATTCAACATGGCGACACTCCGTCTCATTCGTATCCGCCCGATAAATCAGAACGGCGCGTTGACAAGCAAACTAAATGTGTCAATCTTAATTTACAATATCAAGTGTCCAAATATATTGACAGAATGCGTGGGCGAGGTTGAGAAATGGCGTGTCGGATCGCCGGTGCGAACAGCGCGGCCCTGACAGCCGGGTTATCGCCGCCAGGGAAACAGGGATAGTGTCAACCATCGAAGACAATGGGGCGCAGGAGATCAGCAGGACACGCGGACTGCAGGGATGGGCTGCTGCATGGCGCCGGCGCCGCAGTCGACTGATTGCGGATCCGGCTTTTCAGAGATGGACAGCGCGTTTGCCGCTCATTCGCCTCATTGTCGCCCGCAAGGAGCGTGCGCTTTTTAATCTGGCGGCCGGGTTCGTTTATTCACAGGTTCTTTATGCGCTGATTGAAGCGGGTGTCCTGCCAATGCTTCTTGAAGGGCCGAAATCCAGCGAAGATATCGCCTCGCAAACGGGCCTGCCTGCGGCAAATGTGCAGGCGCTGTTACGGGCCGGGTGCGAAATCGAGCTTATCGCAGAAGCCGACAATAGCTGGTTGCTGAGCGATCTCGGGGCAGTCGTGGTGTCGAATGACGGCATTCGCGCAATGGTGCGGCACCACGCCATGCTTTACAGCGACCTGGCGGATCCGATGGCGCTGTTGCACAACCGCAAGACCGAGACAAAAACAGCGCGCTTCTGGAGCTATGCGGGCGGCACCGATGCAGATTCTGTCACCACCGAAGAGGCAGAAGCCTATTCCGGGCTGATGTCGATGAGCCAGGATCTCATTATTGAGGAGGTGTTGGCGGCCTACAGTCTTTCCGGCCACAAGCAAATCCTTGATGTCGGCGGCGGCGAAGGCCGCTTCCTTGGCGCAGCCGCGGAGAGATATCCAAATCTGCAGCTCAGGCTGTTTGACCTGCCGGCGGTTGCCGAGCGTGCCCGCAGCACATTTGCGCAAAGCGCCGCCAGCGAGCGGTTCGAGGTCATTGCCGGTGACTTCTTCAACGATGAAATACCGCCCGGTTCGGACTTGATCAGCCTGATACGGATCCTGTGCGATCATGACGATGGCCCGGCGCTTGCGCTGCTGCGCCGGATACGGGCAACCATGGAGCCCGGACACCGGTTGCTCATTGCCGAACCAATGGGTGGCCGGCAAGGCCGGGCCGGCGGCGCAGCCGCCTATTTCAGCTTCTACTTCCTCGCCATGCAATCGGGCCGCTCACGCACGCCCGGAGAGATAAAAAACATGCTCGATGAGGCTGGATTCCGGGGCAGCCGGTTCGTTCGTTGCCGTCAACCGCTGTTGACAAGTGTCATCATCGCAGAAGCATAGCTGAAAAGCGTACATTTTGATTGACATATTTGTGTGTCAACTTAAAGTGACACTCAGGGCAGCAGCAGATGGAAAGCTGCTGGGAGCGAGATGGATACGACCGCTGTGCTCCTGTCGCAACCGAGCGTTATCGGCCTTGCCGATGTGGACCTCAATCCGATGGGAGAAGAAGACGCACTGATTGATGTGCACTGGACCGGCATCAGTACCGGGACGGAACGGCTTATGTTCGAAGGAACAATGCCGGATTTTCCCGGTATGGGCTATCCGCTCGTGCCCGGCTACGAGGCAGTTGGCGAGGTGATCGCCGCCGGCCCGCGTTCGAACAGGTGCGTTGGGGAGACGGTTTTTGTACCCGGCTCAAAAGGGTTCAGAAGCGTCCGCAGCCTGTTCGGAGCGGCCGCCTCACATCTGGTCGTGACCGGTGCGCGCGCGATCCCCGCGCCAGCGTCGCTCGGGGACAAAGCCGTGCTGCTTGCACTGGCCGCAACGGCGCACCACGCGCTGGTACGGGCTGGAACGGAACCCGGACTGATTGTCGGCCATGGAACGCTCGGGCGGCTGATCGCACGCCTTGCCCTGGCGCTTGGAAAGACCTGTCCCACCGTCTGGGAAACAAACGCCGCGCGCCGGTCCGGTGCTTTCGACTATCCTGTGCTCGATTCCGGCGAAGACGCGGAAAGACAATTTCCCTGCATCATCGATGCCAGCGGAGCTGCGAATGTCCTTGATACGCTGATCGCGCGTCTCGCACCGCGCGGCGAGCTGGTCTTGGCCGGTTTTTACGACGAACGCATGTCATTTAATTTTCCCGCCGCCTTCATGCGCGAGGCGCGAATCACGATTGCAGCCGAGTTTCAGGCCGATGACGTCGAAGCCGTACTGCGGCTGTTGGAAGAGGAGCGTTTCAGCCTCGACGGCCTGATCACCCATCGCGAGGACGCCAATGATGCCGCACAAGCCTATGGCCAGGCATTTGGCGATCCGCAGTGTCTGAAAATGGTGCTGGATTGGAGAAAACTGTCATGAGCGAAGGCGTTGCCGGCAATGGTCTGCTGGATATGGTTGAGCAGTTGCGCGAGGAAGCACACAGCGATGTGCCGCTGCCCGAACCGACGGATGCCTCCAGTAAAACACAGGTCATTGCCATCTATGGCAAGGGCGGCATCGGCAAGAGCTTCACACTGGCCAACCTGTCTTACATGCTGGCACAGCTGGGCAAAAAGGTCTTGTTGATCGGCTGCGATCCGAAGAGCGATACGACATCACTGCTCTTTGGCGGCCGTGCATGCCCGACAATTATCGAAACTTCGTCGAAGAAAAAGGAAGCAGGCGAAGAAGTGCGGATCGGCGACGTCTGCTTCAAACGCGACGGCGTCTTCGCGATGGAACTGGGCGGGCCTGAGGTCGGCCGCGGCTGCGGCGGCCGCGGCATCATTCACGGCTTCGAGTTACTCGAAAAGCTGGGCTTTCACGACTGGGATTTCGATTTTGTTCTGCTCGACTTCCTGGGCGACGTGGTCTGTGGCGGCTTCGGCCTGCCGATTGCCCGCGATATGTGCCAGAAGGTCGTCGTGGTCGGATCCAACGATCTGCAATCGCTCTACGTTGCGAACAATGTGTGCTCGGCTGTCGAGTATTTCAGTAAGCTGGGCGGCAATGTCGGTGTTGCTGGCATGGTTATCAATCGCGACGACGGCAGTGGCGAAGCGCAGGCCTTTGCAAAGGAAGTCGGCATTCCCGTGTTGGCGTCGATCCCGCAACATGACGATATCCGCAAGAAAAGCGCCAACTATCAGATTGTCGGCACGCCGGACGGCGAGTGGGGGCCGCTGTTCGAGACCTTGGGGCAGAATCTCTGTTTTGCGCCGCCCGTGCATCCGTCACCGCTTTCCCAGGACGGGCTGATCGGCCTGTTCGATACGGAAAAGACCGGCGGCTCGTTCACGCTGGAGCCGGCAACCGAAAAAGACATGTGCGCTGCCCATCAGGTTGCCAAACCGTCGCTCGAAATCATCTACGACCAGGTGTGAGAACCGATGGAATATGATCACACAGGACAGAACCCGGAGATGACGCAAACGGCGAATGAGGCTGAAGTCGGCGGCTGCCATTCGCGCGACGAGAAAATGCGGGCCGCATCCCGTGCTGCGGGCAAAGGGGAACTGCTGGAGCGACTGGACAAGGACTATCCGAAGGGTCCTCACGATCAGCCGCAATCCATGTGTCCGGCTTTCGGATCGCTGCGCGTCGGATTGCGCATGCGCCGCGTGGCGACGATCCTGTCCGGTTCGGCCTGCTGTGTCTACGGCCTTACATTCACATCGCACTTCTACGGCGCAAAACGCACGGTTGGCTATGTGCCTTTCAATTCCGAATCGATGGTCACCGGCAAACTCTACGAGGATATTCGCGAGGCCGTGCACAAGCTCGCAGATCCCGAGCTTTACGATGCAATTATCATGACGAGCCTGTGCGTGCCGACCGCGTCCGGCGTGCCGCTTCAGATGCTGCCGAAGACGATCAACGGCGTGCGCATCATCGGTATCGACGTGCCGGGCTTCGGCGTCCCGACCCATGCCGAAGCCAAGGACGTTCTGACGGGCGCGATGCTGCAATATGCCAGAGAAGAAATCATGCAGGGGCCCGTGCGTGCGCCGCGCGCAGGTGTCGACGATCGGCCCAGCGTGACACTGGTCGGCGAGATGTTCCCGGTTGATCCGATGTCGATCGGAAAAATGCTGGAGCCGATGGGTCTCGTGGCCGGTCCCACAACACCCGTGCGTGAATGGCGCGAACTCTATGCAGCGCTCGATTGCGCCGTTGTGGCGGCTATTCATCCTTTCTACACCGCCTCGTTCCGCGAATTTGAAGCCGCACAACGGCCGATTGTCGGCTCAGCCCCGGTCGGGCTCGAAGGCACCGATGCATGGCTCAATGCCATCGGCCAGGCCGCAGGTGTTGCGCAAGACAAGATCGATTCGGCACGAAATGCGATGCTTCCGGCGATCCGCGGTGCGCTTGGCGCCATGCCGATCAAAGGGCGGATCACGCTGTCTGGCTATGAAGGGTCCGAGCTCCTGGTCGGCCGGCTTCTCGTCGAGAGCGGCGCTGACCTGCGCTATGTCGGCACAGCCTGCCCGCGTACGCCCTACTCGTCGGACGATGCCGACTGGCTGGCAAATCATGGCGTACACGTTCAATACCGCGCGTCGCTGGAACAGGATCTTGCCGCGTTCGAGGAATTCAAGCCCGACCTTGCCATCGGCACGACGCCGGTGGTCCAGAAGGCCAAGGAAGCAACAACGCCGGCGCTGTACTTTACCAATCTCATTTCGGCACGGCCTTTGATGGGTCCGGCAGGCGCCGGCTCGCTGGCCCAGGTGGTCAATGCGGCGATCGCCAACAAGGCGCGGTTCGATCAAATGTCGGCGTTCTTCGAGGGTGTGGGCCGCGGTGACAATGCTGGCGTCTGGGAAGACGTTCCGGTGGATCGTCCGGCGTTCCGCAAGAAGTTCGCCGCCAAGAGCAAGATTTCCAAGAATGCAGTGGACTCCGGGGAGTCGATCGGATGCTGATTATCGATCATGATCGCGCCGGGGGCTATTGGGGTTCCGTCTACGTCTTTACGGCGGTGAAAGGCCTTCAGGTGGTTATTGACGGGCCGGTCGGATGCGAAAACCTGCCGGTGACATCGGTGCTGCACTACACCGATGCATTGCCGCCGCATGAACTGCCGATCGTCGTCACCGGGCTTGCCGAAGAGGAACTCGGCCAACACGGAACCGAAGAAGCGATGCGCCGGGCCCGGCAGGTGCTCGACCCGGATCTTCCAGCGGTGGTCGTCACGGGCTCAATCGCCGAAATGATCGGCGGCGGCGTGACACCGGAAGGCACCAATATCCAGCGGTTCCTGCCGCGCACCATTGATGAGGACCAGTGGCAGAGCGCCGACCGCGCATTGAAATGGCTTTGGACCGAATACGGTCCCAAGAAGGGCCGCGTACGGCCCGTGAAGGCGCGCAAGGAGGGTGAGAAACCGAAAGTTAATATCATCGGTCCGATTTACGGCACCTTCAACATGCCTTCCGATCTTGCCGAAATCAGACGCCTCGTCGAGGGCCTCGGCGCCGAAGTCAACATGACCTTCCCGCTGGGATGTCACCTGGCAGATATTCCCAAGCTACAGAACGCGGAAGTCAACATCTGCATGTACAGGGAATTCGGACGCCAGTTGTGCGAAAGCCTTGAGCGGCCGTTCCTTCAGGCGCCGATCGGAATCCATTCAACCACCGCGTTTCTCGAAACGCTCGGCGGACTTCTGGATATCGATCCGCAGCCATTCATCGAGCGCGAGAAACACACGACCCTGAAGCCGCTTTGGGATCTGTGGCGATCGGTCACCCAGGATTTCTTTGCAACGGCCAGTTTCGGTGTCGTGGCAAGCGAGACCTATGAGCGCGGACTGCGTTACTTTCTTGAGGAAGAGATGGGGCTTCCTGCCGCCTTCTCCTTCCAGCGCCGTGCCGGGGTGAAGCCCGACAACGATGCCATCCGCGAGGCGATCCACAAGAGCCCGCCTCTGATCCTCTTCGGGTCCTACAATGAGCGTATGTATCTGGCGGAAGCCGGTGCGAAGACCGCCTATATTCCAGCTTCGTTTCCAGGTGCCATCATTCGACGTCATACCGGCACGCCGGTGATGGGCTATTCGGGCGCTGCCTATGTGCTGCAGGAAGTCTGCAACGGTCTGTTCGACGCGTTGTTCCACATACTGCCGCTCGGGACGGAACTCGACAAGGTCGAGGCGACGCCGGCGCGCGAAACGGATCTGGTCTGGACAGAAGAGGCCAAGGCGGAGATCGACCGGCTTGTTGCGCTCGAGCCGGTTCTGATCCGCATTTCAGCGGCCAAGCGGCTGCGCGATGCCGCCGAAGCACAGGCCAAAAAGGCCGGCGCAGAGCGTGTTGAACTGGAACATCTGAAGGACGCGGCGAAGGGATCTGGCATGGTGCGCGCCGCCTAGGCGGAGCAGCATGCCCGAGAAATTCTTGGTGAGGAGGATAGGGAACAGAAATGCATAGCAAACAGGCTTACGGCGTTGCAGGACGGCCAAACAGACGCGATCGGTTCGAGTACCGCATCGTCTGGGCGCTGTGTTTTGTTCTGTACCTTGCCGCCGCCCTCGTAAGGCGTGCGGCCGGTTGGACTTCGGGGACGAACAAGTTCCGCAATCAGCGACAACCGATCCTGTCGGAAGCGAAATCAGCGGCCTGTGCGGCCGCAGGCTACGCCTTTATGGGCTAGCCATATCGGTTTGCCGGTGTCCAAAACCGGCAATAGCCGTGCGTCTGCACAGGCAGGCGCGACGGTGACCCCGCCGTGGGGGTTCCACGGTAACGGCCGTTAGGTCAAGAAGGAGGTCATATGTATGGCTGACTCTCAACAAGGCGGCTCTCTGTCAGGAATGTCAGAGCAGGGAGCACAGGAATTCCACAAGTACTTTGTTCAGGGATGCCTGTACTTTCTGGGCCTTACAGTCATCGCCCATATCCTCATATGGATCTGGCGTCCGTGGTTCTAACGTAGGAACTAGAAGGAGTGTGAAAACATGTGGAGAATCTGGCTCCTATACGATCCACGCAGGGCGCTGATCGCGGTCCTGGCGTTCGCTTTTTTGGTCGTTTTGCTGAATCACTTTGTTCAGCTGAGCACCGAGCGGTACGGAAGCTGGCTCAACGAGCCCGCAATCGGCCAAAGCGAATAAAGCAGGGTCCTCAGGCAGCGGGAAAGGAAGGCACTATTCGTGTCTTGTTCCCGCTGCCAATAATCGCTGACCAAAAATCCTCAGATTGCTGTTAAACGAATTCGGTCCGCTGCACGATGCGTCTTGTGCAGCGTTGACGATGGCCGGTGTGCCGGCTGACAAGCCGGTCAATCTGATTTCATGCACATATTGAAATAAACTTGGTGTATCGCGCTTTGTGCGCGCTCAACCCATCATCTCGATAGAAGAGAAAACGGCATTCCAACGCCGCAAAATGAGACACCGCCGCGATGCGGCGACGCCCGACATGTACCCTTCTTCATATCGTTTTGGGCGAAGCCTTTAGGATCAGGCGACCTGGCGTGCCAGCGCGCATTGCGACCACAAGTCGGATAACGCGCCGACAAGATGGTCGATATCGCTGTCAGAGTGCACTGGTGATGGTGTGATCCGCAGACGTTCCGTTCCACGCGCGACCGTCGGATAGTTGATCGGTTGCACATAGACGCCGTAGTCATCCAACAGGATGTCGGAGATCATCTTGCATTTCACCGGATCCTTGACCATGACGGGAACGATGTGGCTCGGATTGCGCAAATGCGGAATATTGCAGGCATCAAGTGCAGCACGCACCTTGGCCACCTGACGTTTCTGGCGTTCGCGTTCAAACGAGCTGGCCTTGAGATGTCTGATCGACGCGGCAGCACCTGCTGCAAGTGACGGCGGCAGAGCCGTCGTAAAGATGAAGCCCGAAGCAAATGAGCGGATGAAGTCGCACAGATTAGCCGACGCGGCGATGTAACCCCCCATCACGCCGATCGCTTTGCCAAGCGTTCCCTCAATGACCGTCAGGCGGTCCATCAGTCCCTCGCGTTCTGCAACACCCCCTCCCCGCGATCCGTAAAGGCCGACTGCATGGACTTCGTCGAGATATGTCAGTGCGCCAAACTCATCGGCGACGTCACAGATTTCCGCAATCGGCGCGATATCGCCATCCATCGAATAGACGCTTTCAAAGGCGATAATCTTCGGCGCCGCGGGGTCGGCAGCTGCCAGTTTCTCGCGCAAGTCTTGAGGATCGTTATGGCGGAAGATCACCTTCTGCGCTTTTGAGTGTCGAATGCCTTCAATCATCGAGGCATGGTTCATGGCATCGGAGAACACAATCGCTCCCGGTATCCTCGATGCGAGCGTACTCAACGCCGCCCAGTTGGAGACATAGCCGGATGTAAAAAGCAACGCCGATTCCTTGCCGTGCAAGTCGGCCAGCTCGTTTTCGAGCAACACGTGATAGTGGCACGTCCCGGATATGTTGCGCGTGCCGCCGGCGCCTGCTCCGCACTTTTCGATTGCGTCATGCATGGCGTTGGTAACGATCGGGCTCTGTCCCATCCCGAGGTAATCGTTGGAGCACCAAACCGTAACTTCATGCTTTCTGTCGGGCGCATGGCGCATGGCCTTGGGAAAAGACCCTGCCTTGCGCTCCAAATCCGCAAAGATCCGGTAGTTGCCCTCTTCGCGAAGGCCGTCGAGTGCCGTCTTAAAGTGTTTTTCGAAGTTCATGGCTTCCTCCAACGGTGTGTGGCCGTGCTCATGCTGCCTCGGCAGCCGCACGATCGGTAGCTTGGCGACGTTTCGGATGGGGTGTATTGCGCGATGCGGTGGGCTTGCGCGAAGAAAGCGCCCAGTGCCACAACTTGGCGAAGGGCAAGGGAATCACGAGGAACCAGTGTTCCAGAATGGCCAATGCCATCAGAATACCAAGGAAAGTGTAACCGATGGCATCGAACTGCGTTGCATCCTGCGCGAATGCGCGGCTGAACATGACAAAGCATATGATGGTCGAAACCGTAACCGAGAACGGAAACAGCAGGTTCATCGGACGCTTTCTGAAGTAGCTTTTGAGATAGGCAAGGTGTTCGGGCAGGAACTCCGCATTGAGATTGCGAACACCGAAGAACACGTTCAGCTTGGCCGATTCGTGCATCCACCACAAAACCACGAATGTCCAAAGGCCAATACGGTTGGCGCCATCCCAGGTCAGGAAAACGATCAGCGCAAAGCCGGCGATGATGGCAAACTCATGCCACAGCGTGAGCTGAACGCCATTCCAGAAATGCTTCAGACCGCGACGGTCCGAGCCGGAGGCAACCTTGCGCGGTCCGGTCACGTAGCCGGTATAGAAACTGACCTCATGCCATGCCCAGGCCAGCAAGCCGCAGGTGAACGCCAGATAGGCGCCGGCGGCGGTCGTATTGTCGGCCGTCGCATGCAAACCGAAAAGGCTGAGGACGAGCAATAGGCTCGCCCCAAGCATGGTCCATTTGAGTGTGACTTTCGGCAGTCCATCAAGATAGATGACGGCCCCGGTGGAAAACCACCAGACAAACAAACAAAAGAAGGCCGCCAGAAGATAATCCATCAGGGTTCGGTTCCTACCAAACAGGCTGCAATCGGCTGGTTTCCGGGATTTCGTTCTTGAGGGTCGGGATCATGAACAGGCGTGCGATCACAAGTCCTGCACGCGCAGTATGATATCCCTTCCTGACCAGTCTGAGAGGCCCGCCGCGCTCGTCGGACGCAGCCATTGCCTCGTTGATTGTGTTGAGCTTCCTCAGGCAGCGGCGGAAAACCGGATTGTCGATATCAAGAACCACCGGGAAAACCTGACGTGAAATCTCGGAGGTCACCTCGAATACGCGGAAGTCGTACTCGTCGATATCGACGTTCAGGGCCTTGTGGAAAGCAGGCCGTGCATGATCGCGCACATACATGGTTGCGAATACCGCGATCAGGAAGAACTTGATCCACAACTTGTTCCCACCCTGCAACACCTTCGGATTGGCCCGCATCAGCAAGGAAAACGCTTCGCCATGACGAAACTCGTCATTGCACCACTCTTCGAACCACTTGAATATCGGATGAAACCGGTACTCGGGATGTTTCTCGAGATGCCGGAAGATGGTGATGTAGCGGGCATAGCCGATCTTTTCCGACAGGTAGGTCGCGTAATAGATGAATTTCGGACGGAAGTGCGTGTACTTCTTTGCCTTTGCAAGGAAGCCCATGTTCACGCCGATACCGAATTCCTTCAACGCGTCGTTGATGAAGCCGGCATGACGGGACTCGTCGCGGCTCATCAGGCTGAAGAGTTCGCAAATGTCCTTGTTGGTGCCGCGGCGCTTCATCTCCTTGTAGAGAACGCAGCCGGAAAACTCGGCTGTCAGCGAGCTGACCAGGAAATCGATGAATTCTTCCCTGAGATCGTCAGGCAAGCTGTCGATGTCGAGCGTATCCCAGTCTTCATTGCGCTTGAAATGGCCCTTGTTGGGATCGCTCTTCATTTCATCAATCAGTTCATCCCACTCTTCACGGACCGATTCGACATCAAGCCGATCGATCTCATCGAAGTCGGTGGTGTAGAAACGTGGGCTCAGGACGGTCGAGCTGAGCGCGGCCTGCGTTGTTTCAGACTGCTGTTCGACCGTAGCCTCGCGCTTTGCCTGCGCGTCGGCCTTGAAAGAGGAAACATGCTCATTCATAGGTTTGCCCTTTCTGAGAAGCTGAATTCACACAATTCCATGAATTCCAGGTCGCCTGTGGCCCGGGTCCATGTCCGTTCCAGAATTCCGGCGCGTTTGATCGTCGCAAGACGCTCAAAGGACTGCGACTCGCCATAGGGAACGATCACAGGAGCACCGTCGACAATAACTTCGTCGCCAGGATTGATCGTCGATCCGTCATTGAAACGGACATGGGCTGCCAGACTTTCGAAGGTATTCACGATCTCGACCGTGCAAGGCACCTTTTCCGATTTTGAACCGAATAAGGAAGAAAGTTTCACGGGAGCCTCCTTTCAATCAACATGTATGTTGCCGGTTAAAGACAAACTGCTGGGCACGTCCGTCAGAACAAAGGTTCCTGGCGAAAGCGCGTGGCATAGAGCTCACCGCCGCCGTAATAGGCAACGAGCCGCTCTTCTTCGAGACGGGTTATGCGGTCTGGATTTGCGATCGTCGGCACACGTGCGAACTGCTCGCTCGTAATGGCACGGACATGCATGACCAGCGTCCGGCCCCTGCCCCTCTTTATGTTGCCGAAACTGACCGGCAAAAGCTTGATCAGAGCATTTTCGCCGCTGCCAAGCTGCAACTCGTAGTAACGCACCATGCATTCGGACCGATCGACCCAGACCTCGGTGACTGTCCCGACAGCCACGTTGTCCGCAGCGTAGACCTCCATGCCACGCGGATCGGGGTCTTTCTCGTTGAGAGAAAACCCGCCAGATGTGCGCAATGGTACAATCCGCAACTCGCCTTCCGCCATCAGATCCGGTGTGTCAGACCGCTCCGCCCATGAAGCCGGTCCGACACCGTCGACCAACGGATCACCCGTCGGGTAAAGCGGTGCGCCCGGATACTCATGCGGCCTGGAAGCGGCAATCTCGCGCGTGTCGCGGGTGCCGTCCGGAACCTGCTTGGTTCCGCCGCCATTAGGCAGGACGAAGGTCTTGGGCGGCGGCATGAAAAACCATGCATCCTTCGGGTATTTTCCGCCCACATCGCTTTCAAGCGGATAGCCTTCGCGGCGGTCTTCCTGACGCAGGTACCAGAGCAGACCGGCAAAGAATATCCAGAACGCATAGAGCGCGATCAGGGTGATATCGATGTTGCCAGTTACGGTGATCATGGCATTTCTCCCATAGTGATCATCTCATCCCGGCAATTCGGTCAAACCGAACTGCCGTGTGTTGGTTGTCGTTCGCATCGGTAACCGCGACGTCAGCGGGCCGAGGACAACCAGCGTTGCAAAAAGCATCGCAATTTCCAGGTAGTAGACCCCATAGTAGCCGGTTGAGGGGTCGTTGAGTGTAGGGCCGAGGCTGCCGGACAGCGCAAGCGCGTTTATCAGGTCGCGCAACAACCCGCCGCACGCAAGCGCACAACCGATCGCAGTCGCCTGCACGGCACCCCATGCGCCGATGGCAAAACCGCTGTCGGAGGTGTCGCCCAGTTCGATCGCCGCCAGCATCAATCCAACCGCAAACAGCCCTCCGCCGAAGCCAATCAAAAATGCGCCGCTTCTGAACATGTGGTCCGACTGCACCATTCCGGAGAAAATCACAGCGGTGAACGCGAAGATCCCTGCCAAGACGCCGAGCGCTGCGACACGGTGCATGTCATAGCCCTTCGACAGCAGCTGTCCTGCGAGGGCAAAGCCCATCAAAGTGCCCATCGCCCAAAGCCCCGTCAGCAGCGTTGTCTGGCTGACGCTCAGATCCAGAAGCTGCGCACCATAGGGTTCCAAGAGGACGTCCTGCATGCTGAAGGCAGCCGATCCCAGCCCGACAGCCAACAGCAACCGGCCGCTACGCGGGTTCGAGCGGTATGTGTCCAAGGCCTGGCGGAAGGTTGGGCGCGGCCTCTCATGACGGGTTTCGTGCGGATTGCTGACCTCCTGCTTCCACATGGAAATCACGTTGATGACCACAGTAAAAACGGCGGCGCCCTGAATGACCTGGATAAGCTGCTTGGGCGTAAAATCGACCAGCAACAAGCTGAAAATGATCGATCCGGCGATCATGCCGATGAGCAGAACCACAAAGGCCAGTGCGACAACGCGCGGCCGGTTTTCATCCGTCGATAAATCCGCTGCAAGCGCGAGACCGGCCGTCTGGGTCGTATGCATGCCGAGGCCCGTCAGCAGGAAAGCCACTGCGGCCGCGGCGGGGCCGGCCCAGTCGGGTCCGGTCGTCTGCGACTGAAGAATAAGCAGCGCAAACGGCATGATCGACAATCCGCCGAACTGAGCCAGCGTGCCGAGCCATATGAACGGCACGCGGCGCCAACCGAGAAACGACCGGTACGTGTCGGAACGGTGGCCGATCAACGCCCTGAAGGGTGCAGCAAGAACCGGAATGGCGACCATCACCGCAACCAGGCTGGTCGATACACCGAGCTCGATGATCATCACGCGGTTCAAGGTGCCCGTCAAAAGCACCGCGGCCATTCCGACCGACAGTTGGAACATGAACAAGCGCAGGAGACGCCCAAGCGGCAAATCATCAGAGGCCGCGTCGGCAAAGGGAAGAAACCGCGTTCCGACCGACTGCCAGATCGTTGAGAGCTTCGGTATCTGTTGCGTACCGTTTTTCATTGCGGCAACAGCTCCATTGCCTGTGACGTGTAGAAGCCGGACTTGATCCGCTGCGTACGTCCGGGTGCGAACCCGTTCAGTTCCGCCGATGAGGAGAGCGTTTCTGTCAGATGTTGGGGCCTGATGGGAACGATCGACGGCGCGCGGTTCGAGCGCGGAAAGGCGCGGCCGAGCGTGTGCATGACCGCCAGGGCGGACGTAAATGGCGCGAAGGTAAACAGGACCGCGCGATCCGCATGACGGGCCAGTGTTCCAAGTGCAGCCAGAACATCGTCCGTCCGGTAATGAATGAGCGAGTCCATGGCCACGATCGCATCGAACTGTCCGGGCGGCTGCAGCATATCGCCGACCTCGAGTGTGATGCTGCCGCCTGCCAACGGCTCGGGCATGTCCTGTTTGGCATGTTCGATCAGCGCGGGCGAAAGATCGATGCCGACGACATGTGCACCGCGCAAAGCAAGGGCTGCAGAAAGCGCGCCCGTGCCGCACCCGGCATCCAACACCCGCCAGCCGGACAGGTTGTTCGGCAGATAGGAAAGAAGGGTCGCGCGCATGCGGTCGCGTCCCGCGCGTACGGTAGCGCGAATGCCGTTGAGCTGCTCCTGCGACGTCAGTTTTTTCCATGCGTCGTTGGCGGTGCAGTCAAAGTAGTGCTGCAGTTCTTCCCGACGCTGTATGTAGGAGGCTTCGCTCATTTCATTCCGCCATCAGTCAAACCCGAGAAAATCAAAGATTTCCCGGTCTTTCATGGGTGTTGCATCGAGTTCCTGGGAACCCGAAAACAGGTACTCGGCCAAAGCCAGATATTCCTGCTGGATCGCCTGAACATGGGGCTCATCTTCCATCTCGAAGAGCGTGCGTTTTTTGAGCCGGCTCAACCGAACAGCATCGTCATCGGGGATGTGGGCAAGACGCTTCAATCCGATCGCGTCGTTGAAACGGTCGATCTGGTCGGTATCGCGCGAGCGGTTGGCAATGACCCCGCCGATACGCACGTCGTAGTTTTTCGATTTGGCCTTGATGGCCGCAACGATCCGGTTCATCGCAAAAATGGAATCGAAGTCGTTGGCCGCAACGATCAAAGCGCGTTCGGCATGCTGGAGCGGCGATGCGAAGCCGCCGCAGACCACATCGCCAAGAACGTCGAAAATCACCACGTCGGTATCTTCGAGGAGATGATGCTCCTTCAGCAGCTTGACGGTTTGTCCGACAACATAGCCGCCGCACCCGGTACCGGCGGGCGGGCCGCCAGCCTCGACACACTGAACGCCATTGTATCCTTCGAAAACAAAATCATCGGCGCGCAGTTCCTCGGTGTGAAAGTCCACTTCTTCGAGGATGTCGATGACGGTCGGGATCAGGCTTTTGGTCAGCGTGAATGTCGAGTCGTGCTTGGGATCGCAGCCGATCTGCAAAACGCGTTTGCCGAGTTTCGAGAAAGCGACGGACAGGTTCGACGACGTCGTCGATTTTCCGATGCCTCCCTTGCCGTAGACGGCAAAAACCTTGGCACCTTCGATCTCCACCGACGGATCGAGATGGACCTGAACGCTGCCAGCGCCGTCGGCGCCGTTTTCGAGTTTGGATTTGGCCGCCCTTGCATCGGCCGCGGCCGTTTTTGGGTGCGTGTATATGTTCATGCCGCTGCCGCCTTAACGCCTTCCAGTTGATCTTCGAGGGCCTCGCCTGCACTGCGCAAGGCCTCCATTGTGGCTTCGTCCGGCTGCCAGTATTGCCGCTCCTGGGCTTCCATAAGCCGGTCCGCGAGTTTCATGCTGGCCTTCGGATTGAGTTCGCCCAGACGCTTGCGCATCTCGGCGTCGAGTACGAACGTCTCGGCGAGGTTCTGATAGACCCAGGGTGCGACCTGGCCCGTTGTTGCCGACCAGCCGAGCGTGTTCGTGACGTGGGACTCGATCTGCCGGACGCCCTCATAGCCGTGCTCGAGCAGGCCTTCATACCACTTCGGATTAAGCATCCGTGTGCGTGCCTCGAGCGCCACCTGCTCTTCCAGCGTCCGGACCTTGCCGCTGCCCACGGTCTGGTCGCCAATGTAGACGGGCACGGTCCCGCCGCCAGCGGTACGGATCGCCTTGCTGATACCGCCAAGCGTATCGAAATAGTGGTCGATGCTGGTAACTCCCAGTTCGACCGATTCAAGGTTCTGGTAAGCGGCGTCGACACGGTTGAGGATCGAGGCCAGAAGCTCCGACTGCCGTGCCGGCTGACCGTCGACGCCGTAAGCAAAACACTTGCGCCGGGTGTAGGTGTCGGCAATCTCGTCCTCGTCGTTCCACATGCCGCTGTCGATGAGCAGATTGACGTTTGAGCCGTAGGTTCCTGCAGCATTGGAAAAGACCCGCAACGCGGCGGTCTCCAGCGGACAATCGTGCGCCTTGGCATAGGCGAGAGCATTTCGACGCACAAAATTCCTGTCTTCCGGCTCGTCCGCCTGGGCGGCAAGCAGGCTTGCTTCGGCCAGAAGTTTCGTCTGCAGTGGCAGCAAATCCCGGAATATGCCGGACAGTGTCATGACGACGTCGATGCGCGGCCGGCCCAGTTCGTTGAGCGGGACCAGATCGGCGCCGCAGAGCCGGCCGTAACTGTCGAACCTCGGTTTGGCACCGATCAAAGCCAGCGCCTGCCCAATGGCCGAACCCTCCGATTTCAAATTATCGGATCCCCACAACACGACCGCGATGCTTGTCGGGTACGTGCCATGGTCCTTCTTGTGGCGCTCGATCAGGCGTTGCGCCTGCGACGCGCCGTCCTCAAGCGCGAATCGGCTCGGCAGCCGGAAGGGGTCGAAGCCATGCATGTTGCGGCCGGTGGGCACGATTTCCGGGTTGCGGATCACATCGCCGCCGGCGACGGGACGGACGTAACGCGCGTCAAGGGCCCTCAAGAGACTGCCAAGTTCATGATTGGTGCGCAAATCAGCGTCGACGGCAGCAAGCCGCTCGGCCGTTTCGACGGTCTTCTCGTCGTCTGTATCGGGCTGAATCGTATCGGACACGATGCTTTCTATCGTCTGTGCGTCGAGGCCGTCTTCGCCCATGGCCGTGCTGACCGCATTGAGGATATCGCGGCGTTGTTCCACACCCATTTGCGACCCAAGTACATGCAGACCATGTGGAATGAGTGTCATTTCGAATTCGTGCACTTCGGCGGCAAGATTCGGGATCTCTGCCTCGCCGCCTTCGCTCCAACTCGCCGTTTCCTCGATCAGTTCGACGGCAGCAGCCTGGCTGTGGATGGTTTCGGCCAATTGCACGCGGTCACCGTGCTCCGGCGGCAGGCTGCGCCACCGGTCGATCGAGGACTTAAGCTCAAGCAAGCCCTTGTAGAGGCCGGCGTGCTGCAATGGCGGGGTCAGATGACTGACCAGCGTTGCCGCCGACCGGCGCTTGGCAATCGTGCCCTCGGACGGATTGTTGGCAGCGTACAGGTAGAAGTTCGGCAGGGTACCGATAAGCCGCTCCGGCCAGCAGGCGTCCGACAGGCCGACCTGTTTGCCCGGCATGAACTCCAGCGCCCCATGGGTGCCGAAATGCAGCACCGCGTCAGCGTCCAGATCGGTCTTCAGATAGCGGTAGAATGCGGAAAAGGCGTGCGTCGGCGCAAAGCCCTTCTCGAACAGCAACCGCATCGGATCGCCTTCATAGCCGAATGGCGGCTGTACACCGACAAATACGTTGCCGAAATGCGCGCCCAACACAAAGATTGAAGAACCGTCGCTGAGCTGTTTTCCGGGCGCCGGGCCCCATTGCGCTTCGATTTCATCAAGCCAGGTTTCGCCGGCGACATGGTCGTCGGCGCGGATGCGTGCCGCAACGTTTGCAGGGGTGCCGTACGTACCGGCATTGCCGCTTAGAATGGCGTCGCGCAACTGGTCGACATTTTCGGGGATTTCAACGCTGTAGCCGTCTTTCTTGAGCGCGTGCAGCAAGTTGAAAAGCGACTGGAATACCGAGAGATAGGCAGCGGTTCCAACTGCGCCGCCGTTTGGCGGAAAATTGTAGATGACCGTTGCCAGACGACGCTCCGCCTTCGGTTTCTTGCGCAAGCGGATTAGGTTCTCAACGCGGGCAGCCAGCACATTGGAACGGTCGGTCTCAGCCGACATGTCGCGGCCTGATCCCGTCGCGCCCTCACCACGCCCGCCATAAAGCAGCGGGCCCGTAGCACCGTCGAGTTCGGGCAGCGCAACCATCATCGTCGTCTCGATAGGTGTCAGGCCCCTATCGGACGAACGCCAGCCTTCAAGACTTTGAAACTCTATTGCAAAGGCGGAAAGATAGGGCACGTCCAATGATGCCAGCATCGCTTCGGCCTTGGCCGCATCATTATAGGCCGGTCCGCCGACGAGCGAAAAACCGGTGAGGGAGACCACCGCGTCAACAATTGGTTTTCCATCGTCGAAGAAATAGCGTTCGATCGCCGGACATGCGTCGAGGCCGCTCGAGAAAACCGGCACAACCCTCAGGCCGCGCGCCTCGAGTGCGGCAATAACGCCATCATAGTGTTGGGTGTTGCCGGCCAGCACATAAGATCGCATGACAATGAGACCGACTGTGCCGCTCGGGTCGCTTTTGGATTTGAAGCCGGGCAGCGATCCGCGGTCGTCGAGAACGGGGCGCTTGGCGGACGGATGGTAAAGACCGATGTCAGAGTATTCGATCGGATCATTCGCCGTGATCGTCTCGCTGAACGCGGCCCGTGGGCCCGTACCGTAGCGGGCCAGCAGAAAACGCACGAGGTTGATGATGTTGTCATCGGAACTGGCAAGCAGATACTGCATTGTCAGAAAATAGGCGCGCAGATCCTGTGCCTTGCCTGGAATGTACTTCAACAGGCGCGGCACCGACCGCAGCATTTTCATTTGGCCGTGGCCGGCGGAACTGGCACCGCGCTGACGGCCGCGCAGCCGTTTCAGCAGTCCGATCAACCCGCCCGTCGGGTTCTTCAGGTCGAAGCGCCCAAGGCGCGTCTGGCCTACAATGTCTGCCGCCGAGAGACAACCGACGAGGCAATCGCAATGGTCGCGCCTGGCCTCGAGCCATGGACGGATAAGCCTGGCGTGATCCTCCATGAAGATCATCTTTGCAACGACGATATCGGCTGTTTCGATATCCTTGCGGCATCGTTCCGCAGCCTCCGGGTCGTCACCCCACTCCGAAACGGCATGCAGCGACAACTCCAGTCCGGGAATCTCGCGGCGCAGTTCAGACTGCGCGCGCTCGACGGCACTGGCCATATGACCGTCCAACGTCAGAATCGTAACCCGGACCGGCGTTTCCAGCCTGCCGCCATCTACACTGTGGCGCAGCTCATCTTGCGAAATGTGCTTTTGCATCGTAAAGCGTCTCGAGCGTTATCAGTGTCACACCGCGTTCCACGGCGTAGATTTCTGTGTTGCGGCGGGCTTTGCCGCGGACGAAAAACGGTATCTTTTTCAGCTCCTGTTGCGCCTCGTCTGACCATGTTGCGGTATCGGCTTCTTCGGCGTCCGGGTTCTCTTCGGCTACCGCCTCCGCTTCTGCCTCGATTTTGATCGGCTTGACCGATTGCAAGTGCGAGGCGCGGACATCGTCGTTGAACTCGAAATCATCGCGGAACATGCCCAGAAGATGTTCTTCCAGCCCCATGGTGAGGGGGTGAACCCAACTGTCGAAAATGTTGTTGGCGCCCTCAAAGCCCATCTGTGGCGCATAGCGGGCGGGCACGTCCTGAACGTGGAACGGCGCCGATATGACGGCACAGGGAATGCGCAGGCGTTTTGCGATGTGGCGCTCCATCTGTGTTCCAAGAACCAGTTCGGGCTGCGCCTCGACAATCGCTTTTTCGATCTCGAGATGGTCGTCCGAGATGATCGGCTCAACATCGTACTGTTTTGCCGCCCTGCGGATATCGCGGGCGAACTCGCGCGAATAGGTCCCGAGGCCGCAAACCTTGAAGGCCAGTTCCGTATCGGCAATGCGGGCGGCTGCGAGGGCGTGGGTCGCATCGCCGAAGACGAATACCCGCTTGCCGGTCAGATAACTCGAATCAACCGAACGGGAGTACCAGGACAGACGCTCCTCGCCATACTCCAGAGCCGGCGCAGGATCGCACTCTGCGCAATCAGCAACCTGCTGAATGAACTCCTTGGTCGCATTCACGCCAATCGGCGGACATTGAACGATCGGCTGGCCAAATTCACGCTTCAACCAAGCCGCAGCACTTTCGGCGACTTCAGGATAGAGAACGATGTTGAAATCGGCCTCGCAAAGCCTTGCAAGATCGGCAGGTGTTGCTTCCAAAGGAGCAACGACGTTGATGTCGACACCCATCGCATCGAGCAGCAGTCTGACTTCCTTAATGTCGTCACGGCTGCGAAAGCCCATGGCTGAAGGGCCGAGGACATTGCATGAGCCCGTCCGGCCCTCTTTCCTTTCACGTCCCGTCCCAAAGGCACGCACAAGCCGGTAGAAGGTTTCGGCGGCACCCCAGTTTTCCTTCTTCGTGTAGGAAGGCAGTTCGATCGGGACCACCGGAACGGGAATCCCCAAAGTCTTGGCAAGGCCTCCAGGATCGTCCTGAATCAATTCAGCCGTGCACGAGGCGCCGACGAGCAGCGCTTGCGGCTTGAAACGCTCATAGGCCTCACGGCAGGATGTCTTAAAGAGATCAGCCGTATCCTTGCCAAGATCACGTGCCTGAAATGTCGTATAGGTTACCGGCGGGCGTTTCTTGCGCCGCTCGATCATCGTGAACAGCAGGTCGGCATAGGTGTCGCCCTGCGGCGCATGCAACACGAAATGCAGGCCTTCCATCGACGTGGCAACGCGCATGGCACCGAAATGCGGCGGGCCTTCATATGTCCACATGGTCAGCTGCATCGGATCACACCTCCACCTGCAGCCGGGACCGGCGGTCGAGCGGGCGCGAAAACAATTCAGCGAGATTGGCCGCCTGCTCGTAACCGTGAATTGGGGAAAAGACCAACTCGATGGACCATTTCGTGGTGCGGCCTTCAGCTTCGAGCGGATTGGCGAGACCGAGGCCGCAGACAATCAGATCCGGATCGGCGTCGCGGCACCGGTCGAGTTGTCTTTCGACGTCCTGGCCTTCGCTGATGGTGACGGAATCAGGAAGGAGCGCGAGCTCGCCAGCAAGGTGGCGCCGATGCAGGTAGGGCGTGCCGACCTCAACAATTTCAGACCCGAGTTCGGTGTGAAGAAAGCGCGCAAGACTAGGCTCGAGCTGCGAGTCCGGGAACAGGAAAATTCTCTTTCCATCAAGCACTTCGCGGAACCGGTCAACCGATTCCTTTGCCCGTTTTCGTCCCGGCGCAACGATCGCCTCGAAACGTGCTTCTTCGACGCCGAAGCGTTCGGACGCGGCACGCAACCACGCTGTGGTGCCGATTTCGCCAAGCGGGAAAAGCGCATCAATGTGTGAGGCACCACGCCGCTCCAGGGCGATCGCAGTTTCAGCGAGAAATGGCTGAGCGGCCAGGTAATGTGTGTTGGGCCCGATGGCTGGCAAATCCATTCCGGAACGGGCCGGAAGAAAGTCAAGCTGCTGAATGCCGAGTGCTTCAAAGATGCGTCGAAACTGATCCTCGACAATGTCAGCCAGCGAACCGACCACCAGCAACGACGGCTCTGCATCGGCTTCGGCCTGCGGAAGTTCGCGAACAAGCGAGGCGAGGAAATTGTCCTCTCCCTGCGTAAAGGTTGTCTCGATCCCGCTTCCCGAATAGGCAATCACACGTTTTTCCGGTGCCAGCCGTCCGTGCAGCCGTTCGGCCGCGCGTTGCAGGTCAAGCTTGATCACCTCCGACGGGCAGGACCCCACCAGCACCAGAAGCTTGATATCCGGCCGCCTTTCGAGCAGCGAATCGACAACTTCGTCGAGCTCTTCGTGGACGTCTGCCATACCGGCAAGGTCGCGCTCCTCGATCACCGCGGTCGCAAATCTCGGTTCCGCAAAAATCATGACACCTGCCGCCGATTGCATCAGATGGGCGCAGGTTCGCGAGCCAACGATCAGAAAAAAGGCGTCCTGAATCTTTCGGTGCAGCCAGATGATCGACGTGAGCCCGCAAAACACCTCGTGCTGGGCGCGTTGCTTTATGATTCCCTTGTCGGACGCCACAAAAGGTTTGGTGCACGAAACTGCGGTCACATTGCCTGTGGACTGAACGCTCATGCGGATGCCCTCGCCTGCGTGTATCCGTCTTTCGCCGTTTGCTTGCGCGCAAGACGCAGTTTCCACAGGAACTGTCCGGCATTGATGACATAGGCGGCATAGGCGAGCAGCGCCAAGGTCAGCAACGGAGCTGCCGAGAGCGTGCCTGCGAACAAAGCGACGAGGTAAGCCGTATGAAGGAAGAGGACGAGCATGGAGAAAACGTCCTCCCAGAAAAAAGCCGGCGCGAACAAATACTGCCCGAACACGACTTTCTCCCAGATGGAGCCCGTTATCATGATCGCGTAGAGCACGAAAGTCTTGATAACAATGGACAAATTCGCCGCCGCCAAGCCCTCGTCCATAAGAAAGTAGCGTGCTATCAGGGCCAGGCTGACGAGAAAAACCACGAACTGAAACGGTGCGAGGATTCCCTGAACCAGAGTCCATATGGTGGAGTCGCGACGCAAGCGCTGCTCGTCTGAGTAAATCAAACCCGACCGGTATCGTGACTTGTCTGATGCCATCACGTCAGCCCGCACTCTCACCCGCGTTCCCAAATCTGTGCCTCGAAGTCTAAACTCCGGCTACAAGAAGTGTCAACCTAGGTTGACGTTAATTTAGATTTACATATGGGATGAAGTGAGACATTGTTTAGGAAATGCGGTCTTGCCGGATGACCGCGCAGCCATTCGGTGAGACGGACGGTTTGCGTTGCGCTCCGTGGTTGCGCCGATCTGAGAAGGGCAGACAACATGTCCAAAGAACCGAGATATGAACGGGATGCTTTACTGCAGCACCAGCCAGATAACGGCGAGTGCGGCGCATCGCTCGTTCGGTTTCAGAATAGCGCAATTGGTTTTTCGGTCGGTTTTTCGGACGGGCAGGTGTAGCAATGGCCTCTGCGAAAGTCACATCCATGAGACCCAACGCCCTGCGGACGGTCCTTAATCGCGTCTCCGGCCTGATCAGTTCGGGCGGACAAAAGAAGAGGATCACCGCCGCCGACGTCGAAGAGATGGTGGAACTGGTCTGCGCGCACTCAGCAATATCCGAGACTGCAGAAGGCGGCAGCTGGGAAACATCGCTTGACGAAACACAGGATGCCGCAGAGTTGATAGCGGCGGTGGCCAAGAGACTAGGCGAAGCATGGTGCAATGATGAATGCGACTTTTCCAACGTCACCATTGCAATGACGCGGCTGCAGACTGCGCTGCATCGTCTTTTGCGCAACCGCACGAAGGTGACGCCTCTGCAAACAGATGCATATTCGGTGCTGTTGACGTTGCCGCCGGGTGAACAACACACGCTTGGCCTGGCAATAACGCAGCACGCTTTCTCGGCCTCCGGCTGGGCAACAGAGCTTCTGCATCCGCGCTCACTTGACAGCATAATCCAATATATGGATGAACAACTTATAGGGGAAACCCGATTCGATTTGATCTGCGTCTCCTGGTCGAACGGGGATTTGCGGGACAGGTTTGTGCATATGGTTGAGACTATCCGGGGCCACTTCGGTGATAGCTGTCCCGTCATAATTGCCGGTGGACATTCGGCAGACGTCAACGCGCCGCTGCTTGCAAGTCTTGGCGTGCGCAATGCCAGTGATCATGGACATTCAGCCGTCACACTCGCAGGCGTCATGTTAAAGAGCGCACAGGCCGGTGTTTCTGGCGCGATGAGGAAACTGGCCGGATAGATCGATGCGCCAGCCAGCAACAACCTCGTCAACCAAAAGCCCGTTCAAGCAGCCGGCAAGATGGTTTGGCGGCATCGATGCCGAAACGGCTGCGGCACTCACGCAGACCGGATCGGACATCGCCCTTGTCATTTCTCCTGCCGGCACGATTGAGGATCTGGCATACAACGATCCGGCGCTGGAGACGTTTGTAAAAGACAAGTGGATCGGCAAACGCTGGGAAACAACAGTCACGGCGGAAAGCGTCGACAAGATCAGGGAGTTGCTAGAGGACAGCGACCAGCACGAAACCACGCGACGCCGGCAGGTCAATCACCCGGCGCAAGGACATGCCGATCTTCCTGTGGACTATGCCGTCGTCAGAATCCCGTCATCGCAATCAAAAATCGCCCTCGGCAATGAACTTCGAAAGATTGCCGACGTCCAGACGCGCTTGGTGGAAGCGCAGCTTGAAATGGAGCACGAGTACCGCAGTCTTCGCCAGGCTGAAACGCGCTACCGCATCCTGTTTCAACTGCTGACAGAACCAATTGTCATTATTGACGGTGCCAATCAGAAAATCATCGATCTCAATCTTGCAGCAACAAAGCTCTTAAACCTGAAGTCGATCAAGGCCATTGGCGAAAACACTGCCGGGCTCTTTGCGAAATCGTCGCGCGAGCCTGTCAGCGCAGCGCTGTCTCTGACCCGGCGCGAGGGAACGGCACGCACGATCGATGCGGTGCTCAATGCGCTCAAACAGGATGTGATTCTGACGATCGAGCCATTTCGCGACAATGGGCAGATCAATCTGATCCTCAGGCTGCAGATGCGTACGGACTCGCCGGTCGAGCCGCCGGATGCCGATCGCTGGGATGCCGAATCGCTTATACGCGGTTTGCCGGAAGCGATTGCCGTCACAAATGCCGCTGGGGTGATCGAAGAGGTCAATGACCAGTTTCTTGACATGGTGCATGTGATCGGCCGACAGAACGTTGTCGGACGCAACCTCGAAAATTGGCTCGGCGCCTCCCCTGTGGACATGCAGGTGTTAATGTCCAACCTGCGCGAACGATCGCAAACGCGCAATTTCTCTTCCATCCTGCGCGACGAATATGGCGGTTCGCGAACCGTTCAGATTTCTGCAAAGCGGCTTTCCAGTCAGCCGCAAAGCAGCGTCGGCTTTCTGATCTTCGAGACAGCTGCCGGCGATAGCCCGGTGGCGCGGACCGGCGCCCTGCCGACTAACACATCGGAAATGGCCGAACTTGTGGGCCGCGTACCGCTCAAGGAACTGGTCCAAGAGGCTTCGACCATCATCGAACGGATGTGTATCGAAGCGGCCTTGCGGCAAACCAAGAACAACCGTGCCTCTGCCGCTGACATGCTGGGTTTGAGCCGGCAAAGTCTGTACATCAAACTGAAACGTCACGGGCTGGAACAATTCGTCGCCGACACCTGACGCTGGCGGTGTCCTCACCATATCTGAAGTCCGTTCACCGCGTGCCGCACAACCCGATAAAACTCGACTTCAGGTATCGCGTTGCGATGTGTCAACTTGTCATTACACTGTTCGTCAATTTGAATTGACACTCATCTGGCATCTCAATAGCATGCCGGCATGAACACGCATCCGAATTCGGACAACTTCGGAACCGGATCGCATCTCCGGTCTGCGCCTGAGCCAAGTGCGGTTCTTGCGCTGCTCAAACCCATCACCTGGTTTCCACCCATGTGGGCCTATATGTGCGGCGCCGTGTCAGTCGGCGGGGCTGTGCCGGACCGCTGGATTTACATCGCTGTGGGGGTGCTGCTCGCCGGGCCGCTGGTCTGCGGAACAAGCCAGGCGGTCAATGACTGGTTCGATCGCCATGTCGACGCCATTAACGAGCCGAACCGGGTCATTCCTTCGGGACGCGTTCCCGGCCGTTGGGGTCTTTGGATTGGAATCGCGACCTCTTTGCTGTCGCTTGTGGTCGCTTCGTTTCTCGGCATTTGGGTTTTTTGCGCAGCGGTCGTCGGCTTGCTTCTCGCCTGGGCCTACAGCATGCCGCCTCTGCGGTTGAAGCAGAACGGCTGGATCGGCAATGCGGCAGTTGGATTTTCCTATGAGACGCTGCCGTGGTTTACAGCCGCCGCCGCGGCCCTCGGCGCTTTTCCCGGCTCGATGGTGGTCTGGATTGCGGTGCTCTACGGCATCGGGGCGCATGGAATCATGACACTCAACGACTTCAAGGCAATTGACGGCGACCGCCAAATGGGGATCCGGAGTTTGCCAGTGCAGCTCGGTGTCAAAGGCGCGGCACTGACGGCAGGCGCCGTGATGCTGGCCGCCCAGCTCGGGGTCATTGTGCTTTTGCTCTTGATGGGAAGCACCTGGGCAATGCTCGTCGTTTCGCTTCTGACTGCCGCGCAGGCTGCCGCGCTCGTTTACTTCGTGGCAGATCCGATCAGACGCGCGGTCTGGTATTCGGCAATCGGCGTGGGACTCTACGTCTCCGGAATGATGGTGACGGCATTTGCACTGCGCGCCCATGAGATCGCAAGACTGTCTGGAGACCTTCCATGAGCCCGACGACGACACCGCAAACAGAGTCCGGGCTGAGCTGGTTCAGCATTTTCCGGCTTGGTCTGGTACAGGCGGCGCTCGGATCGATCGTGGTGCTGACCACGTCGACACTCAATCGCGTGATGGTGGTCGAACTCGGTCTTCTGGCGGTCGTGCCTGGCGCGCTCGTCGGATGGCACTATGCGGTGCAGATCCTGCGCCCGCTCTGGGGTCACAGGTCCGATATCGGCGGCAACCGTTCCCTATGGATCATCGGCGGCATTGCGGTACTGGCGCTGTCGGGTACCGGAGCCGCCGCATCCGCGCTGGTTCTGGAGCAGAATTTCGTTCTGGGCATCGTGGCCGCCATCGCCGCCTACACATTCATCGGGTTTGGCATTGGTGCGGCAGGAACGTCGCTACTGGCGCTCATGGCCAGCAGAACCGCGCCGCAAAGGCGGCCAGCTGCTGCGACGATCGTATGGCTGATGATGATTGCGGGGATCGCCGTAACGGCGATCATCACCGGCCAGTTTCTGGACCCCTACTCGCACAGCCGCCTTGTGGCAATCGCCGCCATCGCCGGCGCCATTTCGCTGCTGATAGCAATTGCTGCCCTCTTCGGGATCGAACGCAAACCGGCGTTGCGGGCAGCCGTGGACGACGGCCATTCTGCCCGCAAACCGCCGTTCCTGCAGAGCCTGCGGGCGACGATGGATGACCCGGCAGCGCGGCTGTTCACGGTCTTCGTCTTCGTCTCCATGCTGGCCTACAGCACCCAGGATCTGATCCTCGAACCCTATGGCGGGTTTCTGTTCGCTATGACGCCTGGCGAAACGACCAGCCTTTCCGGACTGCAGCATGGCGGCGTGTTTATCGGCATGCTGTTTGTCGGGATCTTCGGCAGCCTGCTGGCCCGGCGCTGGCCGGGTATATTGCGGTTCTTCATCGTCGGGGGTTGTCTCGCATCCGGACTGGCGCTCGCGCTTCTTTCCATGTCGGCATCTTTTGCGCCCAACTGGCCGCTGACCGCTAACATCGTTTTCCTCGGGCTTGCCAACGGTGCGTTTGCCGTTGCCGCAATCGGCTGCATGATGACGTTGGCGGGTGCCGACGGCAAAAAGCAGGAAGGTATACGCATGGGCCTTTGGGGTGCGGCGCAGGCCATTGCCTTCGGGCTTGGTGGTGTCATGGGAACGATCGCCATTGACCTGGCGCGCGCGGCCACAAACGATATTGCGTTATCCTACGCAATTGTGTTTGCGGCTGAAGCTGTTCTGTTCGTGATCTCGGCAGTGATTGCCAGCCAGATCGTATTTTCGCAGTCGCGGGCTCAAACGGATTGGGCGCCCGGCCAAACTCCCTATCAGACCTAGGTGGATCGACGATGGCTTCTTGTTACGACATCATTGTCGCTGGCGGCGGACCGGCTGGCGCAACCGCTGCTCTGGAACTGGCAAAACGCGGCAGAAGCGTCGCGCTCATCGATCGGGATGACCGGGTAAAACCCTGCGGCGGCGCGATACCGCCGCGCGCAATAAACGATTTCGATATTCCGCAGTCGATCCTGAAGGCACGCGTCACATCCGCACGTATGATTTCGCCAAGCGGCCGCGAGGTGGATATGGAAATCAGCAATGGCGGTTATGTGGGCATGGTCGACCGCGAGGAATTCGATCCCTGGCTGCGCGAACGGGCCGCTCATGCGGGCGCAGAACGCATGACAGGCAGACTGAAAGCCGTTTCACGCCTAGAAGACGGCGCGCTGCAGGTCGAAATCAACGGCGGCGATGGGCAGACGACAACACTCAACGGCCGAATGATCATCGGCGCGGACGGGGCCAATTCGACAGTGCGGCGATCGATTTTCGGGCCAAAGAAAACGCCGCCCTATGTTTTTGCCTATCACGAGATCGTCGAGGCCGAAGCGGATCCGGATTCCAAATACTCTCCGGTCCGCTGTGACGTCATCTATGACGGATCGATCTCTCCCGATTTTTACGGATGGGTCTTTCCCCATGGCGAATCCGTCAGTGTCGGCTGCGGATCGGCAGTCAAGGGTCACAGCCTCAAGGAGGCAACCCGAAAACTGCGCGACGATGCGGGGCTCGACAATTCGAAAACAATCCGCCGCGAGGGCGCGCCACTCCCGCTGAAGCCGCTTCGACGCTGGGACAACGGCCGGGATGTGGTTCTCGCCGGCGATGCGGCGGGTATCGTCGCACCTTCTTCGGGAGAGGGCATCTACTATGCCATGCGCAGCGGCCAGCTCTGTGCCGAGGCAGTCGAAGCGGCGTTGGAGACCGGGCGGGCAGCCGAACTCAAGACAGCGCGCCGGAAGTTCATGAAAGAGCATGGCCGGGTCTTCTGGATTTTGGG
>JBCCOK010000054.1:0-33228 GCA_039025395.1 Pseudomonadota bacterium
CTGGTGGTCATGGCGGGGTGGCCGCACCCGTTCCCATCCCGAACACGGCCGTGAAACACCCCTGCGCCAATGGTACTTCGTCTCAAGACGCGGGAGAGTAGGTCGCCGCCAGGTCCGCAAAATGCAAAAATCTTCTCTTCGATCGTGACCTTATTTGAACGAAAGGCGGCTCGGAATTTTCCGAGCCGCTTTTTTGTTGCCGTGAAGCTCAAGCATCGCCGCGACGCTATACCGGCTTCAAGCCAAAACCCACTTGCTCTAAACTCACGTAAAACCTATTGAGCGTGGGAGGTCCGTCCATGGACGTACGCGAAAGACGCGCGGTTGAGAATCTGGTTCTGGCAATCGTGCGCACCGAACTTGCCAATCGCAGGACCTTGCTTTCCTATCTCAAGACAGCAATCGCCCTGTTCGTGTCCGGCGCGGCACTGTTGCGGCTGAGCGGCAGCAACTGGCTCGAAACAATCGGCCTTGTGCTGATGCCGGTATCGGTCATCGTGGTCGTTGTCGGGATAGTGGATTACGTGGTTCTTCGCCGCAGTATTGAAGCTGAGAAGGTCAAGGCGGCTATCGATGTGTGACGGCAATCGCAGTGACTAGAGCAAGTCAGGTTTAGCTTGAAACATTTGATGGCGGAAGATCGGTTCATTCGGCTAGGCGCGTCGCGCAGCGCGATGTGGGACATCGGGCAAGCGGCGCAACGACGCCGATGGGCCGATATTCCGCCACCCTTGAGAGGAAGAAGCTGTTGAAAAGCTGCGATAAACGGGCCGGGCGATTTTGCCCCCTGACTGCGTTGGCTCACGCTTGTGGTGGGTTGGCACCACGGCGCGCAACCCGCCTAGTCAGCGACCAAAATCGCTTCGGTCAAATGCTTCAGTCTAAGCCTAACTTGCTCTAAAAAGCCGCCGCCGAGATTGCTGGCGTCTGAAGACGCCGGCGCGCAGAACAATCGGCGGCGGCCAAGGCGATACTGGCGCATCGCCCTTTTGAGCCCGGCCCGAAAGCCAAAGGCCTACCGTGCGATATCGTCCGCTACACATCCGAAATCAAATTACAATTCCTTAATGAAAGGGAATTGCTTTTATTTCAGTGTGTTATCCTCAATCACATGTTTGGGAACATGGTCGCGTTGAGGCTTGTAGTGTCAGGAATCGGCCCCGACGCGGACCACAAGCTTGCCGAAATTCTTACCTTCCAGGAGGCCCATGAAAGCGTCCGGCGCATTCTCAAGACCGTCCACCACATCCTCGCGGTACTTGACCTTACCTTTGGCAAGCCAGCCCGACATGTCTTTGACAAAGTCGCGGTAACGGCTCTCATAGTGGTCGAAAATAATGAAGCCCTGCATCTTGATGCGCCTGACAAGGACCAGCCCCATCAGGGCGGGTGTACGATCAGGACCTTGCGGAAGCGCGGTCGCGTTGTAGCTTGCGATCCGGCCGCAAACAGGAACGCGTGCGTGCACGTTGAGAAGGGGCAGGACGGCCTCGAAAACGGCACCACCGACATTCTCGAAATAGACGTCGACGCCCGCAGGACAGGCGGCGGCAAGCTTGTCCTTGAGATCCGCTTCCCGCCGGTCGATACAGGCGTCAAATCCCAATTCTTCCACCGCATACCGGCATTTGTCGTCACCGCCGGCAACGCCAACAACGCGGCAGCCCTTGAGTTTGGCAATCTGACCGACGACCGACCCGACCGCGCCGGTGGCAGCTGAAACAACGACCGTTTCTCCGGATTTAGGCTCGCCGATGTCCAGCAGGCCCACATAGGCGGTGAAGCCCGGCATGCCCATTACGCCAAGCGCGAGCGACGGGTGTTTCATATCCCGGTCAAGGCGGGTCGCGCCCTCTCCATCGCAGATTGAAAATTCCTGCCAGCCCCCGACGCTTGAAACCAGATCGCCAACCTCAAATCGGGGATTGTTCGATAGGTGCACGCGGGCAATCGTGCCGCCGGTCATGACCTCGTCGATCGCCACCGGCGGTGCATAGGAGGGTGCGTCATTCATTCGACCGCGCATATAGGGGTCCAGAGACAGATAGAGTGTCTTCAGCAGGAACTCGCCCGGGCCTGGCGTTTCCACGTCCACCTCCTCAAGCCGGAAGTTTGCATGTGAGGGCGTGCCCTCCGGCCGGGATGCGAGAACGATACGCCGGTTTTTCTCAGTCATGGGCCTTCCTTTCAACGTGTCAGTTGGTTTTTGTCTTGCGCAGGCGCGCTGCACCTTTGTGCTATTAGACCGGTCGTCTGATCTTCGGTTCCCTATAATAAACCGGTCATTGCACGTCGAGCATCGCCTATCGGCGTGTTGCAGTGGTTAGTCACGGCCGAGCATTTGCCGGGTGACAAGGAGCGCATTCTTGAAGGCGAAGGAATCGCTCCTGAGTTTCGTCATCAAGGTTGCGCCAAGCCACAACTCATAGAGCGATAGCGCCATCTGAAAGGGTTTGAGGCTCTTGGGCAGCGACCCGTCTTCAATGCCTTCGGCGATACATTGCGATAGCCTTGAAACGACCTGTTCGGTCCCGTCCCGAAGTACTGTGCGCATCGTTTCGGAAAGGTCCGACACCTCTGCGCCGAGCTTGACGACAAGGCAGCGCGCGCCGAATTCACCCTGTGATTGGGATTGCATCCAGAGCATCCAAAAGCCCAGAAGGCGATCGGCTGCCGGCCTTCCGTCAGGCCTGAGCAGTTCATCTAACCTCTTGAGGTAATTCGCGAAATAGTCTTGAAGCAAGGCTTCTCCAAAACGTTCCTTGGATTTGAAGTAGTGATAGAACGAACCCTTGGGCACGCCGGCGGCCGCGGTCAGTTCGTTCAGTCCTGTCGCTGCAAAGCCCTTGCCCAAGATGACCTCGCGGCTGGTGCCCAATATGTGCTGACGGGTATCGGAATGAAGCGTCATGGGTTGAAGATTAATAAGAAATAGACCAGTCGTCTACTCCTTCTGACAGGGCGTTTCACCCGAGTGTTTCGCGGTACCGACCACGCGAGTTGCGTCTGTCAAAGCGTGACGTTTTGATCCTGGCGGAGCCCGCCCAACTCAATTACGAACCGAACGACGTCTTCGACGCCTTTACCGCGGCGCAGGTCTGTAAACACGGTCTTGCGGCCGGGCCGCATGGCGGCAGAATCTCTTTCCATAACCGCAAGATCCGCGCCGACATGGGGTGCGAGATCCGCCTTGTTGATGATCAGAAGATCGGAGCGGGTGATGGCCGGTCCTCCCTTTCGCGGGATCTCTTCGCCCTGGCACACCGAAATCACATAGAGCGTTATGTCGGCAAGCTGCGGGGAGAACGTAGCGGCCAGATTGTCGCCGCCGGATTCAATGAAGATCACGTCCAGATCGTTATGGCGGGCAACCAGTTCCTCGATCGCCGCGAGATTGATGGAAGCATCCTCGCGGATAGCCGTGTGCGGACAACCTCCGGTCTCAACGCCGATGATCCGGTCCGAGGACAGCGCCTGCATGCGCACCAGCGCGTCTGCATCCTCTTGCGTGTAGATATCGTTGGTCACGACACCGACCGACCAGTCATCGCGCATCGCCTTGCACATTTTCTCCGTCAGCGTTGTCTTGCCGGAGCCGACTGGGCCCCCAATGCCGATACGCAAAGGGCCGTTTTGTGAAACCGTCATGATCGAAAAAGCCTCGTGCGCAGCGTTTCGTGTTGCATGGCGGCGATCTCGGCGAGGATTGCCGGGCCACCGAGAGCATCGAGATCCGAACGGGCAGCTTGTGAAGCAGCGGTCGCTATCGCCGCCTCGGTACGCGCCAGGATCCGCACACCCTCCTGCTGTCCCAATTGCATGAGGCGCATTGCGGCCTGTATCTGGTTGGAAACATAGGCCTGAAGATAGGCGGAGATCGATGCTTCCAGAGGCAGGCCGTGAATTGCGCAGGTGGCGCCGGCCGCAACTGGCAACGGGCAGCGCGGTCCAAGCTCTGCCAATCGCGGATGCGGCCATGCAGCGGCCGCTTCGAGAAAGGCTGCGCCCTGGTTCATCGTTTCGCGGTGCCGCCCGGCACTTGAGGCCATTGCTTCGCCCAGTTCCATCAGCGCACCCAAATCACCGTTTTCGCCGCGTCGCCAGCTTTCAGCCATGAGAACCGCATCGTTCCAGCCTTGGCCGAAGGCAAGGAGATCGGCAAGCCACGTTTCAAACGCTTCGGCATCGCAGACCCGTTTGCAATGGATCGCGGCTTCGAGGCCGCTGGAATAGGCAAATGCACCCACAGGAAAGCTCGGCGACATCCAGCTCATCAGGCGAATGAGCGCAGCATTCTTGAGTGTTTCAGTCATGGCGATGCCCGTGCGAGCCGTCAAAGGCGCCGCCCTCCGGATCAAAGGGCGCATCGATGGTTTCAATGGCCGCACCGAGCGTTTCCAGCATTGCGCGCATGGTGTGATCCCGGCGGATCAGGATTTTGTCCTCCAACATCTGCGAAGGGCAGTGGCGATTGCCCAAATGCCAGGCCAGTTGCAAAAGATGCAGGCGGTTCCTGGCTCGAACCAGAAACAGAGGCTCGGGCGCTGCCCGGACCTCGATAATCCGTCCGTCGTTCAGGATGATACCCTCGCCATGACGCAACAATCGCGCCTCCGGCAGATCAAGGAGAAAGGAAACGCCGTTGTCCGAAGTCATCAGCATGCGCCTGCGGTGACGCCCGGTCTCGTCGAGCGTAATGGTGTCGACAGCAGCGCCTCGCTCAAGCGGGGCAACAGAATGTGCGGACGGCACGGTCAAAACAGAAAATACCGCTGCGCCATGGGAACCACCTCGGCGGGATCACAGGTCAACAGTTCCCCATCCGCCCGCACCTCGTAGGTCTCCGGGTCGACCTCGATCTGCGGCGTTGCGGCGTTGTGGATCATCGACGCCTTGCCGATACCGCCGCGGGTGTTTTCAACCGCGATGGTGGACTTTTCGATTTCCAGCGTCTGGCGCAAGCCTGCATCCTGTGCTGCGGCGGAAACGAAGTTGACCGAGGCATTGGTAAGCGCCTTGCCAAAGGCACCGAACATCGGACGGTAATGCACCGGCTGAGGGGTCGGGATCGAAGCGTTGGGATCTCCCATGGGGGCCGCGGCAATCGATCCGCCGATAAGGACCATATCCGGCTTGACGCCGAAGAATGCCGGATCCCACATAACGAGATCCGCGCGCTTGCCGGCTTCAAGCGAGCCGATATGCGTGGCCATGCCGTGGGCGATCGCCGGATTGATCGTGTATTTGGCAACGTAGCGCTTGACCCGGAAATTATCGTTGTCACCGGTTTCTTCCGGAAGCCGTCCGCGCTGGCGTTTCATCTTGTCGGCCGTCTGCCAGGTGCGGATGAGCACTTCGCCAACCCGCCCCATGGCCTGGCTGTCCGATGCCACGACAGAGAAGGCGCCCATATCGTGGAGAATGTCCTCTGCCGCGATCGTCTCGGGCCTGATGCGGCTTTCGGCAAAGGCGACGTCTTCCGGAATGTTGGAATCGAGATGGTGGCAGACCATGAGCATGTCGAGATGCTCGGCAGCGGTGTTGACCGTATAAGGAAGCGTCGGGTTGGTCGATGAGGGTATGATATTGGTGAGGCCGCAGACCTTGATGATATCGGGCGCATGGCCACCGCCCGCCCCTTCGGTATGGAAGGCGTGGATTGTGCGACCCGCGATTGCGGCAATGGTGTTTTCGACAAAGCCGCTTTCGTTGAGCGTATCTGTGTGGATCATGACCTGCACGTCCAGATCGTCGGCGACCGACAGGCAGTTGTCTATGGCGGCCGGTGTCGTGCCCCAGTCTTCATGCAGTTTGAGCGAGCAGGCACCGCCTGTGATCATCTCGTGGAGCGCCTTCGGTGTGGACGCATTGCCCTTGCCCGAAAAAGCGAGGTTCATCGGAAAGGCGTCCGCAGCCTGGATCATGCGGCCGATGTGCCAAGGCCCGGGTGTGCAGGTGGTTGCCAGTGTGCCATGCGCCGGTCCGGTGCCACCGCCCAGCATTGTGGTTATGCCCGACATCAGCGCCTCTTCGAGCTGCTGCGGACAGATGAAATGGATATGGGCATCGAAACCACCAGCGGTGACGATCTTGCCTTCGGCGGCGATGGCTTCAGTGCCGGGCCCGATCACGATATCGACGCCAGGCTGTGTGTCCGGGTTGCCGGCTTTGCCGATCCGTTCGATCATGCCGTCCCGCAAACCGATATCGGCCTTGTAGATGCCGCTGTGATCGACGATGAGCGCGTTTGTGATCACCGTATCGACGGCGCCGTCGGCTCGGGCAGTCTGCGACTGGCCCATGCCGTCGCGAATGACCTTGCCGCCGCCGAACTTTACCTCGTCGCCGTAGACCGTCAGGTCACGCTCGACTTCAATAAAAAGCTCGGTATCGGCAAGCCTGACGCGATCGCCCGCGGTGGGGCCGAACATATCCGCATAGGCGGTTCTGGAAATCTTAGCGGGCATGGTTGTTTACAGTTCCCCCATGATCTTGGCCTGAAAACCGAATATGCGCCTTTCCCCGGCGATGGGGACGAGTGTGACTTCCCGTTCCTGGCCCGGTTCGAAACGCACCGCGGTTCCGGGCGCGATGTCGAGACGCATTCCGCGGGCCTTGTCGCGATCGAAATCCAATGCCTCGTTGGTTTCAAAAAAATGGTAGTGGCTGCCGACTTGAACCGGGCGGTCTCCGCGATTGGCGACCTTCATGGTCAAAGCATCGGCGCCTTCGTTAAGCGTGATGTCTGCGTCGGCGCAGAGGATTTCTCCGGGGATCATCGCATTCCTCCTAGCGAACGGGCTGATGGACGGTGACCAGCTTCACCCCATCGGGAAAAGTGGCCTCGACCTGGATGTCATGGATCATGTCGGCAATTCCCTCCATGACCTGTTCGCGGTTGATCAAATGCGCGCCGGCTTCCATGAGATCTGCAACCGAGCGCCCGTCACGCGCGCCCTCGACGACAAAGTCCGATATCAAGGCGATGGTTTCGGGATGGTTCAGCTTGACGCCGCGTGCCAGACGCTTGCGCGCGACTTCGGCTGCCATGGCGATCAACAGCTTATCCTTTTCACGCGGTGTGAGATGCATGGGACCTCCTTAGGTGTTCCACAGTTTCGGCACGCCCTGCCGGGCGCCTGTCAATTTCCTGTTGCACAGATCAATGACCGGAATGAGCTGTTTGCGCAGCGCGAACCCGCTTGCCGCCACTATACGCACAACGAGGCGCATGCCGGCCTGTGATCCAATCGCGCTCGCGGCTGCATCGGCCCCAAGCAGGCTGCGGACAGGATCAACCAGATCCGCAGCATCGCGGTGGACAAACAGGAGCGTGGCGAATGCGGCGGCACCGTTCGTGGTCGTGCTGCGATTGAGTTTCGATGGTACGTCACCCTCAAGCCGAAAATCCTCGGCATGAAGCAGGCGTTCCCCACGGCGAATACGCCAGCGGTCCCGAAAATGCGTGCGCTCGACAGTCTCACCCATTGCCGCGCGGCCCAGGATCAGTGGTTCGACAAGCAGAAGCCCTGCATCGGGCGCCATGCGGACATTGAGGTTTCTGTCCAGCGCGGATCGGTCGTACAGGATCGTCTCCTGCGGCAGCCATGCGAGGGCGGCGCCTTCGTGAATGTCGATATTGACGGTGACCTTCGCGCTGCCCGCCATTGCCCGGTAGACTTTTTCGCAGGCCTGGGTCGTGACAACTGCGCTTCCGCCCTTGCCGATCTCCACAGTCCAGCGCATGACATCACCGCCTGTCATACCACCGGCCGTATTGATCAAGACCGCGTTGAGGGCAGGTCCATCATGGCTGCGCGGCAGGCGGATTTTCGCTGCACCCTCCTGATAGAGGCGGCTGAGGCGGGTCTTGCCCTCGAGATGGGTCGTCGAGACCTTTGCTGCGCCGCTGCTGCGCTGCATTTGAACCTGCGGTGGTGTGTTGATGTTCAGCGCTCCCTCGCTTCCATCCCGTTGTGATCTAGACCATCAGGTGGCGGCGCACGTCTTTGCCGTCGAGGTCGGCTGCCGGTCCGCTATGCACAATCTCGCCTCGGTCCATAATATAGACCTTGTCGGCAAGTTCGCGGCAAAAATCCAGATATTGCTCGACCAGCAGAATGGTCAGTCCGGCCGTATTGCGCAAATAGGTGAGCGCCTTGCCGATGTCCTTGATGATCGATGGTTGGATGCCTTCCGTTGGTTCATCGAGCAGCAGCAGTTTCGGCCGGGTCACCAGGGCGCGGCCAATCGCCAGCTGTTGCTGCTGACCGCCGGAAAGATCGCCGCCGCGCCTTTGAAGCATGGACTTCAATATTGGAAACAGCTCGAACACCTCGTCCGGAATGGTCCGATGCCGGCGCTCAAGACAGGCGTATCCCGTCTCCAGGTTCTCCTCAACCGTCAGCAGCGGGAAGATCTCCCGCCCCTGGGGCACAATGGCGATGCCTTTGGCGGCGCGGGCATAGGACGCACGCTTGCCAAGCGGAGCGCCTTCATAGTCGATGGTGCCCGAGGTGATGGCATGCCGTCCCGTAATGGCGCGAAGCAGCGACGTCTTGCCGACCCCGTTGCGGCCCATCACGCAGGTGATGGCGCCCGGTTCCGCGGCAAGCGAGACGCCGCGTAGCGCCTCGGCTGCACCGTAGTGGAGATGAATGTCGTCGACCGTCAGTGTTGCCATCACAGTATCCTAACGCCCGAGATAGTTTTCGATCACCTGCTGATCGGCGCTCACATGTTCAATTGAACCCTCGGCAAGCACCGACCCCTCGGCGAGCACAGTGACCTTGACATTGAGATCGCGGACGAAGCCCATGTCATGCTCAACAACCACGACCGAGTGCGTCTTGGCAATGTCGCGCAGAAGACGCGCTGTTTCCGCCGTTTCTGCATCAGTCATGCCGGCGACCGGCTCATCAACCAGCAAGAGCTTCGGATCCTGCGCCAGCAGCATGCCGATTTCCAGCCATTGCTTTTGCCCATGCGAGAGGTTGGAAGCGTATTCATGCCGGCGGCTTGTGAGGCGTATTGTCTCCAGGATCCGCTCGATTTCTTCATGATCGGACTGATCGGCATTGTAAAACAGCGTCGATAAAACCGCCCGGCTGCGGTCAAGCGCAAGTTCCAGATTGTCTTCGACCGTATGGCTTTCGAATACGGTGGGTTTTTGAAACTTGCGGCCGATGCCCAATGCCGCAATGTCGGTTTCGTCATGGCGTGTCAGATCGATCTTGCCGTCAAATATGACGTCGCCGCTGTCGGGCCGTGTCTTGCCGGTCACAATGTCCATCATGGTGGTTTTTCCGGCGCCGTTTGGACCGATGATTGCCCGCATCTCGCCGGGCGCAAGGACCAGCGAGAGGTTGTTGATCGCCTTGAATCCATCAAAAGAGACATGAACACCGTTCAGGTAAAGCAAGCTGCCTGCCGCAAGCGTGGTCATTCCGCAGCCTCTGTGGCGCCTGAGCGCGTGCCGACGCGATTTCTATTTTTCAATGCCTTCCATAGGCTGGCGAGTGTGCCAACGATGCCTTTGGGAAGGAATAGTGTGACTGCCACGAAAAGGGCACCCAGTGCGAACAGCCAGAACTCCGGGAAAGCCGCCGTGAAGTAGGATTTGCCGGCATTGACAACGACAGCGCCGATGATTGGCCCGACGAGCGTTCCGCGGCCGCCGACGGCAGTCCAGACAACCACCTCGATCGAATTGGCGGGTGCGAACTCTCCGGGATTGATGATCCCGACCTGCGGCACATAGAGTGCGCCGGCAACGCCGGCCATCATCGCCGAGACAACAAAGGCGAACAGTTTCACATTCTCGACACGATAGCCGATAAAGCGCGTCCGGCTCTCAGAATCCCGGACTGCGATCATAACCTTCCCCAATTTCGACCGAACGATCGCCGAACAAAGAAGGAATGCAATTGCCAGGGCCAGTGCTGACGCTGAAAACAGCGCAGCACGGGTCGTGGCCGCCTGAATGTTGAAGCCGAGAATATCCTTGAAATCGGTCAGGCCGTTGTTGCCGCCAAAGCCCATCTCATTGCGGAAGAATGCCAGCAAGAGTGCATAGGTCATGGCCTGCGTGATGATGGAGAGGTAGACGCCCGTCACGCGGCTGCGGAAAGCGAACCAGCCGAAAACAAAGGCCAATAGACCTGGTACCGCAAGGATCATGATAGCCGCGAACCAGAACTGATCGAAACCGTACCAGAACCAGGGGAGCTCCTGCCAGTTCAGGAAGACCATGAAATCCGGCAAAACCGGATCGCCATAGACGCCGCGGGTGCCGATCTGGCGCATCAGATACATGCCCATCGCGTAGCCGCCGAGGGCAAAGAATGCGGCGTGACCGAGCGAAAGGATGCCGCAATAGCCCCAGACCAGATCCAACGCCAGCGCCAGCAGCGCATAGTTCAGGTACTTGCCCATCAGGCTGATGGCATAATTCGGGACATGCAAAGGGTGATCGCTCGGCAGCGCGAGATTGGCCAACGGCACAAGCACCGCCAGGCAGATCAGCGCGGCCACAACCCAGCGTGCGCGCTGGTCGAGTGCCTTGAAGAGGAAGGATGTGATCATGCTTCGGCCGCGCGTCCCTTGAGCGCGAAGAGCCCGCGCGGCCGTTTCTGGATAAACAGGATTATGAAGACCAGAATCAGTATCTTGGCGAGGACTGCGCCGGCGTAGGGCTCAAGGAATTTGTTGGCGATCCCAAGCGTCATTGCGCCAACCAGCGTGCCCCAGAGATTACCGACACCACCGAAGACGACGACCATGAAGCTGTCGATGATATAGCTCTGTCCCAGATTGGGCGAGACATTGGCGATCTGTGAGAGCGCCACCCCGGCGATTCCGGCAATGCCGGAGCCAAGGGCGAAGGTAAGAGCATCGACCCACGGCGTTCTGATCCCCATGGAGGCGGCCATTGTACGGTTCTGGGTGACGGCCCGCATTTGCAGACCGAAGCGGGTTTTCCGCATGATGATAAAAAGGGCGGTGAAGACGATCATGGCAAATACCACAATCCACAACCGGTTAGCTGTGATAGTCAGCCCGCCAAGTTCGTAGGCGCCCGACATCCAGGTCGGATTTCCGACCTCCTGATTTGTCGGGCCAAAGATGGTACGGACGGCCTGCTGCAGGATGAGCGAGACGCCCCAGGTCGCAAGCAATGTCTCAAGCGGCCTTCCGTAGAGAAACCTGATAATACCGCGCTCCATGGCAAAGCCGCAGGCGCCCGAAACCAGGAATGCCAGTGGAAGCGCCAGAAGCAGCGAATAGTCGAACAGTCCGGGGTAGGATGCGCGGATTATCTCCTGAACGACGAAGGTGGTGTAGGCGCCAAGCATGACCATTTCGCCATGCGCCATATTGATAACGCCCATGACGCCGAAGGTCACGGCCAGACCGATCGCCGCAAGCAACAGGACCGAGCCGAGGGAGACGCCATACCAAACCGTCTCAATGGTATCCCAAAAGGCGATAGTGCTTTCGATGCTGGCGATCTGGCTGCCAGCGGCATCGGCAACGGGGCCGGGCGTTTGGACAAGCTCGCGAAGCAGCGGCAACGCCAGACGTCCGCCGGCTGCGCCGACAATTTCGACAGCGGCGATTTTCTCCGGATCCGGCGCATCGGTCTTGAGGATGGCCGAGGCGCGTGCCAGTTCCATCGCCTCTCTGACACCTTGATCGGTTTCATTTGCGAGCGCGTTTTCAAGCGCATCAATGTTGCCCGGGTCGGCGGAGGCGAACATTGTGCGCGCTGCTGCCAGCCGGACGGTTCGGTCCGGGCTTTCAAGTGTCATCGATCCGATCGTTTCGGCGAGCAGTCGCCGCAAACGGTTGTTGACCTTGACCTTGCGTACGTCTCTTTTTGTGACTGTCCCGGCGTCTTGTGCCGTTACCGGGTCGAGCAGCAAGAAGTCGTCGCCCTCCTCGCGGATCATGAAGACCCGGTTGTCCGACTTCCGGTAGTAAAGGGTGCCATTCAGAAGGGCTTCCAATGACGGCACTGCGCGCACGTCACCCGTGTCGGCTATGGCTTCAATCTGAGCCCCCCGGTCCTTGAGCTTTCCCGTTGCAAGCGCGTCGATCAGCTGATCGAGGCTGTCACTCGCCAGAGCGGGTGCGCAAAGGAAAGGCAGAAACAGCAGCGCGGTCAGAAATCTGTACATGTTTGATGGAGGCCGATCGCTCAGGGGGGTGCGGCGGGCACTGAAGGCCCGCCGCGGCTTTGCGGCGTCAGCTGCCCTTGCCGCCGCAAGTGGAGGTCTCGACGTTGAAGTTTCCGCAGTTGAGCGGTTTGCGCCAATCGGAAATCAACTTGGCCGAGTCCGGCAGGAAATCCGACCAGGCATCGCCGGCGACCAGCCCATCCGTCTGGTCGACGATGTCGAACTGACCGTCTTCCTGGATTTCGCCGATCAGGACCGGTTTTGTGATGTGATGGTTCGGCATCATTGCCGAGTAGCCGCCTGAGAGGTTCGGCACCGAAACGCCGATAATCTCGTCGATCACGGTGTCGACATCTGTCGTGCCGGCCTTCTCGACCGCGTTCACCCACATGTTGAAGCCGATATAGTGTGCTTCCATCGGGTCGTTGGTGACGCGGTTTTCGTCGCCGGTGAAGGCATGCCAGGCTTCGATGAATTCTTCATTCTCATCGGATTCGACAGATTGAAAATAGTTCCAGGCCGCAAGGTGACCAACTAAAGGCGCGGTATCGAGACCTGCCAGTTCTTCCTCGCCCACCGAAAAGGCGATAACCGGAATATCGGTTGCCTCAACACCCTGGTTGCCGAGTTCCTTGTAGAAGGGCACATTGGCGTCGCCATTGATGGTCGACACCACGGCGGTTTTCTTGCCCTCAGATCCGAACGCCTTGATATCAGAGACAATGGTCTGCCAATCTGAATGACCAAAAGGCGTATAATTGATCATGATATCTTCGTCAGCCACACCATTCGACTTCAGATAGGCTTCGAGGATCTTGTTGGTCGTACGTGGGTAGACATAGTCCGTACCGGCAAGGACCCACCGCTCGACTTCCTCATTTTCAAGCAGATAATCGACAGCCGGGATTGCCTGCTGGTTGGGCGCGGCACCGGTGTAGAAGACATTGCGCTGACTTTCCTCACCTTCATATTGAACCGGGTAGAAGAGGATGCCGTTGAGCTCTTCAAAGACCGGCAGCACCGATTTGCGGCTCACTGACGTCCAGTTGCCGAATACGGCGGCAACTTCATGCACCTCAAGCAGTTCGCGTGCCTTTTCGGCAAAAAGCGGCCAGTCGGATGCAGGATCAACGACGACGGCCTCGAGTTGCTTGCCAAGCAGGCCGCCCTTCTTGTTCTGCTCTTCAATCAGCATCAGCATGACGTCCTTCAGCGTCGTCTCCGAGATCGCCATCGTCCCTGACAATGAATGGAGAATTCCGACCTTGATCGTTTCGTCATCTGCCGCGGCAGCCGTGATTGCGGTCATGCTGGCAACAAGCGCGCCGAAGCTGGCATTCCGCATCCGGATGGTGAGGGATTTCATATTTTACTCCGTTTCAACGATGCACACGACCTTTAACTCAGCAGGATTCGTGCCAGACTCGGAACGTTCCAATCGAAAACATTTATCTTCTTGTTTTTGCGAGTGATTGTTCCCGATTTCCCGTGTGGTCAAATGGCCGAATGCATCGCCCCTCGTGATCAATATTCAAGCAAAACCTCGAGATGGCTAATTTATGTGCAGGTACCGATCGCCCTGAAACAGGATTGTTCGCTTTGCGCAGGGGTGGGTGCTTGAAACTGCCGCTTCCGTTTGAATTCGACGGCCGATTGACGGCCCTGCCGGATCATGCGGCTCATTGCCAGAATTGCATGGCGCAGGCGTGCCCTACGTCTTCTTGACCTGCGGGATTGTTTGGCGCAAGACACCAGAGAAAGTCGTGCAGCGTCTGGCGGTCAGACAAGCGCGAAACCGTGCCTTGCGCGGTCCCCTTCGTTACAAATCTGGAGGCCTGTTCAATGAGTATTTCGGAGAAGCTTTTGTCGCGTCTGAGCGACCCATCCCTGTTGCCTGCGGCTGGCCTTGTCGGCGGCGCTTGGATCACGGAGGTTGAAGGAGGCCGGCAGTTCGATATCGACAATCCAGCGACCGGAGAAATCATAGCAAGCCTGCCGGATATGGGCGCCGACCACACACGAAAGGCGATCGATGCCGCCTACACCGCGCAGGTGAAATGGGCGGCGCTGACTGCCAAGGAACGCAGTTCAGTATTGCGCCGCCTCCACGAACTGCAGCTCGAGAATGCCGATGACCTCGCGACGATCCTGACCATGGAAATGGGCAAACCGCTTGCCGAAGCACGGGGCGAAATTGTCTATGGCGCATCCTTTCTGGAGTGGTTTGCCGAGGAGGCAAAGCGGGTCTACGGCGACACCATTCCAAGTCACCAACAGGACAGTCGCCTCGTCGTGATCAAACAGCCGGTCGGCGTTGTCGGTGCCATCACGCCGTGGAATTTCCCGAACGCCATGATTACGCGGAAGATTGCCCCTGGACTCGCTGTCGGCTGCACGAGGGTCGTGAAGCCGGCCGAGCAGACCCCATTGTCGGCCATTGCTTTCGGTGTGCTGGCCGAGCGTGCGGGCATGCCGCCAGGCGTTTTCAACATTATCGTCGGAGAAGATGGCCCGTCGATTGGCCGGGAACTGACCAGAAACGACAAGGTCAGAAAGATCACCTTCACCGGCTCGACGGAAGTTGGCCGTATCTTGATGCGTCAGTGCTCGGACCAGATCAAGAAAATCAGCCTTGAACTTGGAGGCAACGCGCCGTTTATCGTATTCGATGACGCCGACATCGACGCCGCTGTAGAAGGAGCGATGATTTCCAAATTCCGCAATTCAGGGCAAACCTGCGTGTGCGCGAACAGAATCTACGTGCAGGCCCGCGTTTACGATACATTTGCGGAAAAACTCGCAGCTAAAGTTCGGGAACTGAAGGTCGGTGACGGGTTCGAGGATGGTGTCACAACGGGGCCAATGATCGATTCCCAAGGCCTTGCCAAGGTAGAAGAGCATGTTGCCGACGCGACGGCCCACGGCGCTAGCGTGCTGACCGGCGGCGACGTCGACGCGCGTGGCGGAACGTTTTTCCAGCCAACGGTGCTTGCCGGCATGACCCGGGAAATGAAGGCTGCGCGGGAAGAAACGTTCGGTCCGGTCGCGCCACTCTTCCGCTTCGAAACTGTCGACGAGGTCATCGCGCTTGCCAATGACACGGAGTTCGGCCTTGCATCCTACTTCTATGCGCGCGATCTCGGCCGCGTCTGGAAGGTTGCCGAAGCGCTGGAATACGGAATGGTCGGGATCAATTCCGGATTGATCTCGACAGAGGTGGCGCCTTTCGGCGGCGTCAAACAATCGGGCCTCGGACGCGAGGGGTCGAAATACGGCGTCGATGAATTTGTCGAAATCAAATATCTGTGCTTCGCCGGCGTTGCCGAATAAGGACAGAGCCGGCTCAAGCCGGCTCGCTTGCGCTCAGGAGGCAACCGACACGATCGCGCGCGCCAGATCGTCCAGCGCTTCCGCCGGCAGGCCAGCAATGTTGATGCGGCTGTCGCTGACGATGTAAATGCCGTGTTCTTCGCGCAGTATGTCAATCTGTTCCGGGGTGAGACCCAGTCGCGAAAACATGCCCTTTTGCTTGGCGACGAAATCGAACCGGGCACTGTTGGACGCGCGGCGCAGGGCGTCGGCAAAATCGGCGCGCAAGCTTGCCATGCGCGTTCGCATCGCTTCGAGTTCAGCCATCCAATCCGCTTTAAGGTCCGCATCTTCCAGGATGATGCGTACAACGGCAGCGCCATGGTCGGGCGGCATGGAGTACATGCCACGGGCCACTGAAAGCAACTGGCTGAACGCGATATCGGCCTCGACCGCATCGGCGCCAATAATCATCGCCGCACCAACACGTTCGCGATAGACTGCAAAATTCTTGGAGCAGCTTGCGGCAATCAACATGCGCGGGACACTTGAAGCCATCAATCTCAGGCCCGCCGTATCGGCCTCCAGGCCATCCCCGAAACCGAGATAGGCGAAATCAACAAAGGGAAGCAGGTTGTTTACATTACAGAGCTGCGCAACTGCCTGCCATTGATCAATGGACAAATCGGCGCCAGTGGGATTGTGACAGCACCCGTGCAACAACACTGCGGTGCCGGCCTCCGCATCGGCAAGGGCGTTCATCATTGCATCAAATGTGACGGTGCCGGTTTGCGGGTCGTAGTAAGGGTAGAACCGAGGGGTCAGTCCAGCAACGTTCAGCAACGGAATATGGTTGGGCCAGGAAGGATCCGAAAGCATGACGGTTGCACCCGGGTTGGCGCGGTTGAGCATGACCGACAAAATGCTCAGCGCGCCTGAGCCGCCCGGCGCCTGACAAACCCGCAGTCTTTGTGCCGGAACCGCATCTGCGACCACCATTTCAGCCATCAAATCGCAGAAGGCCTTGTCACCCTGCAGGCCGACATAGCTCTTCGTGGTCTGTTCGTTGTGCAGCCGCTTCTCGGCCTCCCTGACGGCCCGCATCACCGACGTATTGCCGTGCTCGTCCTTATAGACACCAATGCCCAGATCGACCTTGTCCGGCCTGCTGTCTTCGCGATACTGGGCCATAAGTGCGAGGATCTTGTCCGCCGGAGCGGGTTTCATTGCATCAAACATCTGAACGTCCCTTGCGCAGGCCAGCCCGACAGCGCCGCCGCCGGGCGTGTATTCACACTCGTTGCAGCCTTGCTATCGCTTCTTGCTTCGCTCGTCCATAGGCGCAAGCTGGCTTGAAAACCCAATGCGGCGTTGCAGCAATATAAAATGCGCATCTTATCAGGCGAGCGCGCGGAAACCCGATTGTCAAATGGTCCTGTCGTCACTAAAGGCCTGATGCCAAGTGCTCTGCGAAATATTCATCCGGTATTGAATAAATACTACTCACTTCAGCGCTTTTACGATGCAAGTCCTATTCCCGTAGCTTCAATGGATACAGCAAAAATCTCAATTCCTGTCAGACAAAACGAGAAAAATTTCAGAAGAAGAAATACAGTTTCGGATATTCTATTTGCCGACTATTTTTTGTTTGAATCAGTGTAACCTTTGTGCTCTTAAAACGTGTGATCAAGAGTCGTACTGTCTTTGACAGTGTCAGCACAGAATTGTTAGAAAAGAACCAATATGATCATCTTTCCGTGTCGTTTTTCTTTCTTTGCTTTCCTGCATAATTGCTCGGTACGGTAGAAGAATGTCTGATAAGAAAACCCACAAGATAAACCCGCTTTCCGCGCCGGGACGCAGGAGCCCCAAGCAGGAGCGCTCCCGAAAAACCGTTGAAGCCATCCTGAGTTCGGCGTTGCGCATACTGGAAGAGGAAGGGTTTTCCGGCGTGACGATGCAGAAAATCGCCAATGGTGCCGGCATCAATGTTGCGGCCGTTTACGGCTACTTTCCAAACAAGTACCAGGTCGTCGCAGAAATCAGCGACCGGATGTTTTTTGTGCGGTATGAACTTCGAAAGCATCACTATGATCGATTGCTTGAACTGGATGGCGACTGGGTCGACAACTTCGCCGACTCGGCTCGTGAGGTAGCGAAGTGGCGGCAAACCGAGTTCGGCATGGCGGTTCTTCGAAATGCTATGCGCTCATCGCCCATCCTGATGCGCCTGAGCCGGCAGAACTTCGATCAGGCAGCGCAGCAGCTGACAGAATTCCTCAACAAGGTCGACCCGGATTTTGAGGGCGATCAACATGTGCGGGCACGCGTCATCGCCGAGTCTTTCAACGCAGTCCTCGACCTGCTTGAAACCTACGAGGGAACACTTCCAGACGGGATTCTTGACGAAACCATCGAGATGATCCGGCGATATCTGAAAGGGGGTTAGCGCATCGTTCAGGACTGCGGCGGAAGCGTACCTTCAAGCTTGCAGATAATGCCGAGCATAACCTCGTCCGCACCGCCACCTATCGAGGCAAGGCGGCCATCGCGGTAGGCCCGGCTCACCGGATTGTCGGCGGTAAAGCCCATTCCGCCCCAAAACTGCAGACATGTATCGGCAACCTCGCGGTAAAGCCTGCCGCATTTGAGCTTTGCCATGGATGCGAGCTTCGTGGCGTCTTTGCCGCTCACATAGTCCTCGATCGCGCGCCAGGTCAAAGACCGCAGCGCTTCGACCTCGGTGCGTAACTCGGACAGGCGAAAATGGACGACCTGATTGTCGAGGATTGATTTGCCGAAAGCCTTGCGTTCGCGCGTGTAATCGATCGTCAGATCGATCAGCCGATCAAGCGTGACCAGAACCGATGCGGCGCACCAGAGGCGTTCCTCCTGGAATTGCATCATCTGCATGGTGAAGCCCATGCCCTCCTGGCCAATGCGGTACCGGCGGGGAACGCGGACATTGTCGAAGAACAGCTGTGCGGTATCGGAGGAGTGCATGCCGATCTTGTGGATCTTTTGGCGTTCGACGCCCTTTGCGTCGAGCGGTACCACAATAAGCGACTTGTTCTTGTGTGCCTGTCCTTCGCCCGTATTTGCCAAGAGGCAGCACCAATCGGCCTGCATCCCGTTGGTGATCCACATCTTTGATCCGTTGATCACATAATCGTCGCCATCGGCGACAGCCTGTGTCTTGATTGCCGCGACGTCCGATCCTCCGCCGGCTTCCGATACACCGATACAGCCCACCATTTCGCCTGCAATCGATGGTGCCAGCCACTCCTGTTTGAGCGTATCGGATCCGAAGTTGTTGAGTGCCGGCGTGCACATGTCGGTCTGAACGCCAATCGCCATCGGTACGCCACCGCAATAGGCTTCGCCAAGTGCCTCTGCCATAACCATTGAATAGGAAAAATCCAGTCCAAGACCGCCGCAATCGGGATCATATTTGACGCCCAGGAGCCCGAGCTTGCCAAGCGCGCCAAAGATTTTGTGCGCCGGAAACTGTTCCGCACGCTCCCATTCATCAACATTCGGATTGATTTCCGTTTCGACGAACTTCGCCACCGTATTGCGGAGTTGCTCATGTTCCTCGGTCAGTTGCATGCGGTCCTCCAGAAAGCCATGCGCAGCCTCTTTAATCTTGACGGGCAGAGATGCTGAGGCTGGGATCTGATCATTCCATCGTTTGACGTATACGTCAATTTTTTCGGGTAAGCGAAAAGCAATTGCGAGCCGCAGGGCGGCTGCGTATATGTGTGATCGGCCACATCACAACCATGGAGGATGCCAATGAGTATTGCGGATGTCGCGGCGGCAATCAAAGACAAGGTCGCAGACGCTTCCTTTGACAGTGTTATCAAGTTCGATTGCGGCGACGATGGCGTTCTCGTTATCGACAATCAAAGCGTCAGCACAGAGGATCAAGACGCCGATTGCACGATCGGGCTCAGTCTTGAAGACCTTCAGTCGATCATTGCTGGTGAACTCGATCCGACTGGCGCTTTCATGCAGGGCAAGCTGAAGGTGGATGGCGATATGGGTGTTGCCATGAAGCTTGGTCAAATTCTGTAGTTTTGAGTATCCGTTTTGATCAAGCGATGGTTTGAGACCGCATTCTTTGGTCTCTTATGAGCGCGTTTGCGATGATGGTGATCTTTCGCATGATGGCTGTGATTGCGACCTTTTTTGGTTTTCCCGCCTTGATGAGCTGGAGTGCAAGCGCGCCATGATCGGGGCCAAGATCAGGGAACTCAAGTGATCCAATCTAGCCTCATCTCGCTCTAAGCCAGAAACCTAGTGGCGGTGCGCACCTGTGGCCGTTTGGTCCACGTCCAGGCCCAGACGACTGCCGATGTTGTAGCGCGCGGCAGAAAGATCGGCGATCGTGTGATGGCTCAGCGTTTCAAGGAAAGCGTTGAGCGCCTCGCGCCAGGCCGAATTCAGCGCGCAGCTGTCCACCAAAGGGCAATCGGCATCTTCATTTTCGAAACACTCGGCCATGGCGAAGCTGTCTTCGGTCACGCGTATGACATCGAACAGGGTGATCTTGTCGGCGGGGCGGCCAAGCCGGATTCCGCCGTTGCGGCCGCGAACCGTTTCAACGATTCCGGCCTTGACCAAGGGCTTTAGGATCTTGAACAGAAATAACTCGGACACCCCATAGGCCTTGGCGACATCGGGGACGCGGCTCAAGTCATTCGGATCGGCGGCACAATACATCAGCATACGGACCGCGTAGTTGGTTTGTTTTGTTATTCGCATTATCGGTTCCTGAGTTCGCTTGCGCCTCATTCAACTTTAGAATGGTTCTATTAATTTCGAGATTTTGTGTCAAGTTTTAGATTGCATCGCGGTGGATCATTCCCGGCATAACCGGATAAAAAGTTGGAAAATGCGCGTTTGGTCTCTCTCTCTCTCTCTCTTAAGACGCGCCTATTGCCGCCTTCATGCAAGGCTCGTTCGCGCCTTTCTTTTAAAGGATGACGGGGAACGTAGATTTAGCCGCCGATATGGTGTCGGCCGCACCGTTTTGCCAATCCCACCTGCTTGTGGCGTTCGCGATAGCGGTCACGGTCGCCGGCGTTTCTTTCATCGATGCAGTGACGGCAGGACACACCGTCTTCATAGGCAGGATCCTGCATTTCCTGGGCCGTCAGCGCACGGCGACAGGCGCGGCACAGCACATGCTCGCCCTGTTTCAGACCATAGGTAACCGAAACCCGTTCGTCGAAGACGAAACAGGCGCCGTTCCAAAGGCTTTGTTCTTCGGGCACTTCCTCAAGGTATTTGAGAATGCCGCCCTTCAGGTGGAAGACGTTTTCAAATCCCTCGGCCTTCATGAAAGCCGTCGCCTTCTCGCAGCGGATGCCACCGGTGCAGAACATGGCGATTTTTTGCGCTGGTTCGAGGCTAGCCTGTTTTCTGACCCAGTCGGGGAATTCGCGGAATGATTTTGTCTGCGGGTCGACTGCGCCCTTGAAAGAGCCGATGGCGGTCTCGTAGTCATTGCGTGTATCGATGATTATCGTATCGGGATCGGCGATGAGTTCGTTCCAGTCCTGCGGATCGACATAGGTGCCTGCATTTCTGGAAGGATCGATGCCATCGACGCCCATGGTCACGATCTCCCGTTTCAATCGCACCTTCATACGGTGAAACGGCATTCTTGCCGACCGGCTCTCCTTGTGTCCCAGGTCAGCCAGTTGCGGAACAGACTTCAAGAAGGCCAGGATTTTTGTGATGGCGTCATCGCGGCCCGCAATTGTCCCGTTAATCCCTTCTTCGGCCAGAAGCAGGGTGCCCTTTACGCCATGGCTGTCGCAGACATCCTGGATCGGCTGCTGCAGCGCCCGAAAATCCGCGAGGGGTGCGAAGTGATACAGGGCGGCAACCAAAAATCCGGACTCAGGCGCGGTTTGTCTTTTTTTGGCGTTCATCACGAAAAGGCCATAGCGCTTCCCTCGCGGCTTCGCAATCGCGCGCATCAAAACCGCCGTGGCGCCGGTCTTCTCGCACAGTGAGCATTGCATGGCCGCAATATGACAGCTGCGCTGTAGACAACCGGCTCCGAGCGGGCTAATCGGTTGCCTTCGGGCGGATGTGAAATGGGCAAAAAAACCGAGAAACTGCTTTCAATTCTTCAAGCGCAGCCCGTCGTTCCGGTTCTGCAGGTTGATGAGGCGGACAAAGCCGTTCCGCTTGCACGGGCGCTTGTTGCGGGCGGATTGAAAGCTATCGAAATAACGCTTCGAACCGCAGCCGCACTGGACGCGATCAAAGCGGTCGCCGATGCTGTGGACGGTGCCGAAGTCGGTGCGGGAACGATCCTCAACGCCGCCCAGTTCAAAGCTGCTGTTGCAGCGGGATCAAAATTCGTTGTCAGTCCGGGGACAACGCAGGAAATTCTGGATGTTGCCGCGCGCTCCGATGTACCGATGTTGCCCGGCGCGGCCACGCCCAGCGAAATCATGGCGCTGCGCGAAGAAGGCTACAGCGTCCTTAAGTTCTTTCCGGCCGAACAGGCCGGCGGCGTCGCCTATCTTAAGGCGCTCGCCTCGCCGCTTTCAGGAATCAGCTTTTGCCCAACCGGTGGCATTACGCTGCAAACGGCACCTGACTATCTTGCCCTGCCAAATGTCATTTGTGTCGGCGGTTCCTGGGTTGCACCAAATAACCTCATAGAGGCCGGAGACTGGAAAACAATTACCGCACTGGCAGCGCAGGCGTGCGGGCTCGCAAACGGGCAATAAAGCCCACCGGTTGGACCATTGTGACAATAGACGCATATCCAATCCGGTTTGAAACCGGGTCAATGGGTACTTATGTGGAACACGTTCCAGAGTGTTCTGTTTCCCGGAAGGGCTCCATCATGTTCGATCCCAAACAACTGCTCGATCAGTTTCTAGGCTCAAAGGTCCCGGGAACCGAGGGCACCGTGCGCGAAAAGGCCGGTGATGCCGTCCAGCTTGCAAAAGACAATCCGCTTGCAACCGGTGCAATCGCTGCCGTGCTGCTTGGCACCGATACGGGCAGATCCGTTGCCGGATCGGCGCTCAAGCTTGGTGGTCTGGCCGTCGTCGCCGGGCTCGGCTATCAGGCCTACAAGAATTACCGGTCCGGCAAGGCACCTGAAGAAAGTGCGACGCCACAGATTGAAACCGAAATCGTTCCGGAAGCCGGACGCTCCGGTTTCGATACCGAGGTCGAGAACATCGACGATGATTTTGCACTCGCGCTGATCAGGGCGATGATTGCAGCGGCGCGCGCTGACGGCCATATCGACGAAGAGGAACGTGCACGCATCGCCGACCGGCTGGCGGTCTCGGGGCTTGCTTCGGACGCACAGGCTTTCATCAATACCGAACTTGAACAATCGGCGCCTTTGGACGACATCGTTGCTGCCGCGAAAACAGAGGAGCAGCGCGTCGAAATTTATACGGCTTCGCGGCTTGCCATTGATCCCGATACACGTGCCGAACGGGGATATCTCGACATGCTGGCGGGACGGCTCGGCCTGGCCGACGGGTTGGTCGATCATATCGAAGCGACTGTCTCTGGCGCTGTTACGCAGGTTTAAGCGAGCCGCTTTGCAATCGCACCGGTACCTGATTTAAGTTCGCCGGACTGGAACAGGATACCCGGTTGTAATGATTTGGCGATTTGCCATGGCGGCGATTGCGATAGCGGCCATTCCATCGTTGGCTGAGGCTGCGGAGCGGACGCTCGTGTTTGCGGCGGCGAGCATGAGGGATGCCGTCGAGGAATTGGCGCGCAGCTTCGCGCGCGAGGGCGGCCATGACATCGTGGTGTCGGTCGCCAGTTCCGGCACGCTTGCCCGGCAGATTGAAACAGGTGCTCCCGCCGACATCTACATCTCCGCTGACCCTGCATGGATGGATTACCTTCAAGCGCGCGGCCTCATATTGAGTGAAAGCCGTGTCGATGTGGCAGCGAATACGCTTGTTGCTGTCGCGCAGAAACGGGGGCAAGTGGCACCAGGGACGGTGGATCGCGCGCAGGTGCTGATTGCAGAACGGATTGCAATGGGCGATCCGCGCCATGTTCCGGCCGGTGCCTATGCGCAGCAATCCCTTGTTCATCTTGGTCTTTGGCAGATATTGGAGCCACGGGCGGTTTTTGCAGAGAATGTGCGGGTGTCTTTGGCCCTGGCAGCGCGTGGCGACGTCGATTACGCGATTGTCTATGGGTCGGATGCACGCATGGGCAAGGATCTCGACATTGTCTACACCTTCGCAAGTGCTGCACACGCGCCTATCGTTTATCCGGCCGCGCTGACGCGAGACGCCGGCGAGAAAGCCAACACGTTTCTCGACTATCTTCAGTCGGAAGCAGCGCGTTCGGTGTTTGCATCCTTTGGCTTTGCTTCCGTTTCCAACGTTGAATCGGGCGATTGAACGATGGTCGAAGGTGAAATCACAGGCATCGTCCTGCTTTCCTTGAAGGTTGCGGCGGTTTCGATGGTGTTTGCGGTGCCGATGGCGTTCGCGATTGCCTATGTGCTGGGCCGCTTCGAATTCTACGGCAAGGGCCTGCTGCAGGCCCTTGTCACGCTTCCGCTCGTCATGCCGCCGGTCGTCACCGGCTATCTTCTGCTAGTTGCATTCGGTCCCAACGGACCCTTGGGCCGATTGTTCGGCGCTTTCGGTGTCGATTTTGCGTTCCATTGGGAAGGTGCTGCGCTTGCGGCGGGCGTGATGGCGTTTCCGCTGCTCGTGCGTCCGATGCGGTTGGCGGTCGAGGCGATGGACCGCGGTCTCGAGGAGGCCGCAGCCACGCTCGGCGCCAGCGGACTGACGCGGTTTGTGACCATAACGCTGCCGCTGGTCCTGCCGGGGGTGATTGCCGGAGCGGTGTTGGGCTTTGCCAAGGCGCTCGGCGAGTTCGGCGCGACGATCACCTTCGTCTCCAACATTCCCGGTGAAACACAAACACTGTCTCTTGCTATCTATTCATTGCTGCAAAGTCCCGCGGGCGATCGTGCTGCCATGATGCTGATCGGTGTATCGGCGTTTCTCGCAATTGGATCGGTGCTGCTATCGGAATGGATCGGCAGACGCATCGACTTCAGGGCGCGTTCATGAGCCTCGAGGTGCGCCTGCATTCGCGGTTGGGCGAATTTGAGATCGATGCCTCGTTTTCCGCGGGGTCAGGCGTGACGGCAATTTTCGGCCAGTCCGGCTCCGGAAAGACAAGCATTCTGAAGATGATTGCCGGCCTCATGCAGCCCCAATCCGGCAGTATCAAAACAGACGACACTGCGCTGTTCGACAGTGCAGAAAACATCAATCTGGCCGTTCATCGCAGGCGAATCGGGATGGTGTTTCAGGATGCGCGGCTGTTCCCCCATATGTCCGTCGCGCGCAACCTGACCTATGGGCGTTGGGCGGGAAAGCGCACGGGCTCGGCCGATCTCTCCCGTATAACCGGTCTTCTCGGGATAGAGGGGCTGTCCGAGCGCTATCCGGCAACGCTTTCCGGCGGTGAAAAGCAGCGAGTCGCGATCGGAAGAGCGCTGCTTTCCGAACCGGCCTTGCTGCTGATGGACGAGCCGCTCGCATCACTCGATCAGGAACGCAAGCGCGAGATTATTCCTTACCTGGAGGAAGTGCGTGACCGCATGGGTCTCCCGATCATCTATGTCAGTCATGACATCGACGAGGTGGCACGGCTCGCCGATACGCTCGTCCTCCTGTCGGATGGCAAGGTGCTCGGATCGGGCGATGCGGTGGATATGTTTTCAAAGCTCGACTTCGGTCCGGAACTCGGCCGATATGAAGCCGGCGCTCTGATGAGCGGAACGGTGCATGCATTCGATCCACAATACGGGCTTTGCACGATCGCGCTTGATGGCGGACAGGCGCTGCACGTCGTCAGTCAAAACATCGCGCGCGGAGAAAGGCTGCGAGTCCGCATCAAGGCCCGCGATGTGGCCTTGTCCGTGAGGGCGCCGGAAGGTGTCAGCATCCGAAATGTGCTCGAGGGCACAGTCCGGGGATTTGCTGTCGATGACAGCCCGTTTGTCGAGATTTTGGTCGATGTGGCAGGACAGATCCTGAGGGCGCGCATCACACGACAGGCATTCGACTCGCTCGGAATCCGCGAGGGCCTGCCGGTCTTCGCGATGATCAAGTCCGTGGCAATCGGCCGGCGTATGGTATCGGCAAGGCGTTAGCTTTTGTTGGGAGTGTGGCGCTCCAGAAATGCCGCGATACGATCAACAGCAATTTCAATTTGTTCCTCGGATGCGGCACAGGACAGGCGGACGAAACCTTCGCCGAACAATCCGAAATCCGGTCCGCCGACGAGTGCGACGCCCGCTTCCTCCAACAATCGCGAGGCGAGGTCCTTGGCTTTGAAACCGGTGGCGGCAATGTTGGGAAATGCGTAAAACGCGCCCTTTGGCGTCGTACAATCAATGTTATCGATCCTGTTAAGCCTTGCCGTGACCAGCAATCGGCGGCGGTCGAAGGCAGTCAGCATTGTGTCGACATCGTCCTGTGGCCCGTCAATGGCAGCAATGCCGGCAAACTGACTTGGCGTGTTGACGCAGGACCAGCAGTTGACGGCCAGCTTGCGGACCTTGTCGTACAGAAAGCCGCCTTCGGGGCCGTCAGGCCAGATTGACCAGCCCATACGCCAACCGGTCATCGCCCAGGTTTTCGACCAGCCATTGAGGACAATGAGCCGGTTCCTGATCTGCGGGTAGGTCAACAGGGATGTGTGTTCTTCGCCGTCATAGGTCATGGCATCGTAAATCTCGTCCGACAGCACCGCGACATCGGGATGCGCCTCAAGGCCAGCGACAAGCGCATCGAATTCGCGTTTTGGCGTTACACCTCCCGTGGGATTGGCGGGCGAGTTGACAATCAGCAGCCTTGTTGCGGGCGTTATCTTCGAAAGCGTCTCTTCGGCTGAAAAGGCGAACGCGTTTTCCTCACGCATCGGCACCGGGATTGCCGTTGCGCCGGTGAAGTCGATCATCGAACGGTAGATCGGGAAGCCCGGATCGGGATAAAGGATTTCCGTTCCCGGTTCGCCGAACATCGTGATCGCTGCGAACATGGTCGGTTTTCCTCCCGGCATGATCATGACGTTGTCGGGCGAGATTTCCACACCGGTCATTGTGAGGGTGCGGCGTGCAACGGCTTCGCGTGTTTGGACAAGACCGTTGGCCGGCGTATAGCCATGATGTCCGTCGCGCATTGCCTTGACCGCCGCTTCAACGATGTGTCGCGGTGTCTCGAAGTCCGGCTGACCAATGCCAAGATTGATGATATCGCGTCCCTCGGCCTGCAAGGCCGCTGCGCGGGCCAAAACAGCAAAGGCGTTTTCTTCGCCGATGCGGTCAAAGGCTGCGACTGTATGCATAGGATTGTCCTTTGGTCATCGCGGCATTATATCCGGCTCGTTCATGGCCCATCGGCAGGTTGAATTCAATCGGCCGCCTGACGGGCAATTCATCCATGATCAGCAAGGGGAACGGAAATGTCCGGCAACAGCGCACGATCTTCCGCAATAGCGGCAGCTGTTATCCTGGTTGCCGTGGCAGTGCTGTTCCTTGCAATGCCGACACTGGTGCTGGCGGCAGGGGATTTTTCGCCGTGGCTTGGCTATGGTATCGTGTTGGCGTTTTTCATCGCCTTCTTTGCGATTTTTTTCCTGCGTGCCCGCTTTCAGCGGCGTCGTGATGCATCGCCGGAAAATAGCGGAAGCACCCCGGGATCGGACTGAGCGCTGGAAACGCACTCAAACCTGACATGGTGATATGGCGATAGCGATCGGTTCGGGTGACTATGCCTGCAGTGCGGCCGCCAGAAGCACGAGTCCGAGGATCAGAACGAAGCCCGCACCGGCGATTTCGATGGTACCGCCGATACGGCTGGCGGCCGAATCTGTGCTGGCCAGGCGGACAGCCGTGTTCTTGGCCAGGACCGCCAGGGTCGCAAGGATCGAAACAGTGATGGCAGTGCCGACCGACATTGCGATTACTGACAAGAAACCACCTAGAAACAGGCCGTTCAGCAAGGCGAATGTCAGCACGATCAAAGCGCCGGAACAGGGCCGAAGACCAATCGCGATGACTGCTGACCATGCCTCTTTCATATCGAGCTTTTCAGCACTGATCTGAGAAGGATCCGGCGCATGGGAATGGCCGCAGGTCGTGCATACGCCGTTTTCGTGATGATGATGACTGTGGCCGTGGTGATCATGGCCGTGGGCGTGATTGTGATGGTCGTGAATGCGTTCATGTGAGAAGGCGTGTGCATGTGCATGTGCATGGGCTGGCGCATGGATAGGCGGATGCGCTTCTGCATGCGCCTTCACTGCGCGCGCAACCGGGCGCAATTTCTTGTAGAGCAGCCAGGCGCCAAAAACCGCAATCAGCGCATAGCTGGCAATCTCCAGCGAATGGGTGGTCTCGGTCATGGAAATACCGGTGCCGCGCAGGAGAAAGTAAGTGACTGCGACAATGGCAATGGCAACCGCGCCTTGCACAAACGCCGCCATGAAAGAAATCACCACGCCGCGGCGCAGGGTCTGTTCATTGGCAATGACGTAAGAGGATATGACGGCCTTGCCGTGGCCAGGGCCCGCAGCATGGAAAATACCGTAGGCAAAAGACAGTCCGATCAGAACCCAGAGTTTCGACGGATCGTCGCGCATGGCTTGAAGCGCGCCCGACAACGCCTGGTAAAACGTCTGCTGCTGCTGGTAGATCCAGCCAAAGAACGAACCAAAGGCGCCGCCAGGTGCTATGGCGGGTTCGGCGGATCCGATACCAAGAGACGATTGCGCCATGGCGGGCGTCAACAACAAAAAAAACATCGATGCGCAAAGCGCCAGGACCGCAAGTGGCCGCATTTGAGTCACGCGCATTTCAGCTCAAGCCGTGTTGCAAAGAATTTGGAAAAATCATTGGCATCGGCACCCTCACTAAATGCTTCAGCCAGGCTCTCTTCATACTGAACAATGATCTCGTCAGCATCGGGTCTCACCACCGTGCGTTCGCAGCCACCCATATTGCCCTCGATGACAAGATCGGAATCATTGATGAAATCGATCGCGGTGTACATGGTCGGGTCATAAACACCGAAACTCAGGTCACCGTCGAGGGGCAATGCGCTATCCGGCTTGACGGAAAAGAACAGGAGCAATTGGCCGTCCAGGTAATCGACGTGAATGATGTCGGGTGCTGCGACGGTAACATCCTTGCTGTTTCGCGCGATGAACGTGAAATAGCCGAAATCGGCCAGCGATTCGCGGATAACGTTGCCCACTTCAAGCAGTTCTTCCTGCTCAAATTTGAGATTGGCGCTGCTATCGAATTCGAGCAGGACGGTTGCGGAAAAAAGCTCGTCAAAACGCCAGACATGACGCAACTCACTGATAGCGCCCTGGTCGCCGACGACAATTTCCAGCCGAGCCTCCGCAAACACATGCGGGTGCGCCACAGCCGGCGCGGCCGCTGCGCAAAGGCAACCCGATGCGAGGGCCAATTGCGCGAGAGTGTGTCTGCCAATCATTGCAAATGTTGCTCCTGTGGCCGCAAGTTGTGCCCCACAAATCTGACCAGAATCGGACCGGCTATCCAATACTCATTCAGACAGTATCATGGCAATAGTAAAGCAATCGAAACTGAATGAAAACGTTGCCAATTACACATATCAGCGGTCGCAGTAACCGTGGTACTGTTTGAACCAGACCGCCAAATAGTCGACGAAGGCACGCACCTTGGCAGGCAGGTAGCGCCGGTGGGGATATACCGCATAGATCGCGGCTTCGTCGGGAAGCAAATCTTCGAATAGCGTTGTTATCTCGCCGCTCTTCAACATTGGCCATACGACAAAATCCGGAACCATCGAGACACCGAGCCCCGCCTGTGCCGCCTTCATCGCAGCGAGCGGGCTGTTGACATCGATCGGACCCGAGATGGCAATGCTCTCCAGTCCGCCATCCTTGTTCTTGAAGTGCCAGTTGTTCAGGGTGCGCGAGTTGGTATCGATGATGCAGGGCACGCGCGCAAGGTCGGACGGGTGCTTGAGATCGGGATAGCGCTTGAGAAAGTCCGGGCTGGCGCAGACATAGACCTTGAATGGTGCGAGCTTGCGGGCAATCAGGCCGGAATCGGCAAGCTGCGTAATGCGAATGGCCACATCGAAGCCCTCTTCGACGAGATCGACAAAGCGGTCGTCAGAGCTGATTTCCAGCTTGATCTCGGGATTCTCAAGGGCAAAGTCGACCATCGACTGGCCGATGTCGGCGTCGGTGAAGGTACGCGGCGCAGACACCCTGATGGTGCCCTTGAGATCGCGGTTCGTTTCGCGCACCAGATCCGCGAGATTGTCGATTTCCTTGAGGATGTCGGAGGCGGTTCGGTAATAGGTATGGCCGGCCTCCGTCAGTGAAAACTGGCGCGTGGTCCGGTTGAGAAGCAGAGCGCCGAGGTCGTCCTCGAGTTCGCGGACATATTTTGACAGCAGGGCCTTGGAACGGCCGTTCCTGCGTGCGGCCGCGGAAAATCCCTCCGCTTCGACAACATCGATAAAGGCGCGTATGCGGGTCAGCGTGTCCATGCTTTCGTTCCGTTTTCATGTAGATCCAAAACAATCTTCCGGCCGATCGCGAGCAGCGCCAAGTCGGAACCTGATGGGCCGATCAGGGACAGGCCGAACGGGGCGTCGTTGACCTCTGCGATCGGCAGGGTGAGTTGCGGAAACCCGGTCAGTCCCGACAGACATAAAAGTCGCAAGGCCCGCTCCCGGAATTCCTGAAGCCTATCAAAAGACGCGTCCGCCAGCGGTGCTGCGCCGGGTACAGTCGGCAGGATCATCAATCCGTCACCGGCCATCAGTTGCTCAAATTCCGCCCGAAGAGCTTCTCGGTGCTTGTCCGCAGTGGCGAAATCCGCGCCCGTGACAGACTTTCCATAGAAAAAGCGCTCCTTGACGCCGGGTCCGAGGCTGCGTTCCGCCTCGCTTATCCATGCGCCGTGCGCCTGCCACGCTTCATAGGCCTGGATGGTACGGAAACACCAGTAGCGCCGTTCGATATCGAGGCTCGAAAGGGTGATCGAAGAGGCAGTCCCGACGATATCCGAAACTCTGTTCGCGGCCCGTTTATAGGCTTTCGCTTCAGCCTCTCCAGCCAGCATGGGGTCAAGTTCCGGTAATTGCATCACGCGGTTGAGCCGGGCGTCGTAGGGCGGCAGAAGCAGTTGTGCGATGTCAACGTAAAGATCGATGTCGCGGGTAAACCAGCCGAACGTGTCGAGGCTCGGTGCCAAGGGCATGGTGCCGGCCAGCGAAATCAAGCCATGGGTGGTGCGTAACCCCGGCAGACCGCAATAGGAAGCGGGTACGCGCACCGATCCACCGGTGTCACTTCCGGTGGCGATATCAGCAATTCCCCCAGCAACGGCGGCAGCCGATCCCGAAGACGATCCACCGGTGACCCGGTCCGAGGCAGCCGGATTGATAGGACGCGGAAAATGCGCGTTGTTTCCGGTTAGCGAGAAGGCCAGTTCTTCCGTCTGGGTCTTGCCGATGAATGCCGCACCGGCATCAAGCAATGCCTGAACAGCCGGTGCCGTTGACGGCGCCGGGTCAGCCTCGGCGCGTTTCTGCGGATTGCCGCATCCGGTATGGTGGCCGGCCACGTCAAAGATGTCCTTGACGGCGAGGGTTCGACCGGTAAGAGGCCCGCCGGATTTTGCTTCAATCTCGGGTCCGTCCGTTTCCAGGAACGCGTTGAACGGATCCTTGCGCACCAGATTCATCTAGATTGTCTCATGTTTATGAACTTTATTCGTGAAGTTGTTCATTTTTTCGCATAAGAAGCCGATTGTCCATACGGACCGAACGAATTCGCTTGATTGTCATGGGTCGAGGCCTTAAGGACCCTTTGCCCAAAGTCGCACGTGCCTGTGGGTGTCCGCCGACCCTCGATAAGGTGAGGGTATCGGTAAGGTACCTGGACCTAACCCCTCCAGTCGATTTGCCGGCCCACCGACAAATCGAGGACATCTTGAAGCAACGACGGTGCGGGCCTTTATGGTGTCTGCCGACTGTCCAAAGGCCGGGGTTACTGCAGAGGCACACCCTCATTGCCTGACGTGCGGACGGGATTCCCAACCAAACCAAGGCAGACAAAGCCGAAGCAACCGGACCCGTGAAGGCCGGAGCTTCATTGTCGCATCGGCCTTTCGGTGCGGAGCCGGTTTTCCAACGGCCGGATCCTGATCCAGCGGTCGCTTGCCCTTTGTCATCCGGCACAAACCGGATTTGTTTGGGAGAACCCGATGACGACCGAACGCATTATCGACTTTCTGAACACACGACGTCCTGACGGCCCGTGCCTGGTCGTCGATCTTGATGTTGTCCGCGACAATTTCGCCGCCTTCAAAAGGGCGCTTCCCGGCAGCGCTATTTATTACGCCGTCAAGGCAAATCCTGCGCCGGAAATCCTTCGCCTGCTTGCGTCGATGGGATCGAACTTCGATGCCGCGTCGATCAGTGAGGTGGAAATGGCGCTGGAGGCAGGTGCCACGCCGGATCGCATTTCTTTCGGCAACACGATCAAGAAAGAACGCGATATTGCCCGCGCCCATGATCTTGGTGTCACCATGTTTGCGGTCGATGCCCATGAAGAGGTCGAAAAGGTTGCGCGCGCAGCACCCGGTGCGCGGGTTTTCTGTCGCGTGTTAACCGATTGCGAAGGCGCTGAGTGGCCGCTGTCGCGGAAATTCGGGTGCGCGCCGAGCATGGCAACAGATGTGTTGCGCTATGCCCACGCGCTGGGTCTCGTAGCGCACGGCGTGTCTTTTCATGTGGGCTCCCAGCAAACCGATCTGGGCGCATGGGATGGTGCTCTGGCCGATGCGCGGGCTGTTTTCGACTGCCTTGAGGCTGAAGGCATTGGATTGAAGATGGTCAATATGGGCGGCGGTTTTCCAACACGCTACCTCAAGGATATTCCAGCGGCCGAGGCCTACGGACAGGCGATTTTTGAGGCGCTGAGCCGCCATTTCGGCAACCGCATTCCGGAAACGGTTATCGAACCGGGGCGTGGAATGGTCGGCAATGCCGGCGTGATCAAGGCCGAGGTCGTCCTGGTTTCCCGCAAGGCGGACAATGACAATTTGCGCTGGGTCTATCTCGATATCGGAAAATTCGGCGGCCTTGCCGAGACCATGGATGAAGCGATTCGTTATCCCATTCGAACCGCGCGTGACGATGACAGCTTCGAGCCTTGCGTCCTCGCCGGCCCGACATGCGACAGTGCCGACGTGCTTTATGAAAAGACGCCGTATCCGCTGCCGGTGTCTCTGACAATTGGTGACGAGGTGCTGATCGAAGGCACGGGCGCATACACGACCACCTACTCCTCGGTGGCATTCAATGGCTTCGAGCCGCTGAAATCCTACGTAATTTAGAGCAAATCAGGTTTAGCTTGAAGCATTTGATGGCGGAAGATCGGTTCATTCGGGTAGGCGCGTCGCGCAGCGCGATGTGGGTCATCGGGCAAGCGGCGCAACGCCGCCGATGGGCCGATACTCCGCCACCCTTGAGAGGACGAAGCTGTTGAAAAGCTTCGGTAAACGGGCCGGGCGATTTTGCTCCCTGACTGCGTTGGCTCACGCTTGTGGTGGGTTGGCACCACGGCGCGCAACCCGCCTTGTCAGCGACCAAAATCGCCTCGGTCAAATGATTCAGTC
>JBCCOK010000055.1:0-33097 GCA_039025395.1 Pseudomonadota bacterium
CCGGGCGATTTTTCTCCCAGACTGCGTTGACACACGCGTGTGGTGGGTTGGCACCACGGCGCGCAACCCGCCTTGTCAGCGACCAAAATCGCCTCGGTCAAATGATTCAGTCTAAGCCTGAATTGCTCTAATACAGCCAGCGCACAAGGCCCAGCGTCATGAACGGAAAAAGGGCCAGGATGACCACCCGGATCAGGTCCGTCGCGACGAAGGGGAAGACGCCGCGATAGGTCTGGGAAAGCGGGATGTCCGGTGCCATCGAATTGATCACGAACAGGTTTATCCCGACGGGCGGCGTGATCAGTCCCACTTCGACGACGATCAACACCAGGATTCCGAACCAGAGCGCAAACTCCTCCGGCGGCAGGCCGAAGTCGAGACCGATGACGATCGGAAAGAAGATCGGCACCGTCAGCAGGATCATTGACAGCGAATCCATCACGCAACCGAAGGCGAGATAAAGCAGCAGGATGATGGTGAGCACAAGCCAGGGCGAGTAGCCCTGTTCGGTGACGTAAAGGGCGGCTTCCTGCGGCAGCTGCGAAAGCGCCAGGAACCCGTTGTAGACTGCGGCGCCCAGAACGATCAGAAAGATCATTCCGGTCGAGTTGGCCGTGTCGAGAATGGACGACTTCAATGTCGATAGTGTCAAGCCGCGGTTTACAAGCGCGATGAGGCCGGTGCCGGCCGCGCCCACCGCTGCAGCCTCGGTGGGCGTGAAAATGCCCATATAGATGCCGCCGACGACAAGCGCGAAGACCGCCAAAACCGGCCATATGGACAGCAGGGCCCTGAACCTGTCCCTGTAAGGCAGGCGCTCGCGCGTTCCGGCGGATTCGGGCCAGATACGCACATAGATCGATATGGCAAGCATGTAGCCGAGGGCGGCGAGTATGCCAGGGATGACGGCCGCTACGAAAAGCTTGGCGATGTTTTGCTCCGTCAGGATGGCATAGATCACCAGAACCACGGACGGCGGAATGAGGATACCGAGCGTGCCGCCGGCGGCCAGCGTGCCGGTGGCAAGCGAACCTGAAAACCCGTAGCGCTTCAGTTCGGGCAGCGCGACCCTGCCCATGGTGGCCGCCGTTGCAAGGGAGGACCCGCATATCGCGCCAAAGCCCGCGCAGGCACCTACAGCCGCCATGGCGACACCGCCCTTCCGGTGCCCGAGCCATGTTGCTGCGGCGTTGAACAGGGCCGTCGACATGCCGCCGAGACGGGCGAAATTGCCCATCAGGAGAAACAGCGGAACAATGGAAAGGGAATAGCTCGAAAAGGTGCCGTAGGTCAGGTTCTTGAGCTGAGCGAAGATCATCAGGAAAGAGTCGTTGATCATGAAGCTGCCGAACACGCCGACAGCGAGCATGGCGAGGCCGATGGGAATACGCAGGAAAATCAGGACAAGCAGAACCGGAAAGGACCAGATGCCAATTTCGAGATTGCTCAAGACAGCTCCTCGCCGGCGGTCATCTCGGACCTGCCGGTAAATTCGGCGATGCTGCGGAAAAAGCACCATGCCGCAACGACGACAAAAACGACGGCGCCGACCAAACCGGCGGCATAGGCCCACCAGATCGGAAATTCAAGAATGAAGGTGGTCTCGGCGAAATCGCGCTTGTCGATCGTGCCGAGCGAATGGCGCCAACAGATGAGGATTGCGAAAAGCAGCATCAGGAGATTGGCAATGACTTCGATCAGACGGTTTGCCGTGGCGCCGAAATGCATGGTCAGGACTTCAACCGCGGCGTTGCCGCGCCGGTAGTGGCACCATGGCAGGAACGCAAAAATCGCGAATGCCGTTCCCGCCTCGACAAGTTCGAAATCGCCGGGAATGGGCCCGAGACCGGCGAAGACAAGCGCGCGGCCGCTTACCGAGACAACGGTGAGGATGATAAGGACTATGAGGACCAAGCCGCCTGCCAGCGCCGTCAGCCGTGCCAGTTTTCCAATCCAGCGGTCGATACGCTCAAACATGTCTGTATCCCTGCGCTGACTGCGCATCGATCCCCGTACATCAGGTGCGGTCAGAAAGACCTATGTTCGAAACGCTGCGGGCACGCCAGTGTAGATATGCTGCAGACGTATGTGTCGGCGCGGCGGCGCAATTCCCACCGCCGCGCGTATGAAGCGAATACTAATTTGTATTTTTTTCGATCAAGGCCTGGGCGCGCTGATAGAGATCGCGGCCGTCGATGCCCTTGGCGTCCATTTCGGCAATCCAGTTGTCGATAACCGGCTGGGACGCTTCCTTCCAGCGGGCTACCTCGGCTTCGTCGAGGACGATGATCGTGTTATCCGTTTGCTCGGCGACCTCGCGGCCAGGCGCATCGAACTCCTGCATCGTGCGTCCGGCGAACGCGGAGAACTCAAGACCGGAATTGTCATCGAGAATCTTCTTCAGATCGTCCGGCAGGCTATCGTATTTCGACTTGTTCATGGCCAGAACGAAAACTGCTGTATAGAGCGCGCGGTCACCTGAGAATTCCGTGTGGGTGTCAACAAGCTCGGGTATTTTGAGCGTCGGCGTCACTTCCCATGGGATCACCGTTCCGTCTATCACACCCTTGGAAAGCGCTTCCGGGATGGCCGGGACGGGCATACCGACCGGTGTCGCGCCCATTTCCGCAAGGAGACCGTTGATAACACGGGTCGGACCGCGCAGCTTCTTACCGTCCATATCTTCAAGGCTGGCAATGCCGTCGCCCTTGACGTGGAACATGCCTGGGCCGTGCATCCAGGTGCCGAGGATCTTCAGATCCTTGAAGTCGGCATCCTTCATGTCAGACTCAAACAGCTCCCAATAGGCGCGCGATCCCGCCTCGGCGTTGGTCATGATGAAGGGCAGTTCAAATACCTCGGCACGCGGGAAACGTCCGGGCGTGTAACCGGGCAGCGTCCAGACGATATCGACCACGCCGTCGCGTGCCTGGTCGATCAGCTGCGGCGGTGTTCCGCCAAGCGCCATGGCGCTGAAAATCTCGATATTGATACGGCCGTCGGATGCCTTCTCGACCGATTCGGCCCAGGGCATCAAAACATTGGCCGGGACATTTGCCTGCGGTGGCAGGAATTGGTGCAGCCTTAGCGTTACCTCCTGTGCCATTGAAGGCAATGCGCCGGCGCCGATACCGGCTGTTACCACCGCGGCGGCAGCCAGCGATTTCAATAATGTTCGTTTTTTCATAGGTTTCCTCCCGGAGTGTTCTTAGAGCGTCCTTTTATCAAATGACGATGCCGCCTCCTGCGACACCAAACGCAACCCAAAAGACGCTTTAACCTCATGAAAGCAGTTTGAAAAGCGCAGGTAAAATGAAAAAAGGTATGAGTTGCATATCATTGTCGATATGGTTTAGCCGCTTCGCCTCGCCCCGGTGCCGCACGATCAGAGCGGCAAGGCGTGCGTATCCTTCAGCGTTTGAAGGACAATGGCCGATTTCACGTTGCGTACAGACTGGTGCGGCAACAGGACATCGTTGACGAAGCCGGATAGCGCCTGGAGGTCGGCAGTCACGACCTTGAGCATGTAATCCATCTCGCCGGTCAGGGCGTGTGCCTCCTGCACCTCAGGCAACAGGTCGATCAGCTCGGCAAACCGGCGGGCGTTGTCACGGTTGTGTGTATCAAGCGTGACGGTGATGATATTGACGATATCGAGGCCGAGTTTGGTCCGGTCAAGGCCTGCAAAGTAGCCCGAAATATAGCCTTCTTCCTCAAGGCGAATTCGGCGGCGCGAACATTGAGATGGCGACAGATTGATCCGTTCGGAAAGATCGCCGTTTGTCAGCCGAGCGTCGCGTTGCAGCTCCGCCATGATCCTCATGTCAAACTGGTCTAGCATGGAATGTGTGCCTTTCCGATATATCGTGCAAACTTTGTGTAAATTTCATCGGAAATTGACTTCGATTGCAAGCATTGTGCAGCGTTTTTGCGCGATAATTGCGGCAAGATCAATACAACAGAGGAGTCCTCCCCATGGGTCCGTTTCCGCACGATGCTCCGCCTGCGAGCGTAAGCGAGGAAAATCCGGCCGGCACAGACGGTTTCGAATTCGTCGAGTTTGCGCATCCTGAGCCTGACAAGCTGGAAGAGCTGTTTACAAAAATGGGCTACCGGCCGGTTGCCCGTCACCGGTCCAAAAACATCACAGTCTGGCGGCAGGGTGACGTCAATTACATCCTGAATGCCGAAAAGGGCTCGTTTGCCGACCGCTTCATCGATGTGCATGGGCCATGTGCACCGTCCATGGCATGGAGGGTGGTTGACGCCAAGCATGCTTTCGACCACGCCGTTGCGAAGGGCGCGGAACCGTATGAAGGCAACGACAAGGCGCTAGATGTGCCTGCGATCGTCGGCATCGGCGGTTCGCTGCTTTATTTTGTCGATGTCTATGGCGACAAGGGTTCCGTCTACGATACCGAATTCGAGTGGATGGGCGAACACGATCCAAAACCGGAAGGCGTTGGCTTCTATTATCTCGACCATCTCACCCACAATGTGTTCCGCGGCAATATGGACAAGTGGTGGGGTTTCTATCGCGAGTTGTTCGGCTTCAGGCAGATCCACTTCTTCGATATCGAGGGCAAGATGACCGGCCTCGTATCGCGCGCAATCACCAGCCCTTGCGGGAAAATCCGAATACCGCTCAACGAGTCGACCGACGACAAGAGCCAGATTGAAGAGTATCTGCGCAAATACAATGGTGAAGGCATCCAGCATATCGCCGTCGGCACTGAGGATATCTATGACGCGACCGACAGGTTGGCTGACAACGGACTGAAATTCATGCCCGGACCGCCGGAGACCTACTACGAAAAGTCACACGAGCGGGTGAACGACCACGAGGAGCCGCTCGACCGTATGGAAAAGCATGGCATTCTCATAGATGGAGAAGGCGTCCTCGATGGCGGGATGACCAAGATCCTTCTGCAGATCTTTTCCAAAACCGTGATCGGCCCGATCTTTTTCGAGTTCATTCAGCGAAAGGGCGATGAAGGCTTCGGCGAAGGCAATTTCCGGGCGCTGTTCGAGTCCATCGAGGAAGACCAGATCCGGCGCGGTGTTCTCAAGACGGACGCCGCTGAGTAACAACGGACTTCGCGATACCTGACCGGCCCTGCTCCGTTTGACGCGGCGGGGCCGTTTTTTGTGGGCAGTCGGTGGTGCTGCACAAATCCAAACGCGCCCCAACGACGTAATCACTTTCAAGACAAAAAGTACCCGTGAGAGAGGCCGCATGCGATGGAAAGGCGTTTTCGACCGGCAACACTTCTTCTTCTCTGCCTTGCTGCAATCGGTGCTATTGCCTTGAAACCGGCAATGGCAAATCAGATTGACGATTGGGCTTGGAAATACCGACCGCTGATTATTGTCGCGCCGGACGATGCGAACGAAGACCTGGCGGACCAGCGCGACATTCTCAGCCGGCTTGAACCGCAATTGCGGGACCGTGACATGGTGGTGATTGAAGTTATCGGAAAACGTGTCGTCACGGTTCTCGGACCGGACACTAAAATCGGCGCATCGGCTCTAAAGGAACACATCAGAACCGATGGCAACGGTTTTGAATTGGTGCTGCTCGGTAAGGATACGGGGGTAAAACTTCGATCCGACAAGCCTGTCAGGGCCGATCGGCTGTTTTCGCTCATCGACAGCATGCCCATGCGGCGGCGTGAGATGATGCGCGACAGTTGAGTTCCCGGTGGCGTCCGTCACCAAACGCCCTTGCGCAGGCGACCGGATCAAGAAAGCCGGAAGATAAAAGAATGACACAGGACGTTTTGAGCGACGAACCTTCCGGGCCTCCGGCCATTCCTGTTGCAGCGAAATGGTTGGGCGGGCTGGGGGTTATACCATTTGTCGTGTGTGCAGCCGCGACACTCACTGCTCCGCCCATTCTGGCCGCTGTGGCGGCTCTGGCACTGCTGCTGTACGGGGCCATTATCCTGTCGTTCCTCGGCGGCATTCAATGGGGGCTTGAAATTGCCCGAAATGGCAGAGACGGCGATGCCGGTGTTTCCTTTGTTCGCCTGACAGTCAGTGTCATACCGGCCCTTATCGGCTGGTGCAGTCTGCTTTTGCCGCGCGAATACGGATTGGTTTTGCTGGCGGTTGCGTTTGCCTGCGTGTTGGCGGTGGATCTGCAGGCGGCGCGCACGGGGCAGGCTCCGGCCTGGTATCCGAAGCTTCGCTGGCCGTTGACGGTTACCGCCATCGTGACGTTGCTTGCAGGCATGCTCGGCTGATCCGATTTTGCCTTTTTGATTTCGGGAATATCCTATCGCAATGCATCGAAAACCCAATCTTCCGAGCAAAATTTGCGCCGCCTGCGGACGCCCCTTTTTCTGGCGCCGAAAATGGGCGGCGTGCTGGGAGGATGTCAAATACTGCTCGCGGCGTTGCCGCAGCGCAAAGCCCAAACACGCCACCGCCAAGAGGACACAACCATGATCAAACGGATCAAACCGGGCCCGGGACAGGAATCGGTCTGGGACTATCCGCGACCTCCGAGGCTGGAAAAGGTCAGCGAAGCGCTTCGTGTGGTCTTTGCGGGCGAAACCGTGGCTGAAACGGAACACGGTTACAGGGTCCTGGAGACAAGCCACCCACCGGTTTATTACATCCCGCCGCAGGACGTTCGCAGCGACCTGCTGGTATCGGTACCGGGCGGTTCGTTTTGCGAATTCAAGGGCGCAGCGAAGTACTGGTCGATCAGGGTCGGTCAACAGCGTTCGGAAAATGCCGCGTGGTGCTATCCGCAACCCACTTCACGGTTTGCCGAGATCAGGGATTACCTTGCCTTTTATGCGTCGCGGGTCGATGCATGTTTCGTCGGTGACGAACAGGTCGAGGCACAACAAGGCGACTTTTACGGCGGCTGGATCACCGCGCGCATCGTCGGGCCGTTCAAGGGCGGCCCGGGCACGTTTGGATGGTGATCGTGCTGCCGGGCGCACAACGCCGTTGAACGCGAAGCGGCCATTTTGACCAATCGCGGCCTGGACGATACCACTGTCGATGGCACAGCAAGGCAATTCTTCGCGGCATCGCGGCGGAACCATGATTTGGAGTGAGCATGCAAAAGCGCAAACTGGGCGTCAACGGGCCGGAGATCGCGGCAATCGGCTACGGGGCGATGTCCTTTTCCGACATTTACGGGGCGACGAACGAGGCCGAAAGCCATGCGATCCTCGATACCTGCAGGGAGCTGGGCCTAACCCATTTGGACACGGCCAACATTTATGGCATGGGCAAGTCGGAAAATGCCATCGGAACCTATTTGAAGGCCAATCCGATCGCGCGGGATGAATTCATCATCGCGACCAAGGCAACAATCACCCGCGATACCGACGGAAACCGCATCTTCGACAATTCTGCCGATCATCTGGAGGCGGAACTGGACGCGTCTCTGAAACGGATGGGTGTTGACTGCGTCGATCTGTTCTATGCCCACCGCCGCGACCCGCGTTTCACGCCAGAGGAAACGGCGGCAAATCTCGGCCGGCTTGTCGAAAAGGGCAAGACTCGTGCAATCGGGCTTTCAGAAATTGCGCCCACGACATTGCGCCGGGCAATGACGGCGCACCCGGTTGCTGCCGTCCAGTCGGAATATTCGCTTTCCACGCGCTTTCCCGAACTTGGGCTGGTGCAGGCCTGTGCTGAACTTGGCGTTGCTTTCGTTGCCTTTTCGCCCGTCGGGCGGTCGCTGCTGACGGATCATCCGATCACGCCCGCGCGCATTGCCGGTGTGCCTTTTCTTGCGGAGAACCCGCGTTTCATGGAACCGAACCTATCGGAAAATCTGAGAATTACCGAAGGGTTCAGACACCTTGCCGCGGAAATGGGTATATCGGCCGCAGGGCTCGCCAATGCCTGGCTTCTGGCGCAGGGAGACCATGTCATCCCGATCCCGGGGACGCGCTCGGTCAAACACCTGCGGGAGTGTATTTCAGGCGTTGAACTGCCGCTTACGCAAGCCGACCTGGAGCGGATCGAGGCAGTGTTGCCCGTTGGCTGGGCCCATGGCGACCGTTATTCGGATACCCAGTGGATCGGGCCCGAGCGCTACTGCTGATCTGTCGTTAACCGCCTAAATACTTTCGCTTTTTGGTCGCGTATTGCGAGCTTGCTTGCTCTTGGTTCGAATTTAATCGCGTCGACGGGCCGCCTTGCAAGCTCAGCGCAGAGGTTGGCCTCGCAGCAGAAATTTCAATTAACGCTTTATTTTTTTCATGTTTTACATTAATTAATAAGCTTTCCACGTGAAGTATAAGGAAAGTTGGTTCAGATGCATTTTTCTATCCGCCCCATTCTGGCGCTCATTTCCGCTTTTGCGCTTTCAACATGCGCAAGCGTCAATCCCGCCGGTCTCATCGCTGCCAGCCGTATCGACCCGCTCAACACCCCACCTTCCGATATTGCCGTAGCCGTCGGGGTGCCACGCACGCTTCGACTGGTCGATGGAGACGCTGTTTTCAAAATTGCGTTCCGGGCGGAAGGCGGCGAAGCGCCCGTTGTCGTAGACGAAACAGTGCCGCTTGAATTGCGGCCTCTTCGCGGTGGGATGCCAAAGCCAAACTCAACCGACGAGATGATCTACTCGGCAACGTTTTCTGCCGAGGGCGCCGAACGTATTGCCGCGGCGCAACAAAAAATCAGGTCTCTCAGAGCCACCGGAATCGATGGGAAGGGATCAATCACGATTTCAGTGACCGGCGGCTGCTTTACCCAGTCTTTGCCGGATCCCCTGTTGGTCAGCACATGGTTGCGGACCGCGCCGGACGAGGATTACGTTCAATTGACGCGTCAGGTTGATGTGCTGCGGTCGCTCGATGAAAGCAGTGCGGCCATGCTCAGGGAAGAGGTTGCCAGATGCGGGTGACCGCAGCCCGTTGACGCCGGACCTTGCCGAACAGTGTTTCCACTCGGTCCTTGCGCGGCCGGTTTTCAATGTGATCCGGTTGCGATGACACCGCGTAAACGGCTAAGCAACTGTCTCGGGTACCTCCGCCCATTCGTGTGATCAACAAAGCGAAACACACCCAAACAATGACAACACAATCAATCAACGTCGATGAAATTCATTTCCCCGACGCCTTCGACCTGCCGTCTCCGCAAAACCGCGCCGTCTTGGTTACCGGCGCAGCGCAACGTTTGGGGCGGGCTATTGCCATCGATCTTGCGGCCGCAGGCTGGCCGGTCGTCATCCACTATAACCGCTCGGAGGATGCCGCGCTTTCAGTCAAGAAAGACATAGAGCGGGGCGGCGGGCGCGCCGCACTCGTTCAGGCTGATCTGTTGATGGACAGCGATGCGTTTTCTCTCATCGAGCGTTCCGAAAGCCTGCTCGGGCCGATCGGTGTCCTGATCAACAATGCATCGGTTTTCGAATGGGACGATTCCTCGTCAGCGACTGCGGAGTCGTTCGCGCTGCACATGAATATCCATCTCAAGGCACCGCTGATCCTGTGTCAGCGGTTTGCGCAACGCCTGCCGGAGGATGCCGGCGGCGCAATTGTCAACGTAATCGATTCACGTGTTCTCAATCCGACGCCACGTCATTTGACCTATACGCTGTCAAAAACAGGATTGTGGAACCTGACACAGGCCCTGGCCGAAGAGTTTGCGCCCCGGATTCGGGTGAACGCCATAGGCCCCGGTCCCATCTTGCCGGAAAAGGGGCAGACGATCGAGGCATTCCGTGCGCGCTGCGCGCAACTGCCGATGCAACGGCCGGCCTCTCTGTCGGAAATTTGCTCGTCAATCCGCTTCCTGATTGCACAAAGGGCAATTACGGGCCAGATGATCGCGCTCGACGGCGGGGACCACATGGTGGCCGACCACAAAGGGACAGGCCAGTCCGTGGAACAGCTGGCCAAACTTCTTTAGAGCAAATGTTCCAATCCAACCCACATTTGCTCTAGCGGCGCGAGCGCGCGCTGAACACCGCTGCACCGGCCTTCTCCGGCCGCCATCTTCTCTGCCTTTGACCGGATCGCAAACGCTTTCGGAAACGGATTATACCGGTACTGCTTCCCTGTTGATGCGCCTCGTTATCTCTTGCAGGCGCGTCAGCGCCTGCAGCGCCGACGGCAGCGCGACCGATGCCTGGATAAACTCGTAGGAATAGCTGACGATTGCAAAGACCTGGCCCGGCGACGCCCCGCTCTTGGTGACCGCAAACCAGAGATTGAATGCCAGCATCGACAACAGGGCCATGAAGATCAGGCCGTAAACCAGACTCTCGGCGTCCGACAGCCGCACTTCGGACCGTCGCAGCCCGAGCAAGTGCGCAGAGATCTTCCGCATATCCCGGCTTTCCAGTGCGGTGACCTGTCGTTCCAGCCGGGCGTTCATCTTGCCATTGATGCGAAAGAAGGCGCCTGCAAACGCCGCATAGAGCAGGAGGGTTGCAAGCGCCGCACCGCCGGCCGATATCGCCAGCATTGAATGAAACGACAACAGAACCACGACCGAAACGATGATCTGAACAAAGGCGGTCATGGATTCAGGCACGGTTGTTTCAAGAAAATCGACAAGTTCGCGCCCCATCAGGATCCGTGCATTCGTCACCGAGACCGGCTTGTGCGCGCCGCGCTCAGCCAGCGCCTTGCCCAGTTCCACCCGTATGGTGCCATAGGCGCGCGTGTCAAAGATCCTTCGTAGTGTCGCAACCGTGAGAAGACCGCCGAGCGCGCAGAGGAGCAGCAGGAATGCACCTGAGTTGTCCGCCAGGAGGCCGTCGATCGACCAGCCTATCAGCAGCGGAAGCAGTGCAAACATCACGGTCTCGAAAAGTGTCAGCCCCCAGGTGATTGCGATCCGCCCCGGGAAGGTCCGAAGAATTGTGGAAAGCGACAGGCGGTTGATTTTTGCAAATACATGCTGCGTCAATTCTTCGGCTTCCAGCCGGGCGCGCGAAGAAGATATCCGAACACCTCTTTCAGGCTTTTCGAGCTGCCCAGATCCGATATCAAAGCCGGCAACTCCGAGAACCAGACTTTGACCGGGTTGCGGCTATTGAAATCACGGGCCAGACCGTAGCGCGGCGTTTCTTCCTCGACCTGGAATGTAGTCCAAAGCCGGTCCCAGACGATCAGCACACCGCCATAGTTCCTGTCGAGGTATTTTGCGTCGCAGCCATGGTGCACCCGGTGGTGCGACGGCGTGTTCAGGACCCATTCGAGCGGACCAAGTTTGCCGATCAGCCCGGTATGCAGCCATGTCTGGTATGCCAGGACAAAGAGCACGCTGAAGATAATCGCTTCCGGCGCAAATCCCATGAACGCCAGCGGGAGATGGGCGACGAGCGACCAGACGCCTTCAAAGGGACCAAATCGCACACCTGTCACAATGTTCATATCGCGCGAAGAGTGGTGAACCGCATGCTGCGTCCAAAGCAGCCGGACCTGGTGCGCGATCCGGTGCTCCCAGTAGTAGGTGAGATCGGCAAGCACCACGACGAGCACGAGGCTCCACCAGGTGACAGGGATCGACCATGGCAGTGCAAAGGCGATGATCCAGTAAAGGCTGTAGGCGCCCGTCAGTATCAGGGTTTCGACGGCGATATAGGGAAGTTGCGTTGACCCGCTGACCAGCATTTCGCCGATCGTCTTGGCCTTGAGCTCTCCCTTGAAGAAAAGTTCGGCGATCTCGATCAGCAGGATCGCTGCGCCGATGATCAGGAAGAACTCACCGACCTGCGTTGCCAAGGTATCAAGGTTCATCACATGTCTCCTTTCAATCCCCGGGTCAGGGTCCGCCAGGCGATCTCCGCCGCTTGCTTTGATGTTGCTTCGCCCGACCGCAATTGGGACCAGGCTGCGTAGGTCAGTTGCTCGTAGGCTTCGACAATCCACTCGCTTGGCACATCGGGCGCGAAAAGGCCTTCGTTCTTTGCAGCCTCTACCCAGGCCTTCAGTTCCTCGCGGCTGGCGTTGTAGGCGTCGGCAACGACCGGGTCCGCGTCCACATCCTCGTGGGCGAGAAACCACTGGCGGTTGGCGAGCGGAACGATTGCATGCAGCGCCAGTCGAAGAACGTCACCAGCGGTCTTTGCGTCTGCCGTGGCAGCCTCGACAGCGCGGTCGAGCTCTTGCATCGCAACGCCTGCAAGTTCCCGCATCAGATCCGCACGTCCGGGGAAGTGCCGGTGCAAAGTGGCCCTTCCAACGCCGGCGCGCGCGGCCACGTCGGCGAGCGACGCAGTGGGGCGTTCTGCGTAAACAGCAAAGGCGGCTTCGATAATGGCCGCCCGGGCTTCGGGTCTGATCTTGTTCATGAGACATATATGTCTCATTTGAGACAGTAATTTCAAGAGCTGGCCTGAATTTTTATACAAGCCCAGAGATTTCCGTTCCGGTCAGGTCTCACCCGATCCGGATCCAACGGTGCTGCGCCGCCTGCGGCAAAAGGTTTGCGCATGTTGGTTTTCGAGTTGGATTGGGCTATCCTTTCCACCTGCACAGCGAGGGAACAAACCGATGACCGAGCCTGAAACATGTGATTGCGATAACTGTCCGCCCGCATGTGATTGCGTGCCCACAGAAGCCAAGGGAGGGCGCTGTTGTTGCGGCGAGGTCTGCACATGTGACGGATGTCGTTGCGGGCCGGGTTGCGGCTGCCCGAACACCGCCAAGTAACGCCTGATCGCTATCTATAGATAGCTGGACACGCCCTAAGCCAGAAATTCATCATCCGTTTGCACGCCAAGCGCCTTGACCAGACCGTTGGTTTGCATCGCCATGCCGATGACCGCGAGCAGTTCGGCGTGCATCTCCGGAGTCATTCCCTTCGATTTGGCTGCAGCCGTGTGGGAATGAATGCAATAGTCGCAGCCGTTCGCGCTTGATACCGCCACATAAATGAGTTCCTTGGTGACGGAATCGAGTGATCCGGGCGCCATGACGGATTTGAGCCGGGACCACACGGCTTCCAGAGTATCGGGATCGTGGGCCAGCGCACGCCAGAAATTGTTGATGAAATCGCTGCCGCGGGTTGCGCGAATGTCGTCGAAGACGGCTCGCGCACGCGGCGCAAGCGCGTCATCTTCCAGAAGCGGAACGGTACCCATCAGACGAGCGCAATCAGCCGGCAGGGGCCACCGGTTCCGCCCTGATGTTTGGGTGCACCAACGACAAGGGTTGCACCAGTCGCAGGTAGCTGGTCGAGATTGGCCATGTTTTCTACCGCCCAGCGGTTTGCCGGCAGCCATTGGTAATGGGTCGCAAAATCAGCTGAAAGGCCGTAGTCGATGGAAAGGGTATCGACCGCGACACCACCGGCTTCTGTTTCGTCGAGGAGCATCTGAACTGCTTCGACATGGAAACCAGGGAAGTGCATTTTCCCTTCATCGTCGGCGTTGCGGAAGGTCGGCGTGCCGAGACGGGCTTGCCACCCGGCGTTCTGTGCAATGCAGGCGCCGGCCGGGATTGGCCCGTTTGCCGAAATCCATGCCGTCAAGTCTTCCGGTGTCACCTGCGCGTCCGGGTCTGCATCCGCCTTTTCTTTGATATCGACGATGGCGAGTGGGCAAACCAAGGCCTCAACCGGCACTTCATCGATTGACGTTCCACCATCGGTGAAGTGGAGTGGTGCATCAATATGGGTACCGGTGTGTTCGTTTATGCGCAATGATTTGAGGTTGAACGAATTTTCAGCGTAGGTGAAAACGTCTTCATCAAAGAACTGCTGTTCGCCGAAATAGGTTGGAAAATCATATGTGAGCGTGTGTGTCATGTCGACAACCCGGTTGGGGGTTTGCGCCATAACCGGCCTCGGCGACATGACACTCGATGCGACAATGGCAGCGCCGGCCGCTGCAGAGCCACGAAACAAATCGCGGCGGCTGATTGCTTTTGCTTTGACGTATTCCATGATGACTGGATGACACATGCTGTTTTCCCCTTTTGATTGGTTATAACGCCGGCATGGCGGGTTCGAGATTCCTGTCACCGCTTTGGAGGGTCGGTCCAAGGAACTTCAAGCCCGATAACCACACCAGATCCATTTTGTGTCTGGTGTCTTCAACGCATCCGAAGTTCATACCGGGTGCACTGCAAACGCAACGAGCTTCAGATACAAGCAAGCAGTATGTGCCAAGGCACGCCCATCTGCCAACCGTGATCTCACTCGCGGCCTTCAGCCCCACCCGTGACGAATGCGCAACCAGTGACAGCCAATGCGTCAGTACCGGTTCTGCGGAAGATCATCCGCGATCGTGTAGTAGTCGCCTTTCTCGGCGACAAAGATGTGCATGGAAAGACTGGTATTGGTCGCATTATCGAAGACGCCCATCGATACAGCGGTCCAGTCGTGATGCACCGGATCCCAGAAAAGGTTGGAACCGCAGATCCGGCAAAAGCCGCGCCGCACCTTCGCGGAAGACCGATACCATTGCACATTCTCGGCGCCTTTAACGCTTACCGCCGACCGCGGCAGGTCGACCGATGCGCCATAGTGTCCGGTTTGCTTGCGGCATGCCATGCAATGGCAGGCATCCGGCTGAGGAAGTGGAATACTGACGGCGACTTGAACAGCCCCGCATAGACATGATCCTTTATGCATTTTTCGCGACCCGACCGGCGTCGGCGCGCAGGCGACGCCTTGCGCTCAATGCGCGGATAACTGCGTTGGCGTCTGCCGGAGGTTTCTGTTCGATCCGCCGATAGTCCGTCCCGTCCTTCTTTCTGGTCAGTAAAGCACAAGAGATCATGGTGCGCCGAATTGTGGCCGCATCACCGAAGAGATGCTCATCTGCGAAGCGATCGTTCACTGCGCTTTCATCCAGTGACTGGCCTGCGGGCAAGGTCGCCCAAAGCGCCCACAGCGCCAGGGTTTGGATCGAACGTCGGGATGGCCATTGTCGCAACCGGCCAAATTCATCAAACTGATGCAAGGTGCGCTCGACCGTGCGGGCGTTGGCAAACAGATCGTCTTTCGGTCTTGCCAGCCGCTTTTGCGCTGCAGAGGCCGAGCGCATGTGCTGCACGTTCTGAAATCCTGCTGCGCGGGCGATCATGTTCATCAAGGTTAGGTGGGATGGGCTCGTATCGCCAAGCTGGCGCGCGAGGGCGCGTGCGAAAACGGTCATATCGTCCGCGCGCAATGGTACGGGTGATTTTGTCATGTTGCATCCAAGTCGGGCGTGGTGCTGGTTCGCCGGTCACTGTCTTAACGAAACGACGCCCTACCAAGTGCAATGTCGTGTCTCGTTTCCTGGCAGGTTTAGCACTCCAAATGGAGCAGTGACGCCTGGGTGACTGCCGACCCTCTTCCTTGGATACCCAAAATCGACGGCTTCTGCAATAACCGCCATGCCAGCGCCGAAATCCACGTGAAGAAATCCGCCGCGTGCCGTCGGTCAAGAGGTGGAAAGCTGCTTGCATCTTGTTATGTTATAACATAGGCAGTGAACTTCGCCCTGGGGTGGTTGATGGGTAGCGGTCGTTTTTCATCGAGCGCCGTGCAGGCCGAACAAGCCGGTTTGGTGCGCCTGATTTCCCTTGATGGTCTGAGGCAGAAGTGCCTGAGCCGGACCGCGCGCGCGGGGCGCAGCGCTGTCAAACCGAGATTTGCGATCTGGACGGTATGTGTAGAGGAGGTCCAATGCCGGGACAGCATGGAATGTTAGCCCCCGAACATGTCAACGTGGCAATCGTTGGAGCAGGGCCGGCCGGCTTGGGCGTGGCGCGCGTGTTGCGGGACCTGGCTATTCCGGACGTCTGGGTGCTGGAGCGCGGCGTTATCGGCCAGAGTTTCCTGCGCTGGCCCTCGGAAACGCAGCTCCTGACGCCGTCTTTTCCGGGAAATGTCTTTGGCATCACCGATCTGAACGCGATCAGCTACGACAGTTCACCGGGATGGGCGCTGAAACGCGAGCATCCAACGGGCAGCGACTATGCACGATATCTCGACAAGGCAGCCCTGTCTTTCAATCTTAATGTGCAATGCGATACGGACGTGCTGCGGCTGGAGCCCGAACCGGACGGGTTTGCCTTGTATACCGACCGCGGCGTGATCCGCGCTGATTTCGTGATCTGGGCCTGCGGGCAGTTTGGTGCCCCTTCCGACGGCGGGCTGATCGGATCGGAACACGCCCGCCACTATGCCACAGTGCGGCGATGGCGCGATCTGCCCGGAGACGAAGCCTACATCATCGGCGGGTATGAAAGCGGAATCGATGCGGCTATCGGTCTGGCCAGGGCAGGCAAGACGGTGACGGTCTTTGATGTCGAAACCCCGTGGGAAGACAATGACAAGGACCCGAGCCGCGCCCTGTCACCCTTTACACATCAGAGGCTGCGCGAAGCCATGCGCGGTGAAGCGATAACGCTTGAAGGGGATGTCGAGATTGCCGCCATCGAGAAGGACGGCGAAGTCGTTCGTATCTACAGCAGCAATGGGCGAAGCTGGTCATCGCCGCATGAGCCGATACTGGCGACCGGATTTGCAACCGGCACCGCGTCTGTCGCCGACTGGTTTGACTATTGCGAAGACGGCTTGCCGCTGCTTACGCCGCAGGATGAATCCACGGCCCTGCCCGGCCTTTTCCTGGTCGGGCCTGAGGTCTGTCACAACGGGCATCTGTTCTGTTTCATCTACAAGTTCCGTCAGCGCTTCGCCGTTGTCGCCCGCGCCATTGCCGGGCGCATGGGAGCGGATGTCTCGCCGCTGGAGCTTTATCGGGAAAACAACATGTATCTTGATGATCTCGCATGCTGCGAAGACGACAAATGCCTTTGCTGATCCCGGACCGCAAACGCCGTCGTCCAGCCGCGAAGAGTATGTGATTTACACCGAAAATGTCTCACTTTTGCGGAAGCCTTCTCGTGACCCGCAGCCGCTTTTCAAGCGATGGAGGTCGAACTGACTGACTTGGTTCAACGGCCCAAACCTGTGTCGGTGCCGGGCCTTGGCGTCACGGTGCTGTTTTTGGGTGCGATCGCGCTTGGTGCGCTTTTGGGCCTGTCTGATCCCGACCTTGGCGCAAACCTGTCTCAGGGCATCGATCCCACATTGCTGGCGATGGTGGGGATGCTGTTTTTCGAAGTGCGCCTGAGAGCCGTTGCGGCGGGATTGGCCAATCTTCGCTTCATTGCTCTGGCCGTCGGAGCGAACTTCCTCGTTGTGCCATTGATCGGATACGCGATCGCATCGCTGTTTTTGTCCGGGCAGCCGCTCTTCTACACCGGGCTGCTGATCTATTTTCTGGCACCTTGTACCGACTGGTTTCTGGGTTTTACCCGAATGGCGCGCGGCGATACTGCCCTCGGTGCCGCGCTCTTGCCCATCAACATGCTGGTGCAGCTATTGCTTTATCCCCTCTGGCTATGGCTCTTCACGCGACATACCGGCGTGGTGGATTTCGAGACGATCCCGAGCGTCCTGCTGCAATGGTTCCTCGTGCCCTTTATCGTGGCGCAGGCGGTGCGCTGGCTTGCCGTTCGGCTGCTGTCCGCAGCGGTCTTTGAAAGAGTTTGCGAAGCTGTTGGCTTTCTGATCCCGTTCGTTACAGCGGCGCTGATCTTTCAGATCTTTGCGGCCAATGTTACCACCATCGCGGCCCATCTCGAGGCTTTCGTGCCGATCCTCATGGCGATCCTCGTGTTCTTCATCTTGACCTATGCCCTCGGAGAGGGGCTGACGCGCCTCTTCGGTTTGCGCCATGCGGAGCAGGCGTTGTTGGTGATGACGACCGCGGCGCGCAACGCGCCGCTGATGCTGGCGGTCACAGCAGTGGCGATACCGAACCAACCTCTCATTTACGCCGCATTGGTGATCGGGATGCTGGTGGAGTTCCCGCATTTGACGATGCTGAAACAGCTGCTTTTGGCGAAGGCAGAGCGCAAGGGAAGCAACGCCTGATCTGCGAACAACGGTCCGGCAGTGTGTTCGGAAAGAAAGCTGACCTGGTGAATGACAAACCCACGGGATCGTGCGCTCTTGAACCATGCAGGGTTTCGGCGCGATCGCTAAGGAAACCAGCACGTGAGAAAAAGGAAAGCGACATCGCGCAATTGCGCGCCGAAAACCCGCACGGACCGAAAAATAGCGGTTGCCACAGGCCATTTGTGTGATGTTATAACATCATGCAAAGTTTCTTGGGCTTCAGATCTGGCCTCTACCAAGCAGATCCACACCGAGTGTCGACTGATGAACTCCGCTCTTTCTTTTTCGGCCACGATCCTGCGCGTGCGACTGAATGTTCGGCGTCAGATGATCGTGTCCAGTTACTCCGGTATCGGCCTGCCCCGCTTTGATTCCGTGCTTGGCGCTTGCCCCGCGTGTGAATGCAGCGCCCAGGATCCGGATACGCTTCGGGATTTGGCGAGCCCGTTTCCTTACCGGAAACGCCTGGAGAATGCGGCATGAACATGCTTTTGCGCGAACCTGTCACAGACGCTGCCATCGGTGTTGCGGTTGCTGACCGGCCCGAAGACCTGTCCGCGATCCACCATCATGGCTGTGCGGCGGTCATTTGGCGGCGTGAGCCGCTGCCGGATTTTCAAAGCTGGATCGATGCCCTGCCGCGGCAGCAACTGCCTCGGGCGCGGGTCATCCTGCGACCCGAGCATGTGCATGACGCGGTCGAACACATATTCGCAACCGCAGACATACCGGATTGCAAAGAGCGTACCATGCTGGTTGACGACACGGCGGCGCAGGCCAGCATTTTCGCACGCCTTCTGGGCGCGCCGTTTCTGCGGCTGCGCTTTGACGTCATTACGGATAATGCTTGCCGGAAGTTCCACATCGATTCTGTCAAAGCGAGGCTTGTCTGCACCTATCGGGGCACGGGCACGCAATATTGCAACGCGACGGGAGGAGAAGAGCCGCAACAGGTGTTCACGGTACCGACCGCCTCTCCCATCGTTCTGCGCGGTACGCTGTGGCCGGCAGAATCCAAGTCCGGCGTTCTGCATCGCTCGCCTCCCATCGAGGGTACGGGCGAGACACGCCTGCTCCTTGTTCTCGATCCCATCTTCGACCCTGAGGGACAACCGGATCGAAAACATATGCACTGATCAATCAACAGGAGGAAAACCAGGATGAAAACACGCGCCGCTATCGCCTGGGAGCCGAACCGGCCTCTGGAAATCGAAGAGATCGATCTTGAAGGGCCGAAAGAGGGCGAGGTTCTGGTCCGAATCGTGACGACGAGCCTCTGCCACACGGATGTATTCACGCTGTCGGGCGAAGACCCGGAAGGCCTGTTTCCCTGTATTCTGGGTCACGAAGGCTGCGGCGTCGTCGAGGAGGTGGGCAAGGGCGTCACTTCTGTCAAGCCGGGGGATCATGTCATCCCGCTCTACGTCCCCGAAGATCCCGATTGCCCCTACATCAAGTCAGGCAAGACAAATCTCTGCCAGACCATCCGCAAGACGCAGGGCGCCGGTGTGATGCCGGACGGCACCTCCCGCTTTTCTTACAAGGGCAAGCAAATCCTCCACTACATGGGTACAAGCACGTTCAGCGAGTACACGGTGTTGCCGGAAATCTCGGTTGCCAAGATCACCAAGGAAGCGCCTTTGTCCAAGGCTTCGGTCATGGGCTGTGCGGTGCCGACAGGTATCGGGGCGGTTCGCAATACAGCCAAGGTCGAGGAAGGTGCTTCCGTCGCCGTTTTCGGTCTGGGTGCCGTCGGCATGGCGGTGATCCAGGGTGCCGTGTTGAACGGTGCATCGCGGATCATTGGCATCGATATCAATGAGGCGAAATTTCCCCTGGCAAAGGCACTCGGCGCCACGGAATGTCTCAACCCAAAGGACTATTCCCAGCCGATCCAAGAAGTTCTGGTGGAGATGACCGACGGTGGCCTCGACTACACCTTCGAAGCTGTCGGCAATGTTGAGCTGATGCGTTCAGCACTTGAGGCCTGTCACAAGGGCTGGGGCGAATGCACCGTGATCGGAGTGGCCGGTGCCGGGCAGGAAATTGCGACGCGGCCCTTCCAACTGGTCACAGGTCGCGTTTGGCGCGGAACCGCCTTTGGCGGAGTTCTGGGTCGCAGCCAGTTGCCCGGCATGGTCGACGAATGGCTGCGCGGCGATTTCAGCGTCGATCCCTATATCACGCACCATATGAAACACGACCAGATCAACACGGCATTTGATCTCCTGAAGGCCGGGAAATCAATCCGCTCGGTCATTCACTTCCAACCCTCCGACACGATGACGGTCAATTCCCTGCCTGGGGAATTTATTTCGGATTAGTGTTTTCCAAACGCGGCACGCTTTGAGCGTAAGCGTGCCGCCGGTTCCGATTTGCGAATTGCCGGTCAATCAGGCGGGCCAATGCGGTCGGGGTGCGCGCCAGCGAAAGGCTCGAGCGCGGCACAGTTTTGAACGATCGCGTTGATCCGCGCGAGATCGGATGTCTCGGCGCCCCAGCGATTGGCGTTGTACATCTGCGGTACAAGGCAGATATCGGCCATGGTCGGCGTGTCACCGTGACAGAATGCGCCGGCCTTTCCATTGGCCAATTTTTCTTCAAAGGCGGCAAGTCCTTTTCGAATGTAGTGCTGCATCCACTCGTCGCGGACCTGCTCGCCGCCGCCGGTCCTTGCCATGACATCGCTGACAATGGACAGGTTGCAAACCGGATGGATTTCCATGGCGATGATGTAGGACAGAGCCCTGACGCGCGCACGGTCGGCGGGGTCGTCAGGCAGCAAGCCGCCTTTTCGGGTCTCATTCAGATATTCGATAATGGCAAGCGACTGGTTGAGCATAAGGCCGTCGATCCCAAGCGCCGGCACCAGGCCCTGCGGATTGCGGGCCCGGTGATCGGGATCGGTGTGTTCGTGTTTGAGGAGATCAATGGCGACCGCATCATAGGCGATATCGAGCAGGTTGAGCGCAATGCGTACCCGATAACTCGCCGAGGAGCGCCAGTAGTCGTAAAGAACCGGTTTCGCCATTTGATCTCCTTCTGTCGACCTATACCTTGCCGAGTTCCTTGGCATGCAGCCAGTCGGCATGTTGCGGCGCCTTCTTGGTGCGTGACCATTCTTCAAGCATGTCCCACTTGACCGAATCCAGCCGCTTGATCAGCGCGTCTTCTTCCGGGTCGGGGCAGGCCAGTTCAATCCGGTGGCCATTCGGGTCGAAGAAGTAAATGGAGTGGAAGATGGAGTGGTCCGTCACGCCGAGGACCTCAACGCCGTTCTGTTCCAGATGGTCCTTGTATTCCAGAAGCGCATCGCGGTCCTTGACCTTGAAGGCGATGTGCTGAACCCATTCCGGCGTGTTCGGATCGCGGCCCATCTCCGGTTTCGTCGGAAGTTCGAAAAAGGCAAGGATATTGCCTTGGCCCGCATCCAGGAAGAGGTGCATGTAGGGATCGGGTTCATGGGTGGAAGGGACGTGATCCTCGGCGATCGCGAGGACGAAATCCATGTTGAGCATCTTTGTGTACCAGTCGACGGTTTCCTTCGCATCCTTGCAGCGATAGGCGACGTGGTGAATCTGTTCGATCTTCATAATTCGCGTCTCCCATGATTGAATATAATCAGAATAATAGTTACGAATGTAACTATCTACCCTCTGAGAAGCGAGTTTTTTGCTTTTTTAATCCTGTCCGCCCGGCCGGGCCTTTGCAGCCTCGAGCGCTTCGGTGAGCGTTGCGCGTTCGCCGATGTGGTTGGCAAGCAGCAGGATAAGGCGTGCGTTGAATGCATCGCTTTCAGCCTTGCTCAATCCCTCATGTGCAGCAAGGAGGTCGGCGTAGAAATCGTCGGGACTGGCGATATTCGTGTGGGTGTTGAGATGGGTCATCCGGTCCTCCTCAGCTGCGTCCGGTCGCAGTGTTGACGGCGTTGCGCACGGCCGTCTCGCTATAGTCGATCCAGCGCGCGGCCACGTGCTGATCCGGGCGGAAAAGATAGACGGCCTGATCTTCATTGCCGAGATAGCGCTTCTGCAGATGGCCGTCGGTATCCTCGGCTGAACTGATACGCGTCCCCTCGACCATGACACCGTCCACATCGAGGCTCGCGGGCACGCTCGTGTTGATGCCCAGCAATTGAAACCGGTTGCCGAGCATGTCGGTTAGCCATCGACCGCCGACAGGTGCGTCGGCCACCGGTGCGCCGGGCCGGGTGCGCGGCGGCAGGTCGCGGTCATCGTTGCCGTTCAGCGGCGAGCCATCATAGACACTCGGTACCGACAGCCGGCCGGAGTTGACCAGCGGACGGGCGAATTCAAAGTGCTCTGCGAGATCCAGCACTGCGTCGCGAAACTGGCGGCTGGTTTCTGTCTTGGGCGTGATGAAATCAGTCGAACGCGTCGAATTCCTGATGTTTTCCTCGGCGCCGAGTATGCGCTCATAGTCATAGGTTTCGAGAAGGCTCTCAGGCGCCAGACCATCCATGACCAGCTTCAGCTTCCAGATCAGATTGTCCGTATCCTGCAGCCCTGAGTTTGCGCCGCGCGCACCAAAGGGCGACACCTGGTGTGCGGAGTCGCCGGCAAACAGGATCCTGCCGTGATGGAACTTTTCCATGCGGCGGCACTGGAAAGTATAGATAGAAACCCATTCCAGCTCGAACTTGGCATCTTCACCCAGCATGGCCTTGAGCCGGGGAATGACGTTTTCGGGCTTCTTTTCCTCTTCCTTGTCGATGTCCCAGCCGAGCTGCAAATCGATGCGCCATACGTGGTCGGGCTGCTTGTGCAGAAGCGCCGACTGGTTGCGGTTGAACGGCGGGTCGAACCAGAACCAGCGCTCGGTTGGAAAATCGGCGTCCATGATGACGTCGGCAATGAGGAAGTTGTCCTCGAAGACGCGGCCGACAAAATCCATTCCAAGCAACTTGCGCGTCGGCGACGTGGCACCGTCGCAGGCGATCAGCCAGTCGCATTCGAGCCGGTAGGAACCGTCGGGCGTATCGATGAGCACGCCAACGCCATCGTCCTGTTCCTCGATGCCTGCCACGCGGTTCTGCCCCCGCACCTCGATTTGCTTGCCCTCCTTTTGCAGCGCCGTAACGCGGTGCATGAGATACTCTTCGAAATGATACTGCTGCAGATTGATGAAAGCAGGGCGCTTGTGTCCCTCCTCGGGCAGCAGGTCGAACTCGTAGATCTTGCGCTGATCGAAAAAGACCTTGCCAAGATTCCAGACAACACCCTTGTCGACGAACTCGTCGCCGCAGCCGAGCCGGTCAAGGATTTCCAGGGGGCGCTTTGCATAGCATATGGCGCGCGAACCCCAGCTGACGCGGTCATTGTCGTCGACGACAAGAACCGGAACATCATACTGGGCCAGATCGATGGCAGCGGCCAGCCCGATGGGGCCTGCACCGATCACGACCACAGGATGGCGCACCGGTTGCGGCGAATCCTGATCGGCCGAACGGTGATACGGATAGAGCGGTGTCTCGAATATCTTGCTCAAATTGACCTCCCTTGCCCTTGTCGGCTCCTATCCCTGAAGCGATCCCCACATCTGCTTGTCGCGTTCAGCCGTCCAGATGCGCGGCGTATCCATGCCGAGCGCCTCGTCATAGGCGCGGGCGACATTGAACGGCAGGCAGTGTTCGTAAATCGCATAATCGGCGAATTTGGGATCGCATGCAGCGCGCACCGCATCCCATGCTTCCTTCAGTGAACCGCCGCGGGCGGCAACTTCTGCCGCCGGCCGATAGGTGCTGGCGACAAAATCGCGGGTGTTCTCGATTGCTGCCGTGACCATGTCGTCGCCGACAAGCGCGTCGCCGCGACCGGGCGCGATGGCACGCGGATCGAATGCCTTGATCGCGTCAAGGGTTGAGCCCCAATCGCCGAAGTGACCGTCGCCGCAATAGCAAGCGGAATGATATTCGACGATGTCGCCGGTAAACATGACGCCTTCGTCCGGAACCCAGGCAACGATATCGCCGGCGGTGTGGGCGCGGCCGAGATGCATCAGGTCGATGCGACGCGCGCCGAGATAGACGGTCATCTTGTGGGTAAAGGTCATGGTTGGCCAGGTCAGGCCCGGAATGCTCTCATGACCCTGAAACAGCCTTGGAAAACGCTCGAATTCCGAATCCCAGTCCTCCTTGCCGCGTTCGGCTACCATGGCACGGCATTTCTCGGAGGCAATGATCTGCTGGGCATTGTAGGCCGATGCGCCGAGCACCCTGACGGCGTGGTAATGCGACAGGACCACATACTGGATAGGCTTGTCCGTAACCGTGCGGATTTTCTCGACGACCTTCGCCGCAAGGCGCGGTGTTGCCTGGGCATCGACAATCATAACGCTGTCGTCGCCGATAATCACCCCGGTGTTGGGATCGCCCTCGGCGGTAAACGCCCACAGGTCGCGGCCGATTTCTGAAAAGGTGATCTGCTTTTCGGTCATGTCCCCGCGGGACGCGAATTCCTTGGCCATTGTTCAGGCCTTCCTTTCGTATTTCTGAACGGTCTGCTCAATGGCGCCGAATATGGAGCGGCCGCCGGCATCCTTCATTTCGATGCGAACAGTGTCGCCGAATCTCATGAAGTCGGTCGATGGCTTGCCGCCATTGATGGTCTCGATCATCCGGATCTCGGCAATGCAGGAGTAGCCGACACCACCGTCTGCAACGGGCTTGCCGGGGCTTCCGTCTTCCATCTTGTTGGAAACGGTGCCGGAGCCGATGATAGCGCCTGCCGAAAGAGGACGGGTTTTTGCCGCATGGGCAATGAGTTGCGGAAAATCGAAGGTCATGTCGATACCGGCATTGGCGCATCCGAAGGGGGCGCCGTTGTAGTCGACAAGCAGGGGCAGGCTGACCTTGCCGCCGTCCCAAGCGTCGCCCAGCTCGTCCGGGGTAACCGCTACGGGGGAAAATGCCGAGGAGGGCTTTGACTGGAAGAAGCCGAAACCCTTGCCCAGTTCAGCAGGAATGAGGCCGCGCAGCGAGACGTCGTTGACCAGCATGATCAGCCGGATGGCGTCGCGTGCCTCGTCGATGCTTGCACCCATGGGCACATCGTCGACGATGACGGCAACCTCGCCCTCCATGTCGATGCCCCACGCCTCGTCTGCCATCACGATCGGGTCCCGGGGCGCGAGGAACGCGTCTGATCCGCCCTGGTACATGAGCGGATCGGTCCAGAAACTGTCCGGCATTTCCGCATTTCGGGCCTTGCGCACCAGTTCCACGTGGTTGACATAGGCCGAACCGTCGGCCCACTGAAAGGCGCGCGGCAGTGGCGAGTGCGCGTTGCGCTGATCGAAAGGCTCGCCCGGGTGATCGCCGGATTGCAGTGCTTCGCCGATTTGAAAAAGCCGGGGGGCCAGGCCGGCCCAGCCGTCAAGCGCTGCCTGGAGTGTCGGTGCGACATCGGTCACGTGGGCACAACGGGCGAGGTCTTGCGTGACCACCGCGAGCTTTCCGTCCCGGGTGCCGTCCTTGAGTGTGGCAAGTTTCATGTCAGTCCCAGTTACCCTGTATTGTGCCGTCGAACCGCTTCTTCAGGCCGGTCCAGCAGTCGATATAGTCATCCTGCAGGGTTTCTAGCTGCATCCCATAGGATGTCACATGTTGCGGAAAGCGTGTTTCGAACATGAACGCCATGGTGTCTTCAAGCTTCGTGGGACCCAGATTGGCGCGCGAAGCCTTTTCGAAACCCATCGCGTCCGGGCCGTGCGGCAGCATCATGTTGTGCAGGCTCATGCCGCCGGCTACAAACCCTTCTTCCTTGGCGTCGTATTGCCCATGGATGAGCCCCATGAACTCCGACATGATGTTGCGGTGATACCAGGGCGGGCGAAACGTATGTTCGGCCACCATCCAGCGTGGCGGGAAGATGACGAAATCGATATTGGCCGTACCCTCCTCACCGCTGGGTGCCGTCAAGACGGTGAAGATCGAGGGATCGGGGTGGTCGAAAAGAATGGCGCCGACCGGTGAATAGGTCCGCAGATCGTACTTGTAGGGCGCATAGTTGCCGTGCCAGGCAATGACGTCCAGTGGCGAATGGCCGATCTCCGTGACGTAAAAGTTGCCGCACCATTTGACGTGCACACGGCAGTCGGTCTCCTTGTCTTCCCAAGCTGCAACCGGCGTCTTGAAATCGCGCGGATTGGCGAGGCAGTTCGCACCGATCGGACCGCGGTCCGGCAGGGTGAACTTGGCACCGTAATTCTCGCAGATATAGCCGCGCGCCTGGCCGTCGAGCGGATTGGCCTGGAAAATCATGCCGCGGGGCACGATTGCGATCTCGTTCGGCTCAATCTCAATCCTGCCCATCTCGGTGAACAGCTCGAGCGTTCCGACCTGCGGAACAATCAGCAATTCGGCATCGGCGTTGAAGAAATAATCGTCAACCATCCGGGTGTTGCAGACATAGGCGTGGCTTGCCATGCCCACCTGGGTGTGTACGTCACCGGCCGTGGTCATGGTCCGTACACCGTCAATGAAATTGGTCTCTTCATTGGGCATCGGGACCGGGTCCCAGCGCAGCTGGCCGATCGGCATCACTTCGTCGCTGATGTGCGGCGCGGTTTTCCAGTATTCGTTTTCATGGGGCGTGAAGCGGGTCGTGTGTCGCACGCTTGGCCTGATGCGGTAGAGCCAGGAACGTTCGTTGGTGCCCCGGGGTGCTGTGAAAGGAGAGCCCGAGAGCTGCTCGGCATAAAGACCGTAGTTGCATTTCTGCGGACTGTTCTGCCCTTGCGGCAGTGCGTTCGGCAATGACTCCGTTTCAAAATCATTCCCGAAGCCAGGCATGTAACTGTCTGACATTCTATCCCTCATATGGTACTTTTTATTTGTTACAGCTGTAACAATTGAATTTGTAACTATCAAACGGACATTGCCATGGATCGGGAGGACAATATGGCGCTGGCGCTGGAGGCCTTCATCCCCTACAAACTGAACCGGGCCGCGGAATTGGTCAGCCGTCGTTTCGCTGTCATCTACAAGGATCATGCCGGTCTGACGCGGCCGGAATGGCGAACGCTTGCAACACTCGGTCAGTACGGAACGATGACGGCAACAGCCATCGGTGCGCATTCGTCGATGCACAAGACCAAGGTCAGCCGCGCTGTCCAGTCACTGGAGCAGCGCAACTGGCTCAAACGCACGACGGACGAAAAGGACCGGCGGGTCGAGCATCTCGCGCTGACACGAGAGGGCGAGCGGAACTACAGAGCCCTGGCGAAGCTGGCTCACGCTTTCGAATCGGGTTTGAAGGACATGCTCGGTACACGCGATTTCGACGCACTGCAACGCGGTCTTGCTTCGGTCGACAAGCACCTGGGCACGGAGGCGTTTCCGCCGGCGAATTGAGTTTTGCACGTTGAGAACAGGGCAAACCCGGGCTTCAGACCGATCCCGGCGCATTTAATTGACGACTGGCTTTTCCGACCGCGCGGTAACAAATTCACGTGCCAGTCGTCGCGCCTCGTCGTCGGCATCATAGACAGCATCGATGGAAGATGCGGCGCCGCCGGTGCCAAGGCGGTCCATGACCTCGGCGACGATATCCGCCATTTCGAGAAAGCCGATGCGGCGCTCGATAAAGGCTTCAAGCGCCACTTCCTTGGCGCCGTTCAGAATGGCACCTGAAAGGCCACCTGCTTCCATGGCACGTCTTGCCAGCCGAAGCGAGGGAAACCGGCGCTCATCGGGTTCTTCGAAGTCGAGACGCGCCAGCTCGGCAAAATCAAGCCGTTCGACCGGCAAGGTTGGCCGTTCGGGAAAGGCGAGCGAATAGCCGATGGCCGTGCGCATGTCGGGCGCGCCAAGCTGTGCCAGAACGGAACCATCGCTGTAGCCGACCATGGAGTGAACGACAGACTGCGGATGTATGATGACTTCGATCTGGTCCGAGCGCATGTCGAAGAGATGCATGGCCTCGATCATCTCGAGCGCCTTGTTGAACATCGAGGCGCTGTCGATGGAGATTTTGGTGCCCATGGACCAATTGGGATGAGCGGCTGCCATATCGGGCGAAACGGCCGCCATTTCGGCGATATCGAGAGACCGGAATGGCCCGCCGGACGCCGTCAGGATGATGCGCTCGATACTGTGCGGCTGGCTGCGGTCGAAAACCTGATGGATCGCATTGTGCTCGCTGTCGACAGGCAGCAGCTTGCCGCCGCCATGGGCGATTTCCCTGTGAAAGAGGTCGCCTGCCGAAACAAGGCACTCCTTGTTTGCAAGCGCGATGTCGGCGCCGCGCCGGGCTGCGGCGAGGGTTGGTGCCAATCCGGCCATGCCGACGATGCCCGCCATCAGCCAATCCGCGTCGCGCTCGGCTGCCTCGATCATTGCCGATTTGCCGGCGGCAGCCTCAATACCGCTGCCGGCCAAAGCGTCTTTAAGATCGTGGTAACGTTTGTTATCGGCGGTCACGGCGACCTCAGCGCCATACTTGACAGCCTGGCGTGCGAGCAGGTCCGTGTTGCCCTTGCCGGTCACGGCCAGAACCTGGAACAGGTCGCGTCCGCCCAGATGGGAGATCACGTCGAGCGTGTTGCGCCCGATCGAGCCGGTTGATCCGAATATGCTGATGCGGCGGGGCGCGGCTTGCTGGTCCTGTTTCATCTGGCGGTCATCGTATGTCCTACCCTGTTGAAAGAACAGATGCAGATTGCTGCGTCAATGTTGAGGCGCTCAAAAACATGATTCAACCACTTGGCGTTTGCCATCCGTGTGCAAAATACCATAGTGACGAACACTACTTGCCGATAAACGGAGATCACGATGACAATCGACCGCGCCGAGGCGCTCAACCGCGATGCACAGGATCCGCTGGCATCATTCCGCGAGCACTTTATTCTGCGTGACGGTCTGATTTATCTGGACGGCAATTCGCTGGGTCCAGCGCAAAAGAGCGTTGTGGAGCGTGTCCGCAATTGCCTGGATGAGGAATGGGGCAAACAGCTCATTGCCTCATGGAACACGGCGGGCTGGTTCGTGCTGCCGCAAACGATCGGTGGCAAGATTGCGCCGCTGATCGGGGCTGGTGCAAACGATGTCGTGGCTACGGATTCAACCTCGGTCAATCTGTTCAAGGTGTTGGCGGCGGCTGTTTCGTTGCGCCCGGACCGCCGGGTGATCGTGTCGGAACGCAGCAACTTTCCTACCGATCTCTACATTGCCGAAGGTTTGGCGGCCCTGGCGGACCGGGGACACCAATTGCGGCTGATCGATGATGCAAGCGAACTGGAGACGGCAATCGACAGTGACGTGGCAGTCGTGATGCTGACCCAGGTCAATTACCGGTCCGGCGAACTCCACGATCTGCAGCGCGTCACCGGATTGGCGCATGAAGCGGGTGCGGTCATGGTGTGGGACCTGGCGCATTCAGCCGGAGCGCTGCCGATTGACCTGGCGGCGGCCGACGCCGATTTTGCCGTCGGATGCGGCTACAAGTATCTTAATGGCGGGCCGGGCGCACCGGCTTTCGTCTATGTTGCGCCGCGGCTTCAAGACAGGGTTTCGCAACCGCTTTCCGGCTGGTTCGGTCACAGTGCGCCGTTCGCCATGGAACCAGCCTTTGACGCTGCCCCGTCCATACACCGCTTCCTGACAGGGACGCCGCCGATCCTTTCGATGGTGGCACTGGACGCGGCACTCGATCTGTGGGCGGACGTATCCCTTCCGGCACTGCGGGAGAAATCGGTCGCCTTGTGCGAGTTGTTCATCCGGCTTGTCGAAGAACGCTGCGGCGCGTACGGCCTTGTCCTCGCCAGTCCGCGCGATTCGGCAAGGCGTGGCAGCCAGGTCTGTTTTGCGCATGAGAACGCCTATCCCATCATGCAGGCGCTGATCGCGCGCCAGGTCATTGGCGATTTTCGCGCACCGGATATTCTGCGGTTTGGTTTTGCGCCGCTCTATGTGCGCTTCGTCGATGTGTATGATGCCGTCGACCAGCTTGTTGACGTGCTCGACACGCAAGAATGGAACCAGGATCGGTTTGCTGCGAAGGAGATGGTTACATAAGCGACGGCTTCTTTCATATCAGCACCGGTATGGAAGTGCCGGTCTTTTTCATTTTACCTTGCGAATTCGATCTGCTTTCATGACCTGAATTCGGCCACCCGTTATTTTCGAGGAGGTGCGGCGTGCAGTTTGCAGATATCAACGGTGTTACCCTGCACTACCAGGTCATCGGCGCGCAGGAAGGCAAGCCGGTTTTCGTCTTCTGCAATTCGCTTGGCACGGATTTCAGAATCTGGCGCGATGTCATTGTTCGTCTGGCCGGCGATTTCGCCATTGTTACTTACGACAAGCGCGGCCATGGTTTGTCCGATATCGGCGCAGGCCCCTACACCATCGAGGATCATGTCGCCGATCTGGCCGGCCTTCTTGATCTTCTGGAGGTCAAGGACGCCATTGTCTGCGGTCTTTCGGTTGGTGGCCTGATCGCGCAAGGACTCTATGCCAGCCGCCCTGACCTCGTCCGCGCGCTCATTCTGTGCGGTACCGCTCACAAAATCGGCGACAGCGCGCAATGGAACGCAAGGATTGAGGCCGTGGGTGCCGGAGGGATCGAATCCATATCGGAACAGATCCTCGAACGCTGGTTCACGGATAATTTCCGCAACACTGAGCGCGAAGCACTTGCCGGCTATCGAAACATGCTGAACCGCACCCCTGCCGAGGGCTACATAGGCACGGCGGCGGCCATAAGAGATGCCGACTTTACGGCAGATGCGAGACGCATAACCGTGCCCGCGCTTTGCGTCGTCGGCGATCAGGATGGCGCAACGCCGCCGGACCTTGTCGAAGAACTGGCAAGGCTCATTCCCGGCGCGCGCTACCAGGTCATACCGAGTGCCGGCCACATCCCTTGTGTAGAGCAGCCTATTGTGCTGACCGAAATCATCAAGGCATTCGTCGATACGCTGACGGACGGGGGCTGATCATCTGGCTGAACGTTTGCACACCGAGCAGCCGTATCGGCGCAAGACATCCGCTTTCAATGAGGCGTATGCATGAGCGTATCGGTGTTTGAACATCCAGTGCTTTCAGCGCTCCTTGGCGATGAGCCCGTGGCAGCGCATTTTTCTGTATCTGCCGAAATCCAGGCAATGTTGCGCTTTGAAGCGGCGCTCGCACATTGCGAAGAGGCGGCCGGTGTCATTCCCGAAGGCTCAAGCGACCGGATCGCCGAGGCGTGCAAGCAGTTCACGCCGGACATGCATGCAATGAAACAAGCGACAGTCCGTGACGGCGTTTGCGTACCCGAAATGGTGCGCCAGTTGCGAGCCACGCTTGACCCGGACATCAAGCAGTTTTTTCATTTCGGCGCGACCAGCCAGGATGTTGTCGACACGGCCCTGGTGCTGCGGCTTAAGCCCGTGCTTGCGGAACTGGAAGCACGTATCGCCGTGGTGCTCGAGCACATCGCGTCGGCTGATGAACGGTTCGGGCATCGTCCGCTTACGGCGCACACAAGAATGCAAATCGCGATCCCGATCACAGTCGGCGACAAGCTGGCCGCATGGCGCAGGCCGCTTCAAGAGCTTGCGACCGGCCTTGACCGGATCAGAGGCCTTGTCCTCAAGCTGCAGTTTGGCGGTGCCGCGGGCACGCTGGACCAACTCGGTGAAAAAAGCCCGGCTGTTTTGGCACAGCTTGCGAAGGCGCTAGACCTTGGCGATTGCGGCTGCTGGCATACGGACAGGACTTCGCTTGCAGAACTTGCCGGATGGCTTTCTCAAGTGACCGGCGTGCTCGGCAAAGTTGGACAGGATGTGGCGCTGATGGCGCAAAACGAGGTCGGCGCCGTCAAACTTTCGGGCGGCGGCACGTCGTCGGCCATGGCGCATAAACACAATCCGGTTTCAGCCGAGGTGCTTGTCGCTCTGGCCGGTTTCAATGCAACGCTCGTCGGCGGCATGCACAGGGCCCTCGTTCACGAAAATGAACGATCAGGCGCTGCATGGACCATGGAATGGATGCTGCTGCCGCAGATGGCTGTCGCGTCCGCCGCATCGCTGCGTACGGCCATTCGAATGGTCGGCAGTATCGAGGATCTGGGCAATCGCGACCATGGCGGCCCGCGGACATGAGTCAGCGGATGCTCGTCGTCTATTGCGGATTGCTCATGTCGCTGACCGCATTTTCGATTGACATTACCCTGCCGGCATTTCCCGAGATCGCAGGGGAGTTTGAAAGTCCCTATTCCTTTGTCCAATGGACGATTACCATCTTCATTTTTTCGGCCGGTGCCGGACAGTTGGTGTGGGGCTCGGTGTCTGACCGCTTTGGCCGCAGACCCATCCTGCTTGTGGGTCTGGGCTTGGTTCTGATCGGTCTGATGCTGGCGGCGGTTGCGCCGACGATCGGCCTGTTATTGCTGGCCCGGGCAGTGCAGGGTTTCGGCTCGGCCTCGGCAATTGTCGGCAGCCGCGCGATACTCAGAGATCTGTTTTCAGGCAAGGACCTGGCGCGCAACATGGCTATGGCGTCGGCTGTCTTCGCGGTCGGACCCATGCTGGCACCTCTGTTCGGTGCGGTCATTGCGGACATTGCGGGTTGGCGGGCGATCTTCTTCGTTCTGGCCTGCGTGACATTGCTGCTGATCGTCATGCTTGGCTTCTTTTCAGAAACCGCCAGGTCGAAAGATGCCAAGGCGCTTCAATTCGGGCGGCTCCGCTCGAATTTCGTGTCATTGTTCACCAATTCCCAGTCCTGTTTTTTCGTTCTGGTTTCGACGCTTGCCGTGGCCTTCCTTCTGTTGATCCTGACCGGCGCGGCTCCTCTCTACGAGAGTGAATTCGGCATTACAGGCCTTTTGTTCGCAGCGCTTTTCGCGCTTCACGGACTTGGCATCATTGCCGGACAGATGCTCAATCGGCACCTCATCCAGTCGATCGGTATTGTGCCTACGGTTGTCGTTGCAAGCGGGGTGATGGCGCTGATGTCAGCAATTTTTCTCGCTCTGACCGTCAGCAATCTGCTCATCATCATCGTGGTACCGATCCTGCTCGCGGTATCGAACTCGGGATTTCTCGTTTTCCATGCGAATGCGACCAGTCTCGTGCTCGATCCACATGAAGACAAGGCCGGCTTTGCCGTTTCGGTCTATGGTTTCGCCACCCAAATGGGTGGTGCGGTCATCGTCTCTGTGCTTGTCTTGTTCGGCGACGATCAGGCACTCGGCATGTC
>JBCCOK010000056.1:0-32979 GCA_039025395.1 Pseudomonadota bacterium
CGCGTCGCGCAACGCGATGCGCGCGTGTGGTGGATTTGAAGGTCCTGTCAACTTTTCAGCATACTCCACCCAGGACCTTCAAATCCGCAAACCACACGCGAACCAATAATGCATAGCGTGTCCTTGTCGAATCTGACGTTCGCACAGAGCCTGCCGCACATCCGGCGAACTTCAGATTCGAGACACGCGCCCGAATGAACCGATCTTCCACCATCAAATGCTTCAAGCTAAACCTGATTTGCTCTAATCGACAGGGTAGGGACCCTCGCTGAACGTCTCGGTGTGATAGCCCTTGATCCCGACCGTTGCCGCCATCGATCCCAGCACCGGTTTATCCGCCTTCAGCCGTTCGAGCAGCACATCGTGATTGTAAGCGGGCGTCCAGCCGAGTTCGGCACGTGCCCGGTCATTGACATACACTCGGTCGATTTGCGGAAACATTTTCCATCCCCGGCGCCGGTACTCCGCAGCAAGCGCCGGCAGGCGGCGTTGCAAAACACCCGACGCATCGGTGCGCAACGCCCTCAGATCTTCGCGACGAAATGGCGTTGTCGCACTGATTACGTAGAGCCGGAACGCGTCGGCCGATGCTCGATCCATGGCGCACAAATGTGCCTCGGCCGCGTCTTCTATGTCGACGCGACGAAACAAGAATTCGTTTGCCTTAGCGTTTTCGTCGGCAAAACCCTGGCGGATTTCACGGCGGTCATCCTCTTCGGGAAAGAAGCGGGACGTCCGCAGAACCGTGGTGTGCAGCCCGTATTTGCGGGCGAAAAAACGGCACATGTTCTCCGCTGCCAACTTCGTGATACCGTAAATATTCTTTGGATTTGGCGCCACATCCTCGGTAATCCAGGCGGCGGGTTCGCCGGGTTGCGGTACCAACGCGTCGCCAAAAACGCTGGTCGTGCTTGTAAACACAAAGGTTTCAATGCCGGCATCCACCGTCTCTTCCAAGAGGTTAAGTGTTCCGGTGACGTTGGTGTCGATGAATTCCTGGCGTGGATGGGTTGCGACATGCGGCTTGTGCAGTGTTGCGGTATGTATGACGGCGTCGATGTCGCGCAGTGCCGACCGCACCAGCGATCGGTCGCAAAGAGATCCGGTGATCTTCGTGTGGGGCGAAGGGTTGATGTCCAACCCGACAACGCTTCTGCCCCGCGCTTCAAGCAAGCGGACAATGGCTTCGCCGAGGTGTCCGGAACTGCCGGTTACGAGAATTGACATGTTGCGCCTTCGTGTCCGCCTTTGTTTCGATGTCAATTCGTAGCGGATTCCCGAAAGCATGTCGTGCATGTGCTAAAGCAAGGAGTGCCGCTGTGTAAAAACGGCGCTCCCATAGTGTTTCAAACTGCGGTCACATCGTTATGCGGTATTTGGCGAATCCTTCATTGCCCTCGCCAGCGGCTTCAATCTTGACGTCTCGGACGTCGTTCATGAAGTCCTTGGCTTTCGGGCCTGTTTCGAAGACGGCGGTTGCCCCATCGATCGGCGCGAACGTCCAGTTGCTGTCGGCGGACGGGTTGATCGTGCCCTTGTCGACAATGTATCGGACAATCACATCGCGATTGGTATCGGGGCCGACGAAGATGACGACCTCATCGTCGATGGCGGGAAAATTGCCGCCGCCTCCGGCACGGTAGTTGTTGGTTGCGACAACGAATTTCTCATTCGGATCAATCGGTTTACCATTGTACTTCAAGCCGACAATACGGTTCGCGCCCGGATTGATCGGGTTGCCGTCAGAATCGTATTTCGACGGTTGCGTGAGATCGATCTGGTAGGTCACTCCGTCGATGACATCAAAGTTATAGGACGGGAATTCGTTGTTGATCAGCGGCTGGTCGGCCTGTCCGGGCTCAAGCTGGTTGAAGATTCCAGCAGACCGTTCGAGCCAGTCCTTTACCTGCGCCCCGGTAATCGCAACGGCGCGCACGGTGTTGGGATAGAGATAGAGGTCAGAGACGTTCTTGATGGCCACGTCGCCGGGTGCGACATCGGTATAATAGTCCGGACCGCCGCGACCGCCGGCCTTGAACGGCGCTGCCGCCGAAAGGATCGGCAAGCCTTCCCATTCGGTGCCCTGCATCATCTGTTCGATGTACCAGGTCTGTGCCTGGCTTACGATCTGAACGGATGGATCGTCGGCCACAAGAGCAAAGTAGGAGTGCAGCGGGGCTGATGTTTTACCGACGGCGCGCCGCACATAGGCGAGCGTTTCATCATGGTCCTTGGCAACCGAATCCAGAACATCCTGCTGGTCTTCGACGATCGGGATGACCTTGCGGCCGTCGCGTTCGTAGATGGATGGAGCCGACGTTGTAAAGGCGGCGATTTTCCACGTGTTGCCGTCACGTTCCAGCATCAGGTCTATGACGCCCAGGTGCGATCCCCAGAAACCGCCCATCGCTGCGGGCTTGCCGAACAGCGTGCCCTTTTCGGCGTCGATGCCCGGCAGATCGGCATATTTCGGGCCGGGAAAGACGAGATGATGGTGGCCGGTAAATATGGCATCGATGCCATCGATATCGCCCAGGTGAAGCGATGCATTTTCCATGCCGTCATTGTGGTCAACGGCGTCGATGCCCGAATGCGAGAGAGCGACAATGATGTCAGCGCCCGCTTCCTTCATCTCCGGGACCCAGGCAATCGCCGATCCGACAATGCCGCGGGCATTCGCATTGCCTTCGAGGTGCCGGCGATCCCAGTTCATGATCTGCGGCGGGACGAAACCGATGATTCCGACACGGATCGGATGCGCATTGCCGTCACCGTCCGTCACCGTTCTGTCGAGAATGACATAGGGTTTCAAGAACAGCTCGTCGTCGCGCGGGTTGGACGCCAGCATTCCCTTGGTAACGTTGGCTGACACAACCGGAAAATCGGCGCCGTCGAGTGTCTTAAAGAGGAAATCAAGGCCGTAGTTGAATTCGTGATTGCCAAGCGTCGAAGCGTCGTATCCAAGCACATTCATCGCCTGGACAATCGGATGCATGTCGCCGTCTTTCATTCCGCGCTCATAGGCAATGTAGTCGCCCATCGGGTTGCCCTGCAGAAAGTCTCCATTGTCAACAAGCAGCGAGTTTGTCGCGTCGTCGCGCAACTGGCGGATCAGCGTAGCCGTGCGCGAAAGGCCAACGGCATCTGATGGCCGGTCGCCGTAGTAATCGTAAGGAAAGACATGCACATGAAGGTCGGTCGTTTCCATGAGCCTGAGATGCGCCTGACCGGCCGAAGCCAGGGCCGAAAAGGGGTGCATAAGTGCGAGCGAACCCGCAGCAGCGGATCCGGCAAGGAATTCGCGTCGGCTGAGCCTGTTTGTGATACGAAATGTCATTCTGATACTCCCCTGCTGAAGACCGGAACAGCTCAAACGCGCAGCGATCGAACCGCGGCGGCTGGCATGTCTTTGGTTGATAAAAGGATCAGTCTAGATCCCTGGATAATGATGCATCCACAGTCTCTGAAGAATTGTGACAGTGCAATCTTTTTGAGAAAGTATAAGGGTCGGTTGGGCCAGAATTTGGCCATTACCCAGAATTTGGCCTTTACTATGTCTTCTCGACATAATTGTCGAGAACGCGCTTTTGACCGGCTTTGTCAAAGTCGATCGTCAGCTTGTTGCCGTCGATGGAAGCGACATTGCCGTTGCCGAACTTAAGGTGAAACACGCGATCGCCGACAGCAAAGGCAGATGGCTCATCGGCAACGGAACGAGCCACCAGTTCGCCCTCGATCGTTCGGGTCTTGACGGCCGTCCGGCCGGCGCCGTAGCCGGAATCTGTTTCGCCGTAGCCGATGCGTTCCACCGCGTGGCCCGACCGGGTACCCCAGTTCTGGCGTGTCGCGTCATTACGGTTGGCCTGCGCGCGGCGCCAGCCCGGCGTGTTGTAACTACCGGCAAAGGGTTCGGCTTCGTCGAACCGCGAGGCGCCGTAGCTGCCGCCTGCGCTGGACTTGCCGTATCCACCGTAGGAGGTGTCGGGTTCTGCGACATCCACATGTTCGTTCGGAAGTTCGTCCAGAAAGCGCGACGGAATTGTCGATTGCCACAGACCGTGGATGCGGCGGTTGGATACGAACCAGATATGGCAGTTCGTCTTGGCCCGCGTGAGGCCGACATAGGCAAGCCGTCTTTCTTCTTCGAGGCCTGATCGTCCGCCCTCATCGAGCGCGCGCTGATGGGGAAACAAGCCTTCTTCCCAGCCGGGGAGAAATATGGTCTCGAATTCCAGACCCTTGGCGGAATGCAACGTCATCAAAGACACCGCATCAAGGTTCGCGTTCTGGTCGGCGTCCATGACGAGGCTGACATGTTCGAGGAACCCGCGCATCGAATCGAACTCCTCCATAGAGCGGACAAGTTCCTTCAGGTTGTCGAGGCGTCCGGGTGCATCGGCGGACCGATCGTTCTTCCACATATCGGTGTAGCCGCTTTCTTCCAGAATCTGTTCAGCGAGTTCCGTATGCGGCATGGTTTCAAGCAAGGACGACCAGCGATGGAAGTTCTCGACAACGTCGGTCAATGCCTTGCGCGGCCTTGGTTTCATCTCCTCGGTCATGACGAGATCGCTGGCGGCGCGGAGCATTGGAATGTCGCGCGCGCGGGCGTAGTCGTGGATCTGGCGGACAGCCGCTTCGCCGAGTCCGCGTTTGGGCGTGTTGACGATGCGCTCGAACGCAAGGTCGTCGGCCGGCTGGCAGACGACCCGGAAATAGGCCATTGCGTCGCGTATCTCGAGGCGTTCGTAAAAGCGTGGCCCGCCAATGACCCTGTAGTTGAGACCAAGTGTCACGAACCGGTCCTCGAACTCGCGCATCTGAAACGAGGCGCGAACCAGGATAGCCATGTCGTTGAGCCTGTGATCGCGCCTTTGAAGCTGTTCGATTTCCTCTCCGACCGCACGCGCTTCTTCTTCAGAATCCCATGCAGCGTGAACCATGACCTTATGATGGTCCTCGGCACGCGTGTCGGTGAATAGCGTTTTGCCGAGCCGCCCGTCATTGTGGGAAATGAGATGGGAAGCGGCACCGAGAATATGGGCTGTGGAGCGGTAGTTGCGCTCAAGCCGGATCACGGTCGCGCCGGGGAAATCCTTTTCAAAGCGCAGAATGTTGTCCACTTCCGCACCGCGCCAGCCATAGATCGACTGATCGTCGTCGCCGACACAGCAGACGTTGTGGGATGCCTGGGCGATCAGCCGGAGCCACATATACTGGGCAGTGTTGGTGTCCTGATACTCGTCCACCAGGATGTAGCGAAATTTCCGGTGGTACTCTTTCAGGACTTCCGGATTTTCCCTGAACAGCCGTATGGGGTGGCAGAGCAGATCTCCGAAATCGCAGGCATTCAGCGTTTTCAGACGGTCCTGGTAGGCCCGGTAGAGCTGGCGGCCCTTGCCGTTGGCGAAAGACCGGGCGTCGCCTTCCGGTATGTCCTCCGGCGCCAGACCCTTGTTCTTCCACTGGTCGATCATCATCGCAAACTGGCGCGCCGGCCAGCGTTTGTCGTCAAGACCTTCCGCCTGGATGAGCTGCTTGAGGAGCCTGATCTGGTCGTCCGTGTCGAGGATGGTGAAGTCCGAACGCAATCCAACGAGTTCGGCATGGCGGCGCAACAGTTTGACGCCGATGGAGTGAAAGGTTCCAAGCCACGGCATGCCCTCGACCGCGCCGCCGACCAGGATGCCAACGCGCTCTTTCATCTCGCGCGCTGCCTTGTTGGTAAATGTGACCGAAAGGATCTGGCTTGGGAACGCCTTGCCGGTGGCCAGAATGTGGGCAATCCGCGTGGTCAACACGCGCGTTTTACCGGTTCCCGCACCTGCCAGAACCAAGACTGGCCCATCGAGCGTTTCAACGGCGCGGATCTGCTCCGGATTCAAACCGTCGAGATAGGGCGACGGCCCATTGTCGCGGCTACGCGCTGCCATCGCCCGCGCGGCGATACCGCCTGCGGAAGCCGGTTCCGGCGATTGTTCCTGGCCGAAAAACGGTATGTCATCATCAGCATTGCCCATCGGCCCCAATTTAGTGATTCGGCGGCGAAAGGCCAGCAAACAGTGCCGTGTTCCGGCGCTTTGTTCTTGAATCGTTCGGCACGAGCGGCCAATGCTATCAAATCCATAAAATGATTGTTTAAGCCAATTAAGCTGACAAACACCCAAATACGGCATTCAAGAATGGTAAGAATGGCAGATCAGCTTCCGGAAACGCACGAACCTTACAGCGAAGCGGAAAGTGCTGTCCTTCGCTTTTCTCTGGAGATTTCGGCCATTGCCCGCGCCTCGGACAAGATCGAGGTGCTGCCGCTTTTAAGACGCATTCGGGGATATCTGAACAAGGAATGAAACTCCATAGCCGGATGATTGCGGCGCCTTTATCGGTGTTCTTCCTCCGATGCATCGATCAGCCGCCGGTTGAAGTGGGCGAGCGCTTTGACCTGATCGGCCCAGCCGACAACCGTTGTGCCGCCCACCTCGTCAATGACCGGGAGGCGCGAATGGCCTCCGGAGTCGAATGTCCGCAATGCCGTATCGAGCGTATCGGTTGGCTGTAGGCTGGGTGTGCCGGCTTCCGGGTCAAAGGGCGGCGGTTTTTCGTCCTGCGCGAGCACCGTCATGAAATCCATCACCCTGGCGTTCCTGACCACCGCCCTGTGCGGGCCGGCATGGACAAAAAGACCGCGCATTTCCAATTGCCACTGAAAATAGGAATGGCCGTGAATTGCCTGGTTGACGCCGTGTGCGATGGCCACTGTCAACAACAATGCGATCGAGAGTTCGTAGCCACCGGTCAGTTCAAAGACGATCAGCGTCGTTGAAATCGGCGCACCGAGAACGGCGCCGGCGACCGCGCCCATGCCGAGGATCGAATAGAGTGCCTGGCTGGAAGCGAGATCCGGAAATATGTGTCCGGCAACGATGCCGTAGGCGCCGCCGGTCATCGCTCCGAGATAGAGAGCGGGCGAGAAAATGCCGCCGCCGAACCGGGAGGCAAGCGTGATAGCGGTTGCAAGGGTCTTTGCGACGATCAGCACCAGCATCAGGACCAATGGCAGCCGGCCCCACAGCGCAAGGTCCGTTGCTTCATAGCCGACACCCAGAATGTGCGGGAGGAATACACCCATCCCGCCAATGGCGATGCCGCCCAACACCGGCCGTAACCACAAGGGCATGGTCACCCGTCTTGCGAGATAGTCGGCGGAAAACAGCGAAAACTGGAAGGCGATTGCGACAATCGCCGATACCAGACCGAGCAGCGCAAAGCCGGGAAATTCCCAATAGGAGGTAACCGCATATTCGGGAACCAGAAACGCTGCGGATTCGCCGAACCATATCCGCGAAATGACAGCCGCAGCGCTGGAGGCAATGACGATCGGGACAAAGGAACGCAGCGCGAAGTGGCTCAAGATGACCTCGTGGGCAAACAGGACGCCCGCCAGAGGTGCGTTGAAGCTCGCAGAAATTGCTGCGGCGACACCGGCACCAAGAAGCGTGCGCTTGCTCCATTCGGGAAGGCCTGATCGCCGCGCTGCATGGTTGGCAAGGGTCGCGCCAAGATGGATCATTGGGCCTTCGCGGCCTGCACTGGCGCCAGAGCCAAGCGAAATCACTGTAATGAAAGCCGAATAGAGCCCTTCGCGCAGTCCGAGCTTTCTGCCTGTCAGCGCGCGTGCTTCGATAACATCGGCAACCGACAATGTGCGCCGCTGAGGCATCAGCGTTTGAAGAAGAATGCCGACCACAAGACCGCCCACAATGGGCGCGAGAAAGATGTAGTACCAGGGCGTGTTGCGCGCTGCTGTAATCACGCGTTCGCTGCTGTCTCCCAGCCACGGGATCTGTATAAGGCCGATCATTTCGCGAAAAATGATTGCGGCGAAGGTCACGGCGATGCCGACGAAGAAAGACAGGATCCAAAGCAAGGGCTGCCGGTCGCCGATAAACGCGCGTATGTTGGGTGTCACCCAAAGGCGTATCTGAGAGGGCAGATTGCGAAGGAAATCGGGTGTCATCGCATCGGCCGGTCAGCTTCGTTTGATCTTGATCTGGCGTCCGGCACGCTCGGGATAGGCAAGGGCCGCATGGGCCAAACGCATTTCCTTCACACGCGAAAACACCGCTGCGGGTATCGGTGCCACCTTCGGCCCGGATGCGTCGATATGAAGGTAGAGCGTTTCCGTCGTTGCCGCAGTCCAGCCTTCGCTGTGGACGATTTCGCCGTAGACGTGCAGGCGTTTTTCATCATGGTCGAGCAGATGGAACGAGGCCGTGACCAGCGATCCCTGATGCAGTTCGCGCAGGTAACACACATGTGCTTCGGCCACGAAGAAACTTAATCCATGGCTCTTAACAAAGTCCTCGGTCATGCCGAGTGAGGCAAAGGCGTGATCTGCGGCGCGGTCGAACAGAACGTTGTAATAGGCCATATTCATGTGACCGTTGTAGTCGATCCATGCAGCCTCGATTTCTGCTTCCGGCGCCACAAAAGGCGATGCCTTGAACATCCCGTTCTCCACATTTCCGGCCTTCAGATCGAAAACATGACTCTTTCAATCTGCGGCCACAAGATGCATCCTGCCGACAAAGAGTGAAATAGAACTGAATCTGCTGGGAGAATCTTGGTCATGGCCTTAGCTGACGTCGTTGCCGGTTTGCGCAATGAAGACGGTATTTCCGCCGCCGTCGGTGTCCTCAAACAACGCTTCGGCGACCGTTTGAACACAGGACAATCCATGCGTGAACAACATACTCACACGACAACCTACCTGCCGGGTCAACTGCCTGATGCGGTCGTTTTTCCGAATGATTCAAAGGAGGTGCGCGAGATCGTGGAGGTCTGCCGCGACTACAGGGTACCAATCATTCCTTTTGGTGCGGGTACGTCTCTAGAAGGCCATCTGAATGCGCCGCAGGGCGGCATCAGCATCGACACGTTGAACATGAACAAGGTTTTGCAGGTCAATGCAGAAGACCTTGATTGTATCGTCGAGCCGGGCGTGACGAGAGAAGATTTGAACACCTATTTGCGCGACACGGGGCTGTTCTTTCCGATCGATCCGGGTGCCAACGCATCGATTGGCGGTATGGTTTCGACACGCGCATCCGGAACCAATGCCGTGCGCTACGGCACCATGAAAGACAATGTGATGTCACTCAACGTCGTAACTGCCGACGGGAATGAGATCCGGACCGGCACACGAGCACGGAAATCGTCAGCGGGCTATGATCTGACGCGGCTCTTTGTGGGCTCCGAAGGCACGCTGGGGATCGTGACGTCGGTCACCTTGCGCCTGTTCGGCATTCCGCAATCGATTACCGCTGGCGTTTGTCCGTTCGCCAGCGTCGAAGATGCCGTCAATGCCGTTATCATGACCATCCAGATGGGGATCCCTGTTGCGCGCATCGAGCTTTTGGACGCAATGATGATGAAGGCGACCAATGCCTATTCCGGGCTCACTTATCCGGAAACACCGGCATTGTTTGTCGAGTTTCACGGTACGGAAGCTTCTGCCGCCGAACAGGCAACCTTGTTTGGCGAGATTGCGGCTGAATTCGGTGGCAGTGATTTCATATGGGCAAGCGAACAGGAAGAGCGCAGCAAGCTGTGGAAGGCCCGTCATGATGCCTACTGGGCGAGCTTGCAGCTACGCCCCGGAGCCGATGCCGTGGCCACAGATGTCTGTGTGCCGATTTCAAGGCTGGGGGAGTGCATCGGCGAGACGCAGGCCGACGCTGCCGCAGCCGGGCTGCTGGCACCGATCGTAGGGCATGTCGGCGACGGCAACTTTCATGTTGCTTTGCTGATCGATCAGCAGGATGGAAGCGAGGTTGCCGCCGCCGAAGCCTTTATCGCCCGGCTTAACGAACGGGCGTTGAACATGGAGGGCACATGCACCGGTGAACACGGCGTCGGACAGGGCAAAAAATCCATTCTGATCAAGGAAATGGATGGTGGTCTCAACCTTATGCGCCAAATCAAGCAGGCGCTGGATCCCGATAATATTATGAACCCCGGCAAGATTTTTTGAATCTTGAGAGCGACCGCTCCACCGAATTGAAGATGATGCCGAGAAATTGTCATGACGGCACGGAATATGCCGTATAGTATTGCGTGTGGCTTCGCGCGCGGAACTGCCATTCCCCGGTTCCGCTTTCCGTTTGACGGCTACGGTGATCGTGAATGAGAGGTTCCTGACCCTGGTTCGCTTGTTTGTTTTCTTCGGTGGATTGTTTGTGTTGGCGCTCTTCGCCGCACTGATCGGCCCGTACTTTATCGACTGGTCGAGCTACCGAGAGGATTTCGAACGCGAGGCGGGGCGCATACTCGGTCAGAATGTGCAGGTTCTGGGCGAAGCAGATGCACGCCTTTTGCCCTTCCCCTCGGTCAGCTTCGGCAATGTGATCGTCGGCGAGGGCGATGATGGCCGGCCGATGATGACGATCGAGAGATTCTCCATGGATGTGGAGCTTGCTCCCTTCCTGAGCGGAGAGATCCGCATTTTCGATATGCGCATCGACAGTCCGCGCGGCGCGTTGCGCTTGTCCAGGCAGGGAGAACTGGATTGGGCCTTAAGAAGCGAAAAGTCCTTGCCGCGACAGGCGCTGACACTTGAAAGCATCAAAGTCACCAATGGACAAGCGCTTCTTATTGACGAGCAAAGCGGGCGCGAACACCGTGTCAGGGACCTCAATATGACGATGTCGGCCAAGTCGATCGCCGGTCCGTGGGAGATGGAAGGCACGGGGGAAATCGACGGCTACAGCGGCGGCTTTGAACTTCAGACCGGAACCCGGCTGGAGGAAAACCGTATCAGGCTGAAAGCTCGCATCCTTCCCGACGTGCTGCCCGTTTCGGTCGAGCTTGAGGGTGATCTGCGCATCGAGGATCTCAAGCCCCAATACAAAGGCTCCTTCGACTTGCGGGTACTTGATGCCGATCAAATACAAAATAAAGACAGAGGTCAGGCCAAAGGCAGCCGGCGACCGCTGTATGTGCGCGCCAACGGGATCTTTGAACTAACGAATGAACGTTTGCGGATCGAAGACTACCGTCTGGAAACCGGGCTCGCAAACGACCCCTATGTCATCTCGGGGGAGGCAACGGTCGATACCGGTCGTGATCCCGAGTTTCTGCTGATCGCCGACGGTCAGCAGCTCAATCTCAGCCGCATGGACGAGGCGGGCGCGAACGGGCAGCAGGACGGGGCTGCAGGCGAGTCGATTTCTTTGGCGCAGCGGCTTGGGACATTGCAGCGATTGATATCGCTTGCTCCGGTCCCTCAAATGCCCGGGCGCGTCTCTGTCGCGCTGCCCGCAGTTCTGGCCGGTGACACCACGATACGCGATGTTTTGATGGAGGCGAGGCCCGACGGCGCGGTATGGCGCATTGACCGGATCGAAGCGAAGCTGCCGGGCCGTACCCAGTTCCTTGCTTCCGGACAGCTGGGCGTCGGATCGAATTTCGGTTTCTCAGGCGAGGTGATCGTTGCATCCAATCAGCCATCCGGTTTTGCCGCATGGCTGACAAACGGTGTCGATCCTGCGATCCGGCGGCTTGAGGCGGCGGGGCTGTCCGCCAAGGTTGACCTTTCCCAGCAATTGCAGCGTTTCGACGATCTTGAGATTGCCGTCGGAGCGGCAATTCTGAAAGGCCGGCTCGAGCGCATTGTACCGATCCAGGGCCGGCCTTCGCTTTCGCTGGTTCTGGACGGCGATGAGGTGGATTTCGATGCCTTGCGTGCGCTGACCGGAATCGTGGTGGGCGAAAATCAGGAGAGCCGACTGGCGGGGCATGATGTCAGCGCGCGTCTGAGTGCGGAGGCGTTTCGCAGTTCAGGCGTGGTGGCAAACGGTGCCGATGTTGCAGTCCGTCTGAAGGGCGGAACGCTCGATATCGACCGCTTGACAGTCGGCGATCTTGCCGGCGCGTCAATTTCAGGCGTTGGCCGTCTGGACAGCATATTCTCTGCGCCGGTCGGCAATGTCGATCTCAGTATCTTAGCCGACAGCAGCGGCCAGCTTTTTGAGCTCCTGTCGGGATTGTCAGATCAACATCCGGTCCTGGCCCATCTGAGAGACAGTGCCGCGCTCTTCAGTGACACAACGATTGACGTTCAATCGCAATTCGCGCCGGGAATCGATGAACAAACGTCGCTTGCCGCTCGCATAAGGGGCCGGACCGGCGGAAGCCGCTTCAGCATATTCCTTGAACGGGACGACGCTTTTGCGCCGCTTGACAACGGGCAACTCTCAATCACCGCCGATATCAGCAGCAATGAACCGCGGAACCTGCTGGCGCAGATGGGCATCGAAAGCCTGCCTGTCGACCTTGACGGCTCCGCAGCAGTCGATGTCAGCTTCGAGGGCGTTCCGGCAGAGGAGCTGGATTTCTCGATAAACTATGATGCGCCGGATATGTTGGTATCGGCGCGCGGCCGAGGCTGGCAGGATGACGGTCGCCGGTTGCAAGCAGATTTCAAGCTCAGCCTCGCCTCCGACGACCTGACGCCTTACCTTTCGATGAACGGTCTCAATATCGTTGATCCCGCATCGTCAATGGCGGTGCAGATCGAAACGGATGTGCGGACCGATCCGCAATCCTACCAGCTTAGCAACCTGACTGGCCGGGCGGCGGACATGGAATTTTCCGGCGAGTTGGCGCTGGCGCGAGACGCCGATATATTTGATCTGAGCGGTATGCTGGAGACGTCCGATATCGATCTCGCTTGGCTCGCCGAACTGATGTTGGGGCCGGGCACTGTCGTCTCGGGAGGTCCTTCCTGGGCGACGGCTTCGTTTCTTTCCCCCCTGCAAGACAATCTTGCCGTCGATCTCGAACTTAATGCACCGTCGGTTCATGTTCCCGGTGCAAGCCCAGCCGGTCCGTGGAGCGGCAGGGTCGTCCTCAAGGACAATGAAATGCAGTTGCGCGATATGCGCGCCGACTGGATGGGCGGTTCATTGGAGGGTGCCATTACGCTCGCCAATCGCGACGCGTCGGCGTTGATATCGGGGCAAATCCAGCTGAAGGACGCCGATCTGCGTCCGGTCATTTGGAGCCATGACGGCTTTCCAGTCGCCACCGGCCGTTTTGACCTTTCCGCATCTTTTGAAGGGGCGGGAACCAGCCAGCAAGACGTTGTCGGATCATTGTCTGGTTCCGGTATCATCGATATCGGCGGTCTTGACCTAGAGGGTTTTGAAAACGAGTCGCTCATGCCAATTCTGATGGCTGCAGATGAGGAAGGTTTTGAACTCGACGGCAGAAACATCGAAGAGCTGGTTGAAAATGTCCTGTCGAACGGCAAGTTTTTCGCAGGCGAAGTCTCTTTGCCTTTCACCATGGCTGCCGGCACGTTGCGGATGCCCAATATCGATATGTCCGACACAGGTGCTACAGTGCGCGGTGAAGCGCGGCTGAGCCTTGTCGAAGAAATCGTCAATGCGCGTTTCAGTGTCGAATTCGATCCGGAAGACGAGGCGCTCACGGGCGCGGCGCCGGCCGTCACTCTTGCCTTTCGAGGGCCGCTACGCCAACCCATAAGATCCCTGGACGTGTCGGAAATGGCCAACTTCCTTTCGTTGCGCGCATTTGAACGTGAGCGCCGTCGCGTCGAGATCCTGCAAGCGGTCGTGCTGGAGAACCAGCGTCTGAGACGCGAAGCGTTGCTCGCCAAACAACGGGCGGATTCCGACCGGGACGCAGCGCTACGACGGCGGCAGTTGGAAGAGGAGCGGGCAGCCAATGAGCGAAACCGTATCGAGCAGGAACGCGTAGCCCGGCTTGAAGAGGAGCAGAGAGCGCGCGAGGAAGCTGAAGCGGCGGCTCTATTGGCGGAAGAAGAGGAAGAGGCGCGGCTCCTGGATGAGGCTCAACAAAGGGCCGCACGAGAGTTTGCCGAGAGGCTTGCGCGTGGAGAAGCCGCACCCCCGACGCAACAGGACGAATTTATCCTGCAGCTCGAAGATGCGGTTCGGCGCGCCGGCGAGACTGGAGGCACCGGTCAAATCGAACGGCAGCCCTTGCCGGAATTGAAATTCGATTTCGAATCCTACAGCGACTGACTTGATCTGCCGTTTTCGGCTCAATCATCCTTTCTATCAGACAAAGCCCATTTCAGTACGTAGAGCCTTGTGGCTGATGACAGGTTATGGTCGAGATCCCTGTTCCGGTCTATTTCCGATACCAGTCTGGAAAGCGGCATGTCGCGATCTGCAGCGATACGCGTAAGCAGATCCCAAAATTCGTCTTCAAGCGAGAAGCTTGTTCGATGGCCGCGAATGGTCACCGAGCGTTTGCGGTTCATTTCACAGTGCGGTGACTGGTTTTGTCCGTGGGTCTCTCGAGACGGCCCCCCTGGTGATTGCGCGTTTGCCGTTCGTTGTTTTTTCGGGTCTGCTCTTTTTCGGATTTGGTGCGCCCAAATGCCAGTCTGTTGTTGTGCGCCGCTTCTTCCTTTTCGCGCCGCATCTTGCGCTTCTTGAACTGCCGCAGGTTGACCAGATCGGCGGCCATTCAGTTCTTCTTCCTGAAGGAGTCGAGAGAGACGACATCTGCACCTGCCTTGTCCTCTTCGGCGGGCTCAGCCTCTTTGTCGATGGCTTCGATCTCTGCAGCGGGCATCGGTTCTTCGACTGCGGGCGCAGGACGGTCGTCTGCCGGCTCTTCATCAACTGTCCCGTATTCAACGACATCGGCCGGAACACTGTCTTCATTGTCGGCCATCATAGTATCGAACTCGAGTTCGAAATTGACAGACGGATCGTAAAATCCGCGGATCGCAGAAAACGGGATGTGCAGCTTCTCGGGCTTGTCCGAAAAAGAAAGGCCGATCTCGAAAAAGCTGTCGGTGACTTTCAGGTCCCAGAACTGGTGCTGGATGACGATCGTCATCTGCTCGGTGTACTTTTCGCGCAGGTAAGACGATATCCGCACGCCCGGCGCATTTGTCAGAAACGTTATGAAGAAATGATGCTCTCCTGGAAGGCTGCCTGTTGAAGCGACCTCGGTGAGCACCTTGCGAATAACGCCGCGGAGCGCTTCCTGCGCCAAAATATCATATCGGATATGATCCTGCACTTGCTGATCCCGCTTCCGCCAGTTGTCCCAAACCCTTGATACACATACCGCAGATGCCGCTCAATAATCTACAACATAGAAACCTTCAATATACGTAAAGTGGAGGCTTCTGTTGCCAGGTGCCTCCGAACCCCGCCTGACCGTGCGACCGGTCAGGAGTTTAATTGAAGCTGACGCGCTGCATTAAGCAGCGAGACGTGCTTCCGCATAGTTGTCGTTTGCAACTACAGATTCGGCCCGATAACGGTGGAACCATGCCGAGCAAAAAGTCGATCTTTACGCCCTCGTCGATCCTGTTTCGCCCCCATCAAAAAAGGTTCAATCGCAAATAATTGAAATACAACCTTTTTTGGTGGAGGCGCCGGGTACTGCCCCCGGGTCCGATGGGTTTATTGCATCTTCCGTTTATCGCCATAGCTGCGTTTGCAGCATCGCGAATATATGACTTTGCGGCGGCTTTGAAAAGGTGTTGCGGTCGATATCCGGCAATCAGCATTTTGCCGCAAGCAGATGCATTAGGAAAATAAACCAATGGTTTAGCCATTTTCAGGCGTGCGTTCGTCGATCGCGCTGTCGTCAGATTCAACCGGCCGAGTATTTGTGGGTTCCAAACTTGCATTTGCGGTGGCCGACACAATGTCGAGGCCGAGCCAATTCACAGGTCAAATTCCATCCCCAGTATTGTAGGATACACGCAAGCGAATCGGCCCGGAGTTTTTCATGCGGCAGTATCACGACCTTCTTGAGCGCGTTCTCGATAACGGCGTCGACCGCGGCGACCGCACCGGCACCGGTACCCGTTCGGTCTTCGGTCACCAGATGCGTTTCGATCTCGCCGATGGCTTTCCAATGCTGACAACCAAAAAGCTTCATTTGCGCTCGATCATCATCGAATTGCTATGGTTTCTGCGCGGCGAAACGAACATCGCCTGGCTGAAAGAAAACGGTGTCTCGATATGGGACGAATGGGCGGATGAAAACGGAGAGCTCGGACCGGTATACGGTTTCCAATGGCGTTCCTGGCCCGGTCCAGACGGTCAATCCATTGACCAGATTGCCAATGTGGTTGCAGCAATCAAGACAAATCCGTCATCGCGTCGCCATGTGGTAAGCGCATGGAATCCTGCGCTTACTGATACGATGGCGCTACCGCCGTGCCATTGCCTGTTTCAATTCTATGTCGCGGAAGGGCGTCTTTCCTGTCAGCTCTATCAGCGCTCAGCCGACATTTTCCTCGGCGTCCCCTTCAACATTGCATCCTATGCCCTGCTGACAATGATGATTGCCCAGGTTACCGAGCTTGAGCCGGGCGAGTTTATTCTCACCTTGGGTGACGCACATCTGTACACAGATCATATCGACAAGGCGCGCATCCAACTGATGCGGGAGCCGAGAGCATTGCCCGTTATGCAACTCGATCCCCAGGTAAAGGACCTGTTTGCCTTTACGTTCGACGATTTCTCGCTGCACGGATATGAGCCACATCCCCATATCGCGGCCAAGGTCTCGGTGTGAAGCCGGTTGATCCACAAGGCGATATAGCGGTCGAACTCGTCGTGGCGGTCGCACGCAACGGCGTTATTGGCAGCGAGGGGGCAATGCCATGGCGCCTGTCTACCGACCTTAAACGCTTCAAAGCCATTACGATGGGCAAACCGGTGATTATGGGTCGCAAGACATATGACTCCATTGGCAAACCGCTTCCCGGGCGTGCCAATATCGTCATTACCCGTAACGCTTCGTTTTCAGCCGAAGGTATCGACGTTGCGCACAGTCTGGAGGCAGCATTGGAACAAGCGGATAAATCAGCCCGAACCAGCGGCGCGGCTGCCTTTTGCGTTATCGGTGGAGGTGAGATCTATCGCGCCGCATTGCCCTACGCCGATTGCGTGCATTTGACACACGTTGACAGCGAACCCTCGGGTGATACGGTGTTTCCACAATTGAGCGAAGATGTTTGGTTTATCGAGACTGAACTGGAAGTCCCGGCGGGCGAGAAAGATAGTGCCGCCACTCGATACGTCGTATACAGGCGGAAAACCTAGTCGTCGGTACCGCGATTAACCAAACTGATGGTTGTCACTGCGTTGAAAGCGCATGTCAGTGTACCTATAACCCAGTCTATGCCAACTTGCGTGCGCAGGAATGTGCCTTGACCTTCTCAGGTTGCCGTGCAAATCGAAGCGCCGGAAGAACACAATATTAGGATCGGCTTTCGATTGAGCGGTTGTATTTCAGCATGCAATCGGAGAGTTGAGGAAGCGAAGAGGACTTAATGCCCTGGAGTAATCAGAATGGCAGCGGCGGCAACAATCAGGGCCCTTGGGGGCAAGGGCCGCGTGGTCCGCGCCGCACGGGCGGCGGAGGCGCACCGCCGGATCTCGAAGAAATAATCCGTCGAAGCCAGGATCAGCTGAAAAATGCACTTCCAGGCGGCTCCGGCGGCAGCCCGATATTTATAGCGGTTATCGTCGCGGGCCTTGTCCTTCTGTGGTTGTTTCAAGCGATATATACCGTCCAGCCCGATCAACGCGGCGTTGTCCTGCTTTTCGGAGAGCCGAAAGAAGAAATTTCGCAGCCCGGGCTGCATTTTCTCTTGTGGCCGGTCGAGCGGGTCGAGATGGTGCAGATCGTTGAACAACAGATCAACATCGGTGGCAGTTCGGCAAGAGGCGCAAACCAGGGGTTGATGTTGTCGGGTGACCAGAACATCGTGGATGTCCGGTTTTCTGTCCTCTATGCGATTACCAATCCGCAAAACTACCTGTTCAACGTCGAAAAGCCTGAAGATACGCTTCGCCAAGTTGCGGAAAGTGCGATGCGCGAAGTGGTGGGCCGGCGTCCGGCTCAGGACATCTTCCGCGACAACCGCCAAATCATCGCTGAAGACGTGAAAACCATCATTCAGACGACGATGGACAGTTATGGGGCCGGGTTTGCCATCAATACCGTTTCCATTGAGGATGCTGCGCCACCGCGCGAAGTTGCGGATGCGTTCGATGAGGTGCAGCGGGCAGAACAGGATGAAGACCGGTTTGTCGAAGAGGCAAACCAGTACTCCAACCAACAGCTCGGCCAGGCGCGCGGTGAAGCGGCGCAAATCCGAGAAGAGGCTGCGGCCTACAAGGATCGCGTCGTAAACGAGGCCGAAGGTGAAGCGCAGCGCTTTATCTCGATCTACACGGAATATGAGAAAGCACCGGATGTCACGCGGAAGCGTCTTTTCCTTGAAACGATGGAAGATGTTTTCAAGTCATCCAACAAGTTCATTGTCGAGCAAAATCAGCAGGGTTCGGGCGTCGTACCGTACCTGCCTCTGAATGAACTCGGCCGAAGCACAGCTCAAGGAGGAACGAACTAATGGGTAATCGTCTTCCTATCATTATTGTCGCAGTCGTCGTCCTTTTGGGGCTCGGCTATTCCTCGTTCTTCATTGTGAAGGCCGGCGAACAGGCGATTGTCTTGCGGTTTGGTGAAATCCGTTCGGTGAAGACAGATCCAGGCATCTATTTCAAGCTGCCGTTCGGGTTTATCGAAGCGGACAACGTTCAGATGATCCAGAAACGGGCGATCCGATTCGACCTGGATGACATTCGCGTTCAGGTCTCGGGCGGCAAGTTCTACGAGGTGGATGCGTTTGTGGTCTTCAAGATTACCGATGCGGAACGCTTCAGGGAGACCGTATCGGGCGATGTGGTCGCAGCCGAATCCCGGTTGAGAACACGTCTCGACTCCGCACTGCGCCGTGTTTACGGCCTTCGCGGGTTCGAAGCTGCTCTTTCGGATGCGCGTGCGGCAATGATGCGCGAAGTTCGCGACCAATTACGGCCTGACGCGGAATCGCTGGGTCTGACAATCGAGGACGTGCGAATTCGCCGGACCGACCTGACGCAGGAGGTTTCGCAGCAAACCTTCGATCGAATGAAAGCGGAGCGTCTTGCGGAAGCTGAACTGATCCGCGCGCGAGGCCGCGAAGCGAGCCAGAGAATCCGGGCGATCGCCGACAGGCAGGTCGTTGAACTGGAGTCCCAGGCGCGCCGCGATTCCGAGATTACACGTGGTGAAGGGGATGCCGAGCGCAACAGCATCTTTGCCGATGCATTTTCAAAGGACGAGCAATTCTTTGATTTTTATCGCTCAATGGAAGCGTACCGTCAGTCGCTTACGAATACCGACACCACGATGGTCATATCGCCAAATTCTGAGTTCTTCAGGTTTTTCCAGGATGCTGCAGGAACAATCCCGGATACGGGATTGACGGCCGGCACCCAGTAAGCCGACAATGTAATGGCTGACTTCTTGGTGGCGATCGGCCTGTTTTTTGTGATTGAGGGGCTGATGTACGCATTGGCCCCCTCATTCATACGAAAGATGGCCGAAGAGTTGCCGCTGATCTCGGATCGCCAGATGCGATCGTTCGGCTTGGCAGCCGTTTGCTTTGGCGTCTTTTTTGTCTGGATCGTCCGTGGCTGAGGACGATCACATGATTTTGGTGCAAATTTGAGTGGACGCGACCGGAATTGAACATATTTAAATCAGTCGGATACTTGCATGAATTCTATCGGGAGAGATGACGAGATGGCGTTGACCAAAATCTTCAAGCCTGTCCGGGCCGTGGCAATTGCATCTGCACTCGCGGTGGCGGGGGTGCACATGGCACCCGGCGGCGTGAGCGTGGCAACGGCGGGGCAGGGGCCTGAGTCGATCGCCGATCTCGCCGAGCAACTGCTCGGTTCCGTCGTCAACATCTCGACATCCCAGCGCATAAACAACAACAGCCGGACGCCGCGCCCCAGAATTCCGGACGGCTCGCCGTTTCAGGATTTCTTCGAAGAGTTTTTTGGTGACCAGGATGGCCAGCAACGGCCCCGTTCACGCCGCGTCAACTCTCTCGGTTCCGGTTTTGTCATCGATTCCGAGGGTCTAATTGTCACTAACAATCACGTCATTGCGGACGCCGATGATATCGAGGCGATCTTCGCGGACGGATCAAAACTTTCCGCTGAAGTTATTGGCGCCGATCCGAAAACTGACATTGCCGTTTTGAAAGTGACGCCGGAAGAGCCGCTGAAGGCGGTCGGTTTCGGCAACTCCGAGGCTCTGCGGATCGGCGATTGGGTGATGGCCATCGGTAATCCGTTTGGCCTCGGCGGGACGGTAACAACCGGTATCGTTTCGGCACGCGGCCGGGACATCAATTCAGGCCCCTATGATAACTTTATTCAAACCGATGCGGCCATCAACCGCGGCAATTCCGGCGGTCCGCTTTTCAACGAGGAAGGCGAAGTCATCGGCGTCAACACAGCCATAATTTCACCGACAGGTGGCTCCATCGGCATTGGCTTTGCGGTACCCGCCGATCTGGTGCAATCCGTGGTTCAACAACTGGTCGAATTTGGCGAGACCCGTCGCGGCTGGCTGGGCGTTCGGATCCAGCCGGTTACGGACGAGATCGCCGAAAGCCTCGACATGAGTGCCGCCAAGGGTGCGCTTGTCGCGGGCATTATTACAGGCGGCCCTGTCGATGACGGCTCGATACTGCCCGGCGATGTGATTGTGCAGTTCGACGGCCAAGAGGTCGAGGACATGCGCGATCTTCCGCGGATCGTCGCAGAAAGCCCCGTTGGCAAGGAAGTCGAGGTTGTCGTGATCCGCAAGGGCGAAGAGGTAACAATCAAAGTCACGCTCGGCAGACTTGAAGATGGCGAACAGCTGATTGCGCAGGACGGTGAGGCAGAAGAGCCGGAAACAGCAACCGTTCTCGGTATGGATATTGCCCCGCTCGACGATGCGCTGAGGGAAAAGTACCAGATTGCCGAAGACATCGAGGGCGTGGTCGTTGTCGGCGTTGAAGACGAATCACCGGCGGCCGACAAACGCATTGTTGCCGGTGACGTGATCGTCGAAATCGCTCAGGAAGGTGTTTCGACGCCCGAGGACGTCAAGGACAGAATCAAGACCCTCAGGGATGACGGTCGGCGCAACGCCCTGTTGATGGTGGCGAACACGACGGGTGAATTGCGGTTTATTACTGTTCCGATGCGCTGACCGTACGCGCCAAGTAGCTGGTGGCCGGATCAGGATCGGCCATGGCGCCATTGTTGTGCGCTCAGCGCGTAAAGAACATGGCGCCGCAGGTGGATGTGGCTGTCTGGAACGCCGGGATGATCGAAATCGCGAGTCGGGTCGGGCAGCATGCCTAGACGTTTCATAACGGCCGTTGATCGCGTATTTGCGGCAACTGCGAACGAAACGATTTCATCAAGTCGCCGATCCTCAAATCCAAGCCTCAAGAGCTCGGTGGCAGCTTCCGTCGCATAGCCCTTTCCCCATTTGTCTGCGGCGAGCCGCCATCCGATCTCCACCGTCCCCTTGGGAAGAAACGGCTCAAGCTCGGGGATCGCCAATCCGGCAAAGCCGACCGGTTGGTTGTCCTCTTTCGTTTCAATCGCGAAAAATCCGTATCCGGTCTTTGCGATGTTTTCGATCAAACGAGACATGGCTTCGCGCGCTTCCTCCCGGTTGCGGCGGGATGGAAAAAACTCCATTACCTTGTCGTCGGAGCATATGTGGTAAAAGAGCTCCTCGTCGCTGGCTTGCCAGTTCCTGATGATGAGGCGCGGCGTTTGGGCAATCATTGTTCCGGGACCGATCTGAACTGATCTCGCCGGTATCCCTGGATGTATAGCAGTGCCGTCAGGTCGCCATGGTCGATGCGCATGCGCGCCCGGGCCGAGACGACCGGCTTTGCATGCATGGCGACACCGCTGCCAGCAAGTTCGAGCATTCCCAGATCGTTGGCACCGTCGCCGACAGCGATCGCCTCGTTGACTGAAATGCCGCGTGAGGCGCACAATTCGTTGAGTGCGTTCACTTTGGCTTGCTGTCCGAGGACGGGTTCGGCGACTGTACCGTCGAGCTTGCCGTCCCGTTTTCCGAGCACGTTGGCCCGATTCTCGTCAAAGCCGAGCATTTCTGAAATCGGGTCCGTGAACGCCGTAAAGCCGCCGGACACAAGTGCGGTGTAGGCACCGCTGGCCTTCATCGTTGCTACGGTCGTCCTTCCCCCGGCGGCCAGTGTGATGCGGTTTTCGATAACGTTTCCGATCGTTGCCAGTTCGAGACCGGCAAGAAGGGCGACGCGTTCGCGCATGGCGGCCTCGAACTCGATTTCGCCGTTCATGGCCCGCTTTGTAATACCAGCGACTTTTTCATAGACGCCTGCTTGCGCCGCCAATTCGTCCACGCACTCCTGGTCAATCATCGTCGAATCCATATCGGCGATCAGCAGGTCTTTGGCCCTGCCAACCGCCTCCTGGACGACAATATCCACGGGCTGGCCGCCAAGCGCATCGGCCATCGCAGCGCGTGCATCATCGCCGGCAACCCCTTCTTTGAGCGGAACGTCGCAGGCGATTCCGGTTGCAAGCCAATCGGGGCGGCCTGACGCCATATCGCCCGATGCGTCTGCCGCCAGCGCCTGCGAAAGGAGCGGGTTTGACGGATCGGTAATAAGCGTGGCAACGAGGGGCATGGAAGACCTGTTTGGAGGGCGCGATGGACGCAGTCCTGATAGCCGGGCCGACGGCAAGCGGCAAGTCCTCGCTGGCAATGCGGATTGCCCGCGAAAGCAACGCCATGATCGTCAATTCCGATGCGATGCAGGTCTACGACGCGTTGCGGATCCTGACGGCAAGGCCTTCGCACAAGGATATGGAGGACATCGATCACCGCCTCTACGGGCACGTGCCTGCGTCACGGGCCTATTCAGTGGGCGACTGGTATCGGGATGTTGAGAAACTGCTTGAGGAGCCGGATATAGGGAGGCGGACAATGGTATTTGTGGGCGGTACCGGCCTTTATTTTCGTGCATTGATGGGCGGGTTGTCGCGGATGCCCGAAATCCCGCAGACCATCAGGCAGTATTGGCGCGATACGCTTGCCAAGCGTGGTGTCGAGCATCTTCATGCGCGGCTTGCCGAGAGAGACCCGGAGACCGCTGCGCAACTCTCGGTTCGGGACCGTCAGAGAATTGTTCGTGCGCTGGAGGTCTTCGATGCGTCCGGCCGTTCAATCCGAAGCTTTCAGGGCGAGGCGGGACAGCCGTTGATCGAACCAAACAACGCAAGGCGGATCTTGGTGATGCCTGATCGCACCATCTTGCACGACCGGATCGAGGTGCGGTTCAAAAGGATGATAGCCGAAGGCGCAATCGATGAGGTGCGTCGGCTGTTGGCCATGAACCTGCGGCCAGACCTTCCGGCGATGAAGGCAATCGGTGTGCGTGAAATTGCCGCCTTTATCGATGGTTCGACCAGAAAGGAAAGAGCGATCGAATTGGCTTCCATCGCGACTCGGCAATATGCCAAGCGCCAGATGACATGGTTTCGCAATCAGCTTGGCACTGATTGGGATGTGCGGTCGTAGCGTTCCATTAGCGTGCGCGGGACGATGACAGCTACTGCGGCGTTAAAGGCTTCTTCAGCAGAGATTCGCGGTGGGGCGATTTTTTCAGAAGCGATTCACGCAAATTGTTGCGCTTGACACCAGGGCGCTCTTCGCTATTGCCGGCTTCCGCCTCGGCGGTGGCTTCCGTGACATCGATAAAGAGTTCATCATGCTTTGCCGCCGGTTCTGTGACAGCGCGTTCCAGCTGCGACATGTCCGCCATTTCAGGCTGGAGCGGCGCAGGCGTCTGCGGTGGCATCGCGGATGTGCCCAGCGGTGTTTCCGTATGGCGCATGCTCTTGACGATATGCTGGATATCGGGAACACCGTCGCTGGTGCTGACCTTCAGGTCGCGGCGGCTTTCCGTTTTCGGCAGCAGGTGCTGCGGAATGCGCTCGAAACACATGCGCATCGGCACCGGTACGGCCTCACCAAATGCGATGGCCTCGCCATTGCCGATCGACGACAGGAAGCTGATCGTAGAGCTCGACGAATTGGAAATTGCCGAACGAATGATATCCTGGTCCCGGTCGTTGGCCAGACGCATGGCAAACACCGTGGAACACTGTGAAAGGATGGTCGCATCCAGTTCGCCCGGCCTTTGGGTGATGACCCCAAGACTGACGCCGTATTTGCGGCCTTCCTTGGCAATCCGCGCAACGGCTTGCCGGGTCGGGAAGAAGCCAAGGTTTCGGTCGGCTGGCACGTAACGGTGGGCCTCCTCGCAAAGCACGAGAATTCGCATCTTGCCGTTGCTGCCGAGTGCGATTTCGAATGCCATTCGGCAAAGCACCGAGGCGACCGCATTGACCACTTCGGAAGGAATGCCGGAGAGCTGAAAGGAGGTGATGGGTTTGCCATCGCCCGGAATCCGAAAGATGTCACTGATGACATCCGTAATATTGTCGTTGATCGTGTTCGATGAAAACATGAAGAAGAAGCGTGGATCCCTGATCACCGACATGATCCGGACCTTCAAGTTGCGCAGATGCGGCTTTTCCTCGCGTCCGTCGAGCTGTCCAATGCGTTCATCGATCAGCGCCATCAGATCGGCCATGCGATATGGCACGGGTGTGTCGGACGTAATCGAAGAGCGGTCAATTCTGGTGACCTTCGTCCTGGCGTCCGGCGCGCCCTTGAAGCTTCGCTTGGCCTCGGCGATCAGGTCGCGGAGCATGTCGACCTCTTCGGGCACTGTTGGCCGTCCGCGGAAAATGACTTCGACAAATTCCTCCAGGCGGAACAGCCAGAATGGCAGGTCCAGCGATTCTGTTTCAATGAGGTGCGCACGCGATTGGAAAGCTGAGGCGAATTCGTTGTGCGGATCGAGAACGAGCACGCGCAGATCCGGACAGACGTCTACAATGCGGTTAACCACCAGCGAAACCGCGGTGGATTTGCCGACGCCGGTGGTGCCGACAATGGCAAAGTGACGGTCAAGAAGCGCGTCAGCGGATATGGAGGCGGCGATCTGGTCGTTCTGCGTCAGATGGCCGACGGTAACCGGATTGGTACCTTCGACCGTATAAATGGCATCGAGATCCTCTGTGCGGATCTGGTGCGCAACCGAACCAAGCGTCGGATAACTCGAAATACCGGCACTGAACCTCGTTTCGTCGCCGTCCTGGCGGATTTCGCCAACGAGCTCGACTTCGAAGTGCATGGTATTCGGCGTTTCCTCGTTCCAGAACTCTTCTGGGCTATGAACGCTGTAGACAAGGGCAACGATACGGTTTTCGCCGACCTTGATGGATATCAGCCTACCGACGGACAAGGCGCCCGCAATCGGGTTTTCGTCAGACAGTATGCGTGCGGCAATGGTCGCCTGAGCGCCGTTGCATTTGACCACGTGTCCCAAAACCCGGGTCGTGTAGGAGACGTCCCGTTTTTCCTCGCTGGAAGTCTTGTCAGTCATACTGCCCCGTTTCGTACTTTTGACCTGACCCTTTGCGCGGTCATTGTCAGTTTCAACCCCGCGAACCCATCTATGTCGGGAGTTTAGGCCGTTTGCGTTAACAAGCCGTTGTCGTGACGCCATGATTTTTAGATAGGCCGGTTCATCGTCTGCCTGCGGCCCAATTTCCCGGTCAAGCCATTGACGCGCCGGGGCATTGCGTCTAACGTCCCGCGCATGATCAAGAATGTCGAGATCGTGGTGATGGTGCGTATGGGCAGGATGGTGTAGCCATCCGGCGAAAGCCGCCCATGCGCGAAACAAGGCTCCGAAAGGGGCCTTTTTTTATGGCTTGGCGGTGTTGTGGCCGTTAAGAGAGTATTAACCGACGTGTATGAAATGCCGTTAAGGCGAAACGGAAAATGGCAATGACGGGCAGTAACAAAGAGATGACAGGCGCCGAAATGGTTGTTCAGGCGCTGAAGGACAACGGTGTTGCGGATATATTCGGGTATCCGGGCGGCGCAGTCTTGCCGATCTATGATGAGTTGTTTCAGCAGGAAGAGATTGTCCATATCCTTGTCAGGCACGAGCAAGGTGCCGGACATGCCGCGGAAGGGTATGCGCGGTCCACCGGCAAGGTGGGCGTCGCGCTTGTGACGTCCGGGCCCGGTGCGACCAACATCGTTACCGCCCTACAGGATGCACTGATGGATTCCGTCCCGATCGTCTGTATCTCCGGTCAGGTGCCGACGCCGCTGATCGGTTCCGATGCTTTCCAGGAGTGTGATACGGTCGGCATCACGCGGCCTTGTACCAAACACAACTGGCTGGTGCGTGACATCAAGGATCTGTCACGCGTCCTGCATGAGGCCTTTCGAATAGCCCAAACAGGTCGACCGGGCCCGGTGGTGGTCGACATACCAAAGGACGTCCAGTTCGCGACCGGTGTCTATACGCCGCCTTCGCCGGTGACAGAGCAGAAGAGCTATCAGCCGAAAGTGCAGGGCGACCTCGACGCCATACGCAATGCGATCAAGCTGATGGGCGAAGCAAAGCGGCCGATCATCTATACCGGCGGCGGCGTCATCAATTCCGGGCCGGAGGCTAGCCATCTGCTTCGGGAACTGGTGCAACTGACGGATTTTCCGATCACGTCGACGCTGATGGGCCTGGGTGCCTATCCGGCTTCGGGCAAGAACTGGCTCGGTATGCTCGGCATGCATGGAACCTACGAAGCCAATATGGCGATGCATGACTGCGATGTCATGGTCTGTATCGGTGCGCGCTTTGACGACCGCATCACCGGCCGTCTTGATGCGTTTTCACCGCAATCGAAGAAGATCCATATCGATATCGACCCTTCATCCATCAACAAGAACGTTCGCGTCGATGTGCCAATCATCGGCGACGTCGGTCATGTGCTGGAGGATATGGTTCGTCTGTGGCGCGCCACGTCGGCAAAGGCAGAAAAAACGGCGCAGCAAGCCTGGTGGGAACAGATTGGCCGATGGCGCGCGCGCAATTCCCTAGCCTACACACCCAGCAAAGACGTCATCATGCCGCAATACGCCATGGAGCGTCTTTTTGCGCTGACCAAAGACCATGACACCTATATCACAACAGAAGTTGGCCAGCATCAGATGTGGGCTGCGCAGTTTTTCGGCTTCGAGGAGCCGAACCGGTGGATGACGTCGGGCGGCCTGGGAACGATGGGATACGGATTACCTGCGGCGTTCGGGGTGCAGATCGCCCATCCTGATGCTCTGGTCATCGATATTGCCGGCGACGCGTCGGTACAGATGACCATTCAGGAGATGTCGTCAGCGGTCCAGTACGAGGCGCCGATCAAGATCTTCATTCTCAACAACCAGTATATGGGGATGGTCCGGCAATGGCAGCAACTGCTGCACGGCAACCGGTTGTCGCATTCCTACACCGAGGCCATGCCCGATTTCGTCAAGCTGGCGGAAGCCTATGGCTGTGTCGGATTGCGCGCCACCAAACCCGATGAACTCGACGATGCCATCGAGGAAATGATCGCCGTCAAGCGACCGGTGATATTCGATTGCAGGGTTGCAAACCTCGCCAATTGTTTTCCGATGATCCCCTCGGGCAAGGCGCACAATGAAATGCTGTTGCCCGATGAAGCGACGGATGAGGCCGTGGCATCGGCAATCGACAGCAAGGGCAAAGCGCTGGTGTAGGGGTCAAATACCGGCTGCGTCGCAAAGAATGGAACCAAGAATGCATCAGGCCGGACATCCGGGATGGATCGACTACGGCTTGCTGGGGCTGCTTGCGGTCATCTGGGGCGGCAGCTTCATGTTGAGCCGGGTGGCCGTGGCCGAGGTGCCGCCAATGACTCTCACCGCAATGCGCCAGGCGATAGCGATGGTTGTTCTGGCGGCCGTTGTGCTGAAGACACGCGAAGCGTTGAACGCCAGCAACCGGGATCACATTGTGATTTTCGTTTCAGCATTCTTTGGTATGGCCTTGCCGTTCACGCTCATCACCTGGGGCCTTGGCGAAATTACAGCCGGATTTGCGGCCATTCTGATGGGCCTGATGCCGCTGATGACCATCGTGCTTGCGCATTTTTTCACCGACAACGAGGCCATGAACGCAGCGAAACTGATCGGCGTGTTTGTTGGCCTCCTTGGGCTGGTTGTCCTGTTCTGGCCGGATATCGTCGCGCGCACCGATCGCGACATCTGGCGTCAGCTGGCCATTCTCGTCAGCGGCGTCTCCTACGCCGTCAACGCACTGATCACGAAAAGGCTGTTGCATTTGAAGCCGCGTCCGATGTTCGCCGTAAACATAGCGTGGTCGTTTGCCATGGTTGGCGCTGCAGCACTGGTGTTCGAGCCCTTGATCAGCGATAATCCATCGTCAATTGCATGGTTGAGTATCGTCCTGTTGGGTCTGTTGCCGTCGGCCGTCGCCTCACTGATCATGTTTCGGATCATCGCTCGTCAGGGCGCATCGTTTTTCGGTCAGATCAACCTGTTGGTTCCGGTTGCCGGCGTGCTTTGGGGCGCGATTGTCTTGAACGAACGTCTGTCGTTTAACGCTTGGATCGCCCTTGCCATCATTCTTTCCGGCGTTGCCGTTGCCCGGATGCAGCCAAAGCCGAAACTCAAATCTGTCGAGGATCAGACCTCATGAATGCTGAACACAAGCCGACAGGATCGGCCTATTTCATCGCCAAGGAAACCGAGCGGCCGGAGACGAGGACGTTGTCGGTCGTGGTCGACAACGAACCCGGCGTATTGGCCCGAGTTATCGGCCTTTTCTCCGGCCGCGGTTACAATATCGAGAGCCTCACCGTATCGGAGACCGAGCATGAGGCGCATCTGTCGCGGATTACCATCGTGACCACCGGAACGCCCCATGTGCTCGAACAGATCAAGCATCAGCTTGAGCGTATCGTGCCCGTGCATCGCGTTGTCGACCTGACCGTTCGGGCGCATGAGCTTGGCCATGAAAAGCCACTCGAAAGGGAACTGGCACTCATCAAGGTGCAGGGTCAGGGCGAACATCGCGTAGAAGCGCTGCGGCTCGCCGATGCTTTCCGTGCCCAGGTCATTGATGCGAATACCGAGCATTTCGTTTTCGAGATCACCGGCCGCGTTTCCAAGATCGAGCAGTTTATCGCGATCATGCGTCCACTCGGGCTGATCGAGGTATGCCGGACAGGCGTTGCCGCTCTCAATCGCGGCGCGGAAGGTATGGAATCCTAGTCCGCATCGCCTACAGCACCGCAAAGTGCCCATAGCCTCAAAGCTCTGCGGCAGATGCAGATCAGCCCTGCACGAGCACATGTTGAAGATGTTCCGATTTTAGGTCAGTCTTATTGACCTAAATTGGAGGAGGCACATGTCCGGCGAAACCGTTTTGGCACTGATGACATTCGCACTGGTCGCTTCGGTTACACCGGGTCCGAACAACTTCATGTTGCTTACCTCGGGCGCAAATTTCGGATTTGCGCGAACAATTCCGCATATGTGCGGGATTGCAGCCGGATTCGGGTCATTGCTTCTGGCGATCGGCTTCGGACTCGGCGCGCTGCTTCAAACCTGGCCTGCGCTGCACATTGTCCTCAAGATTTCCGGCGGCCTTTATCTGTTGTTTCTTGCTTGGAAGATTGCCGGCAGCAGAAGTCTCGACGTGTCGGAAACCGTGTCACAACCGATCAGCTTTATGCAGGCGGCGGCCTTCCAATGGGTCAACCCGAAGGCTTGGATGATGGGACTGACGGCAATGGTTCTCTTTGCCGATCCGACAAACCAAGTGGTCTCGGTGCTTCTTGTGACGCTGGCCTTTGTCCTGGTCAATTTTCCGAGCGTTTCAATTTGGGCAGGTTTCGGCACGCTGGTGCGCAGGTTCCTGTCGAACCCGAAGCGTCTGCGCGTCTTCAACACGGTGATGGGTCTGTTGCTCGTTGCAACGCTTGTTCCGATGATGATGTAGCAGCATCATAACGGTTTAAGCGAAAGAACCTGACCGATTTACAAGTCCGGGCATTCGGGTATTGTTCAACCATGACCAATTCCAGAGACCATGAGCACGACAATAATCTGGACGAGATGACAGCGCGCGTCCGTGCGCTGGAGACGCTTCTGAGTGAAAAGGGCCTGATCGATCCGGCCGCAATTGATGCGATCGTCGATACCTATGAAAACAAGGTTGGCCCTCGAAACGGCGCAAGCGTCGTTGCCAGGGCCTGGTGCGATCCGCAATTCGCAGACTGGCTTCGCAAGGATGCAACCCAAGCAATTGCATCGCTGGGCTTTACCGGTCGACAGGGCGAGCACATGCGGGCTGTTTTCAATACGCCCGAAGTTCACAACATGGTCGTGTGCACGCTTTGCTCCTGCTATCCCTGGACTGTCCTCGGCTTGCCGCCGGTTTGGTATAAGTCGCCGCCCTACCGCTCGCGTGCTGTGATGGATCCACGTAGTGTACTTGAAGAATTCGGGGTAAAACTCTCGCAAGACGTGAATATTCGCGTGTGGGATTCGACTGCGGAATTGCGATATCTGGTTGTTCCCATGCGGCCGGACGGCACCGATGACATGAATGAAACGCAACTGAGCGCGTTGATCACGCGTGACTCCATGATCGGAACCGGCGTGGTGGAGTTGCAGCAATGAATGGACCACAGGATCTCGGCGGCCGAATGGGTTTCGGGCCAATCGACCCGGAAGCCGACGAGCCGGTATTTCATGCCGACTGGGAGCGGCGGGCGCTCGGTGTTACACTATGCTGCGGTGCGCTGGGCGCCTGGAACATTGATGAAAGCCGCCATGTCCGCGAGAGTCTCCACCCTGCCGATTATTACGCGTCGAGCTATTACGAAATCTGGATCAAGGCGCTCGAAACCCTTCTAGTGCGGCATGGTTTGGTCACGCGTCAGGAACTTCAGACGGGCAATGCGGGGGACAAGGCCCCGAAGGGTTTGAAGCCGCTCGCCGCCCGCGATGTTTCTGCTGTGCTGGCTCGCGGCGGCCCCTGCGACCGGGAAATCACCGCGCCGGCGCGTTTTCGCGTTGGCGACCGTGTGATGGTGCGCAACATCAATCCGGCGCACCATACCCGGATCCCCGGTTATGCGAAGGACAAGACCGGGATCGTCGAGGAGGTGGCCGGCACCTATGTGTTTCCCGACGATAATGCGCATGGCAAGGGCGAAAACCCCCAATGGCTTTATCGCATCGTGATGCAAGGCACTGATCTATGGGGCGCCGATAGCGATGCCGCGCTGCGTGTTTCGATTGACGCTTGGGAGAGCTACCTTGAGCCGGCGTGATGCGCAGCCAGGGCTGCCGCCTATCGATGAACTGAATGATCCATCGCCATTTTCCGAGCCGTGGCAGGCCCAGGCCTTCGCGCTTGTCGTCGCATTGCACGAACGAGCTGTTTTCAGCTGGGACGAATGGGCAGCGTCTCTTTCTACTGAGTTGAAGCAGCCGGGTGTGTCTGATGACGGCAGCGATTACTATGAATGCTGGCTGCGTGCCCTTGAGACGCTTTTGATACGCAAGGGCATTGCCGGTCGTGGCGACGTAGAGGCTTTCGCTGCCGCCTGGTCGCGGGCCGCACGCGCAACACCGCACGGCGAACCGATTATTCTGGAAAACGATCCCCAACGCGAAACCACTTGATGGCTAAGCCGCCAAAACACGCTGTCCGAAAACAGGAACTCAAATGACATTCACGCTTGACGGAACCCTTGGTCTCGAGCGGCGCGATAACGATATCTTCGTCGGTCGCACGGACATGAAATACTGGAATCTGATCGGCCCCTATGGCGGCTGGATTGCCGCACTTATGCTGAAAGCGGTGCTGCATGATCAGGAAGACAGCCGCTTCGAACCGGTGGCAATGACTGTCGATTTCATGAAAGCTCCCAAGGAAGGCGATCTGCTTCTCCAGCGGGTGTGCGACCGGGCAGGGCGGACCGCCGCGTTTTGGCGTGTTGAGTTGGCCATGCCCGATGGAACCGTCTGCGCGCGGGCCATGGTGACGCTGGCGCCTCACCGGGAAACGCTGGTTTTTTCGAAAACAGAGATGCCGGATGTTCCCGACCCGATGTCCGTGCAACCCAGTGAAACCACTTTGTTGCCGATCAACTGGGCGAAACTCTACGAAACCCGCGTGGTGAAGGGTGCTATGGGCACCCTCTCGGAGGATGCGCGCTCGCTCGTCTGGGTCCGCGACGCAGATCTGCGGCCGCTCGATCATATTTCGCTGATTGCCATCAGCGACAGCCCCTTCCCAAGGCTGTTTCTGGCGACGGGACGTGCATCGAACATCTCCACGGTCACGCTTACGGTCTATTTTCACGCGCCGTCGAAAGAACTTCAGGCGATCGGCGGCGATCCTATTCTTGCCGACGCACGGTGCGAGCGCTCCGTCGGCGGCTTTTACGACCAGCACACCAGCTTTTATTCGCAGGCCCGCGAACTGGTCGCGGTGTCGCAGCAAATGGTATGGTACGACCGCGAACCCTGATCCGACGTGCTTGCAAGCAACTGAATTGATGGGTTTGTAAAGCCGTCTGCCTCTTGCCCTGACGGTACGAATCCTGCCAGTTGCACCTATGCAGTTTTCCAACCAACAGGATCAAGCTCTCAAGGCCGTTTCCGCTTGGCTGAAACAGGGCAAAAGCCCTTTATTCCGCCTCTTCGGCTACGCCGGCACCGGAAAGACGACGTTGGCTCGCCATTTCGCCGAACATGTGGACGGGGACGTGCAGTTTGCGGCTTTCACGGGCAAGGCCGCGCAAGTGCTGCGCAGCAAGGGGGCGGCCAACGCCAAGACAATTCACTCGCTGATCTACCGGCCCCGTGGCGAGGAGGCGGTTGAGGACGAAGAGACGGGCAAGACGTCAATCTCGCCGATGTTCTCACTCAACCGGCAAAGTCCGGTCGCCAAGGCGTCCTTGGTGATCGTTGATGAATGCTCAATGGTGGATGAAGAGCTTGGAAGCGACCTGATGGGTTTCGGCACGCCGATACTGGTGCTCGGCGATCCAGGCCAGTTGCCGC
>JBCCOK010000057.1:0-31311 GCA_039025395.1 Pseudomonadota bacterium
GCGCACCTATGAGTTCGTCTGCGCGCTGCGGGCTGTCACCTCTGTCGACGGGATGACGGCGGATTTCTATCACTACGACATGGAGTTTCTCGGCCGCACCGCGACGCGGATCATTAACGAGGTCCGCGGCATCAACCGCGTTGTCTACGACATCACTTCAAAACCGCCCGGCACGATCGAATGGGAGTGAGAGTTGGTTTCCATGTTGATGTTGATGGACATGCTTTGCTGCAAATGTCAGATCTTGAAGAGCTGTTTGTAGCTATCCAACACATTAACTACAGATCTCGCAGTGCAGCGAAAACTATTGACCATACACTTGACGGACCTTTGTGTTCTTGAGTTCGGCAAAAGCCATTTTTCATGACATCGAGGCCGTCGAGAACTGGATCCAACACCTGTACTTTGTCAGAGCCTGCAGGGCGCGCTGGGCGCATTTGGGTCGTCAGACATTCGAGAACAACCAACATTCCAAATGCAAATGAGGGCGCTGGAATGGCCTGTCCGCTTACTAACAGATGATCGGCAATTCGGCCGGCGTCCGGTGCGACAGCAGGCGAGGCCCATCCTCTGTAACGACGAGGTTTTCCTCGTGAACGAGTATGAGGCCGTTGCTGTTGGTTGCGGCCGGCTCGACGGTCATCACCATGTTGGCTGCCAGTTCGGTATGGTCGCCTGATGTGTTTGAAGGGGGCTCCGTAAGCTGCTTGCCGAGGCCGTGGCCCAACCGGCCGGTGCTCCCCACCTTGATGCCTGCATCCTCAAGGACCATGGCCTGGGCGCGGAACACATCTTGTGCCCGGGCACCCGGCACGCAGGCGGCGATCCCGGCCTCCGTGGCATCGTATAGCAGCCGGTGCAAATGCCTTGTTTCCTCGTCGACGCGTCCGATCCCAAAGTTTCGGTCGAAATCGGCGGAATAACCGCGATACTTTACCCCGGCATCGATGAAAAAGACATCGCCTTCCCGCAAGACTGTGTCACTCGGGCTTGAGACGACGCCCTCATAACCGCCTTGTCCGCTGCCCGAACCAATAAATGGAATGGATGTGGCGCCCTGGCTGATTGCAGCCGCGCAGAAACCGGCGACCGCCTCGACTTCGCTCACCCCGGACGCAAGTCTGGCCGGCAGCGCCGCGAAAGCACTGCTGGTGATCTCGCAGGCCTTGGCGATCCGGGCGATCTCGGCGGGCGATTTAATCAATCTAACTTGCTGACATATGGCGGATACATCCGCCAGCTCCTGCGCCATCAGGCTTTCTTCAAGCAGGCGCAAGTCGCCCACCGTCATTCCCAGTCTGGATTCCGGACCCATCTCGATGCCAATGCGCCCGAACTTGCGTGGCAATTGGGCCAGCACGCCAAGGATCTCGCGAACGCCCTCATCCTCGGGCCGTGGCGACGGCCAGGTTTCGATCCGGCTGACCCAGGACGATCTCCGCCAGACACCGGCCAGGATTTCGGGCACAATGCCGATTGGTTCCCCACTGACCGGGACGATCAGATGTACCGCCCGCGACGGGCTGTTCCAAGGAAATTGCGTTTCGAGCCCGGAGAAGTATTCGAGGTTGAATTCGCTGTTGAGCAAAGCCGCATCGATTTTGGCGTCGGCCAATCTGCGCTGAAGTCCGTCGAGGCGGGCCTCGTACTCCACCCGTTCGAACGAGGTTTGTTTCCAGATGGATGGCGTCATTTGCTTTTCCTTTCCGTTCAGCTCCAGCTCAGCGCTACACAAGGGTTTAAATGCCGCTGCTCCAACAGCCCGGAAAGGCGCTGTACCCACGAGTGGTTTGCAAAAACATCGAACTGGCGGCAGATTATGGTGTCACCGCCTGCGACATGGCAGGCAGCGGCCGCCGGCCTATTCGGCGGCCAATGTGTGGGAGTTAAAGGGCGTGCTTTCAGGCACACAAGAGATGGGGGTGAGACTTTCCGGCGCCCGGTGGCGCAATGAGGATCGCTGCATTCATGACATCGAAATCGAGCCCGGTATGTTGCTGCGGATGATCGAGGCGGACTTTTTCGATGATGGATGGATAGAAGGTCCGATCGACCGGCTCGGGCTCTCATGCGTGCTATCCGGTCGGTTTGCCGGTCGTATCGAGGGTGTGAAGGACGTCGCTGCAAGCTCTGGTCAGTTTCGGGTTTTCTTTTGGACCGAAAGCCGTAACGTGCGCCTGCATGTTCCCAAGCACACCCAATTGCGAAGCGTCCAGTTGCTGGTCGGATCGAAGTTTCTGGCTTCGTCCGACCTGAAAAAACGGGATTTGTATCCCGACCGGCTTCACGCCTTTCTGACGAAGGAAAAGCAGGGCTTCTACACCGAAGAGAGGCCGCTCCCTTCATCATTGCGCGTTATTGCCGAGCAGATTTTGGACTATGACGGTCACCCAGCGACATCCGGTGTGTTTTACCGCGGTAAGGCGCTGGAGCTGCTGGGCCGTTCGCTTGACGAAATCGCGACAAGCCGTCCTTCGGCGCATCTGGTGAGGTTGCGCGATGATGATATCGAGCGTGTGCGTCAGGCCAAGCAGCTTCTGCTCGACAACACTGCCAAACCACCGAGCCTGCCGTCTTTGAGCCGCGCTGTCGGGCTGAACGAATTCAAGCTCAAGCAGGGATTTCGACTGGTCTACAACACGACCGCGTATGCGCTGCTGACCGACGCGCGCATGGGTGAGGCGGAGCGGCTCCTCAAAAGCGGACGTTTCACTGTCACGCAGGCCGCTTTCAAGGTCGGTTACAGCAGCAATGCCGCTTTCTCGCGCGCCTTTCGCCGAAGTTTTGGCTACCCGCCCAGCGCGCTCCTTCGAAATCCGGATTCCAGCTGACATTGGACATACGCGCATCCGGGAAACGCGAATGGTTTTCGTTGATACCGGGTAGTCTTGGGTCATGCTCTTTGAGAATCGGTGCTCGACGATGCCCATTCCGCCTCCCGGGCGCAAATCCAGTCCGCCATACCGTCAAGCTGTTCGGGCGACAATGCGAAGCTGTGGGCGGTCGGTTTGATCACCCGCAGTTCAATCCTCTCAATCCGGTCAAGCAGGAAGTATGCCGCGTCGCGATGCACAAGCGTGTCGCCAAAACCCTGCAGAAGCAGCAATGGCGCGCGAATGTCTGACAGGCTTTGCCAAACGGCGCTGAAACCCCCGCTACCGGACGGCGCTTCACCTGGTTCCGGCAGGTCGGCGGGAATGTCCATCCGGGCGATGGCATCGAACGACGGCATGAGTGCCTCTATCGGACGTTTCCTGAATACGTCGACCAACCAGGCACGGACGCACTGGCTTTCCGGAGCCTTCGGATCGCTGAAATAGGCCGCCAACATCCTGTCCGCGGCACCTTCCGGATCGCCATTCTGGCTTGCGACCGCGTTCATATAGCCGCGCCGGGCTTCGAGCACTGCGCGATAACGCTCCTGGAAGATTTCGGGCATGCCGGAATCAGCAGCGCAAATCGCCATTGAGCGCACCCGGCCGGGCTTGTCCGCGGCGAGTTGCAACGCGATTGCCGCCCCCATTGAAGCGCCCCAAACATGGGCGGTTTGCCAACCCATTTCATCCATCACACAAGCCGCATCGGCCGCATGATCAGAAAGATCATAGGCGTCGGACGCGGACGCGCTGGAGCGGCCAACGCTTCTCAGATCAAACCAGGCGCATGCGAAACGGCTCTTAAAGTGCGGCAGATAATAGGTCTCTATCCACTCGCAGGGTGGACCGAAACCGTTGATGAACAGAAGTGGTGGACCGGAGCCACAACTGTCTTGGTATATGTCGACGTCGCCCGATCTAAGAATGGCCATTTGACGCGTTCTTTCGTCTGTTGTGTTGATGACACATCCTGACCTAACACTGTTTCAGTTGGTCAACCGAGCACCGCTGACCGGATAATCCGTTTCGAGCTTGTTTTTATCCCGCACGGCAAATCGCCATACCACGCTTGCCGCTATGATCGGCCGTGCATGCTTGTATGCCCGGCCTTTGGCGAACGTTCGTCTGGCGACCAAATCTGACCCGTGCGGGCACCGTCCGGTTTTTGTTTGGAAATCGTAGCGCCGGAACGCATGGTCAAAGGAGAAACAAATGCGTGAACGCACTAGCTATTTTCGGCAGACCACTCTCGGCGCCATGGCCAGCCTGGGATTTCTGGCCGGACTTGGTGCCCAGCCACATCTCGCCCATGCCGAGACACTTACCTATGGATCGCCGGTTTCCGAACAGGCGTTGTTCAATCGCGTCGGAGTCATTCCGTTGCTGGACACGTTGGAAGAGGCGACCGAAGGCAGGGTCGAGTTTCGAGGGCTGTTCGGCGGCACGGTGGTCAAGATGCAGACGTCGTTGAGTGCGGTTCGCGACGGTGTGGTAGACAGCGCCTTTCATGTTCTGTCCTTCTACGGGTCTGATCTTCCCTTTGCCTCGATAATTCCCTCAACGTCGGCCTTTGGAAGCGACCCGATTGCCTCGATGGGAGCAATTAACGAGGCATTTTTCGTCGGTTGCCCCCAATGTGTCGAAGACATGAAGCGATGGGGCCAAATGCCGTTGATGATCAACACAACAACAGCGGTAAGATTGCAGTGCACGCGTGAAATCAATGCCTCTGGTGATTTGGACGGGCTGCGTGTCAGTGTGGTTACACCGCCGCAAGCCCGATGGGTTGAGACGCTTGGCATGCTTCCGGTTCGAACCTCAATCAGCGACCTTCTGGTCTCCATGCAATTGGGCAAGACCGATTGTGCACTGGTACCCATATCCTGGGCACAAAGCTACGGTCTGATCGATCTGGTAAAGGGTGTGGTGGACATGCCGCAGGGCATTCCAGGCGGCGGTGTGCCGATCGCGATCAGCCTCGCGGCATGGGAAAAACTCTCTGAAGAGGATCGTGCTGGCATGATTGATGCGGCAGCCGCATCGGTTTTGCCCTATGTTCAGACAGCCTACATCGATGCTGATGCAGATGTTCGCCCCAAGCTGGAAGAGGTCGCTTCGTTCTATGCGGGGGATGATGCCATGCGCGAGACCTGGGCCGAGTATCAGCTCAAAGAGATTGACGAGCTTGCTGAACTGGCCCGCGAGCGCGGAATTGAGGATCCTGAAGGCTTTGCTCAGAATATTGCCGAGATTTACCGCAAATGGCACGAGGAGCATCTACCCGTGATCATGGACAATCCGGAGGCGATGAAGACTATTCTCCTCGAAACGGTTTATTCCAAAGTGGAGTTCTGAGGTGTGCGGCTGATCAGATTGGCCCGTGACTTCGCGACACAGGCAACCGGGTTCTTGGGCAAGATCGCCATTGTGTTGATGATGCTGCATATCGGGTTGGATCTGGTGCTGCGCGTCATCATCGGCACTGCCCCTGAAGGCATGCCAGAGACTGTCGCGCGCATCTATATGGTCATGGCAGTCTTCCTGCCCCTGGCGCTCGCTCAGTCGACCGGCAGACAAATAGAAGTAGCGTTCTTCTCCGAAAGACTGCCTCCCGGTTTGCGCCATGCCCAAGCGATCTTTGCCGCCTTTGTAACGGCGGCAGTTGCGGGCTTGTTGGCCTATCTCTCATTCGGTGTCGCTGTTGAGGCAACGCTGCGTTGGGAAAGTGTGGAACTTTTAAAGGCTTCATTGCCAATCTGGCCATCCCGCTGGGCCGTCGTTGCAGGTTTCGGGGCTTTGGCTTTTTGCGCCCTGCTGAAGCCTTTCGAGCCCACCCGGCGATCCGCCGAGATTGACGGGAACTGATCCGGATGGCGCCTCACCATCAGGCGCTCATCGTGCTGGCAGGCTTTCTTGTCCTCATCACCCTGCGTGTACCGGTGGCGATCGCCCTGGTGGCAGCCGGCCTTTGCGGCACTGCCATTCTCATTGGCCTCGGGCCAGCGCTCGCCCTTTTGTCACGCGCGCCGATGGAACTTGCCGCAAGTTGGGAATTGTCTGCGGTTCCAATGTTCCTGCTGATGGGCACGATCGTTTCCAAGAGTGGCATGGCGGATTCGCTGTTTACCTTTTTCCGGGTGATCTTCGCCCGCGTTCCCGGCGGGTTGGCGGTTGCTACCAATTTCGCCTGCGCCGGTTTTGGTGCCGCTTCCGGATCCAGTCTTGCCGCAACCGCCGGCATTGGGCGCCTCGCCGTGCCGCACATGCGGCGCGCCGGCTATCAACAGGGACTGATCGGCGCGGTTTGCGGCTGCGGGGGAACGCTCGCTGCGCTCATTCCACCCTCGATTCCGTTCATCGTCTTCGCGCTCCTGACGGAGCAATCGGCGCTTGTCCTGTTCATCGCCGGCCTCATACCGGGTATTTTGACGGCCCTTGTATACGCTGCAATGATCATATTGCGCTGCTTGTTCAATCCGGAACTTGATGGCAGACATATTGCGCAGGCAAAGAGTGACGAGGTTGAAACGCTCTTGGCGGCTTTCTTGTCGCTCTGGCCCATTGCGCTGGTCAGCATTGCCGTCATTGTTGGTCTTTACGGCGGCTTTGCAACGCCGACGGAAGCCGGTGGTCTTGGCGCCTGCGCAGCGCTCGCCGTCGCCGTTGCACGGCGCAGCATGTCCTTGCAGCTTTTCTGGGAGGCGGTCTCGGAGACTGCAGTCACCTCGGCGGCTATTTTGATCATCGCCGTGGGCGCCTCTGTATTGACTGCATATCTCACCTTTGCGGGCTTTCCGGTCTATGTCAGTGAGGTGCTGAATGTGTTTGGTGATGAGACCTGGGCGCTGTTGCTGACGCTCTCGATCACATTCGTTCTCCTCGGAATGTTCCTCGATCCACTTGGAGTCATGCTGCTGGCGACACCGATCTTTTTGCCGACGATACAAGAGCATGGTTTCGACTTGGTCTGGTTTGCCGTAATCGTCGTCAAATACATTGAAATCGGTTTGATCACACCGCCGGTCGGTCTTAATCTGTTTGCGGCGCGTGGTCTCCTGCCGCCCAATTACCCGTTTTCCAGACTGATCCGCGCAACAATGTGGTTTCTGGCGGCCGAAGGAGTTGTGATGATTGTTCTTCTGGGATTTCCGGAAGTGTCACTCTGGCTTCCGAACCTGATGCACTGAGGGTTGAGGCCGTTTGTGACCATACTGCAATACCTGCGATTGGCGCTGAACACTTCACGCACGCGATGGCGTTTGCCTTGCTTCCGCAACAAAATCATCTCGCCCGAACCGGGGTGGTTCAAAGCCATGCCAGTGAGGTCGCGTTCTGTCCGATAGGACGACATGGCTGTCAAGGAAATCCTGAGCCGCTTCGAAGAGTTCCCGGTAAACTGCGCAAAATCGACGCCGAACACTATCTTCTGGCCAGCCGGCGGGCAGGTGTATGGCTGGAAGGCTGGGATATGCAAGCACCAGTCGGCGCACCTCGTGAACCAGAAGAAGCCTGCAGCCAAGCGCATTCGAAGGCGATCCGGCGCAGCGGGTCATATCAAGATATTGATCGATCTGCCTCCACCGCGCCGCCATCGCCTCGGTATCCCAAAGGTCCACCAGTTCTGCGCGATCGCTGAGTTCGCTTGCTTCAAACACTGTGGTGATTGCATTTTTGTACCGCTTGATCGCCGGGATTTGCTTGATGTTGCCCCATTCGGCTTGAGGGTGCACGAAAACACCCGGTGAGAAAGGCGCAAAACCATGCTGTTGGAGCACGCGCCGAACGGCCTCACGATCGGCAGCTGTTTCAGGTGCAACCCGCATCAACAGCCATGTACCGTTCCAGTCGGGTACGGCATCGCAATAGACCAGCGACTGAACCCGCATCGTCTCGGCACGGTTCGCGTCTGTTATGCACAGATTGCGCCTGCGACCCTCGGTCTGAGAGGTCAACCACCCTTCGGCGACCAGGCGCTGCACTGCCACCCTGACCGAATTCTCGTCAAAGCCCAGCGGAGTCAACAGCTTCGGCAGACACCCCATCCAGACACATCCGCCATACGGCAAAAGGGCATCCCCCCACAATGTGACGATCAAGGACCGCAACCGCGGAGCGGTCCGTTGTTTCAACTCCAAGGCGGGTTCGATGACATGGCCCTTTCTCACAGCAAGGGGGAAGACCCCGAACACCTAATTTGCAGAATTCGCGAGCTGCGTCAAAATAAAACAAATTTCGTGACTAAACACGTATTATGTGATATATACTGCCGGAAGTCAGGAGAGTTCCATGTTCCCACTCACCATTGCCTTGTCACGAACTGCCAAGCAGTTTGCGCGGGCGCCGGCGATGCTGGATGAGGAAGAAACCTGGGGCGCGCACGGGGTGTCAATCGCTCGGCTCGCGGCGTCATTGGCGGCGCGGGGTCTGGCCCGCGGTGACCGAATCGCGATTATTGGACGAAATTCGCCTGCGCAGGCTCGCGCCTTGCATGCCTGCTACTGGGGAGGATACCTGCCGGTTCCGCTCAACTGGCGTCTTTCGCCAAGGGAAATTGCGGACCAGCTCGCAGATTGTGAACCCAAGCTCGTTGTATCCGACGATGCGTTTGCGGGCCTTGTCCCTGCCGATCTGCGCGAGCGGCGCGTCTCTTGGTCCGAGCTTGCCGCGCCAAGCCAGTCTGCCGATCCGATCGATCATGCCGAGCTGACCACCGATGAGCCGGCTCTTCTTCTCTATACGGGGGGAACGACCGGACGGGCAAAAGGCGTGGTGTTGAGCCATGGGAACATCGTCGCGAACGCCCTGCAAGTCTCGGACGATATGCGTTTCTCCCGTCACAGCCGATATCTCCATGTCGCTCCGATGTTTCATTCCGCGGACTTGCTCGGAACGGCTGTCACGATTTTGGGCGGGGCCCACGCATTCCTGCCGGATTTTTCCCCGCAAGCGTTCGTGGATGCGGTTGACCGACATGGCGTAACGCACACGATGCTGCCGCCGACGGCGATCCACTGTCTGTTGGATGGGCAGCACAAACCCAAAAACGGGACGCTGGAGCGGCTGATCTACGGATCTTCCGCAATGGACGCGAACGCAATCGTTGCAGCTTGCGAGCGATTACAAGGGGTTACCCTTTTGCAGGGGTACGGACTGACGGAAACGTCGCCGCTGCTTACGGTTCTGGGTGGGGACGCACACAGGCGGATCATGGCCGGTGAGGTTTTGCTTGCAAATAGTGCGGGACGTGCGCTGCCGGGGGTGGAGCTAAGACTTGTCGATGGCGAGGTATTTGCCCGCGGCCCAAACATTGCGCAAACCTACTGGAACCGCCCCGACGAGACTGGGCAAGCCTTCCAGGAAGGTTGGTTCCGGACTGGGGATATCGGTCGATTCGACGATGCGGGTAATCTGTTTTTGCTGGGGCGCACCAAAGACATGATTGTGACAGGCGGCGAGAATGTCTATGCGATCGAGGTCGAAAAGGTTCTCACCATCCATCCCGATATACGCGAAGCCGCCGTCATTGGCCTGCCTGATGCGACCTGGGGTGAAATCGTAACCGCAGTGATCGTGCCCGCGAACAGCCCCATCGAGGAGGATGAAATCATCCGCCACTGCCGAGAGCATCTTGGCGGCTTCAAGGTGCCCAGGCGGATTGTCTGGCGGGAGGAATTGCCCAGGTCGGCCCTGGGAAAAGTACTCAAGCATGAATTGAAAAAGAACATGGATGACGCGGAATGAAACGACGTTGGAAGGGCGAAGCCTGGCAAGCGCCGGATGATTGGGAAGATCACCTGCCGGATGTTTCAGGCAACACGATCAATGGGGTGGGAGAAACAGAGCCGCGGCGCCCGACCCAGATTTTCTGGCACCGTAGACCTGCAGACCAACCCTTTGCCGACACACAGGTCGCCGTTACCAACAGATTCAATTCCGTTCCCGTGCTTGATGAGGTCTATCGTACTGCGGATCGCGGACCGCGTAAGCTACCAAATGTTTCGAATGAACGTGAGATCCGCAGCGCAGAGGACTGGACCGCACTGGTCAAGTCCTTTGTACTTGGGCAGCCGGATACCAGTTTTGCCGACTATCCCTCAGATGACGACCACAGCGCGGAAATCGTGGGTGTCGCCAACATGGATCCGATGTGGGTCTATGAAGGTTATGACTGCGATCTTCCTCGCGTCATCATGATTGGCACGGTCATGGACCATGCGCGCCTGATGCAATTGCCGGGAGACGAGGAGCAGGTTGAAGGGCAGCTCGAAGTCGCCGATCAGTACAACCGCGGTGCTCGCGTTGCAAACTGGCTCGCGAAGTGGGTGCGTTCCAAGGGTTACGAAGCACGCCCTCATGCCGGGCCCTGGGTCGGTTCGCTCAACCTGGTGCCCGCGGCACTCGCTGCCGGTTTCGGGGAGTTGGGGTGTCATGGTTCAATCATTCACCCCGTTCATGGTTCGGCACTGCGGCTTGCCGCCGTCGAAACGGACATGCCGTTGATCCCGGATGGACCGCAACGTTTTGGGGCCGATGAGTTTTGCCTCAGATGCCAGGTCTGCAGCAACGCCTGCCCGCCCCAAGCAATCAAGAAAGACAAGGAATGGGTGCGCGGTGTGAAGAAATTCTATGTCGATTTCGATACTTGCCTGCCGTATTTCAACGAAACCTACTCCTGCGGAATTTGCGTCGCGGTCTGCCCCTGGTCGATGCCGGGAAGGGGCCCCAAGCTGGCTGAAATCTGGAAGCTGCGGATGAACGAAGGGGAAGAATCCTGATGCCGGCTTTCTATTCAGAGGAGGTTCTCGACGTCACGCATTGGACAGATCATCTGTTTTCCTTTCGAACAACGCGCAACGCCGGATTTCGTTTCGCCAGTGGACAGTTCGCAATGATTGGACTGGAAATCAGTGGCAAACCTTTGTTGCGTGCCTATTCCATGGCTTCTGCAAATTGGGAGGATCAACTCGGGTTTTATTCCATCAAAGTTCCCGGCGGCCCGCTCACATCACGGCTGCAGTGTATCCGATCGGGTGATTGGATCCTGGTATCGCGAAAACCCACTGGAACCCTTCTTCTGGATCATCTCGCTCCGACGGGAACCCTGCTTTTGCTGTGCACGGGGACAGGGATCGCGCCGTTTGTCAGCATTCTTCACGATCCTGAAACCTATGATCGGTTTCAACGCGTGGTCTTGGTGCATGGTTGCCGGACGGTTGCGGAATTGGCTTACGGCAAATCCACAGTGGCGTCGTTGCGCGCAGATCCGATCTTTGCCGATTTAGTGAACCGGTTGACCTACCACCCGACCGTGACCCGGGAGCCTTTTCGAAACCGGGGTCGTGTGACCGAGATCGCGAAATCGGGTGCGCTTGGCCCGCTAACACCCGATACCGTTCGCGTCATGGTCTGCGGCAGCCCCGAGATGCTGCGCGAAAGCCGCGAAATGCTGGAAGCGCGGGGCTTTACCGAAGGCTCCGGCAACGGGCCGGGCACCTATGTGATCGAAAAGGCTTTTGCGGAACAATGACCTACGTCGTCACCGAAAATTGCATCGCCTGCAAATACACCGATTGCGTTGAGGTTTGTCCTGTCGACTGTTTCTACGAAGGCGAAAACATGCTGGTCATCCATCCGGATGAGTGCATCGACTGTGGAGTCTGTGAACCGGAATGTCCCGCTGAAGCAATCCGGCCCGACACGGACGAGGCAATGGAAAGCTGGGTCGATTTCAATCTCAAATACGCCGAGCTTTGGCCGGTGATCGTCACCAAAAAGGACCCGCTGCCTGCCGCGGCCGACCGCGATGGTGAACCCGGCAAGATGGCGGATTTTTCAAGCAATCCGGGTCTGGGAGGCTAATCATGGCAACGCGCAAGCCGCGTGAGGAATTCAACCCCTCTGAAGAACAGATGGCGCTGTGGCCTGAAGTTTCCGGCAATACTGTCAATGGTCTGGGTGAAAGCAAGCCTCGCAGGCCGAGCCCCGTGATGTGGCATGATCCCGACATGATCCCGCATGGAGAAGTGCAGACCTGGTTCTGGGAACAGGGTCGCAAGGAGCCCGAACTTTTCGCACTGCGTGAGGATCGTCAACGGGTGATCGATCGGCCTGAGCCACCCGTTGCTGCCCGGATCCGAAACATTGAGCCGAATGCTGCGACTCAAAAGGTCAAAGAGCTGGCGATGGCTGCCGGCGCCGATCTGGTGGGCATCGTCCGCCCGCGACATGAATGGATTTTCGAGGGTTATGACTTCGACTATTCTTGGATTGTGATGTTGGGCGTTGCGATGGATCACACCCAACTGATGCAAGCACCGGAGGTGCCGTCTGCTGTTGAAGTTGTCAAAAAATACACCAAAGGCTGGGCTGTGGCACGTCCGATTTCGGATTGGGTTCGCAGTCAGGGCTGGCGTGCCACCCCACGGGGCGGGCCAGAAGCCGGTCCGGTCCTGCTTGTACCGGCAGCAATTGAAGCCGGCTTCGGGGAGTTGGGCAAACACGGATCGATCATCAACGCAGAGCTAGGATCTTGTTTCAGACTTGCGGCCATCTTTACCGATTTACCGCTGTGCGAAGATCATGCCGTTGATATCGCAGCAGAAGACTTTTGCACCAATTGCAGGGTCTGCGTCGAAGCCTGTCCGCCGCAAGCCATTCGCCATGACAAACAAACCGTACGTGGTGAGGAAAAATGGTATGTCGATTTCGACAAGTGTTTTCCATATTTCGCCGAGACCTATGGCTGCGGCATTTGCCTTGCTGTTTGCCCTTGGTCAAAACCCGGACGAGGACCGCTTCTATCGCAGAAAATGATGCGGCGCCGGGCCAACAAATCAGGATAGTCTTAGTTTCTTGGAGAATAGTGCCAAGACATTAGATGAAGTGTTGCGGAGCGCCCGGCGATACATTTTTCTTTAACTTCGATTTTCGCAACTTTTAGGTTCCGTCGGCTTTCAATTTCTTCCGCGGTTCCTTCCAAAAACTCGTGACCCTCACCCATTGACTTGTCCGTCGCCAGGTTAGGGGATTTGACGATATTTGCTTCATGCGGCTTTGTCGATCTTGGCCTTGAACTCTGTTGGTGTGAGCCAGCTGAGTGATCCGTGCGGCTGCTTTCGGCCCAATTTACGTCCCGGCTGCTGAATAACGGCCTTTGGGTAAACTGATGAAACCAATAACCTAATCTCAAAAAGCAGGTCCTCCCGGAATATACAGAAATCTGCAAGTGAGCCCACTTTGTTGTTGACCGGGAAACGCGGCGAGCTGCATTTGATCTTGGTGCGCGCGCATCTCAATCGATCTATCGATACCTTCTCGTTTGGTTCACCCAAGGATGTTGAGCGACGCCCGTTCTGCAATCATGGTTACCGGGGCATGCGTGTTGCCTGAAACGATGGTAGGCATAATCGAAGCATCTGCAACTCTGAGACCGCCGATACCACGGACTTTGAGATCTGGCGTACAAACGGCTTTGTCGTCGGAGCCCATCCGGGCGGTCCCCACGGGGTGAAAGATCGTCGTCGCGATATCGCCGATTGCGCGTTCGATTTCGTCTGGGTCGACGATGTCCGCCCCGGGCTTCATTTCAGCCGGCCTGAACGCAGCCATCCGGCGCGTTCCCATCAAGGCGCGCGCATGTGCCACGCTGTCGCGCGCCACGCGTCGGTCAACTTCGGTCGAAAGGTAGTTCGGCCGGATGGCCGGGGGCTGGCGCGGATCGGCAGACGTGATGTGGCATGTCCCGCGAGACGTCGGGCGCAGATTACAAACAGATACGGTCAAAGCGGGAAAGCGGTGCAAAGGTTCGCCGAAGGCATCCAGTGACAACGGCTGCACGTGATACTCAATGTTCGGGGTTTCGAATTCCGCCGAACTGCGCGTGAATATCCCCATCTGGCTGGGCGCCATCGCCATCGGCCCCGACCTCCTGAGAGTGTACTCCAATACAATCGACGCCTGTCCCATGGGTCCCGCCATCCTGTCGTTGAGCGTTTGCGCCCCTTCGATGCGGAAAACAGTCCGGATTTGCAGGTGGTCCTGCAGGTTCTCTCCGACCGACGGCCGGTCGAGAAGAACGGCGATGCCGTGCGCCTGCAAATGTGCGGCGGGTCCGATCCCAGAGAGTTGCAAGATTTTTGGCGTTCCGATGGCACCGGCCGCAAGAACGGTCTCTCGTAGGGCGGTTGCGCGCAGGAGCCTACCGTCGCGCCGGAACAGTACCGCCGTCACAACGCCGTTTTCGATCTCCAGCCGTTCTGCCTGTGCAGCGGTTGCGATCGTCAGATTGGACTGGCGCGAGACAGGATCCAGAAAAGCTTTGCGGGCATTCCACCGAACGCCATTTTTCTGGAGAACTTCGAAGTAACCGACCCCATCGTTGTCACCGGAATTGAAGTCGCTTGTGCTGCGGATACCAAGCTCTTCAGCTGCCTCGGCGACGGCATCGAGAATGGGCCACGAAAGCCGCTGCTTTTGGACATGTTGTTCGCCCGCGCCGCCGTGGTGTTCGCTTTCTCCTGCGTGGTGACGCTCGGACGATTTGAAGAGCGGCAACACATCTTCCCACCCCCAACCCGTGCAACCCATCTGGCGCCACAGATCATAGTCGCGCGCCTGGCCGCGCATGTAGATCATGCCGTTGATGGAGGAGCATCCGCCAAGCACCTTGCCGCGCGGATAGTTGATCGTACGACCGTTCAGACCCGGCTCAGCCTCAGTCTTCAGGCACCAATCGGTTTTTGGATTTCCCATACAATAGAGATATCCGACGGGTACATGCACCCAGAAGCGGTTGTCGCTTCCGCCTGCTTCCAGGAGAAGGACCCGGTTTCGGCCATTCGCGCTTAGCCGGTTGGCCAGAACGCACCCAGCGGATCCGGCGCCGACAATGATGAAATCGAACGCGCCGAAGTCTTCGGGCGTTTCCATCACGGTTTCAGCGCCGTAACCCGCGCCTGTTGATGGCCGAGGCCTGTAATCTCGAGCCGCATCGTATCGCCGGGCCGCAAAAACACAGGTGGCCTCAATCCCATACCCACGCCGGGTGGGGTTCCGGTCGTTACGATGTCGCCCGCCTCAAGCGTCATCAGGTGGCTGAGATAACTAACAAGATAGGCAACGCCGAAGATCATCGTCCGGGTGGAGCCGTCCTGGCGGCGGACGCCATTGACGTCGAGTGTCATCCCCAGGGCCTGCGGATCAGCCACTTCATCAGCTGTCACCAGCCATGGTCCGGTCGGTGCAAAGGTGTCATGGCTTTTGCCCTTGGTCCACTGTCCCTCCCGTTCAAGCTGCCACCCGCGATCCGAGATGTCGTTCAGGATGCAATAGCCAGCCACATGGTGCATCGCCTCCACCTTGCTCACCCGGCGAGACGCTGTCCCAATGACGAAGGCAAGCTCCACCTCCCAATCCGTCTTCTCCGCCTCGGGCGGCAGGGTAACATCGTCATAGGGGCCGCAGAGCGCCGATGGCGCTTTGAGGAAGACAATCGGTTCTTTCGGGAGCGGCATTCCCGCCTCGGCAGCGTGATCGGAATAATTTAAGCCGATCGCAATGAGCTTGGCAGGGCGCGCAACGCAGGGGCCAATACGTGGACTGCCTTCGACCAAGGGAAGGCTCATGGGATCGAGGGCTGAAATTTGGGCCAATCCAGACGGCGAGAGTGTCTCGGCGCCGATGTCCGGCACGACGCCGGCAAGCGAGCGAAGTGCACCATTGCTATCGACAAGTCCAGGCTCTTCAGCCCCCGACGGTCCGTATCGAAGAAGCTTGGTCATGTGGATGTCGCTTTCGTAACAGCTTCATTTATGCCGGTCCGGCGGTGCAGGCCGCTGTAATCGACCATGATCGACTTGAGCTCGGTGAATTCATCGACGGCAGCGGTCCCGCTTTCGCGCAGGCCGTTGCCGGAGTTCTTGACACCGCCGAACGGCACGCCGATCTCGACCCCCATTGTGGGGGCGTTGACATTGACGACGCCTGTTTCGAGCCGCGACATAGCCGCAAATACCCTGTTTACGTCGCCCGAGTAGATCCCGAAGGACAGCCCGTATTGCGTACTGTTGGCGAGTTCGATCGCGTGATCGAAAGAACGCGCCTTCATCATGCTGACAGCGGGCCCGAAGATTTCTTCCTGCGCGATACGCATGTCGGGCGTCACATCCTTGAAGAGGGTCGGCGCATAGAAGTATCCACCCATCTCTTCATCCAGACGCCGACCGCCCGTAACCAGCGTACCGCCCTCCTGCTGTCCAATCTCGATGTAGCTGTGCACGCGTTCGAGCTGTTTTTGGTTCACCAGCGGCCCCATCTGGACACCATCCTCCAGTCCATCGCCAAGTTTGATTGCCTTGGCGCGTTCGGCGAATGCCTCGACGAAGTCATCAAAGATGGCGTCGTGGACGATCACACGGCTTCCTGCCGTGCAGCGCTGACCAGAGGTGCCGTAGCCGCCCCACAGAGCGCCTTCGAGGGCAAGGTTGAATTCGGCGTCATCCATCACGACAACGGCGTTCTTGCTGCCGAGCTCCAGTGACACCTTTTTTAACTCGCCTCCGGCCTTGGACGCAATGATCCGGCCGACCGCCTGCGATCCAGTGAAGGAGATCATCTGTGCCGCTGGATGCGTCACGAAGCGATCCCCGATTTCGTGACCGTAGCCGGTGATCATGTTGACCACACCCTTGGGTACGCCAGCGTCTTCAAGAAGCTGGACCAGAAGAGTGCCCACGAGCGGTGTGTCCTCTGCCGGTTTGAAGACGACCGCGTTGCCGCAGAGAATCGCCGGAAAAAGCTTCCATGACGGAAGGAGGACTGGCAGGTTCCACGGCGTGATGGCTCCGACCACGCCTATCGGTTCGCGTACGACCATTGCGAATTTGTTGGGCAATTCCGACGGCACGGTCTGGCCCAGAAGGCGTCTGCCTTCACCCATCAGCACGCGCGCAGTGCTGATGGCGGCTTGGGTGTCGAAGCCTGCGGCCTCGGCATACACCTTGCCCATTTCGCGGGTGATCGTGCGGGCGATATCCTCGCGCCGCTCCTCCAGAAGCTCGGCGATCCGTCCAAGGATCAGCCCACGCTCTGGTGCCGGTGTTGCAGCCCATCCGGTCTGTGCATCCGCGGCGGCGGCCATGGCGCGGTTGACATCCTCGTCGTTTGACCGTTGGAAAATGCCGAGAACCTGATCGGGATGGGCGGGATTGCGGCTTTCAAACGTTTTGCCTGAGGCAGACGGTATCCATTCGCCCCCGATATAGTTGAGATAGGCGGTATTCATGCGAAGCCCCCTCCCTGCAGTGGTGTTTCGCGGGAAGCAGTGCGCACCCGCTCGATAATCGCGGTCCAATCGCGATGGCCGAAACCGCTATCGACATGTGCCGTCCAGATGGCATGGGCGAGTTCGGTTAATTCAGTCCGCGTTCCCGACGATTTGGCGAGGTCTGCGACGAGGTCCAGATCCTTGAGCATGACGGCAGCAGTTCCCTGGACTGCTCCGCCGCTTTGCACCATCCGCGGAAGCTGTGTCCGGAGCAGAGTGCTGTCGGCGAATCCTCCCGCCAAAACGTCGGGTAGGCGTGCAGTTTCGACACCGTTGCTCTCTGCCAGGACGGCGGCCTCGGCCAGAAGAAGAAACGTCCCTCCGACGATCAGCTGATTGGCTGCCTTGGTCGCCTGGCCGGCACCTGAAAGGCCCATGATGCTCACTTGCCGTGCGAATGGCGCGCAAGCGGTCGCAGCGCGTTCGGCGGCATCGGGCGCTCCGCCGATAAATACGGTGAGCTGACCCACCTTCGCGCCGGCGCTACCGCCGGAAACGGGTGCGTCGACCCAGTCCCAGCCGGAACGGCGCGCGGCATCGGCAAGGTCGCGGGTCTCAGGCACGGAGATTGTGGAATGATCTATAATCGTTGCTCCGGGGCGGCCAAACGCCTCCAAAAGGCCGTCGGGCCCTTTGGCGACCGCCGTCACCGCATGCGTGTCGAGAAGCGACAGATGGATTGTATCGCAGGCTTCTGCGAGCGCTTTGGGGCTTTCTGCCATTTCGACGCCGATGGCAATCAGCGCCTCCACTTTCGCGAGATCGCGGTTCCAGACTTTGAGTTCTCCATGAGCGGCCAGCAAGTGTCGGGCCAGTTCGGCCCCCATTAAACCAAGACCAGCGAACCCGACAGTCATTACCGGGCCTCCAAGGTGCGGACATGTAGCGGCGGCAGGCCATCTGCTTCAGCGCCGAGGCTGGCACCGATGGAGAAGGGTGTAAGACCGACCATTGCGCCTGTGATCACCACATCGCCGCACGACAGGGACCGCCCACGGCGCCACAGGTGCCCGACCAGCCACAGCAATGCAGCAAAGGGTGTCCCAAGCACATGGCCGCCCATCCCGGTTTTCCGGACCTGATCGTTGACGAGCAGCCGCGCGCTCACGCTCGGCCACTCCGCTACTGCGGGGGGGCGTACCCACGGCCCGATCGCGACATGCCCGCTCCCGCCGTGATCGGCTATGTATCCGGGCCCCGGCGGGACGGTCTCCTGCATGAGTCGGCTGCACGGGATCTCGATGGCAAGCGCCACTGCATCAATTGCTCCAAAGATGGACGCCTCGTCCGAACCATCCGGGGATCGGTCGAAGCGCACCGCAAACTCGACCTCGGCCTGCGGCCGGTGAACGGCAAAAAGCGAGATTTCATCCCCATTATGCGCGAGCGCATTGGGCCAGATCGGTCCCGAAAGAGGGCCGGAAATGCCAAGCATCCCGGGTGCGCCCACCGCGGTGGCACCGACCTTCCACCCGGCAATGGGCATGCCGGCCGATTCGATCAAGGCTTCCTGAACGGCGTAGGCTTCATCCTCGGACCAGACACGCTCTGGCGGGGGCAGAACGGCACCCTTGCGCCTCGCATTCCAGAGCGCATCTGGCGAGATAGTCGTCTCAATGGTCATCGGGTGCCTCTAATGCAAAATCGAGCCATCCCGTTTCGGCGAAGGTATCCCGATGGAAATCCCTTTCCGTGTCGCTCAAACCCGGCAGCGTCGCGGGCAGGATCGGGTCGATTTCGGCGTGCATTTCGACAAACAGAAGAAAAGCCTGCTCACCAGGTCCGCCCCCGTAAATCCTCCGCTCGGATGTCTGAATCCCTGATATCGCCTCATCAATCCGCCACAATCGAGCACGCAGCACGTTGTCACGGGCGGCTAGGGCCGGAAGCACCGATCCGCGATAACGATCTTCGACCCCATCGAGATCGGCGTTGAACCGCAGAGTGGTCAAAAAGGGTGCCGGGCTCGGCGGTGAATTTCCCGCACTGGCGGCAAGCGCATAAATGTTACGTGCGGGATTCGTGAAATGCGGCAGCGCCCGGCGCGTCCAGTCGCTTGGCGCATCCAACGCGGCCCGGTAGGGTGCGCTTCCCAAGACCTCCGCTGTGTCGGTTTCATAATACATAAGGAACGTTGCAGCCGTTCCGTTTCCGCGATAGCGCCGGCCGCGTAGAAAACCGGGAAGGCTTACCCGCTCAAGCATATGCTCGCAATTGTGCCAGCGGCGGATTTCATGGATGACGTCGTCTTCGAAATCAGCCCAGAATGCCATCAGACCTTGAGGTTCAGCCATCACTCATATCCCCAACCAGCGTTGACGTGTATCCGGATCGTCATCGAGCGCCTCGGGCGTGCCATGAAAGACGATCTTGCCGTTTGACAGAATACTGACATCATCGGCTACATTCTCGGCAAAGCGCGCGTTTTGCTCGACCAGCAGGATCGTGAGGCCCGATTTCTTCAGTTCCTCGATGACCTCACCGATACGGGCGACGATGACGGGTGCGAGACCTTCGGTCGGCTCGTCCATCAGGATCACGTCCGGATTGCACATCAACGCACGGCCGAAGGCGAGCATCGATTGCTCGCCGCCCGAAAGCGAACCAGCCATCTGGCCCGCCCGTTCCTGAAGTCGCGGGAAAAGCGTATAGACACGCTGCTGCGTCCACGCTGCTGCTCCATTCATCCCACGTCCTGCTAACACCGACCCGGGCAATGCGAGGTTTTCCTGCACGGTCAGGGTGGGGAATATCCGCCGGCCCTGTGGAACAAGCGCGATACCATGGCGGGCGACCCGGTTCGGGTGCAGCCCGCTAACAACCTTGCCGCGATACTTCACTTCGCCCTGTTTCGGGGTGGTGAGATTCATCAGCGACCGGATCAGTGTCGTCTTTCCCATGCCGTTGCGGCCCAATAGGGCCAGCGTGCGGCCCTCTATAAGGTCGAGATCGACCCCTTGGATGACGTAGCTGTCGCCATAATAGGTGTGGATGTCGCGCGCTTGGAGGACGGGTTCAGGCATCGCCGAGATAAACCTCCTGCACCTCAGGAGTCTTGCGAACGACCTCGGGCTCTCCGTCGCATATCAGCGCGCCCTGGTTCATCACGATCAACCGGTCGGCGATTGCGAAAGCCACATCCATATCGTGTTCGACCACGACGGACGTCACGTCCCTCGGGATCGCGCGAATCAACTTGGCGAAGGCCTGTCGTTCGGCTTGTGCCAGCCCCGCACAGGGTTCGTCCAGAAGAAGAAGCCGAGGCTTTCCGACTAGTGCCAGTGCCAGTTCCAATTGCCGTCGTTCGCCATAGGATAGCTCGGCCACTTCCCAATCGGCCTTCCCGTCCAAGCCCACGCGATCCAACTCCGCATACGCCTTATCCACAGCGCTTCGGTCCGTCCGCCACGCTGTGAAAAGCGCGCGAGCGCCCCGCTCGCGCCCATAAACCGCAAGGATGACGTTTTCTAAAAGCGTGAGTTCTGCAAAGAGGTTCGTTATCTGGAACGTCCGTCCCACACCAAGGCGCGTTCGCGCGTTCGGCGGCATGCGGCTCACGTTCTTTCCGAAGATCCGAATCGTTCCGGATGAGATCGGTATGGTGCCCGTAATACAGTGAAACAGTGTGGTCTTGCCTGCACCGTTCGGGCCGAGGATGACGCAGCGCTCTCCTTGATTGACCGAAAGCGTGACATCGGAAACAGCCACGAGGCCACCGAACGTCTTTGTCACACTATCAAGCTGAAGCGTCATCATGGAGTTCATTCGGCAAGCTCCGGCCGGATGGACTTTCGGTTGGCTGGGTCGGGCTGGCGGGACAGTCTGTAGTAGACTCCGAGGATACCTTTGGGCGCGAAAAGGACCACCACGATAAAGACCAGGCCCATCACGATAGGCCATCCGTAAACAAATGCGGAAATGACGTTGCGGATGCCGATGATCACAACGGCTCCGATAAATGCACCGAGCACCGTCCCCGCCCCACCTAAAATGGGCATGAGCGCTGCTTCGACCGAAATCAGGAGCGAGGCGGTGGCTGGCGACACAAACTGGTTGGTGTAGGCGTAAAGAACGCCCGCGACGCCTGCGAACAGGCTGGAGATGACAAATGCCGCATATTTGCGGAGCGTTACGTTGAAGCCCAAGGCCGTCATCCGGCTCTCGCTGTCTCGGATACCATTCAAAGAAAGGCCAAAGGGCGATCGGATAATCTGCCGATACAGGACCGTAGCAAGGACCACCGCGATTGCGACGAAGTAATACATGCCGTCCAGCGATTCGATCTCGGCTCCGCCGATGGAAGGGTAGGGTACATTTGTGATCCCGTTGTCGCCGCCTGTCAGCCAGGTCCACTGCACCGAAACACCCCAAACGATCTGGCCAAGCGCCAGGGTGACAAGGATGAAGTAGACCCCGCCTGCCCGGACACTTACCCCGAAGATGGCGCCGGTGATCCCTGCCGCAGCGATTCCCGCCAAGGCGGCCATCGGGCTCGACCATCCATGGGTCACCTCAAGGGTCGCGACCGTGTAGGCTGCAACCGCGAAGAATGCTCCGTTGCACATGGGAAAAAGGCCCGTATGCCGCATCAAGAGGTCGACCGAAAGCGCCAGAAGGCCGAAGATGAGGACCTGAGCGACCAGCCCGGTCCAGAATGGGTTTCCCGCAAACGGGATGAACAGCACTATTATTCCGGCCAGAACGGCAATGCCCAACCCCAGGCTTTTGATGATGCCCGCCATCCTAGTGCGCCCTTCCGAATAGGCCCTGCGGACGAATAAGAAGCAAAACCGCCATTGGTCCAAACATCATGAATGCGGCTGCTTCAGGCCAAAGCCATCGTCCAAAGGCATCGATCAACCCAACGATAACGCTTCCCACCATGGCGCCTTCGAGGCTTCCGAGCCCGCCGACGATGACAACGACCAGTGCAAGGATCAGCGTGTCCCATTCTGCATGGGGATAAAGTGTCAGAAACGCCCCGCCGAGCACCCCGGACGCGCCGGCAAGAAATGCGGCCAATGCAAAGACCAATGCAAAAAGCAGCCCGATATCGATGCCGATGGCCGAGACCATTTCGCGGTCGTCGACGCCAGCGCGCACGACCGCACCAATCGGGGTGAGACGGTAGAATGCCCAAAGCGCGGCCGCGACCAGAAGGCCTAGGACGATCAGCAAGAAACGATAGCGCGGATAGAAAATACCACCGGGAAGCTCCACCGGTCCGCGCGCCCAGTTCGGGACCGGAACTCGGATCGGGTTGCCGCCCCACACGATCAGCGCGATCTCCGCGATGACATATACGATTCCGATGGTCAGAAGGACCTGCATGAGAGGCTGACCGACTGTACGCTGGATAAGATAGCGGTCCAGAACCGCGTTCAAAAGCGCGACCGCGATACCGCCCGCAAGGACGCCCAGTAGGAAACTGTCGGTAAGGCCTATCACGGAAAGCCCGATATAGCCGCCGAAAAGGTAATAGGCTCCGTGCGCCATATTCACGACCCGGGCAAGCCCGAAGGTCAAAGTAAATCCGCTCGAGAGAAGGAACAGCAGCGCCGCGAAGGATAATCCGTTCAGGAGTTGGAGAATGACCGGTGTCATGGAATCCCGCGCGCCTTAATGCGTTGGGACCGGCGCGCTTACAGCGTCGACGCGCCGGCCGTTTTGGAACTTACTTCGTGTAGGGGCCGCGCTCCAGGAACTCCTCGGGCGTCCATGTCCAGAACTGTGAGACGTTCTCATAGGCCTTAACCGGCACGTTCATCAAAACTGGACCAAGTTTGGGGTGATCCACCTCCTCGACCCGTGAAATGTATGTGGTCTGGATAGGGTTATCAAACTCGTCGAGCTTGAGCGGGCCGCGCGGACCTACGATTTCGGTATCGCGGACAGCTTGAAGAAAGGCGTCACGATCCTCAACATTGCCGTCGATGCTGTTGATGGCTTCGTGAGCCCATTTCGCTGTCGAATACATCATCTCGGCAAAATAGGATGGGATCTCACTGTAGTTTTCGACGAAGGCATCCATAAACGCCTTGTTTTCAGGTGTATCGATGCCTTGTGAGTAGTTCTGTGCAACCGAAATCAGGCCAACCACCCGGTCGTCCATATCCGTCAGGGCATCCGCCTGAAGGAGGTTAAGCCCGACGAGCTTGAACTGGCGGTCGTAGCCGAAATCGAACCATGTCTCGATGAACCGGTTGCGATGTACCCCTACAACAACAGGCACAACGGCCTCTGTCCCAGGCGGGATTGACGCCAATAGCGGTGCGTAGTCGTTAGTCGACAAGGGTGCCCACAGGATTTCATCCACCGTTCCGCCGAGGGCCTCGAAGGTCTCTACCGCACCAAGGGTCTTCTCTTGGCCGTAGGAATAGTCCTGGCCAAGGAAGGTCACGTTGCGGAGTCCAAGCTCATTGTAGAGGTATTCGCCGAATGGATGCGCGTCCTGGCTTGACGAAAAGCCCGTCCTTATGACCGTTGGAATACGGTTCCATTTTGTCTGGTTGTCCGCCGCCGCGGGCACCAGAAGAAGCGGGACGCCGGTTTCTTCGCTCACTTGCGCGACCGCCGGACCTTCGTGCCCGCACAGCGGACCGACGAGGAAGTCGACCTCATCGTTGAAGACCAAGCGCCGGGCTGCGTTGATGGCGTTGTCGGGGTTACAGACAGTGTCGGCGACGATGATCTCCACCTCGCGCCCGCCGGCTTCGTTTCCGACCTTGTTCCAGTAGAGTTCGAAGCCGTTCTTCGCGTCGATCCCCGATTTGGCAAGACCGCCGCTAACCGGCAGCATGACACCAATCTTGATGGCGTCGGCGTGAGCGGCCTGCGCGGCCAGCAATCCGACCGCAATCGCGGCCGCCTTCAATGCGATATGACCAGTCATGGCTCCTCCCTATCGCTTGTTTTTGGTCCCGTACCGACAGGTTCACGAACTTGTTCTCGGTCGGTACCTTGTTTACAGCACACTGAATACAGTATACTGATTAGTTATTCAGCGCAAGGTCAATCTGCAGATCCAGTAGGCGCTGGTCGCAAAATCACGGGGGTTCGAAATGCCGAAGATGCATGCTGGTACGCTGATCGTGACCGGCTCGTCGCGTGGCATTGGTGCGGCGACAGCGCGGATGGCAGCGGGGCGTGGATACAATGTCTGTATCACCTACCGGTCCGACAAAGGGGCCGCCGAAAGCGTGGCCAGTGCGGTCGTCGGCGAAGGACAGAAGGCCATAATCCAACAAATCGATGTTGCCGATCCGGCATCGGCAATCAAGGTTTTTGAAAGTGCCGAGGCCGACCTTGGCCCGGTGACGGCATTGGTCAACAATGCAGGGATACTCGGACCGTCGACGGCCTTTGCCGATCTCAAGCCATCCGATTTGGAACGCGTTTTCGAGACTAACGTCTACGGCTATTTTCACTATGCCCGCGAAGCGGTTCGCTGCATGTCAACCGCCACAGGGGGCTCGGGCGGCGCGATCGTCAACGTCTCCTCGGTCGTCGCGAAGTTCGGTGCGCCATCTGAATATGTACACTACGCTGCGACGAAGGGTGCGATCGAAGTCATGACACGCGGACTGGCAACAGAGGTGGCAGCGCAAGGCATTCGCGTCAATGCAGTACGGCCTGGTTTGACGGATACGGCGATGTTCATAACCAACGGTGATCGCGACCGAATCGAACGGATCGCCCCGCAAATTCCGATGAAACGCGCCGGACAGCCTGAAGAAATCGCAGAGGCGATTCTTTGGCTTCTATCGGATGCAGCTAGCTATGTAACCGGAGCGATTGTCGATGTTGGTGGTGGACGCTGACCGATGAAGCGTCTAGTTCACGATCTCTTCCCCCGCCTGAAACGGCGCCCGGCTGAACCGGTTGTTCACCTGGACCAATCGGGTCATCATTTCCATGAAGACGTCACGCTCGTGGGGCGTGAGCGGGGCGAGAATGCGCTCTTGTGCCTGCCGGTTACTATCGACGAGATCGTCCAAAGCCGATGCACCTTTGTCTGTGATGAACAATACGCGACGCCGCTTATCTGCCGGATCCGCCTCCCGGCGAACAAGACCGCGTTTCTCAAGTCGGATCACCACGTCCTGGATCGTGCTGCGGTCGAATCCGATAAACCGGGACAGGTCCATCTGGTCCATCCCCGGACAGGCGCGTACGGAGGTCAAAGCGGCGAATTGGACGGGGCGCAGTGTGGAACTTTCGTTTTCATCGAGCCAGATAGATACGGCGATCTGTTGCAGTCGACGGATAAGGTGGCCCGGCATCTCGTGCAGTTCGAGCGTTTGCTGCGAGCCTGCTTTCGCTTCTTCGTTACTGTTGGTCAAATCCTTAATCATCAGCTCCAGGGGTTGGCGGCACGCTGGCCTTCAGTATGCTGTAGAGATACCGTATCTCAAATCCGGAATCCAGCCGTGTGCGACAGGAGGACGCTGGTTTATGGCAAAAATGCACATCCATGACAAAAGCCTGACCGCGAGAGAGGCGGCCGAGATTATCGGAGCGGGTCAGTCGGTTTATTTCTCAGGATCAGGCGCGGGACATCTTGTACCAGAAGCCATTATCGACGCTTTGGCAGAACGTTTTCATGAAACCGGCACACCCTCAGATCTTTGCCTCGGAAGCGTTGTGTCGCTGGGGGATTGGGATACGACCGGGTTCAGCCGCCTTGCGCTGCCTGGGCTGGCGCGCCGGATCATTAGCGCGGGCTTCAACAACTGCCCTGCCATCGCGGTGCTGGCGAATGCCAACGAGGTCGAAGCCTACACTTTTCCGCAAGGCGTGCTGTCGCAACTGATGCGCGAAATGGCAGCCGGTCGTCCCGGTTTGGTAACCGAGGTCGGCCTTGGAACCTTTGTTGATCCACGCCAGAGCGGGGGCAAACAAAACGAACGGACAACTGAGAACCTTGTTGAGCTTGTAACGCTTGGCGGTAAAGAATGTTTGTTTTACCCGGTTCTTCCGATCGACATCGCTGTCATCCGCGGCTCAACGTCCGATGAGGCGGGAAATATCACCCTTGAGGACGAGGCGATATTTGGGGAGGTCTTTGCGATGGCTTGCGCGGCGCGCCGCATGGGCGGACGCGTGATCTGTCAGGTCAAGCGTGTGGCTGCGGCAGGAAGTCTTTCGCCCAAAGCGGTGAAGGTGCCGGGCGTCTTGGTCGACCATATCGTCGTCGATCCGGAGCAGAAACAGACGTATCAGACGGACTACAACCCCGGATATGCGGGCGCGATTCGCTTGCCGGAGCGCGATGTCCCGGTCCTTCCCCATGATATCCGCAAGATCATCGCACGCCGGGCAGCAATGGAGCTTTTCCCCGATGCCATCGTCAATATAGGCTATGGGGTCTCGGTTGGGATCACCAATATCGCTGCCGAAGAGGGCGTCCTCGACCGCATTTGCCTGACCGTGGAGCAGGGGTTGTTCGGTGGTGCGCCGGCACTCGGCAAGGATTTCGGTACCGCGGTAAACTACTCGGCGATGATCGAACAGCCGAGCCAGTTCGATTTCTACGATGGGGGCGGCCTCGACATGGCTTTTCTTTCCTTCGCCGAAGTTGATCGTTTCGGAAACGTCAATGTTTCGCGCTACGGCAAGCACATCACCGGGCCTGGCGGGTTCATCAACATTTCCCAAGGAACCAAGAAGGTAACGTTTTCGGGGACACTGACGACGGGGGGATTGGATATCCGTGCCGAAGCAGGCGGCGTGCAGATCGTGCGCGAGGGTTCGGTTAAAAAGTTCGTGCCGGATGTCGAACAGATCACATTTTCAGGCCAGGCGGCTGTCGCCCGTGGTCAGGACATCACTTACGTCACCGACCGTGCGGTCTTTCGATTGGGCGGCAACGGGCTTGTTCTTACAGAGGTTGCGCCTGGCATAGACATCCGGCGAGACGTTCTGGATCATATCGGATTCGAGGTCGAAGTCTCCGGCCAGGTCACCGCCATGGACGATAGTCTTTTCAATCAAGGGCCGATGGGATGGAAAGAAACCTTTCTCGCTCTAAGCAAGCCGGCACTAAACTGATGAATACGATCCAGGTAAAGCGCGAAGACGGCCTCGCGATTATCACGCTGAACGCCCCGCCATTAAACCTTGTCAGCGTCGAGATGACGGCAGAACTCGACGAAACGCTTGCCGATTTGGACGGCGACGTATCGGTCCGAGGGCTGCTTCTGCATGGCGCGGGTGACAAGGCCTTTTGCGCCGGGTCGGACATCAAGGAATTCCACGCTTATATGGCTCCGGGTGCGGTGATCAAACACAAGCTCACCGCAGAAAACGTCATGTACAGTCGTCTCGCGCATTTCCGAACGCCAACTGTTGCAGCCGTGACCGGTGTGGCATTCGGCGGCGGTCTGGAACTGGCGGTATGTTGCGATCTTATCGTCGCCGACCCACAGGCCCGTTTCGCTCTTCCAGAAGTCAAACTGGGAGTGTTCCCCGGTAGTGGAGGTACAGTCCGCGTGCAGCGCCGCATCGGCCACTGCCGTGCGACGGAGATGACGTTGCTTGGCGAGCCCATCGATGCCATGACCGCGCTACACTGGGGCCTCATCAATCGTGTTGCTGAGCCAGGCGATGTGTTTTCAATGGCCAAGGAGATTGCCGCTCGTTTTGCAGATGGTCCGGTCAGCCAAAATCTGGCCAAGTCAGCGCTCCGATACGGATATGAGTTGCCGGAGGACCAAGCGATCGATGAGACTCTCTTGTTGATTGACAAGGCATTTGTCTCACAGGATTGCCGCGTAGGTGTGGATGCCTTCCGCGGAAAGGAAAACCCTCGATTTGTGGGTCGATAGTTATGGCGTCGGTCATTTTTGACGGGATCGCCAGTGTTGCATGTACCAGTTATTCGCGCAGTTTCCGTGAAAAGAGGAAGATTTGCCAAGCCGTTTCAGTGGCTTAAGTTATTGACGGTATTTCTGACGGTACGCGCGAATTGTCGCAGATAAAAGCGTCATGAAATCAAAAGCTTATCCAGCCAATTGATCATTGAGTGGGAGTGAGGAGCGGTGGTGCGTAGCACCAAAAAAAACCAACGATTTGGTGTTTTTGGCGACGAACGCGCGGATGGGTTGCGACGGCGCGGAACATCAACGTGATCGTGCTATATCCCTGGCTGCTCCTGCCAGTGGTGCCGGTGATCCTGGTGTTTCTTGCCTACAATTTCATGGGTGACGGATTGCGAGACGCCGCCGATCCGTATCACTGACGTTTACTCCGCTTCCGTTAAAGATCGTGGTCGGCGAGCGTGCCAGTCAGATGCGATGTGCGCGGTACGAAACAGTCGGTAAACTGCCCGTCCATCATCTCCTCCGGGCGCAGGATGTTTTTCATCCGGTAGATATTTGCGAGCGTTGCCATGTAAAGCCTATCGTCGCGGTAGTGCAGCCCCATGGCCTTTTGAAAAAACTGCTCATTGACCATCAGGCCGCCCTTCGGATTTTGGCCCAGCAGGTAGAGGCGGCCGGATTGATAAGAGGTGACGGCGAGGGAAATCGTCAGATTCGCCAATAGCCAGACGAAGCCGCTGGATATGGAATATTTGGCTGCCGGTTCGGCTGGTTTCTTCTCGTACACCGGAAGAACATTGTTGGCTTCGCTCATGCCGCGATCCCATCAAATGCATCCCGAGAGCTGCCGACTTTTCCAATTGCTGACCTGCTATGTTCAGATCAGCTGATGCGCCTCAATGAATATTGGTCCTTATCATTGATGGTCAATTGACAAGGAAAAAGATCATTTGATCTGGAGGGCCTTGACGTAATTTTCATGATTTTTTTGGCTTCTCGCTCGCGACAATTGCATTACACTCGGCCTCTTATCGTACTGAAATACATTGCTTCCGCGGCGCTTATACCCCACGTGAGGAATGACGGGATTCCTGTTGGCGTTACTTATGGACGCATCCGCGTCGAAGCGGAAACTTGAAAGGCGGGCGCTCCGTGCAAAGTTGGCAAACTCATGGCAGCGCGGTGGAAGGTGGGGTTTATTGAGGTGTCGGGTTCCAAAAATCCTACGCTTCCAACCCCGAAGAAGCAGGCATCGAAACCGGGTAGGCCACTGGCATATGATTATATCGCGGTACCGTTGACACTTCAATTTTGCTGCGCTCGTATATCCGCGTCCGACACACGATGGGGTCTACCGTTTGCTGATTAATATCGAGCAATGGCGAGATATGTCTTCTGCCTTCTTTGAGGTGTATCCGCGTGAGCCGGAAGAAGACGCTATCATCGACATAGATATCAACATCACCAAGTCGCAATCGCTTTTCACATCAAAGGTCGCTTTTCCGGCGCAGATGCTGATTCACGACCCTGCCGTCCACAAGGACATCGATCCTGACTTTCTCTTATTCGAGCACTTTTTTACCGGCGGCGGGCATAGTGTCGTGGCCGACGCCGACTTCGATATCACGCCGTCCCGTTTCCACCTCGTGGACATGTCGCAGCATTACCAGACCATTCAGCAGCGCAGTCAAAGTCGCGGCATATTTATACCGCACGCGGCTCTGGGATATAAGAGCGGCGACGAACCAGTGTTGACCTCTCTTGAGGTCAACACACCGGCCGGTCGCCTTCTTGCGGCAGCCCATACAGAGATGCTGGCCGCACAGGAACATGGATCTGAAGAAGATGCGGCCCTCATGGTGCAGACCTTTCTGGAACTGCTTGGCAGGCTTATGTTGAGGCGCGGGGGCAGCGGGAAGAGATCTCAGGACCATGACTTGCCGTTATCACTGCTTATGCGCGACTTTGTAGGGATCCATCTCGGTCGCCCGGATCTTGATGTCGACAAGATCACTTCGGTGTTTGGGGTGTCGCGCGCAACCCTCTACCGTCACTTTGACGAAGAGGGAGGCATCTTGCGCTACATTCGCAATCGGCGGCTGGATCGTTGTTATTTCGAGCTGGCTCAGTCACAGCCGGGACGGGGCCGTGTCACAGCCATTGCACAGCGTTGGCATTTTGGCGATGCGACACATTTCAACCGCCTCTTTCGCGACCGGTTTGGTATTTCTCCCTCGGAGTGCCTCGCGATCGGACTGGCATCCGGCACTGGGGCACCGTCCGAACTCATCCGCATAACCAGGGCTTGGCTTGATCAATTTCGCAAAACTTAGCGGCGAATCGGAGCGGGTTTGCTGCGTTTTCCCTCTGTTGAAGAGTTTTGGGGTGTTTTCCTGACTGAGATGGAAAACAAACAACTTTGAGACGGGTCGCCGACCAGACGTGCCTTTGAGACGCAAACCCTACATAAATGAGAAATTGAACAGATTTCGCCCCCGCAAGTGCCAAGCTAGAATTAAATCAAAGAGATTGAGTTACCTAGTAATGCCGATTGCCTGTCTGGGACATGAAAACTGTGACAGGGGACGATTTATATTTCTTTTGTGATGGGGGCGGGAAGTAATTCATTGATCGATAGATCTATTACGCGAAGTTTCCTGCTCAGCAGCGCTTCGCTGGTCGCCATGGTTAGCTGCGGCTGACAACATACGCAGTCCCGAGGCGCTTAACTTTATTGAACCACCTGCATTTTCAATCGATGAAGATTACCGCAAACTGAAAACCCTAACGTGGCAATTGACCCTGTATTGGTGAATGCTCTGTAACTGTGCTGCGGATGAGTTTTGGTTGCGTTTTTGTGCTATTCCAAAAGCCCACCATGCTGGATATCTTAGAATATAGGCTCGATCGCCTCGGGTAATTGATTGGCATAGCGCACCGGACGGCGCGAACGGTCGCACAGCGCTCCCAGGCCGCGCTCCTTGTAACGATTGAAGATCTTGTAGCCGGTCTTGCGTGAAATCCCGAACTCACGGCACAGATCGCTCATGCATTCGCCCTCCAGACGGCGGGCAACAAAACGAAGACGTTCCTCCATGACACATATGTCTCTCCACGGCATCAACACCTCCGGCCAAATGACCAAAAGTGTTACCCATGTGTCCGGTACAAAATGGACTGAACCCCTTTTTTGAGTCACGTAAATTGGTGACAGTTCAGTTGGGCCACAGGGTTCAACCTCACAGTTGCTTCCAGTGAACGGGCTTCGAATTCTTCCGGCGACTGATAGGCC
>JBCCOK010000058.1:0-30169 GCA_039025395.1 Pseudomonadota bacterium
CATCGGGCAAGCGGCGCAACGACGCCGATGGGCCGATACTCCGCCACCCTTGAAAGGAAGAGGCTGTTGAAAAAAATCGGTAAACGGGCCGGGCGATTTTGCCCTCTGACTGCGTTGGCTCACGCTTGTGGTGGGTTGGCACCACGGCGCGCAACCCGCCTTGTCAGCGACCAAAATCGCCTCGGTCAAATGATCCAATCTAAGCCTGACTTGCTCTAAAGCACCGCTGTTTCAAACCTTTTTTCAATCGGGTCAGCGCGCTAGACTGACCTCACTTTTCAAAAACGTCGCATCAAGAAGAGGCACGCCATGACACTTTACGCAACCATGACCGATCGTCAGTCCAATTCGATGCTTCGCGATATGCTTGTCGTCATCGCCGCATCTATTCTTATCGCACTGTCGTCGAAGATTTCCGTGCCGTTCTATCCTGTTCCGATGACCTTGCAGACGCTTGTCATTATCGGTCTCTCCTTTGCACTCGGTCCGCGTCTCGCCGTCATGGCTGTTTTGGTTTTTCTCGCGCAGGGTGCTGCGGGTCTGCCAGTGTTTTCGGGTACGCCCGAAAAAGGCATCGGCATTACTTATATGATGGGACCGACAGGCGGATTTCTTGCTGGCTTCATTTTGGTCGCAGCCTTGGTCGGATGGCTGGCACAGCGCGGTTGGGATCGCAACATATTCTACGCGTTTATTGCGGCACTGGCCGGTTCTGCAGTCATCTACATCCCCGGAATCCTATGGCTTGGAACCCTCGTCGGCTGGGACAAGCCGGTTCTCGCCTGGGGCATGTACCCCTTTGTCCTCGGCGACCTCACCAAGGCCGCACTTGTCGCACTTGTTTTCCCCACCGTCTGGCGCTTCATGCGGCAACGGGAAGGTTCTTGATGCGCGAGATTCTTGAGCAGCTTGAAGAAAAGCGCCGGGAAGCGCATCTCGGCGGCGGTCAGCGGCGCATCGATGCCCAGCATGCCAAGGGCAAGTTAACCGCCCGCGAACGGCTGGACGTGCTTCTCGACGAGGGATCGTTTGAAGAGTACGACATGTACAAGGCGCATCGATGCGCCGATTTCGGCATGCAGGATCAACAGATTGCCGGCGATGGTGTCGTTACGGGCTGGGGCACGATCAACGGGCGACCGGCCTACGTGTTCAGCCAGGACTTCACTGTCTTCGGCGGCTCGCTGTCTGAGACCCATGCGGAAAAAATCTGCAAGGTCATGGATCTTGCCATGCAGAACGGCGTGCCGCTGATCGGTCTCAACGACTCCGGCGGCGCGCGCATCCAGGAAGGTGTTGCTTCACTTGGCGGCTATGCCGAGGTGTTCTGGCGCAATGTGCAGGCGTCCGGCGTCATTCCGCAGATCTCCGTTATCATGGGCCCATGCGCCGGTGGCGCGGTTTATTCGCCCGCAATGACGGATTTCATCTTTATGGTCAAAGACACGAGCTACATGTTCGTGACCGGCCCCGATGTCGTCAAGACCGTGACCAATGAGATCGTTTCGGCCGAAGAGCTGGGCGGTGCCTCGACCCACACAAAGAAATCATCCGTCGCGGATGCTGCTTTCGAAAACGATGTGGAAGCGCTGCTGGAAGTGCGGCGCATGTACGATTTTTTGCCTCTTTCAAACCGAGAGCAGCCGCCCGTACAGGCGAGTGTCGACGCGCTCGACAGAACGGAAATGAGCCTCGATACGCTGGTTCCGGACAATCCGAACAAGCCCTACGATATGCACGAGGTGATCCTGAAGGTTGCAGACGAGGGCACGTTATTCGAAATTCAGCAGGAATTTGCGGGCAATATCCTGTGCGGATTTATCCGTATGAACGGTTCGACCGTCGGGGTTGTCGCCAACCAACCGATGGTGCTGGCGGGCTGTCTGGATATCGACAGCGCCAAGAAGGCCGGGCGTTTCGTACGGTTTTGCGATGCCTTCAACATTCCAATCCTGACGCTTGTCGATGTGCCCGGGTTTCTGCCGGGAACGGCGCAGGAGTATGGCGGAATTATCAAGAACGGCGCAAAGCTGCTCTTTGCTTACGCCGAAGCGACGGTGCCAAAGGTCACCGTCATTACCCGCAAGGCCTATGGCGGCGCTTACGACGTGATGGCATCGAAACATATCCGAGCCGATGTCAACTATGCGTGGCCGACGGCCGAGATTGCGGTGATGGGCGCCAAGGGTGCAACGGAGATCCTTTACCGATCAGAGCTGAACGATCCCGAGAAAATCGCTCAGCGCACCCAGGATTACGAGGACCGTTTCGCCAACCCGTTTGTTGCTGCGCAGCGCGGCTTCATCGACGAGGTTATCATGCCGCATTCGACAAGGCGCCGGGTCGCGCGCTCTTTCGAACTCTTGAAGACGAAGCAGGTTGCCGGACCCTTCAAAAAGCACGGCAACATTCCGCTGTAGAGGCCGCACAATGTTCAATAAAATCCTTGTGGCCAACCGCGGCGAGATCGCCTGCCGGGTGTTCAAGACCGCAAAGCGCATGGGCATTGCCACTGTAGCGGTTTACTCCGAAGCCGACCGCAACGCCCTGCATGTGGAGATGGCCGATGAGGCAGTTTTTATCGGACCTCCGGCGGCTGCGGAAAGCTACCTTGTTATCGACAAGATCATCGATGCATGCCGGCAGACGGGCGCACAGGCAGTTCACCCCGGTTACGGATTTCTTTCGGAGAGGGCGGAATTCGCCGAACGGCTTGCGGCGGAAGGGATCGCGTTTATTGGGCCGCCTACCGGCGCAATAGAAGCGATGGGCGACAAGATAACGTCCAAGAAGATCGCCGCGGAAGCCGGCGTCTCGACGGTTCCAGGTGTTATGGGCCTGATTGACGATGCCGACCATGCGGTGCGCATCGCGACGGAAATCAGCTACCCGGTGATGATCAAGGCAAGTGCCGGCGGTGGCGGCAAAGGTATGCGTATCGCATGGAATGATGATGAGGCGCGCGAAGGCTTCGAGCGCTCAAAGTCTGAAGCGGCTTCAAGTTTTGGCGATGACCGGATTTTCATCGAAAAATTCGTGACAGAGCCGCGCCATATCGAGATACAGGTGCTCGCCGACAGCATGGGCGAATGCATCTATTTGGGCGAGCGCGAATGTTCGATACAGCGGCGGAACCAGAAGGTCATCGAGGAGGCGCCGTCACCTTTTCTTGATGAAGCAACCCGCGAAGCGATGGGCAAACAGGCCGTCGCTCTGGCGAAGGCGGTCGATTATGCGAGTGCTGGAACAGTCGAGTTCATTGTCGACAAGGACCGCAAGTTCTACTTCCTTGAAATGAACACGCGCCTGCAAGTCGAGCACCCGGTAACCGAACTGATTACCGGAGTAGACCTCGTCGAGCATATGATCCGAGTGGCGGCGGGTGAGCCTTTGTCCTTGAAGCAATCGGATATCAGTTTGAACGGCTGGGCCGTTGAAAGCAGGCTGTATGCGGAAGATCCCTACCGTAATTTCCTGCCCTCGATCGGACGGTTGACCCGCTACCGGCCGCCTGATGAAGGAACCGATTCAGACGGCAATATCGTTCGAAACGATACCGGCGTTTTCGAAGGTGGCGAGATTTCGATGTACTACGATCCAATGATTGCCAAGCTGTGCACCTGGGCACCGGATCGTGCTGCGGCAATTGGCAAGATGGCGGACGCACTGGATCAATTCGAGGTCGAAGGGATCGGCCACAATGTTCCGTTCCTTGCCGCTGTTATGGACCACGACCGTTTTCGGACAGGCAACATTACCACTGCTTTCATCGCGGAGGAGTATCCCGACGGCTTTCGCGGTGTCGAGGCAGACAACGAGCTCTCCGCGCGTTTCGCAGCGGTCGCGGCTGTTCTGGACGATATCGAATGCACACTTCGCGCAAAAGCGCATGGTTATCGATTTTCAGATGGCAAAAATCCGGCGGGAAAAACGGTCCGGATCGATCGGACAAATAGGCGTGCGATCATTGCCGAAGAGGAAAATGGGCGCCTTGTTACCATTGGAGACAGGCAGCCGGTGCACGTAACGACAGACTGGCAGCCCGGTGCGACGCTCGCGCAACTGGTTGTCGACAAACGGATGTTGGCGTTCAAAGTCGATACCGCGCCTGGTGGCTATCGGTTGCGCCACCGCGGTATAGATCTGGTGGTGCAGGTTCTGTCTGACCGGGTCGCAGAGCTTGCCGACCTAATGCCCGACAAACCGCCTCCCGATACCTCCAACATGTTGCTTTGTCCGATGCCGGGGCTTGTCGTGGCATTGCAAGTTGAAGAAGGTGCGCAGGTGGAAGAGGGACAGTCGCTCGCGATCGTTGAAGCCATGAAGATGGAAAACGTGCTGCGCGCGGAACGCCCTGCGAAGGTGTCGAAGATCCAGGTCGAAGTTGGCGACAGTCTCGCAGTTGATGATGTTATCATGGAGTTTGAAACATGATGCCGGACGCGGAGCCGCTGGCAATTGCGCGAACGGATTCGTTTCTGGACCGGTCAATCGGGCGGCTTTCATATGGCTGCTGGCGATTGCCGGGAACGGCGCAAAGCGATCTGGCACGCAAAATCGATGCGGCTTTGGCGATCGGCGCCAATGTGATTGACACGGCGGCGGTTTATGGTGACGGCGAGGCCGAGACGATGCTCGGCAAGCTGTTCACGGAACGGCCCTCGCTGCGCGACGACGTCATGCTTGTCACGAAAGGCGGCATTGTCCGGCCGATACCCTATGATTCGACGAAGGCACATCTGCTGGCATCATGCGATGCTTCCCTCAAACGCATGAAGTGTGAGCAGATCGACATCTTTCTCATTCACAGACCGGATGTACTGGCAGGGCATGGCGAAGTGGCCGATGCACTGAACACGCTTCTTGAAAGCGGCAAGGTGCGCGCTGTTGGGGTTTCAAACTACTCGGTGGAGCAGACGCGGGCACTGCAGCGGTTTGTGGACCGGCCGCTGGCAGTCACGCAGCCTGAAATCTCCGCGCTTTATACCGGTGCCTTGTTTGACGGTACGCTGGACAATGCACAGGCCGAACAACTGCTGCCAATGGCATGGTCGCCCCTGGCGGGCGGCGTGCTTACTGCCGGTCATGAAACGCAGGCAGACCGGGTGAATGATGTAACCCTTGCGCTCGACCGCATTGCTGCCGAAAACGATGCGAAGCGAGAGTGTGTCGCGCTTGCATGGCTGCTTGCGCATCCGGCAGGTATCATTCCAATCCTTGGAACGCAGACGCCGGATCGCATCTCCGCTGCCGCCGGCGCCTTCGAAATAAAGATGAATCGCCGCGATTGGTACGCTATTCTTGAGGCCAGCCTTGGAAAGCGCATGCCATGAGGACCGAACAGCAATGAAGACAAGACGCGACTGGGAAGATCTTGCCGCCAAAGAGATGAAAGGCAGCGATCCCTCTTCATTGAACTGGGACACGCCTGAGGGCATTACGATCAAGCCGCTTTACGGCAGCGAAGATGTTCCGAAAGAGGCGGCTGAAAATCTGCCGGGATTTGCCCCGTTCACGCGCGGCATTAAGGCAACGATGTATGCCGGCCGGCCATGGACGATCCGCCAATATGCGGGATTTTCCACCGCAGAAGAGTCGAACGCGTTCTATCGCAAGAACCTTGCCGGCGGTCAGAAGGGCTTGTCGGTGGCATTCGATCTTCCGACACACCGTGGGTACGATTCCGACCATCCGCGCGTGGTCGGTGATGTTGGCAAGGCTGGTGTCGCAATCGACTCCGTTGAGGACATGAAGATCCTTTTCGCCGGTATTCCACTCGATCAGATGTCGGTATCAATGACCATGAACGGCGCGGTTATCCCCGTTTTGGCCATGTTCATTGTCGCAGGCGAAGAGCAGGGCGTTGACCGTTCAGAGCTTTCCGGAACGATTCAGAACGATATTCTGAAGGAGTTCATGGTGCGCAACACCTATATCTATCCGCCAGAAGCCTCGATGCGCATCGTTGCCGACATCATTGCCTACACGGCGCGCGACATGCCGAAATTCAACTCGATTTCGATTTCCGGCTATCACATGCAGGAAGCCGGTGCCACGCTGGCTCAGGAGCTTGCCTATACGCTCGCCGACGGTATGGAGTACGTCCGCGCGGCGATGAGCAAGGGGCTCGATGTGGACGCATTTGCGGGTCGGCTCTCTTTCTTTTTCTGCATCGGCATGAATTTTTTCATGGAAGCGGCAAAGTTGCGTGCGGCACGCCAGCTCTGGGCCCGCATCATGACCGATTTCGGCGCTCAGTCCGAGCGATCCAAAATGCTGCGAACCCATTGTCAGACGTCCGGTGTTTCGCTGACGGAGCAGGATCCCTACAACAATGTTGTGCGCACCGCGTTCGAGGCTATGGCGGCGGTGCTCGGCGGTACGCAGTCACTGCACACCAATTCATTCGATGAGGCGCTTGCTCTGCCGACCGAGTTCTCGGCCCGTATCGCGCGCAACACGCAGTTGATCCTGCAGCATGAGACCGGCGTTACCAATGTGGTCGACCCCCTTGGCGGATCCTACTATGTCGAGGCATTGACCAAGGAACTTGCGGATGAAGCCTGGCGCATGATCGAGGAAGTCGAAAGCCTAGGCGGGATGACGAAGGCCGTCGAGCAGGGTCTGCCGAAGATGCGCATCGAAGAAGCGGCAGCAAAGCGGCAGGCGCGCGTCGACAAGGGCGAAGACGTTATTGTCGGCGTCAACCGCTACCGTCTCGAGGACGAGCCGAATGTCGATATTCTCGAAATCGACAACGACAAGGTCCGCGAAGCGCAGATCGCCCGGCTCCAAAACATTCGCGGCACGCGCGATCAGGCCGCGTGCGAAGCGGCTTTGAAAAACCTGTCTGACGTTGCCGAGTCAGGCTCCGGCAATCTGTTGGAGGCCGCCGTGGAAACGGCCCGCGCGCGTGCCAGCCTCGGCGAGATTTCCGATGCGATGGAGAAGGCGTTTGATCGTCACAAGGCAACGACTCGTGTGATCTCAGGTGTCTACAGCGATGCGTACAAGGACGATGCACAGTATCAGTTGATCCAGCAGAAGATCGCGGATTACCATCTCGAACGTGAGCGCGAGCCCAGAATCCTGGTTGCCAAGATGGGGCAGGACGGTCATGACCGCGGCGCCAAGGTCATTGCGACCGCCTTTTCAGATATGGGTTTCGATGTCGAAATTTCTGACATGTTCGAAACGCCCCGCGAGGTTGCCGCCAGAGCCATAGAACATGATGTGGATGTTGTAGGCGTATCGTCGCTTGCCGCCGGACACCGGACGCTAGTTCCAGAGTTGATAGAGCATCTCAAAGCATCGGGGCGCGATGATATTATTGTGATTTGCGGCGGGGTTATCCCGGAGCAGGACTATGATTTTCTGAGCGAAGCAGGCGTGACGGCGATTTTTGGTCCCGGATCCAACGTGCTGGATGCCGCGAATGTAGTCCTGGCCGAGGTTTCAGGGGTGCGCCGCAACCGTTGAGTCGAAATTGCAATCTCACCGCCGCATTTACTATGATGGCGTTGTTTTTTTTGAAGAGAAGTCTCTCTTGCGAAAAATTCTAGTCTTTCGGTGCGGTTACAATGTATTGATGTTTCCACGATGCGTGGTGCATTGGATGCGCTGATAAATGTTGTTGCGCAAGAGGAAAGATCAATTGACTAGCGCCCGTCTGCCATTGCTGGTTTTACTTGGTGGCGTGCTTGGTGTGTTGATCGGTCTGATGAGCCCGTATTTGACCAGTATCATTGCACCGGTCGGCAATGTCTATATCCGCCTGATGGAAGTGGTCGTGCTTCCCTATCTCATCTCATCTCTCGTGCTTGGCCTCGGGCAACTCGCGCCTGCGGATGCCATAAAGCTGTTCAAGAAAAGCTGGGCAATCTACATCGCGCTGTGGGCAATCGGTTTCCTGGTCATCATTTTCATTGCCTCAACCGTCCCGCTCGTGCAGCAGGCGGCTGTCGTCAACTTTACCGACGTACCCGAAGACATAACCGGACAGCGCTCTTCGCTTATCGATTTGCTGGTTCCGGACAACGTCTTTCAGGCCCTGACTGACAACTACATTCCCTCTATCGTGCTTGTAGGGCTGATTTTCGGGATTGCGCTGCAGCGAAGCGAAAAACCGACCGAACTCCTGAACATGCTATCGGCCATTCGTATCGCATGCGTCAGGATCTGGGGTTGGATCGTTTTCCTCGCACCTATCGGTGTCTGCGGGCTGTTTGCCGAAACCGTCGGCACGATGGATCCGGACGGCTATGCGGCGATGGGCATCTACATCGTTGTCGTAACGCTTTCGGCTCTGGTGCTGGCGTTGTGGATTCTTCCAATGATGCTGACGGCGTTCTTGCCCATGCGCTATTGGGAAATCATGACGGAACTGAAAGAGGCTTTCCTGATCTCTTTCGTCACATCCCTGTCCGTCGTGTCGCTGCCGATGATCCAGCAGGCAGCGCAGAAGTTTGCTGCCAAATACAGCGAAAACGACGATGAAAGCGAGCAGCGCGAAGTCATCCAGACCACGCTTTCTATCAGCTATCCGCTCGCGCAGGTCGGCAATTTCTTTATCCTGGCCTTTCTGCTCTACGCTTCGTACTACTTCTTTATCCCGCTACGTGGTTTCGAACTGCTCGAACTGCCTTTTGTGACATTGCTGTCTGGTATCGGATCGCCAACCTCATCGATCGGCGCCGTCACATTCATGTCGAACTGGCTCAACATGCCAAGCGAGACGACAACCCTTTATGTCGAGGCGATGACAATCACCCGGTACGGCCAGGTGCTTGCGTCTGTCTCCGGATTCGCATTCGTCACAATTCTCGTCACCTTTGCCTTCTACGGACGAATCCGGTTTGATATCAAAAGGTTCCTGTTGACCGTGACGGTGGCTGTTATCTGCCTGTCGGGCATCTGGTCACTGGGTCGACTGGGCGGAACGCATATTCAGCTCCATTCTGAAACAAACTACCTGTCAATGGGCTTGCCCAATCAATTGCAGGCTTTCAGCGATGCGAATCAGGCGGCACGGATTGGCCCGCTCCCTGCCGCCGACCATGCGGCGTCGCAGAACCAGAAACAGACCCAAAGCAACGGTAGCGCAGGCACGACGCAGGACACAGACGTTCTCAGCCGCATTCAATCGAATGGCGTGTTGCGGGTCGGTGTCAATCCGAACGTCATGCCTTTCAGCTATGAAAACAATGACGGGAATCTTGTCGGCTACGATGTGGAAATGATGTACCGTTTCGCCCAGAGCATGAATGTGGAACTGACCTTCATTCCGTTTTCCTGGCAATCGCTTACGCAAGACCTCGCCGACAACAGTTTCGACATAGCAATCGGCGGTCTGTACATCACACATCGCAGGCTCGAGACTGTGACTGTGAGCGATCCCTACTACGAAAACCCGCTTGCACTGATCGTGCGAACGGATCAGGTCGACAACTTTTCCTCGCGCGATCAGATCAATAACACCGAGAACCTGACCATTGCGGTCTTCGACGACCCGGTGTTGATCCCGCAGGCAAGGCGAAGCTTTCCGAACGCCAAGCTGAAGATACTGCCCGACTACAACGGTCTGGAAAGCGATCGAGACGTAAACGCTGCAATCTGGACGCTCGAACAGGCAAGGGCATGGGCGATCTCTCATCCCGGCTACACCTCGGTCGTCCCTCGCGACACGGCCATTCGGTTCCTGTTTGCCTATCTGATGCCGCCCGATTCAGGCGGACTTGCGGACTACCTCAACTACTGGATGGGGCTACAGAAGGACAATGGAGTGCTTGCCGACATGACCAAGCGCTGGATTGATCCAGCTGCGCCGGATGCACCACGCGTCCAGCAGATTGCGCCCTTTTGAGAAGGTCGGGAGTGGCCCGATCATGCGGCGCTCTTGGAAATCCCGGTGGCAAGAGCCATCTTTAGTTGATGAATGTTCAATTGGACAATCCGACGGTCGGCTATCGGCTTGCAGTCGAAAAACTGAGCGGTCAAACCGTTGCGACACACGGCGAATCTGTCCTCGCCTCCAGTGCCAATGCCAAGATCATGCATGAAACGCGTCTGCCTCCCGTGGTCTATTTCCCGCGTAAGGACGTGAGAGCCCGGCTGCTGCGTTCGAGCGGGCACCGGACCTTCTGTCCCTTCAAGGGCACTGCCAGCTATTGGGATGTCGAAACCGACGGTCGGGTTTTCGAAAATGCTGCATGGGCCTATATGAATGCACTACCCGAAGCCATGGAAGTCGAGGGTTATGTTGGCTTCATGCCGCACATACTCGATGGCGTGTCCTATGAACAGGAAGCGAAAACCCGCGAAGAACACGGCAATATCTCTGGCCCAACGATCGACTGGATCATGCTGGAAGCATCGCTTTGCTCTTCACCCGAGGAGTTGACGGAGGCCATTGCCAGGAAATTCAACGAGGACGGTATCGCCGTCTCGCGGATGAGCGTCTTGATCTGGTCTCTCCATCCAATGATCGCCGGGCGAAACTATGTCTGGACCAAGAAAGACGGCGTGAAGACCTATACGCCTTCCTATGACATCCTGGACAGCGCGGCGTTCAACAACAGCCCTATGCGGCATGTTACCAATGGGCTGGGCGGTGTGCGGCAGAATCTTCTTGTTGAAGACGCCGAGTTTTCCTTTCCGATCATGGACGAACTGAAGGCAGATGGCGCAACCGACTATGTCGCGATGCCGCTGAGGTTCTCCAACGGTCAGATAAACGTCCTGGCACTGGCCTGTGATCATCCGGACGGATTTACCACGTCGAACCTGGGGCTCGTTTTCGAATGTTCGACCGTCATCAGCCGGTTATACGAGGTCTTCACGCTGCGGGAGAATGCGTCTTCGCTGCTGGAAACTTATCTAGGAAAGCGGACAGGTGCGCGTGTGCTGGGCGGCGAAATCAGACGTGGTGACGGTGACCGCATCGATGCGGCGATCCTGTTCTGCGATCTTCGCGGCTCCACTCGGCTTCAGCATCAGCTTGGTCGCGACGACTATCTTGCCGCGTTGAACCGTTTTTTCGATACCGCGACTGGCATCGTACATGAGCATGGAGGCGAAGTTCTCAAATTTATCGGCGACGCGGTGTTGGCGATCTTTCCGACTGGTGACGATCCGCTCCATGCCTGCAGGCAGGCGCTCGAAGCTGCGCTCGATATTGACCGGGAAATCAATGTAGAAACCGGCGGTGATGTCCCGGTTCGTTGCGTTTCCGGTCTGGCGTTCGGCAACGTCACCTACGGCAATGTGGGATCGCAGGAGCGACTGGACTTCACGGTGATCGGATCTGCTGCAAACGTTGCCGCAAGACTTGGCGAACTTGGAAAGAAACTCGACCACGCGGTGCTGACAACAGACGCGTTTGCACAGGGCAGCCGGGACAAAATGCGTTCGCTTGGCGCATTCGAATTGCACAATGTGGCGGCGCCAGTGGAGGCATTCGCGCCAATCGACAGTGGCTCAAGCTTTGCCTGACCTGTCAGGATGCCCGTTCGCTTGCGTCGAGGGAGAAGCCTGGTTCGGTTTAACTTTCGGCAGGCTCAACGGGACGCTCAAGGAACGTCAATTGCGGATGCGGTAGCCCGTTCTGAAGATCCACATAATGATCGAGAGACAAATCGCCAGGAAGAGGATCACCATGCCAAGACTGACAAAAATGCTGACATCGCCTCTGCTGAAGAAGCTCCACCGGAAGCCGGAGATCAGATAGACGACCGGATTGAACAGGGTGATGGTTTGCCAGAGCGGCGGCAGCATCGATATTGAGTAAAAGCTGCCACCAAGAAAAACCAAGGGCGTAATGATAAGCAGCGGAACCAGTTGGAGCTGCTCAAAATTCTTCGCCCAAATTCCGATGATAAAGCCGAAAAGAGAGAACGACACACAGGTCAGAACAAGAAAACCGAACATCCAGACGGGATGATCAATCCGCAGCGGTACGAAAAGGTTGGCGGTCGCCAGGATAATAAGCCCGATAACACAGGATTTGGTGGCGGCGGCACCCACATACCCGAGAACGATCTCAAAGCCGGAAATCGGTGCCGACAGCACTTCCTGGATCGTGCCGATGAATTTGGGGAAATAGATGCCGAACGAGGCGTTTGAAACACTCTGCGTGAGCACTGTGAGCATGATCAGGCCTGGCACGATGAAGGTGCCGTAACCAACCCCCTGAATCTCCGAGAATTGAGAGCCAATTGCAGCGCCGAAAACGACAAAATAGAGAGAGGTCGACAGAACCGGCGAAACCACACTCTGCAGCAGCGTCCTGAATGTGCGTGACATTTCAAAGACGTAGATCGCCTTGACGGCGTGAAGGTTCATGTTTGGGCCTTGATCAGATTGACAAATATTTCTTCAAGCGAGCTTTCGTAGGTTTGCACGTCACACAGCACAAGACCGGCCGACTTCAGATCGCTGAAAAGGGAGGTAATGCCCGTGCGCCCGCCCGCCGGATCGTAGGTGTAGATCAGCGCATTGCCGGCCTTGTCAATTTCGAGCTCGTATCGCGACAGTGACTCGGGAATGGACTGCAGGGGTGATTGCAACTCGATCCGGATCTGCTTTGTCCCCAAACGCTGCATGAGTTTGACCTTGTCCTCAACAAGCAGGATCTTGCCGTTGTCGATTATGCCGATGCGATCGGCTATGGACTCAGCTTCCTCGATATAGTGGGTGGTCAGAATGATGGTAACGCCATCGGCCTGGAGGGAGCGTACGATGTCCCACATATCCTTACGCAACTCGACATCAACACCCGCCGTTGGCTCATCGAGAAACAGCACGCGCGGCTCGTGTGACAGGGCCTTGGCAATCAGAACCCGGCGCTTCATCCCACCCGAAAGTGTCACAATTTGGTCGTCGCGTTTGTCCCATAGCGACAGGCGCTTCAACACATTGCTAACATAGTCGGAGTCTTTCGGCTTGCCGAAAAGGCCGCGCGACAGATTGACAGTCTTCGTTACGGTCTCGAACGGTTCTAGGGATATTTCCTGGGGTACGAGGCCAATAAGGCTTCGGCTCTTCCTGTAATCGCGTTCAACATCGAAGCCGCCCACGCGGATACTGCCGCTGCTCGCTTTGGAAATACCGCAAATGATAGAGATCAGTGTCGTCTTGCCGGCGCCATTCGGACCGAGAAGTGCGAGGATTTCTCCCTTCCTGATGTGCAGCGAAACCGCATCAAGCGCCGTATGTCCACCATCGTAGGTCTTCGATACCGTATCGATAGAGCAAATTGTCTCATCACTCGTCGGCACTGATTTCGACTGGCCATCTGGCCGGAATAGAGCGGTATTCATCAAAGACGATATCCGGAATTCAATCTGATCCGGACTCTATTTCATATTGCCATGTTTTCAAGCTTGGTGGCGTTACGAAACGCAAAATGCAGCTGCGTCGCTCTCTTTTGTTGCGGAGTCGGCGTTACTGAATGTTCTCAAGCGAAGCAATGACCGCGTCTAGGAAAGATCTTGCCGAAGAGCGCGCGGACATGAGCAAAAAGGAATCGTCTTCAGTGCGGATGATCACTGCACCAATATGTTCCATCGCTGTCCGGGTGGCTGCGCCTGCGGGAAAGGCGTCTGGATGGAGATCAATGGGGCATATGCGTTCGAGGGCCATGACAGTGCCCGGTCCCGAGATTTCGAGGACAACCCATGCGTCTGATTGGTCTGTGTAGTAGCCCGTATCGCCCAGTCTCGCTTCAACAGTATCGACGGCCCGGTCGTTTTCATAGGTGAACATGGCGATGATCTGGCCCGGCTGTAGCCCCAGAAAGCGCGTGTTGTCCAAATCGGCAACCGTTGACTGGCCGACAGCAGGTATCTGCGCTTTGTAGGCATTTGCCACGGCATCCGCGAGCTTCGTTTCACCGCCGAGTGGTGTTGCAATGGAAACCAATGCAATTCCGGTCAGTTCGGCAACACGCAACTCGCCGATTTTCCTTTCGAAGCCGTCGAGTGGCTGCCGCGGTTGCAGGACAGGATCAGACACGCTGACGCTCCCCGCCCGGATCAACAAAGTGAGGCGAGACGATTTCGACATCCGTGCTCGAACCGCGCAGCGGATCTGCCGCCTCGACGATCTCGCCGATGCGCTCATGACCACGCCTGATGAAGCCGAGCCCAATGGAATGACCGAGCGACGGTGAGTAGGCGACCGATGTCATCCAACCTTCGTCATTTTCCGTCGTTGGCGATTTGCCCTTGGTCACGAAGTGCGCCCCAGCCTTCAATTCCGTCTCCCGTTCGACCGGTGAAAAGCCGACTAAAGCCAATCCGTCTTCCCGGTTCAAAGCGTCGCGCTCTGACAAAACGTTGCCGATCGAATCCTTCTTCTTCGACACCATGCGACCAAGGCCGAGATCGCGCGCGGTCGTCTGGCCACAAAGTTCATTGCCGGCTACATGACCCTTTTCGATACGAAGCACACTCAGCGCCTCCGTGCCGTAAGCGACCACGTCAAGCTCTTCGCCGGCTAGCATCAGGGCTTTGATCATTGCATCTCCGTAACGTGCGGGAACGGCGATCTCATAGGCAAGTTCGCCGGAAAAAGAAATGCGGAACAGGCGCGCGGGTGTGCCACCGCAGACGGAGACTTTGCCGCACGCCATGAACGGGAAGGCGTCGTTCGCCAGATCGAACTGCGCGTCGACCACCTTACGAAGGAGATCACGCGACCTTGGCCCCGCGACGGCAAACTGCGCCCACTGTTCCGTCACCGAAATAAGATGAACATCCATTCCCGGCCAGAGGCATTGTCGGCAGAACTCTAGATGGCGGAACATCGGTACAGCATTGGCGGTTGTGGTTGTCATCACAAAGTGCGTTTCAGAAAGACGGGCGGTTGTCCCATCATCGGCGACAATACCGTCCTCGCGCAGCATGATCCCGTAGCGCGTCTTGCCGACCGGAAGCTGGGCAAAGCCGTTCGCGTAGACCCGGTTCAGAAATGCTGCCGCATCGCGGCCTTGAATATCGATTTTGCCAAGAGTGGTGACATCGCATATCCCAACCGAGCGGCGTACCTGTTCGGCTTCGCGGTCAACACTCTGACGCCAGTGAGTCTCTCCGTCCTCCGCAAACCACTGGGCGCGCAGCCACTGACCGGCTTCGACGAACACGGCGCCCTGGCGTGTGGCCCATTCGTGACTGGGCGTAAGCCGTGTCGGGCGAAAATGCTTGCGGCGCGAACGCCCCGCAAAGGCGGCGATCGGAACGGGCGTGTAAGGCGGTCTGAAGATGGTGGTTCCGGTTTCAGCAATCGATCTGCCACTCACCTGCGCCATCATTGCAAGGCCCAGCACATTGGCTGTCTTGCCCTGATCGGTTGCCATGCCAAGTGTCGTGTAGCGCTTCAGGTGTTCGACCGAACGAAAGCCCTCCTGATGCGATAGTTTCAAATCTTTGACCGTCACATCGTTCTGAAGGTCGATCCAGGCTCGCGCTTCCGATTGTTCGACATGCCAGAACGCCGTTATGCCTGCTGCCTCGTCCTCCGCACGTGGTGCGGGGCTTCCGGCAGCCTTGAATCCGAGATCGGTCACGATGCTGTTAGCCGTCTCATGTCCTTGCCTGAGCGCTGCTGAAAGGGTGAGGGCACCGTTCGCAGCGCCTGCAACGCGCATCCCGACAGGAAGCGCAGCGCCGGGGACGAACGCCGCAATATCTTCCTTCCATTGCGGCCGGCCGCGCTGATGACAGGTCAGGTGCACATTTGGGTTCCAACCGCCGCAAACGGCCAGACAATCGCAGTCGATACTTTGGCCGTTTGACAATTCTATGGACTTCAGGCCGTGACGGCCGGTGGTATCGGCGACGCCGCTGCCCATGGCAATCATTGTTCCGGTCGGCGCGTCGAGAGGCTGTTTTTCGCGTGTATCAATCACCGCACTGACCTCAATGCCGTGACTGACGAGGTCGCTGACCGTCCGCCAGCCATCGTCGTTGTTGGTGAACACGGCGACCTTTTTTCCGGGAATTGCGCCCCAGCGGTTTGCATAGGCGCGCACGCTTCCACCGAGCATGATGCCAGGGCGATCGTTGTTGCCAAAGGCCATCGGCCGCTCGGTTGCTCCCGCACAAAGAATGGCCTGTTTTGTGTAGATGCGCCACAGGACCTGGCGGGGTTTGCCGTTGCTGTCAGGCAGATGATCGGTCCTGCGTTCGACGGCACCGTAGATGCCGTGATCGAAAGCCCCGTAAATCGTCGTGCGGGGCATGACGCGCACATTGTCCATTGCCGCCAGTTCTGACCATGCCGCTGCCGCCCATTCGGCACCGCTCATGTCATCGACCGCAAGCGTTTCCGCATTGAGCCGCCCGCCAGCGCGAAAATCCTCATCGGCGATGATCACGCGCGCACCGCTGCGCCCGGCGTGCAAGGCGGCAGCAAGGCCGGCGGGTCCCGCACCGATCACCAGCGCGTCACAATGCAAGAATCCCTTGTCGTAGATGTCCGGATCAGCCTTGCCGGACAGCCGCCCGAGGCCAGCGGAGGCTCGGATGACCGGCTCGTAAAGCTTCTCCCAGAATGCTTTCGGCCACATGAACGTTTTGTAGTAGAATCCGGCGGAAAGGAACGGCGCAAGCACATCGTTGACCGCCATGAGATCATATTTCAGCGAGCCGCGATGGTTCTGGCTGCGAGCGTGGAGGCCATCGAATAGTTCCGTTACTGTTGCCCGTGTGTTGGGCTCCTGAAATCCGTCGCCGCGCAATTCGACCAGCGCGTTCGGTTCTTCGGATCCGGCGGTAAAGATACCGCGCGGACGATGATACTTGAAGGAACGACCGACCAGTTTGACGCCGTTGGCGATCAGAGCAGATGCCAGCGTGTCCCCCGGATGGCCCGTTAGTTTGCGATTGTTGAACGAAAAGGAAAGTGTCTTCGAACGGTCGATGAGGCCGCCCTCGATGCGATAGGACTGGCTCATGTGCTGCGGCCCCGTGAAAGGGCGACATCACGGGCCAGTTCGACCTTGGTGATCGCGTGGGACATCGTGTCGCGCGTCACGACAAGCCATGAACGGTCTCCGTTTTCATGAAACCAGAGTTCCCGATGCTCACCCGCAGGATTGTCGCGCAAATAGAGGTAATCATGAAATTTCTGCGCCGCATCGTCATCCTGCCAGTCTGGCCGGTCGATCAGCGATGCGTCTCCCAGATAGACGAACTCCGCTGCATCGCGAGGGCCGAGGAGAGGGTGGTTGATGATCATCCTGATTTCCTAGTGCAGGTTCGGCTGCGCGCCAGCGCCTTTTTCATCGATCATGCGGCCGGACAAAAAACGGTCGAGGCGCATCTCGGATGCGGTCGGATGCGGCTCATCTCTGGCGAGTAGATGGGCGTAGCAATAGCCCGATGCGGGCGTCGCCTTGAAGCCGCCATAACACCAGCCGCCGTTGAAGTAGAGCCCGTCAATATGGGTGCGGTCGATGAAGGGTGATCCGTCCATCGACATGTCCATCACACCGCCCCACATGCGAAGCAACCGGGCACGGCCGATCATCGGCATGATGGCCATTCCGCCCTCGCAGACATCCTCCACAACCGGCAGGTTGCCGCGCTGGGCATAGGTATTGTAGCCGTCAATATCGCCGCCGAAGACGAGACCGCCCTTGTCCGACTGCGAAATATAAAAGTGTCCGGCACCGAAGGTAATGACGCCCGGGATAATCGGTTTCAGGCCTTCGGAAACAAAGGCCTGCAGCACGTGACTTTCGATCGGCAGGCGCATGCCGGCCAACCCCATGACGCGGCTGGAAGAGCCTGCGACGCAAACGGCGGTCTTGCCTGCCATGATGGTGCCCCGCGACGTCTCGACCCCTTTGCAGGCGCCGTTTTCCATCACAAAACCGGTGACTTCGCAGTTCTGGATGAGGTCGACGCCGCGGCTATCGGCACCGCGTGCGTACCCCCATGCGACCGCATCGTGGCGAACCGTGCCGCCGCGCGGCTGCCACAGGCCGCCCTGTATTGGAAACCGGGCATTGTCGAAGTCGAGAAACGGGCACTTTTTTTCCAGACCGGCGCGATCCAGCAACACTGCATCGGCCCCAGCCATATGCATGGCGTTGCCCCGTCGCGCATAGGCATCACGCTGTCCATCCGAATGGTAGAGATTGATGATGCCGCGCTGAGAGACCATGGCATTGTAGTTGAAGTCCTGTTCCAGGTTCTCCCACAGTTTCATCGACAATTCGTAGAAGGGCTGATTGCCGGGCAAAAGGTAGTTGGAGCGAACGATTGTCGTGTTACGGCCGATATTGCCGGAACCAAGCCATCCCTTTTCGACGACGGCAACGTTTCTCAAGCCGAATTCCTCGGCAAGGTAATAGGCTGTCGAAAGTCCGTGACCGCCACCACCTACAATCACGATGTCGTAGGACTGTTTCGGCTCGGGTTCGCGCCAGACCGGTTGCCAACCGCGATTGCCGGTCAAGCCCTGCAGGAATATCTTAAAGCCGGAATAGCGCATCGTAACGGACCGAAATTCAACTTGCGCCATCATATGATCACGCTTGCGCTTGACTTTCCGAAAACAGTCGTTTTCTTGTCTTTTATGGACATTCGGAAAACGCATGGCAGGCCGTTTCGCGTCTGCTTTCTGTTGGTCGATGGGTTCGCGCTGCTTTCCTATTCGGCCGCGGTTGAGCCGATGCGCGCGGCCAACCATTTGGCTGGCAAACTGCTTTACGACATCAAGAACCTTGCCGTTTCTGGACAGCAGGCGGTGAGTTCCAGTGGCGCCATCGTAAAGGCCAGCGTGCAGATGGGCATTGATGCCGATTACGATCTGGTACTCGTCGTTGCAGGCGGCGATCCGTCACGGTTTTCAGACGAGCGGACCTATCGCTGGCTGCGGCAAACCGCGCGGCGCGGTATTCCGATCGGTGGCGTTTCAGCAGGACCGTTTATTCTTGCCCAATCCGGCATCATGGAAGGCCGCCGTATGACGGTTCACTGGGAACACGCACCGTCCCTGTCCGAGCTCGCGCCGACACTGGCCCTGGAACGCGACCTTTACGTGATCGACCGCGACCGGCTGACCTGCGCCGGTGGTACTGCGGCGCTTGACATGATGCATGCGATAATCACCGTGCACCACGGGGCAGACTTTGCAACGCGCGTCAGCGACTGGTTTGTGCATACGGAAATCCGGCCCTCCGGCGGCGCACAACGGGCAGGCATGGTGGAGCGGTTCGGTACCGTCAGCCTTCCGGTCATTCGGGCCATTGAGCTTATGGAAATCCACATCGCCGATCCGCTGGCGCTGGATCAGTTGGCAAACCTTATCGGGATCAGCGCCCGCCAGCTCAATCGGCTGTTCCAAGAGAAGCTCGGCCTGAGCACGATGGGTTTCTATCGGGATTTGAGACTGGAAAAAGCCGACAACCTCCTGTCCCAGTCGCCGATGAGTATCACCGAGATCGCACTTGCAGCAGGCTTTGCCAATTCTGCGCATTTCTCGCACAGCTACCGGCGGAAGTTCGGCAGGCCGCCTTCGCAAAGGCGTAATGGCGCGAGTTAGCCGCGACCAATATATGGCATCTTGCTCGCCATCACCGTCATGAACTGAACGTTGGCCGAAAGCGGCAGGCTCGCCATGTGCAAGACGGATCGCGCGACATCATCGACATCCATCAACGGCTCGGGCTTGATCGAGCCGTCGGCCTGGACAGTTCCCTTGGCGAGCGGCGCGGCCATCTCGGAGAGTGCGTTGCCGATGTCGATCTGACCACAGGCAATGTCGAATGGCCTGCCATCCAGCGACAGCGTCCGGGTAAGGCCGGTTATGGCGTGTTTCGTTGATGTGTAAGGTACGGATCCGGGGCGGGGTACGTGTGCTGAAATCGATCCGTTGTTGATAATGCGTCCGCCTTGCGGTGTCTGGGCGCGCATGAGCCTGAACGCTTGACGGGCGCATAAAAACGCTCCGGTCAGGTTGACGTTGACGACGTCAAGCCAGTCCTCGACCGGGATTTCATCGATCGTTTGCGCCGGTTTGCCGAGACCGGCATTGTTAAACAGGACGTCAAGATGGCCCCATCTGTCGTAAGCCTCGCCAAAGGCGGTTTCCACATTTTCGGGCTTGGTAACGTCGCATGCCAGGATGAGAGCCTTGTCATGCCGCCTGGCCGTTTCTTCAAGCCGCGCGGTGCGCCGGCCGATCAGGCCGACGCGATAACCGTTCTCGAGAAACAACCGCGCGCAGCTTCTGCCGATGCCGGAGCCGGCACCGGTAATGATGATCGACTTTCCGGTTGTTTCCACTTTCGCGTCTCCCGTCCGCTATCGCGTATCTGTCATCGTATTGAAGTGTGATTGATAATCTGACGCAAGTGGCATGTCGCGCATCGCGCGGTCAGGCGCCGTAGCCCCGCAAAACGCCAGTGAACGCGTCGAGGTCCGATTCATCGAGCGCGCCGATTATTTTCCATAGGGTCTCGGCTGGCTCTTTGCCCAAGAGGGATGTGACCTTTCTTTGCAGCTTCTCTGCGCGAACATGGGCGGGCAGGGGGTGGTCAAGGTCATGCTCCGCTTTCACAACAGCGCCCGACCGTGTTGTAATCTCGATCCGTGCCGCCGTATCGGAAAGCGTCGCGTCGGTGCGAACCTCGACCTTGTCGCGCAGAGCCAAAAGCTCTGGATCATTGCAGATTTCGTCCGTATAGGCCGTCAGCGCACCGGTATCGATGTCTCTGAGCGCCATCGCTGCAGTCAGGTGATAGCTGAACTTCGCCTCAAGTCCTGTCTTCGGCTTTACAATGTTGCAAACATCCAGCCATTGGGGATTGGTCGTGACAACAATGCTCTCGATGGAGGCGGGCGTGGGCCGGTCGGCGCCTTGCAGAGACATCAGCGCCTCCAGCATGGCGTGCAAACCGTGGCAGCATGCATGATATTTGTGCTGCACCCGTTCGAAGACGAAGGTCCGGCCGAGGCCGGCCAAGGCATGTGCGGGATCGCCGTTCTCGCCAGCATGGGTGACCGCAAAGCCCTGTGCGCATTCAAGCCCGTCAGGGCGCGAAACAAAGCCTGCCGCAGCCAACAGTGCCGCCTCGACCCCGTTCGATGCGGCGCAACCGGCATTGTAAGGTTTGCCCATCGTGCCGAACTGCGATTTCAGACCAGACGCGCGTGTGGACGCGATACCCAGCGCCTGCTCCGCCTGTGCTGTATCAAGACCGAGTAGGCGCGTGCAGGCCATGGTGGCGCCGAATGCACCGGCTGTCGCGGTCTGATGGAAACCCTTGTGGTAGTGCCCGCGTCCCAGCCAGTCGCCGATCCGGCAGGCGGTCTCGACACCGATCAGGGCAGCGTCAAGGAAGTCGCTTCCAGCTGTGCCGGTTTGTTCAGCGACGGCAAGCGCTGCCGAAACAACGACGACACTGGTATGACCGATATGAATGAAATGGGTGTCGTCATAGTCGAGCGCATGGGAGGTTGTCCCGTTGCTGAGTGCCGCCGCGCGCGCAGGCATTCTTGCCGGCGCGCCTATGACGGTCGCGAGCGGCTTACCGCCTTCCAATTCGACCAGCATTCTCACGGTCCGCGCAACAGGCTCGCGCCGACCGGCAATTGCCACGCTTGCCCAGTCAAGCAGGGAGAGTTTCATGATTTGGCGAGCGCTCTGTGCGATATCCGCGGGCCGGGTCTCAACGGCAAAGCGCGCAATCTCGGCAGAAATCGATTTGGTGGCGGCCATGTTTATACCTTGGTCAGAAGGATCGCGGCAGATCCAGAACGTGTTCGGAGATATAGCTCAGGATGAGGTTGGTCGAAATCGGCGCCACTTGATAAAGCCGTGTCTCGCGAAACTTGCGTTCGACATCGTACTCCTCGGCGAAACCAAACCCGCCGTGGGTCTGCAGGCACATTTCCGCCGCCGCCCATGATGCGTCAGCGGCCAGCATTTTGGCCAGATTGGCCTCCTGGCCCGGGTTTTCGCCGGCCTCGTAAAGCCGGATGGCTTCGCGCAGCATCAATTCGGCGGCCCGCATCTGCGCATAGGCTTTTGCAATGGGAAACTGGATGCCCTGGTTCTCCGCAATGGGCCTGCCGAAAACGACCCGCTCTCTTGCATAGGCGGATGCCGTCTCGATGAACCATTTGGCATCACCAATGCACTCGGCGGCGATCAGGATGCGCTCCGCGTTCATTCCGGACAGAATATAGCGAAATCCCTTGCCCTCCTGGCCAATCAGGTTTTGCGCGGGAACCGGCATATCGTCGAAAAAGATCTCTGTGGTGGAATGGTTCATCATGGTGCGGATGGGCCGGATTGTCAGGGACTTGCCGCGCACCTCGCGCATGTCGACAAGCAGAACGGACAGGCCGTCGGTTCTCTTGCTAACCGCGTCCAGCGGGGTCGTGCGGCACAGAAGCACCATGAGATCGGAGTGTTCGGCGCGCGATGTCCAGATCTTCTGGCCGCTGACGACGTAGGTGTCGCCCTCGCGCCTTGCCATGGTCCGCAACGCGCCGGTATCGGTGCCACTCGTTGGCTCGGTCACGCCGAAAGCCTGCAAACGTAGCTCACCGCTGGCGATGGCCGGCAGGTAGAGTTGTTTTTGTTCGACAGAGCCGTGACGCAGCAGCGTACCCATCGTGTACATCTGCGCATGACAGGCGCCGGCATTGCCTCCAGAGCGGTGAATTTCTTCGAGAATGGCTGCCGCGGCGGAGATTTCCAGACCGGAGCCGCCGAATTCTTCCGGGATCAAGGCAGCCAGGTAGCCGGAGCGTGTCAGTGCGTCGACAAACGCGGCCGGATAAGACTGGTCGCGGTCGCACTGGCGCCAGTACTCTCCGGGAAAGTCCGAGCAAAGACGTCGAACGCCGTCACGAATATCGTGATTATCCAGTTCGTACTTCATGAAACACCTTTGTTTTCTTGGGTGTCTGCGGCAAACTCCGCTCGGATCCCAGCGCCGTTGGCATTCAATTTCGGCACGGTTTGGCGGCGTTCCGAAGCCGTTCGGACCGGCAGATCTGCAGCCATCAATCTTGCCTCGCCAAAGCGTATTTCCGTTTCGCGCAGGAACTCATGCGTCGAGAGATCATCGACACTCGAGAGCCGCGCACATGCGATGTGGTGGTCACGCAGAAGGGCGAGCATGTCATCGCGCGATCTCGTCGATACCACCGCATTGATTTCCCGGTCCATTTCGACCCGGTTCGCAACGCGGGCCGTGTTTTCGGCAAAGCGCGTGTCCGTTGCAAGACCGTTGCGATGGAGTACGGCTTCGCAGAAGTTTACCCATTCGCGATCATTCTGGATGGCAATCATGATCTGTTTGCCGTCGGCAGTCGAATAGGGCCCGTAAGGCGCGATGCTCGGATGCGTCAGCCCCGTACGGCCAGGTGTTCTGCCAAGATAGCGATGCAAGAGCAAAGGCATGTTCATCCAGTCCGCCATGACGTCGAGCATGGCAATCGAAATGTCGACGCCCGCGCCCGTTTTGCTGCGCTGGATGAGCGCGCGCAGGATTGCCGAAAATGCAGTCAGGCCGGTTGCGATGTCGCACATCGAGATGCCGGCGCGGGATGGCTGGTCCGGTGTGCCGGTTACCGAGCAAAACCCGCTTTCGGCCTGGATGAGCGTGTCATAGGCTTTCAATTTCTGCGCCGGGCCATCATTGCCATAACCGCTGATCTGGCAGGTAATCAGCCGAGGGTTTGTACTGCGCAGGGCTGGGCCGCCAAATCCGCGTCGCTCGAGGGCGCCGGGCGTCAGATTGTGAAGGAACACATCCGCTTTGCCGGCAAGTCTTTGGAGCAGCGCGACATCCGTCTCATCGTTCAGGTCGATCGCAATCGATTCCTTGCCCCTGTTCAGCCATGCAAACCAGACGCTTTCGCCATCGGCACCATGATCGTATTGGCGCGCGAAATCGCCTTCAGGACGCTCGACTTTGATGACCCGCGCGCCCGCATCGGCCAAAAGAAGGCCACAATAGGGAGCCGCCACGGCCTGTTCGAGCGATATTACAAGGTGGCCTTCCAGTTCCCGATCGAGCATTGCCGCGCCTGTCATACAGATATCCAATCCCTGTGTTTGCCACCTGCCTGCCATCCAAATCGCAGCGCGTACTTTACGGCAGCGCGGGCTTTTCGAAAGATCAAAAAGCTGCCATTTCAATTGCACAGTCAATGCGAGAGCAGATAATGGAACTGAATCTGGAGCATTATCGCGAGTGGATCGGCCGCCACGAGACAACACGCGAAACGGTTACACCGCAACTGGTGAGCCGCTTTAACGCGACCTTCGATCTGGGTAGCGAGCCTCACCCGGGCGATGCGGTGGCCCCTATGCTTCATCTTTGCCTTGCGCTTCAATCCGTGCCGACCAATGAACTCAGCTCAGACGGCCATGCGGCGCGGGGCGGTTTCCTGCCACCGGTACCATTGCCGCAACGCATGTGGGCAGGCGGTCGCATCGTATTCGGGCGTGCCATCCGCGTCGGCGATACGGTAGAGCGCAGCGCGCGAATCGAAAACGTGCAGATCAAACAGGGCAAAAGTGGCACGCTGTGTTTTGTAACGATTGACCATCAATTCAGCGTTGACGGCGAGCCGGTCGTTCAGGAGAAACAGGATATTGTTTATCGCGGCGAAAGCGTTGGTTCATCGGCACCGGCCGTTTCGGAGCTGGCTGAAAGCGGTGAGCACCGGCGGACCGTCGCGGTCACGACCTCGCTCCTCTTCCGCTATTCCGCGCTGACGTTCAACGGTCACCGCATCCATTACGACCGGCCCTATGCGACCGGTCGTGAGGGCTATCCCGGGCTTGTCGTTCACGGCCCTTTGCAGGCAAGTCTGCTTGTGCATTTTGCCGCTGCCTTGCGGGACGGCGAAACACCAAAACGGTTTGATTTCCGCAGTGTGTCGGCGCTGTTTGACGACAGCGATTTCGATCTTCACGCCAATGATGACGGGGAACGGATGAGGCTGTGGACAGCGGCACCCTCGGGTCCGGTCGCAATGTCGGCGGAAGCGTCTTGGTAACGGCAATTTGCAAGCGTTGTACAAACAGCTCGGCTGTTCTTGTCATCAATGCCGGAAAGCGCTGATGTTTGATGCCAGAAAATCTTCGAGAGCTATCGGAGCGCTTCCGGTGACATCCTCAATGTCCGAAGTGACATTCTCCTGGGCGCCATCGCGCAAAGCAGTCATCAGATCAACGACGAGGCTGGTCTGCCAGCGGGGCATGCCGGTCAGAAAAGGCATGAGCAAACGGGCAGCCAAGGCGGGCGGGCTTGTATGCCCGACAGGTGCGTCAAGCATTCCGGAAAGATGTCCGACCACCTCATCGAACCCATGCGCCGATGGACCGGTCAGCGTGTATGTTTTGCCATAGTGAACGTCGTTGCCCAGCACCGCGGCTGCCGTGCCGGCAATGTCCTCGATATTGACCATTGCGATCTTTCCGCTGCCGACCGGCGCCGTGATCCGTCGTTTCTTGGCAACATCGTCGGCGAACAGGAGTAACGACTGCTGAAAGAAGGTTGGTCTCAGGATCGTGTATGGGAGGCCGCTTTGTTCCAGCGCAAGCTCTGATCGGCGGTGATGAATACCAAAGCTCACCGGCGGATCGAGCCCGGCTGATTGGGCTGAAAGCTTGACGACATGGGGCTTGCCGCTTTCCGCAATCATCGCGATGAGCGCTGCTTCCATGCTGTCCTGCTCTGGATCGTCGGGCGTTGCAAGAAAAACCGCATCGACGCCATCCATTGCGGCTTGTAGCGATGCGGGCTGCTTCAAATCTGCAACGATCGGCTCGATGGACTGTTCGCGAAGACGAGCCGCGGTTTGCTCTCTTCGGGTAACTGCGACCACGCTGTGCCCGGCGGCTGTCAATCGTGGCAGCAAAGCGCTTCCCACGCGCCCTGTTGCAGTCGTCACCAGAATGCGCGCCATGCCATTTACTCCGTTCAGCGTCGGGCAATTGCGGCTGCGGCTTCCGCGGTCATTCGGTCTACGACCTCGGCTGCTGATGGGAGGTCATTGATAAGGCCAAGACCCTGTCCGGCCAGAAGCGGTAATTCTTCGAAATCGCCTTCTGCGCCTTCCATCGGAACCATATTGGTGAATTTGTTCAGTGGTGTCGGTTGTCCCAGCAGCTCCATCTGCCCGATCACCGGTTCGTTCGTGTTGTCGGCCGGGATCTCGGCGACGCGCTCATTCCAGTCCGAAACGACACGGTTTTTGAGAACGCGAATCGGATTGAATTCGGGATGATGACGACCGAAGACATGCGTCAGCGCGGTATCGCCGGTCGCCGCAGCAACAATGCGGTCTTTGTATTCGGCGGCGACTGCGCTCTCGGTTGTCGCAACGAAACGTGTTCCTATCCAGGCTCCATCTGCGCCCAGCATAAGTGCCGCCGCCAGGCCGCGGCCATCGGCAATGCCGCCTGAGGCCAACACCATGGCCCTATCGCCCACTGCATCGGCAATGGCCGGCGTCAGCGCAATCGTTCCGGCGGTGCCGTAATTGTGCCCGCCAGCTTCGCTGCCCTGAGCGATGACAACATCGACACCGTCTGCAACGGCTGCTTCGGCATCTGCCACGGAACCGACCTGTTCAAACACGTCGATTCCGGCAGCGTGTAACTGATTGATCCATTCCGCCGAAGGGTGTCCCCAGTGGAAGGACACGGCGCGGGGCCGCATCTCGCACATCAGGTCGATATGCGGCTGGGTTATATAGCAGGTGATGAAATTGACATGAAACGGGCGGTCCGTTCCGGCCTGAACGCCACCGACAAGCATTTTCACGCCCTCGGGCGGAATGATCCCGACACCTGCGATAGAGCCCATCGCGCCGGCTTCGCTTACGGCGATGCAAAGCGGCGGGGTCATGCCGGCAAATGCCATACCGGCCTGAACGATCGGCGATGATAATCCGTATCTTTCGGTCAGGCGCGTAGTGAGTTCAGGTGTCATGTTCTTCTCCACGAGAGCCTAAACCGCCAAAGCTAGGCCAAACAGGCTGCACCTTCTTGCCTCAAAGTGCCATGCCCTTGTCTGAAAGTGCACTTCGGCGCTGTCATTGCCCGCCCGGGCGTTCGGTGCGATAGTTTTTGCATGCTGACACACGCGTCCAATGTCTGGTCAACGTCCGGAAGCAGCGACGCCTTCGCTCATTGGCGAGAAGTCGTCTGCCAGGCCTACACCAAGCTGTCGCCGGAACGCACCGGCGACAGCCCGTTTGCGGGCGAAATCCGTCTGAGCGATCTCGGCCAGTTGGGTACGTTTTCTCAGATCACGGCCAGCGGGCAGCTTGTTCAGCGGCGCAAACACGATGTGCGCGAGCGGCCCTGCGATGCCGTCTTTGTCAACATCCAGATTGCAGGCACCAGCACTGTCAGGCAACGGGGTATCGAGGCGCAGCTGGATCCAGGGTCCTTAGTCATGCTGGACGCTCGTCAGCCATTCCAGATGCGCTTCGACGAGAGCTTCAAGCAGGTATGCATGCACTTGCCGATGCGCCTTCTTTCGGCAGAGGGTTTCGATACGAACCTTGCAGTGGCGCGCAGGGTCGGTCGCGATCAAGTATTCGGTTCAACCCTCATCGACTATGTCGGATCCATTCTGGCAGGTGAGGATACACAAGGCTCGCCGGATCATCTGTTGCACCTTCTCAGGCTCTGCTACCAGAACGATCGCCCGGTATCGGTCGCCGACAACCATTTGAAACACATCAAGCGGTTTGTTGCGGGCAATTGCGCGGATGAAAAAATGACGCCTGCTGCCGTCGCCGCTCATTTCCGGATTTCGACGCGGCATCTGCACAAGCTGTTTGCGCGCTCAGGAGAGAGCTTCGGTCAGTTTCTGTTGCGAAGCCGGCTGCGCAAGGCGCGTATGGCGCTGCTGCTTGAACCGCAACGCTCGATCCTGGAAATCGGTCTTGATGCCGGCTTCCAGAGCCCAAGCCACTTTTCGCGCAGCTTTTCAAAAGCGTTCGGTATGTCTCCTTCGGCAATGCGCCGCATGCGTTAGGCGGGATATCGCCGGCCTTGCCGAGAGGTACATCCGCCGCTCAGCGGCCAACCAGCACGGTGTTGAGATAATCCGTCAGTTCGTTTGCAACCCGGCTAACCTGTTCCATGTGCTGGAAATGTCCGCAATCCTCTAGGACAACAAGACGGCAATCCTTCAGTTGTTCGGCCATCTTTGCGCCTGCTTCCGCCGGGACCATGCGGTCGCCGGTCGAAACAATAATCAACACGGGAAGCTCCAGCTCGCCGACTTGATCTGAAAGATTGAACCGGCTGCATGCAAGAAAATCGTCGTAAACGACTTCGGAGCCCGCTTCCAGCATGCGCTGACGGCCTTTTTGCTTGAAGAAGTCTGTCGTCTTTTTATGCCAGGAATAGCGAACAATGTTGTCGACCGTGGCCTCGAAATTGTTCTTCAAACCGTCGAGTATAGCCGGACTGACGGCGAGTTTGCTGGAGCCACCTATGAGGGCGATCGATGCCAGCCTCGGGTTTTTCTGAACTGCAAGGGTCAGCGCAATAGCCGCTCCCATGGAATGGCCAATCAGAAAGACGTTTTGCAAGTCGAGGGCATCCATAAACGTGGCGATTTCACGCGCATACAAGTCCACTGTCGTAACGCTGCCGCCTCCAGACTCGCCATGGCCGGGCAGGTCGACGGCATAAACCGGAAAAGCGTCCAGACCGCCGCCGTGCGATTTCGGCGTCAGTCCCACGAGCCGTGTCATGTCGGCAGTGCTACGCCATGCAACAGGCCAGTCGGCGAATCTGCCGCCTGCGCCGTGGACAAGCACGAGGGTCAGACCGTCCTCGCGATCTTTGACACCATTGAAGCTATAGGAAAGTTCGTGATCCCCAACGGAAACTCTCGGCATGCGCACTCCCTCTCATCGCCGTTCTTCAACGGCCGGCCACATCATTGCTGATGTGCCGGTGGCTTATCAAGCACATTGACCGTCTCGGCACTGGTCGACTTGCGTCTGTTTCCGTCTGTCCATCGACTTCCGTGCGCTGAAGGTTCAAATAGGCAAAACCGAATTGCCCTATGGAGGATTTGCCGTGCTCGACCGTTACACAACTTACAACAAGCTGAAACTCGACCGACCGGCCGAACGGTTGCTGCGGATCACATTCAGCAATCCGAAAAGCTACAACTCTGTGGACGGCGATGCCCACTCACAATTGACCGAGATCTGGCGGGAGATCGATCAGGATCAGCAGACCAATGCCGTTATCGTCACCGGCGAAGGCCGGGCCTTTTCTTCAGGCGGCGATTTTGACCTGATCGAGCAGATGGCTGACGACTACACGACATTGACGCGCGTCTGGAAGGAAGCCAAGGATCTGGTCTACAATATTGTAAATTGCAACAAACCGATCATCTCAGCAATCAACGGGCCTGCCGCCGGCGCCGGACTTGTTGTCGGTCTGCTCGCCGACATATCAATCGCCGGCAAATCGGCTCGCATTGTGGATGGTCATCCACGCCTTGGAGTGGCTGCCGGCGATGTCGCGGCTATCGTATGGCCACTTCTTTGCGGAATGGCCAAGGCAAAGTACTACCTGCTGACAGGAAAACCGCTGAGTGGCGAGGAGGCTGAGAGGATCGGGCTCGTATCGCTTTGCGTCGAGGATGAGGCGCTTCAAGAGACGGCCCTTTCTGTGGCGCAAGATCTGGCGAACGGATCGCCGAGTGCGATCCGGTGGACGAAATACGCTCTCAACAACTGGCTGCGCTCTGCCGGGCCGATCTTCGATACCTCGACCGCTCTGGAAATGCTGGGCTTTCTGGGTCCGGATGTTCGCGAAGGTCTTGCCTCGCTGCGCGAGAAGCGGCCGCCGAAATTCGATCCCGACAGTCCAATCTGACCAGATTGCAACCGTTGCAAAGTCACCGGTGCCTTTCATTGAATTGCACAAGGGAAGCAGACACCGCGATCGCCGGCGCCGGGTACTTCAATCCAGCCTTGACTTGGTCTAGAGCAAATCTGGGTTAGATTGAACTATTTGATGGCGGAAAATCGGCTCACTCGGGCGCGTGTCCCGAATCTGAAGTTCGCCGGATGTACGGCAGACTCCGTACGAACTTCAGATTCGACCAGGACACGCTATGCATCATTGGTTTGCGTGTGGTTTGCGGATTTGA
>JBCCOK010000059.1:0-30013 GCA_039025395.1 Pseudomonadota bacterium
AGATTTCAACGGCTACGGTGATCTAGGTATACATTGTCTCCTACGTTTAAATAATCTCAATATTTTCAACACCTTGTTTAATAAATGTAAGTGTTGCAAAATGAACACAAATACGCCTTTCCGAATCTAGTTTGATCGTTTAGTTTAAGTACAGATCTAGTTTCGAGGGGTTTTCGACGATGAAATACTTAGTCTCAGGTGCAGTCGCTGCTCTGGTTGCTTCATCACCGGTGATGGCAGCTGATCTTGTTCCGGTAGAGCCGGCTCCAGCGATTGTTGGCGTTCCGGTCTATGATTGGAGCGGATTCTATATCGGTATAGGTGGCGGACACGGTGCGGTGGTCCACGACGTGACGTCGCCGATCCCGTTCTTGGGTGGCGCCAACTTCAACGGCATCGGCGGTGAAGGAATCTTCGGCGAGCTGACGGTTGGTTACGATTTCGCCTTCAACAATGGTTTTGTTCTTGGCGCACAGGTCAATGGACGTTACGGCAACATCGAAACCAGCATCGATCTGCTAGGGCCCTTTATCGGCGCCGACGTTACGGCTGAATACGGGTTCGATGTTATCGCCCGATTGGGATATACGGTTGCTCCGAATACCCTTGCCTACGTTCTCGGTGGATATACGTGGCAGCGGTTCGAGACATCGGTTAATGCATTCGGAATTGGCATCGGCTACGATTTCGATGAAAGCGGCTACGTCCTCGGTCTTGGACTGGAGCATGCCATCCGGGATAACTGGACCGTGAAAGGCGAGTACCGCTATTCCGACTATGGAAGCCATGATGGTGGTATTCTCGGGGTTGGCCTGATCAATGTCGAGCCGTCCATGCATACGCTGCACTACAGTTTGAACTACCGCTTCAACGGTGGTCCGTCTCAGCGAACGGTCGCACCGCTGAACTACAACTGGACCGGCCTGAAAGTCGGTGTTGCAGCCGGCGGCGGTGGACTCGTTCATGAGCTCAGCACACCTATATTGGGTGGCAACAGCATCAACGGCATCGGTGCAGAGGGTTTTCTGGGCGAACTCAATGTCGGATATGACTTTGAAGTCGGCAGCAATTTCGTTCTTGGTATCGTTGGTGCGGTGCGCACAACGAACATCAAGACTGAACTGAACCTTCCAATCGCGTTTGCTGGAACGGCCGATATCGAAGCCGGCACTGGCTACGACGTCTTGGCTCGCGCCGGTTATAAGCTCGGCGACAGGACGCTTGCCTATCTCGTCGGTGGTTATACCTACCAGGAATTCGATGTGAATTTCCCGGGTTTCGGTAGTGTTATTGACTGGGATCAGGACGGCTGGACCATCGGTAGCGGTATGGAAGTCGCATTCTCGGACCGGATCACCGGTTACGCAGAGTATCGTTACTCGCAGTATTCCGGTGAAGACTTTGGCACAGGCGGACTGTTGGATCTTGAGCCATCAAGCCACACGGTTCGCGCAGGTGCAAAGTTCAAATTGTTCTGATACGCGCAATCACAGTTGAACGGGAAGGCCGGCAGAAATGCCGGCCTTTTCTTTTATGCGGCGATGCCAGCGTTACCGGGCCGCAATGGCACACGCGCTGATGTTCCTGATTTGGTTATGGAAATGAACATTGTCTCGCACCGAGACATGATGCCGCCCTCGGGCAGGTTGCATTTCAGGCTACTGCTGAGACCTGTCGCTGCACCTCATGCTCCACATACCGACTGCGAAGCTGATCCAGCTTGGCTCGATAAGAAGCCAAATCAGTTTGGTCCGCATCTATTCTGGCGTGATAGGCGTCCGACGTGCGGATGATAATGTCGATGACATTAGGGAAACAGCGGCAACATTTGCCGCGCTTTTCAAGCGCGTGATAGATTTTTGCGGGGACGATCAACTGCCAACGCTCTTGATCAAGCATTGAAACAATCGTCTGCTCGATTTCGCGTTGCGTAATGATATTGCAGTGACAGGTAATCATTCTTCAAAGCCAAAACTTACTTGCTACTGCCCCTTCGGGCTTTTGTGCAACACACTGACCTTGCTTTCGACCCGCCAAATTGTCAACACGGATTCATAATTCCGGAATAAAAACAGTATATTAGAATTATTCTAATGTATTTCAGAGCTCAGTAGAATCCGGATCCAGGAGACCCGGCCACGGTAAAGCAAGCCAGCCTTAGACGATTGTCTGACAAGTCTTTTTTCAACCCGAGAGGTCGGAACGCAGCGCTTGCTGACTGCCTATGCCATCCGTCTTGGACGCCCAAGAAGGATCGTTCTTGATCCAGTAGTTGCGAACCCAATCTACCGGCCCATGGCCGAATTTGCGGCTCGTTCCCCAGCGATCGTTGCCCTCATGTACCACGTCGATCGGCCTCGGCTTGCCGTGAAAAACGACTATCTTTGCATTGTCTGGTTCGTGGATCTTGGGAAACACCTTGTTGAGCGGGTAGTAGCGAAGACAGTGCCTCTTGAAACTCACCGTCCAATCTATTGGCCAATAGTTCAACCGCTGCGATACGCCGGTCAGGAAGCGCTGATCGTTCGGGTAGGTTTTGAAATGCGTCTTCTGATCGGCCATAAAGGTTTCGAATATGTATGCCTGCTCCGCCGGGTAAAAGCCGACAATTGAAGACTGTACCCCACGGTCGGGTCGCACCGACGCAGGCAAAAACTCCCATAAGGCCGGGTTCCATTCCCGAAGGGCATTGAATGCGGTGCGATCGGCTTCAATCTGAGCAAAAAAAGCCTCAAGATCCTGGCGCACCATAATATCAAGGTCGAGAAAAAGCGTCGGCTCTTCAGGGGGCAATAGACCCGGTTTGAACATTGCTACCTTTGGCCAACAGCCATGGCGTTTTTGCGCAAGCGGAATGTTCATATCCGGCAAGGCGGCCGTTTCGATATCGGGCCCCAGTGCATCGGGATTGTCCGTCAGGCAAATAAATCTGTGTTGCCGCTCCAGGCTGGCAGCGACCGCGTTCTTAAGAACGTGCACGTATGAGGTCGGAAAGGCATCAAACCAGCGCGCGCAAACAACCACTGCCATACTGTTTTCCTTATTGTTTCGGTGGGTCGGAAACCACATCGCTCACGGCGGTTCAACGCGCTACAAGGCCGATCGCATATGCACCAAAATGCCGCTTGCCCGGGACTTTCCAAGAAACCTTGCTGAGTTGCCTGTTGCCTTTCGGCGCTTTTACCCGACCGGAAGCCGACCCCGTCAGAGTGCCTATCCCATCTCTGGAATATGCGGGATCATCTAGCGAATCGAGAGCGGCATTGTCAATTCATTGAAGCGATGCCAGAGCAGCAGTAAAGCCAGGCACCACTCAGTTAAAACTTGAGAACAAGAGACCTGCGACGCGTCGAAATTGGCAATGATGGAAGACGTGCTGCTTATAATCGTGATGTTCGCCTCCGCTCCGAAATTCAGATGCGATTTGTCTGCGCGGTTGCCTTCACGGGCACAATGGACTTTTATCGCATGTACTGGAAAACAGCGGGTGGCTGAAGGGCGGGCCGACACCCGACATCTTGTCGGATATTATTGTGAAAAATGGTAAGTTAGAGCTCTATCAGGACCTAAAGCGCCGGATTCTGACACTGGAGCTTATGCCGGGAGCGGATTTGGACGAGACGGCTCTCAGCCGTGAGTACGGTATTTCACGCACGCCTCTGCGCGACGTCTTCCGTCATCTTGCAGGTGAAGGCTTCCTGTCTATCGAGAGCAACCGCGGCGCGTGCGTATCGCCGTTGTCCCACAAGACACTGCGAGATTTCTTTCTGGCAGCCCCAATGATATACGCAGCAACGGGAAGGCTTGCTGCGCGCAATGCGACGGAAGCGCAGGTCGATGAACTGAAGCAATCGGCGGCGTCCTTCGATCATGCGCTGGACACAGGCTCGACAGATGATCTCGCCCTGCACAACAATGCGTTTCACCGGCTCATCGGTGTGATGGCAGACAACGCATTTCTCATGCCGAGCTACGACCGGCTGCTGATAGACCATGCGCGCATTTCCCGTACCTTCTATCGCGCAGACGATCCTGCACTCAAGGAACGTCTGACGCGCGCAAGCAGGCAACACTATGAGATGGTCGACGCGATCCACAACCGGGATGAAGACCGTTCCGAAGCTCTGATTTACGAGCACTGGTCACTTTCACGCGAATTTATCGAGCCGGAGATCACTCCAGCCAGCCTGACCGTTGGTTTGTAGATACAGGCGGTGCTACCCAAGCCGGTTGGCCGAAAAAAATGATAGACTTGCATTGACGACTGCCGGTACGGGTCCACGGTCAGGCAATCCGATCGAGTTCCGCGAAGCCTCTACATTGGGTTGCCGCAACAGGTTATGGCCTGCGGATTGCAGGCACCGGACTAAAGCGAGATAAGGCTTTCGACGGTTTTGTCTGGCTCGACTTGACCGGTGGCCACAAAATACTTGTACATCACCAGGATCGATACAACCCGCTCCATCCCCGCGTTTAAAAACTGGCTGACATAATCATTGGCATTCCGAATGATGGCACGCGCGTCATCCGGATGGCGTTCGTAAAAGAGCAGCTTGTCCTCTAGATCGTGCATATCCGGCGCGACCTGAACGTAGTGTATGCCTGGCTGCAATCTGCCTTCCATGAACCAGGTTTCGTAATTCGGCGGCGGCATCAAACAAAGCGAATTGGATGCCATGATCCATTTCAGGTTCGAGGCAACATCGACACCCTCTAGGGAGATGATGTATCTGTACGCCATCTGTTCCTTCGGGTGCAGGAATGGGCCGTAGTCGGCTTGTGTGGGCTGGACGTCAGAAAATCCTACGTCGAAGAGAGGATGACCCCGGTAGCGCAGTACCAATTCTTTGCGAACTGGATTGTGAGCGCCGCCGCGCCAAACGGCGGCGGATTTCTTGTCTTCAAAAGCGATCTCATCCCTTGGAAAGGAGAAATGCCTGAGCTTGTCCAGCTTCATCAAAACGCTTTTTGCATTTTCCGGATGGATCGGCCGGCTTTTGGTGAAGCTCGCTTCTTCGGCAACCGTCTTGATGTCACCGAATTGATAACTCAACCGAAAATCTGCGGGAAAATAGCGGGCGCTTTCCCTGAGATCGAAGTAATAATAGCTTTTCGCCATGGAGATGCTTCCGACGCTCATCCAATTGTCAGATATACCCACCCTTCCGCTGAGTTTGTTGTAGTAATTGATCCGTTCGGCGAGATCGCACTGACCGCAATCTCCGGCGCGACGCAGGACTGATCCAAGACGTCTGCGAAAAAGAACTTGCGGGGCAATATCCAGCGCAATGTTGCTGGCATAATAGGCCACGCGGGCCAGCGATTTTTTGATTTTCGCCATAGCCGTACCAAAATGGATTTTCGCCTGAAAAGGCCCCCTGGCGTGATGATGCCCTCATCTGCGTATTTGGGCAATAGCGGCAAAGCGCTTCGCCTGAGTCAGATGGCGATCAGGCGAATCATCTCAAATGGCGGTGTAAAGCTAAGGAGTAAAACGCTCGACTTGGCCTCATTGCTCAGCGGAAGGATCTCCTTCTGTTCAAAGCCAACGTCAAATCGCGCTGCTGTGCGAATCACGGGTGACAAGCCGGAAACTGTTTGCCGGATGAACAAGCCGCACGTGAGTGACGGACCGCTCGGCGAGCCAGGTGGTACGCTCGATCACAAAGACCGGTTCGTTTTCAGCCAGATCGAGTTGTTCTTTCTCATCCGTACTTGGCTGAGCTGCGCAAAACAGGTGCTCTGCATTCGAATACGGAATTTCGCGCAACAGCCACTCATTGGGGCTTATGCTGTCGAAGGGCCCTTGCCGGGCCTGCGGCACGGTGGTCAAGTCGATCCAACGGTCCTCCAGCTGATACGGCCGACCATCTGCCAGATGCAGGCTGACAACATGCAGCACGCTATCATCGTCTGTGAGGGCCATTTCAGCCCTGACCCTCTGTGGCGGCGCCTGTTCGGCGCAGCTTATGAGCAGGTATTTGTAGCTGCCGCCACGCTTTTCGATTTCATAACGAATGATCGGAATCCGAAATACGGCGTTGCGGCTCATACGTTGGATCACCCGAGTGCCGGCCTTGCGGCGGCGCTCGACAAAACCGGCTTCCGCCAGCGCCTGCATGGCTCGGTTAACGGTAACGCGAGTGCATCCGAACTCTTTGGCGAGATCCGCTTCGGATGGCACAAGCACACCTGGCGCCCACTCGCCGCTTTTGATCCGGCCCAGTAAGATGTTGTGAATATCCTTGTAGGATCGCATCGCCGATGACTATCTCGTCAGATCCGATCCGCCAAAAGACGGATCGTATGTCGATAGCGGCCTTCTATTTCTTCGCGCTGAACATGTTGTCCGTTGATCACGCAGTGCCGTCCCGCAGACCAGACGTCGGTTACAACCCGGTCGTCTGTAGCGAAGACCCAGCCGTCAATGAGTTGTTCTTCGGTCAATCCGCAAAAGGCCAGGTGTGTGGTGTCGATGGCAACCATATCGGCGAATTTGCCGGTTTCCAGCGCACCGCTGTCACGGCCGATCGCTTGCGCCGCACCCTCCGTCGAACGCAGCAAAAGGGCCTGTCCGGTGGAATGGCCGTCCTCGGTCATGACATTGCGGGCTCGATAATACAGCCGCTGGCTGTATTCGAGCTGTCGCAACTCTTCCGAAAGGGATATGCGAATGTTCGAGTCCGAACCGATTCCGATGCGCCCCTCATGGTCCAAGAACATGCGCCCGTTGAATGTCCCGTCGCCGAGATTGGCCTCGGTGATCGGACAAAGTCCAGCCACTGCACCAGAACGGGCGAGCCCTTGTGTTTCGGAGACGTCCATCTGTGTCGCATGAACAAGGCACCAACGCTCATCGACATTCATGTTATCCAGCAACCAGGCAACGGGCCGAGCACCTAGCCATTGCTCGACTTCTTCCACTTCCCGATGCTGTTCGGCAGCATGAATATGTATCGGTTCGCCTCCGTAACGATCCAACAAAATCCGGTATTGTTCTGGATCCGTGGCCCGCAATGAATGGATTGCTAGACCCATGGCACAGTCTGGCGTGCTGTTTCGAAGGGCGGTGCGCGCAGCCGTGCAAAGCCGGTTGAAGCGATCGATATCGCAGCCGAAACGTTTCTGGCTACCCTTGAGCGGTTTTTGCCCCGCCCCTCCGTAAGTGTAGAGAACCGGCAGGTGCGTCAGGCCGATGCCCGTTTGCGCGGCGGCCGCAAAGATGCGTTCCGAAAGCTCGGCAATATTGTCATAGGCGACGCCATCCGGCTGATGGTGAACGTAGTGAAACTCGCCTACCGCGGCATAGCCGGATTCCTGCATTTCCACGAACACCATGGCAGCGATGGCTTCGATCTGATCCGGCGTCAGCCTTTCCAGGAAGCGGTACATGAGCTCGCGCCAGCTCCAAAAGTCATCCCTGCCTGCGCTGCGATGTTCCGCCATGCCCGCCATTGCGCGCTGGAAACTGTGACTGTGAAGGTTTGAGGGTGCCGGGACCAGGCAGCTGCGCTTGAGCGTTGGCGAGGCAGATATCTCCTGACTGTTCGGTGCAATTTCGGCGATGCGTCCATCATCGCCGACAACAATGCGAACCCGCCGCGCCCATCCATTCGGCAGCAATGCACGTTCGGCAAATATGGCGGTCATCGACAACCCATTTGTTGACATAATATTATTATGAATATACATAATATCGCATCCTTGAAAACCCGAACTTCGCCCCAATGGCCGGATTTGTTCTCAGAAACGCAACAATCGCGACCCTGGCGCCGGGCACACACACCTATGGTCAGATCGAATATGGCGTATTGGCTGTAAACGGTGGACGCATAGCCTTTGTTGGCTCTGAGTCGGGACTTCCAGCACAGTTGCGCTCCTTGCCTGATGAAGATCTTGAAGGCCGCCTGGTCACCCCTGCACTGATCGATTGCCACACCCATATCGTTGCCGGTGGCAACCGGGCGCAAGAATTCCAAATGCGTCTACAGGGCGCAAGTTATGAAGAGATCGCCAAAGGGGGCGGCGGTATTGTTGCAACCGTTGAGGCGACACGAAAAGCCAGCGAAGAGACGCTGCTCGCGGATGCTCTCGTCCGCGTCGACCATTTGATCGCAGAAGGCGTTGCAACCATCGAAGTCAAGTCCGGCTACGGGCTCGATATCGAAACCGAACTGCGCATGCTGAGAACGGCGCGGGCCATAGCGTCAAAGCGGAATATTCGCATCCGGACAAGCTTTCTCGGCGCCCACGCCATTCCGCCGGAGTTCTCCGGACGACCCGACGCCTATATCGACGAGATCTGTATTCCAGCGCTAAAGGCCGCCGGTGGAGCCGGCCTCGCCGACGCGGTCGATGGATTTTGCGAAGGCATCGCTTTTACGCCTCAACAGATCGAACGGGTCTTCAAGGTCGCCCGATCACTTGATTTGCCGGTTAAGCTACATGCCGAGCAATTATCCAATATTGGTGGTGCGGCCCTTGCGGCCCACTACGGTGCTCTTTCGGCAGACCACCTTGAATATCTAGATGAAGCAGGCGTTGCCGCGATGAAAGCGGGCGGTTGCGTTGCAGTGATGCTGCCCGGCGCGTTTTACACGTTGCGCGAAACCCAGGCCCCGCCTATCGATCTCTTCAGAAAGCATGGCGTTCCAATGGCAGTGGCAACAGACTGCAATCCCGGGTCCTCGCCGCTGACATCAGTGTTGCTGTCGATGAACATGGCCTGCACGCTTTTTCGCATGACGCCGGAAGAAGCGCTGGCGGGCGCAACACGCGAGGCGGCACGGGCGCTGGGACTGTCCGAAGTTGGAACGATCGAGATTGGAAAGCTGGCGGAGTTGGCGATCTGGAACGTTAGACAGCCGGCTGAGCTTTGCTACCGCATCGGCTTCAATCCTCTTTTCAAGCGTGTTGTGGGAGAGCTGTCATGAGTGCTGTTGTGCTGCAAGCAGGAAACATGTCGCTGCAGCAGCTGGAAGCGATTTACTGGGAGCGTGCGGATGTATATGTCGATCCGGAATGCCGGGCGGGTGTCGATGCGGCGGCAGCCGTCATCGCAGATGCTGCGCGAGGCGACGCACCGGCCTACGGCGTCAACACCGGTTTCGGCAAGCTGGCGAGCGTCAAGATCGCCCCGCGCTATACGGCGGCGCTGCAGCGTAATCTGATCCTGTCCCACTGCTGCGGTGTCGGACCGGCTATTCCTGATCGCATCGTAAGACTGATGATGATTCTCAAGATACTGTCGCTTTGCCGCGGCGCATCGGGGGTGCGTTGGGAGCTGATCGCGCTCGTTGAAGACATGCTGACGCGAAACGTCACGCCTGTCATACCAGCACAGGGGTCGGTCGGTGCATCCGGCGATCTTGCTCCCCTTGCCCATATGGCGGCCGTCATCATCGGCGAGGGCGAAGCCGAGTTTGGTGGCAAGGTCATGTCCGGAGGGGCGGCTCTGGAGGCGGCAGGCCTTACACCGATACAACTCGGACCGAAGGAGGGTCTTGCCTTCATCAACGGTACACAGTTTTCCACGGCCTTTGCGCTGGCTGAACTTTTCGAAGCCTGGCGATGTGCTGAAAACGCCCTGCTCATCAGCGCACTCTCGACCGATGCGATCATGGGATCGACGGCACCCACACGCGCCGAGATCCATGCGCTGCGCGGCCACCGCGGGCAGATCGAGGCAGCGGCCGCTATCCGCAACCTCATGGACGGGTCCGAAATCCGCGAGAGCCACCGGGAGGACGACAACCGCGTCCAGGACCCCTACTGCATAAGGTGCCAGCCGCAGGTTACCGGCGCATGTCTCGACCTGATGCGTCAGGCCGGAACAACGCTTGAAATCGAGGCAAACGCCGTCACCGACAATCCGCTGGTCATTACCGCAACAGGCGACGTGATTTCCGGCGGCAATTTTCATGCGGAACCGACCGCGTTTGCGGCTGATCAGATTGCGCTGGCAATCGCCGAGCTCGGTGCTATCTCCCAACGGCGTATCGCGCTGATGGTCGACCCGGCATTGAGCTATGATTTGCCGCCGTTCCTCACGCCGGAACCGGGCCTGAATTCCGGCCTCATGATCGCGGAGGTCACCAGTGCGGCACTGATGAGCGAAAACAAGCAGCGCGCCAATCCCTGTTCGACCGACAGCACACCAACAAGCGCCAATCAGGAAGATCACGTGTCCATGGCGGCGCACGGCGCACGGCGGCTGGCGGACATGAATGACAATCTCGGGCGGATCCTCGGGATTGAACTCCTGTGCGCGGCACAAGGTGTCGAGTTCCGCGCGCCACTGAAGACAAGTGCGCCATTGCAGAAGGCAATCGAAGGCTTGCGCGCCCATGTCGAAACGCTGGAAGACGACCGTTACCTGGCAGGTGATCTGGAGACGGCGGCCGTACTTGTGCGGGAACGCAGAATTGTCGAGCGATGCGGGATCGATCTGATCGCGCCGCTTGGGGCGGAGGCCTCTTGATGGAACCGGTGGAGATCGTGCGCGGCGATAGCCCCGTCATCCTTGGCCTTCCCCATACCGGCCTTTTCGTGCCCGATCTGATCTTCGAAAACCTCAACGAGACTGGCCGTGCCCTGACCGACACGGACTGGAAGGTTGACCGTCTCTATGCCGATCTGCTGCCTGGTGCTACAACGGTGCGGGCAACCTTCCATCGCTACGTTATCGACGCAAACCGCGATCCAAGCGGGGTCAGCCTTTATCCGGGTCAGAACACGACGGCTCTTTGTCCACTGACCGATTTCGACAACAATCCGATCTACAGAAGAGGTAGCGAACCTGGCGAAAGGGAGATCGAGGCACGACGGATTGCCTACCATGCGCCCTATCATGCGGCGATGGCAGCCGAGATTGAACGGACCAGGAACCGGCACGGTATCGCGGTGCTGTTCGACTGTCACTCCATACGCTCCGTCGTGCCTTTTCTCTTTGAAGGCACGCTGCCGGACTTCAATATCGGCGACAATGATGGCACGACCTGTGCCGATGGCCTTACCCGAATTGTGGCGGATCTGTGCAGACGTGCGCGTGGGTACTCGACGATCGTCAACGGGCGGTTCAAAGGCGGGTGGACGACCCGGCACTATGGCAGGCCTGATGACGGAGTGCATGCCATCCAGATGGAACTGGCGCAGAAATCGCACCTTAAGCAGGAAACGCATCCGTTCGAGCTGGATGCGGAAAAATCCAAGCGCCTGCGTACAGTGCTGGGCGAAATTCTGAAGGGCATCGAAGAATGGGCGTTGCATCATTCAAATGGTGATCGGCAGCACCATCGATCATTCCCTCCCGTACAGGGCGCAGGCAAAGACAAGGAAACACAACAATGAGCGATCCGCGGCATAACATTCGTGACATCTACCCGCCGACCGGCAGCGATATCAGCGCCAAATCATGGCTGACGGAAGCACCGATGCGCATGCTGATGAACAATCTTCATCCGCAAGTGGCAGAAAACCCGCATGAACTCACCGTTTATGGCGGCATTGGGCGTGCGGCACGAAATTGGGATGCCTTCGACAAGATCGTTGCAAGCCTGAAGACGCTGGAGGACGACGAAACCCTGCTTGTGCAGTCAGGCAAGCCGGTGGGTATCTTCAAGACTCACACGGATGCGCCACGTGTTCTCATCGCCAATTCGAACCTTGTACCGCACTGGGCCAGTTGGGATCACTTCAACGAGCTCGATCGCAAAGGCCTCATGATGTACGGCCAGATGACTGCCGGCTCGTGGATCTATATCGGGAGCCAGGGGATCGTCCAGGGCACCTATGAAACCTTCGCGGAGGCGGGTCGCCAGCATTACAGCGGAAACCTCAAGGGAAAATGGATCCTGACGGGCGGTCTCGGCGGAATGGGCGGCGCGCAGCCGCTGGCGGCTGCGATGGCAGGTGCCAGTTGCCTTGCAGTCGAGTGCAATCCGGACAGCATCGAGTTTCGGCTGCGAACCGGATATCTGGACGAGAAAGCGGAAACGCTCGACGATGCGCTGGAAATGATTGCGCGCTGGGTAAAGGTTGGCGAAGCGAAGTCCGTCGGGCTGTTGGGCAACGCGGCAGACGTTTTTCCCGAACTGGTTCACCGCGGCATCAAACCCGATATCGTCACCGACCAGACTTCGGCACATGATCCGACGAACGGTTATCTGCCGCTCGGCTGGACGCTGGCGGAATGGAAAGCCAAGCGCGAAAGCGATCCCAAGGCCGTTGAAAAGGCGGCGCGCGCGTCAATGAAGATTCACGTCAAGGCGATGGTCGATTTCTGGAATATGGGCATTCCGACACTCGACTATGGCAACAACATCCGCCAGGTGGCGCTTGAGGAAGGCCTTGAGAACGCCTTTGCCTTTCCCGGTTTTGTGCCTGCCTATATAAGGCCGCTGTTTTGCCGCGGTATAGGGCCTTTCCGCTGGGCGGCGTTATCGGGGGATCCGGAGGACATCTATCGCACCGATGCAAAAGTCAAGGAAGTGATTCCGGACGATCCCCACCTTCACAACTGGCTTGATATGGCGCGCGAACGGATCGCCTTTCAGGGTCTCCCAGCGCGTATCTGTTGGGTGGGGCTCGGCCAGCGGCACCGGCTTGGTCTTGCATTTAACGAAATGGTGCGCTCTGGCGCGTTAAAGGCGCCGGTCGTCATCGGACGCGATCACCTCGATTCCGGTTCCGTGGCCTCGCCAAACCGCGAGACCGAAGCTATGAAGGATGGTTCCGACGCAGTCTCGGACTGGCCGCTGCTCAACGCATTGCTCAATTGTGCGTCCGGTGCGACCTGGGTCAGCATCCATCACGGCGGCGGGGTCGGCATGGGATTTTCGCAGCATGCCGGCATGGTTGTCTGCTGCGACGGAAGCGAGGCAGCCGACAAACGCATCGGCCGGGTGTTGTGGAACGATCCGGCCTCCGGCGTCATGCGCCACGCGGATGCGGGGTATGAAACTGCGATCGAATGCGCCCGCGAAAACGGCCTGCGCTTGCCGGGTATATTGGGCAATTGACCGGGATCATCCCGGCCCTTTCATATCGCGGAAAGCGCATGATCAAGTGATGGGAAACCCAAACAAACACATACACAGTTAGCGGTAATCCTTCTAATATTGTCCGTATTCAAGCCTCGACGGAAGTAAAACAGCCAGGATCTTACCGCATGTCCGGAATCACCGATCAGAACCGAAAATGGTGGATCCTGATTTCCATGGCAGCCTGCGCCGGGCTTATCATGCTGGATGAAACCGTCGTTGGTGTTGCGCTTCCGACATTGCAGAGAGATCTCGGAATGTCGAGGCTCGCGTCCCATTGGGTGATCAGCATTTACATGCTCGTGTTTGCCGCCGCTGCCGCCGCCAGCGGCCGTATTGGCGACCGGATCGGCTTCAGCATATTGCTGCCGGTCGGTGCCGGTCTTTTCGGCGTCGGATCGCTTGCCTGCGGTTTCGCGACCAATGGTGCCTTGCTGATCACCGCACGCGCGGTTCAGGGTCTCGGAGCAGCGATCATATTCCCGTCGACCGTTGCAATGATCATGATTGTTTTTCCCAAGGAACAACGCGGCACAGCGATGGGAACGCTGGCAGCCATTGGAACAGTGTTCCTGGCGCTTGGTCCGCTTATCGGCGGTGTTCTCACCGAACTGGTGACATGGCGCTGGATATTCTGGATCAATATTCCGATTGTCGCCATCGCGGCCGTGATTGCGTTGGTCGCTTTGCCTCGCGATTCCGAGGACAAAAAGTCAGAGTCCTTCGATACGTCCGGGCTGGTGACCATGGTTGGCGGCCTGACCCTGCTGGTCTTCGCGGTGATGCAGGGTCCGGCCATGGGTTGGACAAGCTGGTTCATTGTCGGTTCGTTTTGCGGCGGTGTAATTCTGCTCGTGGTTTTTGTCGTTCTGGAAAGCAGATTTGCCGAACCGCTCATCAATGTTGAGCTTTTTCGGCAAGCGTCTTTTTCATCCTGCAGCCTGATCCTGTTTACCGGTCAATTCGCCAAGATTTCGCTTGTCGTTTTCGGCGCGATGTATCTACAGCAAAAGATAGGGATGAGTCCGTTTACCGCAGGGCTGGCGCTGCTTGTGGCGGTTGTCGCGTTTCCGTTTTTGTCTCTGCCGGTGGGACGAATGGCTGACAAGCTCGGCGCGCGTTCCCTCGTGCTATCCGGCCAGGGAATCGCGACTGTTGCCATGTTCTGGATTATGCTTTCGACCGGATGGGACCGCTATTGGGTGATCATGCCCGGATTGCTGATTTGGGGCATCGGCATGTCATTTATCTACGCGCCTGTCCTGAGGGCGCTCGCCAATTCCGTTCCGAAGGAAAAGCAGGGCCAGGTCGGAGGTATCGGCGTGACATTCCGGTTGCTCGGCGGGACAGTTTCCGCAGCAGTCGGCAGTACCTTGCTTTTGACGACCGACAGTTTCCAGATCGTTTTTCTCGTGACCGGTCTGTTAATGTTGCTCGCCTGGGCGTTTGGATGGTTTGCCATTTTGCATGAGCCCACCAAGCCGGATGCGCAGGTCCATCATCCAATGCGCATCTGGGGCCATTCCTAAGGTTCAATGGGCAGAGCGGACTAGAGCGCTTCTGGCTTAGATTGAAACATTTGATGGCGGAAGATCGGTCCATTCGGGCGCGTGTCCCGAATCTGACGTTCGCCGGATATGCGGCAGGCTCCGCACGAACTTCAGATTCGACAAGGACACGCTATGGATTATTGGTTCGCGTGTGGTTTGCGGATTTGAAGGTCCTGTGTGGAGGATGCTGAAAAGATGACAGGACCTTCAAATCCACCACACGCGCGCGTCGCGCAGCGCGATGTGGGTCATAGGGCAAGCGGTGTAACGACGCCGATGGGCCGATACTCCGCCACCCTTGAGAGGAAGAAGCTATTGAAAAACTTCGGTAAACGGGCCGGACGATTTTGCCCCCTAACTGCGTTGGCTCACGCTTGTGGTGGGTTGGCACCACGGCGCGCAACCCGCCTTGTCAGCGATCAAAATCGCCTCGGTCAAATGATCCAATCTAAGCCAGAAGCGCTCTAAAGCGCGTCTTCCTCCACCGCCTTGAACAGGCGACGCATCAGATCGGGATCGGCCGATTGAACCCGGCTCCAATTCGGTATGAACGGCGTTTCCATGGGATTTTCGAGAAAGACCTGCCCGGCCTCGACAATGTTGGCGGCGAACAGCTCAACCGCTTCTTCTTCCTGATGCCGGTCGGTGACAAGTCCGTTGATCAGCGCGTCGTTGTAGTACATCTCGATCAGGTCGAGCGCGATGCGAAAATAGGTGGCTTTGATGGTCCTGAATGTTTCGTGGTTGAAAACCACGCCGTCGGTCGCGAGCTTGCGGAAAAGGGCCTTGGAGATGTCGACGGACATGCGCGAAAGACCCCTGCTTGCATCGTCCTTGGAAAGCTTCTGGTGCTTGTGATCGTAACGATCGGATATGTCGACCTGACATACGGCATGGTTGGACAGGTTTCGCCAGACTTCAGACAGAACGCCGATCTCGAGTCCCCAGTCCGAGGGGATGCGTATATCCGGCAAAATGCTGGTGCGCATGGCGAATTCGCCCGCCAGCGGGTAGCGGAACCCCTTGAGGTATTCGATGTACTCCTGGTGGCCGCAGACTTTCTGTAACGACAAAAGAAGCGGTGTTATCAAAAGCCGGGAAACCCGACCGTTAAACTTTCCATTCGAGATCCGCGGATAATAACCTTTGCAGAATGCATAGGGAAAAGCCGGATTGGCCACCGGATAGACCAGCCGCGACAGCATTTCGCGGGTGTAGGTAAGGATATCGCAATCATGCAAGGCGACGACATCGCAATTCTGCGACGCAAGCGCGTAGCCTATACAATACCAGACATTGCAGCCCTTGCCGCGTTCTTCGGGCGCAAGACCGGCGTCTGCCAGAAAACCCTGAATCTCCATCAGGCGAGGTCCGTCATGCCACAATATGCTGTGGGGTTGCCGCAGGCGGGAAAAATACTCCTGCGCGTGTTTGAACTGTTCTTCAGTCGCCCGATCCAGCCCGATGATCACATGATTGACGTAATCGGCACCGGCCAGTTCTTCGAGGATGTTGGCAAGGGCATCGCCTTCGAGTTCAGAGTAAAGTGACGGCAAGACAAGCGTGATCTTGCGGCGCGAGGAGAACTCGCGCAGCTGGCGTTCCATTGTATCGAGCGGGAAATTGGTAAGATTGTGCAGGGTTGCTACGCTGCCATTCTGGTGAAAATCAGCCACTTGCTCTCCCCCTGCCCGCTCCTCAGGTCAAAACCTCGAAAATCGCCTCGTTCCAGCCGAGCGGCGCCGGATGGCTGGCGCGGCGTATCTTGCCGGTTGATTCCCCTTCTAGCACAGCCAGACCATCATGTGCCGGATTGGGTATAATGACGCCGATATCGGCGGCCTCCAACAACGCAATATCGTTTGGCGCATCGCCAAAGGCAATGACCAGAGGATCGTTACCGGCTTTTCGGTACCGGGCTTTGATTTCGTGCATCCGAGATGCCTTATCGTGGCCGAACGAAACCGTCACAAACCGTCCACCCTTGTGGGCGGTCAAGCCGTGGGCTTGTAGATGGCTCAAAACCTGCAGCCAAGCGTCCTGCGTGCCAGACCAGATTCCGGGTTCGGAAAACTGCCGCATTCCGGCACGCCTGGCATTTTCGGGCGAGAGACCCGTCTTGGCTGAAATCTCTTCCGGACTCCACCGGGAAAACCCCGTGAAGCCATCACGAAGACCCGAAGGCAATCCGGCCAGCACCGCCAGGATCGCTTCATATCTGGAGGTGTCGGCACTGTTGGCTTCCCCGGGCTCCAAAATGCCCGCTCCGTTTTCGACAATGGCCTCGCAGTGATCGAATCCCAGCTCTGCGCGCAACGGGGCGATTTCAGCCGCCGTCTTGCTGGAAGCGAGAACGAGCGGAACGCCCGTCTTTCTGAGATGCCCAAGCGCAGGCTTTGCGTCGTTGTAATCATAAGTCTCATGATCGAGGAGTGTGCCGTCAATATCGCTTACGACGAGGACATTGGCATGACCGGGCATTATCTTTGTGTCGGCTGACGGTTGGTGATCCAGCGGCACTGGTAGGGTGCAAAGTCAATCGAACCGTCGAAGGCCACAATTTCCTCGCCTGATATGAGATCAATCCATTGTTCGCCGCCTATGAGATTGAGGGACATGGTCGGGATCGAAACATTGTCATCGGTGAGGTTGTGGACCGCGAAGATACTTTGAGCCCGGTCGATACTCTGCCGCCAGAATCCAAAGATCGCGTCGCCAAGTTGCAATGTAAACTGCGTGGCATTGGGATGGAATGCCGGCTGCCGCGAGCGGATGCGGATCATTCTCCTGATTGCAGCGAACACGATTGAGTGAATACTGGATGGATCGGCCAGCAGGTCAACCAGATCGGGATAGTGCCAGCGGTGGCGGTTGATTGCCCGGTTGTAGCCGGCTGTTTCAACTGCCTCGAGGTCGTTTGGCGTCGCGAGCAGAGAGTGGACATAGAAGCCCGGAATGCCTTCAAGTGCCATTGCAATGGTCTGGCTGCAGAGAAACCGCTCAACGTTCCAGCCATCTTCTCCCTTGGCAGTTCCCTTTAGCGCTTCGAACAGGGAAATGTTGATCTCGTATGGGCGGGTGTGGCCGCTCGGCATGTCGCGAAGACTGACCCGGCCGCCAAAACGCGACGTCGTTTCAATCATCTGGTCGATCTGGCTGTCGGACAGGAACCCCTCCGCCGGTCTGACCCCGATGCCATCGTGGGAAGCGGTAAAGTTGAAATAGGCGCAGCCCAGTGGCGCAGGCGGCATGGTCATCTGCCATGCATTCAAATGTCTTGAAGTCCCCGTCAGTAGCGCGTGCAAAAGCAGTGGCGGCAGAGAGAAATTGTAGACGACATGCGCCTCGTTTCGGTTACCGAAATAGCTGAGATTTTCAAGGCTCGGTACATTTGTTTCGCTGATAAGAACCAGCGGTTCAGTGCTGTAATCCGCCAACAGGCGTAGAAGCCGGACGATTTCGTGGGTCTGCCGTAAATGGACGCAAGAGGTTCCGACCTCCTTCCAAAGAAACGCGATCGCATCGAGACGAAAGGTCCTGACGCCCTTCGAGATATGGAATCGTATGATTCGAAGGAATTCAAAAAGAACTTGGGGATTGGAGAAATTGAAATCAACCTGATCATGGCTGAAGGTGCACCAGACATGTTTCGTGCCATTCGCCGTTTCGACCTCTCTTAGCAATGGGTGCGCTCTTGGCCGGACGACCATCGAAAGATCGTCCTGCGGCGAGGCTTCGAAGAAAAAATCCTGATAGGGCGCGCGGGCCTGCAGATATTCGTTGAACATGCGGCTTTGGCTCGAGCAGTGATTGATGACGAGATCCGACATCAGTGTGAAATGTTCACACACACGGCCGATGTCCTCCCAACTGCCGACGGAGCTGTTGACCGCATAATAATCTGTGACGGCAAACCCATCGTCCGACGTGGACGGAAAGTAGGGCAGGATATGAACGCCGGAGATCGTTCCGTCGAGGTAGGATCTCAGAAAATCATCAAGAAGATCGAGCGGCTTGTGCTTGCCGGAGATAAACGTGTCGGCATAGGTGATGACGTAGCTGTCGTTCTCATTCCACAAAGTTGTGGCAAGGCTTCTGGCCCTCGGGCGCGGCTCCTCGCCAAGCGGCCAGTAAGCGGCAAGCGCCTGTTCGACCAAATTCTGCACATCGTGTTCCGGATAGATCGACTGCATGAGAAGCGCGAGGCTTTCCCGCAGACGCCGGGGGAATCGGCCCCGTGCGCCGATTGCAGATATGTCCCGGTGTTGGTGGATTCTGTCCATAATGAACTTTTACTTTTACTCAAATACTTGGCAAGCTTGTCGTGCAAGGCCAAAGCTGTGCCATGTCCAATGCCAAACCGTTTTCCGAATGCCGAATTGAATGACGGGACGGTTCAAATGGCAAGTCACAGCCATGCGAGATGGTTAAACGGGCTTCTTGATCACGCCAAGGGTTTCTGGGGGATGCTCGGGCAGATAATGTCCCAAAACGGGCTGTCAACCACCGGCGCGAAGCCGTGAATATGCCAAATGACCAATCTCCCGGTGCAGAAGTCCCAGTCATTGGCGCGTCATGATAGCGTTGAGTTTGCGGACTTTCGCTCTTGCAGGGAAAAGACCGTGTCATCCTTGGCTGTACCGCGCAGACGGTGGTTTCCCATTTCGATGATATCGTGGTTGGCCGACGCCGCGTCGGCCGTCATCCCGTCAAACAAGACCGAGCGCCCCAATTCCTTGCACAGACCCTCCAATCGGGCGGCTCGGTTGACCGTGTCGCCGTAGACCGTGAAGGCTGTGCGGCTTTCCGAGCCGATCGTGCCGGAGACGAGATCGCCTGAGGCAATACCGATTCTAACGTCGAAATTGCGTTCCTTTGCATGCGACGCCAACGCCACCGCGCTTGCAATGGCGGAGAGTTGCGGTGTTTCGTTTTCAAGCGGGGCGTTGAAGGATGCGAGCAAGCCATCACCGGTATAGGTGATCACAACCCCGTGGTTGGCCGCCACGACGTCAGCCGCCGCGGAAAGGAAGCGGTCTAGCGCTTCAATGACCTCGTTCGGACTTTTCTCGGCTGAAAAGGCGGTAAAGCCGGCAATGTCCAGAAGCAGCACAGAACCGCTGCTCTGCATCGGCGGGATCTTGCCGCCTGCGTGAACAAGCTGTTCGACAACGCTTGATGGCACGTAACGTCCGAATGTATCGGAAATATTCTTGCGCAAATCACGCTCCGCCCGCTCCTTTTCCTCGGCTCTGAGTTGCGCGAAGAAAACTTCCCGGGCCCGGTAGACGGCGACGGCCAGAATGCAGGCGGCCATGAACAACAGGCCGGTTTCCTCAACGCGGTTGCCGCGTCCGATAAAATCAATGGAAAGGAAGATGTTCTCATAGTCTTGACGCGTCGCATCAACGGGAAAGTCGGACCAGGAAAGCGTGCGCTCCATACCCGAGACGATCCACAAAAAGGCTGCCCACCATCCTGCAACGGCGACGGCGCCCGACCAGACGACCAGTGTCCATGACAGCGAAAGCGTTGCCAGAACGACGACGGGGAAAAGGTAGTAAATGCCGTAGGATCGAAAGGCGATAATCTGCGGCACCGCGTCGGCAGCACTGATCGGCAGAACGGCAAAAAGCGCGCAAACGGTCAGAATATCGATGGTGAAGAGGAGATATTTCATCCACCAGCGGTCGAAACGCGTCCCGATCAGAAAAAAGTGGACGATGCCGATGGCGGCAAACACAGCGATCGCGACCAGCGTCCACCAGCGCGCCTCCTGCGGCGAAAGAATGACGTAGGAACCATACCAGACAAGCGCAAATCCGACGGCGATTGTCCGGCAAAGGATTCCGATCTTCAGGCCGCGGTTCTGGGTGGCCTGGAACCGGGCGGGGCCGTCCGTCAGTTTACTTTCTTCCATCCGGTTTGAACTCGCAGAGAGAAAGATCGCAGGACCGTTTGGCGGCGGAGCCTCGAAGACGACATGGTGGGCAGGCCCCGCGTGAGCTCAAAAGCCCTTAAGCATTGGTCTTTATCGTTCTAAACCTTTAATTTCAAACACGCCTTGAACTGTGAGCAGAACTGCCCAGAATTTATTGAGAGTGTTTTTATGAGCGTGATCGTTTCTTTAACGCAACACACGTTAGGATAGATTAGAACAATCATAATCAAAAAAGAGGGTAAGGCGGGTATGCCGGCAGCGGTCCGCAACGAGTTACGATTTATGCTGAATGGCGATGTGATGCGCATTGAAGGCGCGTCGCCAACGCTTACGCTGCTCGACTTTCTGCGACTTGAACGCCTTCTCACCGGTACGAAAGAGGGTTGTGCGGAAGGCGATTGCGGCGCCTGCACGGTGCTCGTCGGCCGCGTAGGCCCGAACGGGTTGATCTATGAGACCGTCAACGCCTGTATCCGGTTCATGGCCTCGCTCGACGGCTGCCATATCGTCACCATTGAGAACCTTGCAGACGCCAACGGGGCGCTTCACCCGGTGCAAAAGGCGATGGTTGATTGCCACGGATCGCAATGCGGCTTTTGTACGCCCGGCATCGTCATGTCCCTTTACAGCCTCTGGCTTGACGCCCCGGATGCCGATGGGCCGCGTATTGAAAAAACGCTGCAGGGCAATTTGTGCCGATGCACCGGCTATGAGCCGATCCTTGATGCGGCGCGCGCAGTCGGCAAGATCAGCAACAGCGAAGACAAACTCAACGCCACGCGCACCGATGTCATGCGCGAACTGAGTGCCCTGCTCGACGGCAGCCGGCTCGAAATGCAATCGGAGGCAGGTCTGAGCATCGTGCCTGCATCGGTCGACGACCTCGCAAAGGTGCTTGAACAACATCCGGAGGCAACCGTTGTCGCCGGTGCCACCGATGTCGGTCTTTGGGTTACCAAACATATGCGCGCCATTGCGCCGGCTGTCTTTGTCGGCAACCTGACAGAGCTGCAGACCATTGAAGAAGACGAAGACGGGCTGACGATCGGCGCAGGCGTGACCTACACGCATGCCTATGAAGCGCTTTCGCGGTGCTTTCCGACCATGAGCGTTCTCTGGGACCGCATCGGCGGCGAGCAGGTCCGCAATATGGGAACGATTGGCGGAAACATAGCCAACGGTTCACCCATCGGCGACACGCCGCCACCGTTTATCGCCCTGGGCGCGCGCCTCACCTTGCAGAAGGGAAAAAGGACGCGCACGATCGATCTTGAGGATTTCTTTATCGATTACGGCAAACAGGACAGGGAACCGGGCGAATTTGTCCGCTCAATCTATGTCCCGAAGCCCAACAAGGGTGACCGGTTCGCAGTCTACAAGATTTCCAAACGGCGCGATGAGGATATCTCCGCCGTTTGCGCAGCCTTCCGGATCAGCCTGGATAAGGCAGGAACGGTAACGAATGCGCGTCTTGCCTTCGGTGGAATGGCGGCAACCCCGAAACGCGCAAATGCCGTTGAAAATGCGCTGATCGGCCAGCCTTGGGACGAGAGCACGGTCGAGACGGCTGTTGCCTTGTTCGAGCGCGATTTTGCACCGTTGACGGACTGGCGAGCATCGGCGGAATACCGGATGCTGACAACCAAGAACCTCCTGCGCCGTTTTTACCTGGAAAGCCAGGGCGAAGCAGTGCAGGTGGTCAGGCATCCCGAAACCATGGCGGAGGCGTAAGTGTTAACACGAGCCGACGGCCGGCGCAGCAGTACAGAGATATCGGGTGGCGTTCACACGCCGCGGCCGCATGATTCGGCCCACAAGCACGTTACGGGCACAGCAGAATATATCGACGACATGATGGTTCCGGCCGGAACGCTGCATGCCTATCTCGGTCTGTCGGAACGCGCCCATGCCGACATTACGTCCATGGATCTTGATGCGGTCCGCGCCGCGCCGGGCGTCGTCGAGGTGCTGACCGCCGCCGATATTCTGCACAATGATATCAGCCCGACGCATCGCGACGACGAACCGGTGCTCGCCGACGGTGTCTGCGAGTTCTACGGCCAGCCGATATTCGCTGTCATTGCAGAAACCCGGGAAGCGGCCCGTCATGCCTCGATGCTGGCTAAGGTCGAATACGCAGACAAACCGCACAAGACCGACGTCATCGACGCGATGGAAGCGGATTATCCGCATGTCACGGACCCGCTGAAACTCGAACGCGGCAATGCGCAAGATGCGCTTGGTTCGGCGCCCAACCGCCTGAAGAGCGAAATGCGCATCGGCGGCCAGGACCATTTCTATCTTGAAAGCCATATCGCGCTTGCGGTTCCGGGCGAGGATGACGAGGTAACGGTCTATTCCTCGACGCAACACCCCACGGAAGTCCAGCATATGGTTGCGGCAGTGACCAACGCCCCATCCAATGCGGTGACCGTCATTGCGCGGCGCATGGGCGGCGGATTTGGCGGCAAGGAAACCCAAGGCAACCAGTTCGCTGCGATTGCCGCAGTGGCCGCCAAACGGCTCAACCGGGCTGTCAAGATCAGGCCGGACCGCGACGACGACATGATCGCTACAGGCAAGCGGCATGACTTTCACATCGCATTCGATGTTGGCTTCGACGATGACGGTCGCATCGAAGGGCTCGAGGCCCTATTGGCGGCGCGGTGCGGCTTTTCCTCCGATTTGTCCGGACCCGTCACCGACCGGGCGATGTTTCACGTCGACAATTGCTACTACCTGCCGAACGTGCTTTTACAGTCACGCCCGATGAAGACCAACACGGTCTCGAACACGGCCTTTCGTGGCTTCGGCGGTCCCCAGGGACTGCTTTGCGGAGAACGCATCATCGAGGAAATCGCCTACGCGCTCGGCAAAGACCCGCTGCAGGTCCGCAAGGCAAACTTCTACGGGCTCGGCGAGCGCAACTTAACGCCCTATCACCAGACGGTCGAAGACAATATCATCGCCCGTATTGTCGGCGAACTGGAAGCCTCGTCCGACTACCATGCACGGCGCAAGGCAATCGTCGAATTCAACCGGACAAGCCGGGTGATCCGCAAGGGCATTGCTCTGACGCCGGTCAAATTCGGCATTTCGTTCACCGCAACATGGTACAATCAGGCAGGATCGCTGGTGCATGTCTATCAGGACGGCTCAATCCACCTGAATCACGGCGGAACGGAGATGGGTCAGGGCCTCAACACCAAGGTCGCCCAAGTGGTTGCCGAGGAGTTTCAAGTCGATCTTGAGACGATCAGGATCACGGCAACGTCGACCGGCAAGGTGCCGAATACATCAGCGACCGCAGCTTCGACCGGGTCCGATCTTAACGGCATGGCCGCGGCCAATGCATGCCAGCAGATAAAGACGCGGCTCGTTGCTTTTGCCTGTGAGCATTTCGGCGTGCCCGAAAACCAAGTCGCCTTCGTGCCGAACCATGTACGGGTGGGCAACCAACTGATCGCCTTTCCGGACTTCATCAAGAAAGCCTACATGGCACGCATCCAGCTTTCGGCTGCCGGGTTCTACAAGACTCCGAAGATTCACTGGGACCGGGCGAAAGGCCAGGGCCGGCCGTTCTTCTACTATGCCTATGGCGCGGCAGTCTCCGAAGTATCCATCGATACGCTCACCGGCGAAAACCAGGTCGACCGCGTCGATATTCTCCAGGACGTCGGCAACTCGCTCAATCCGGCGATCGATATGGGGCAGGTTCAGGGCGCTTTCGTGCAGGGCATGGGGTGGCTGACCACGGAGGAGCTGTGGTGGGATGAAAACGGGCGTCTGCGCACCCATGCGCCGTCCACCTACAAAATCCCGCTTGCTTCGGACAAGCCGAAGGAATTCAACGTCACGCTCGCTGGCTGGTCGACGAACAAGGAACGGACAATCCGCCGCTCCAAGGCCGTGGGAGAACCGCCCTTCATGCTTGCCAATTCAGTGCTTGAGGCGCTTTCCATGGCAACCGCCAGCGTGGCCGGTTACCGCATCTGCCCCCGGCTCGATGCACCGGCAACGCCCGAGCGTATTTTGATGGCGGTCGAGCGGCTCAAGGCTGAGCGCTGACAATGGGCTTACGCGCGGCAAGTCTGCAACGGTTTTTCGAAGCGAACGGCCCGGTTGTAAGTGTAACAGTAACAGAGGCAAAAGGATCGACGCCACGCGAAACCGGTGCGTGGATGGCGGTTTCCGAAAGCAGCTTTTTTGGCACGATCGGTGGTGGTCAGCTAGAAATGATGGCGATCAATGCAGCGCGCCAACTTATAGAGACCGGAAACGCATCAGACGAAATGAATGTCCCGCTCGGGCCGGAAATCGGCCAGTGCTGCGGCGGACGGGTTGTTCTGGCGCTCGACCGGCTTGACGAAGAGGCGATTGGTGCGTTGAGCGGGCAGGTGCAGGACGAAGACAGGAGGCAGCCGCAGGTCTATGTCTTCGGCGCCGGCCATGTGGGCAAAGCGCTGACGCAGTCGCTGAGCCCGTTGCCGCTACGCACAATTCTTGTGGAAACGCGTCAGGCCGAACTCGATGCAACGTCAGCCGAGGTCGAAAAACAGCTGTCGGCGATGCCGGAAAGCCTCATCGCGCAAGCCGCACCCCATTCGGTCTTTGTCGTTTTGACCCACGATCATGCCCTCGATTTCCTGATCGTCCAACAGGCACTGGTGCGCGGCGACGCGGCCTATGTCGGCATGATCGGATCAAAGACGAAGCGGGCTGCATTTCTCAGCTGGCACAAGGACAATGGCGGCGATCCGGCGGAGGCCGAAAGGCTAATCTGCCCGATCGGCGGCAGGCGCGTCAGCGACAAGCGGCCTGAGGTCATCGCCGCCCTGGTTGCGGCTGAAATCATCACGGTTTTGGCCGAACGGGTCGCTTCCTGATCTTTTTTTCCAACATTACGCCGAGTTAATCCTGGCCGCCACAATTCGCTTCCAACGGCCATAATCTCTGCCCATATGGTGATGGTGAACAAACAACCCGTAAATGCCGGACAAAAAGGATGAAAGGAGACGGCAATGTTTAAGAACTACGCCCGTCGTCGCATGAACGAAATCGATTATAATATCAGGCACTTGGTTGACAATCAGGATCACCTGTCCCGAGGTCAGGAAATGCAGCTCGATCGACTGGATCGCGCCTACAAGTTCTGGCGCCGACTCGCAGCCTGATGCGACCTAGACCACAGGGCCTTGACGCGCCAAGCGTATACAGGGCCCCTTGTCGCGAGCGCCCGGAAGCACACCGGCACACCGCATCGATTAGTGCAAATTGATCTCCCAGCCGACGGATTTCCATTCACCTGGCTTGATCAGCTTCTGGTGCGTAAACTGCACGGAGTGGATCGGTCCGTCGAGGTTCTCCGTCCAGAAATCCAGAAATTCCTGAAGCTTGGGAAAATCCGGCGCCGTATCGTATTCCTGCCAGAGATAGGACTGAAGCATCGTCTTGAAATCCGGCATGCGATAGAAGATCTGTGCCGTTGTCAGACCGTGGCCGGCCAACATCAATTCCATTTCCCTTGATACCATTCGCGTCTCCGAGTGATTGCCGAACGAATCGAATTTTCACCCGTATTTCCGATTTTTGCAATTCGTTTCACAAATTCCTGTTTCGAATCAGACTTTTGGCACTCATTTGACATGAGTGCTGACGAACCGCTGGCCGTTGAACCGGCTGCTACCATTTAGCGCGCGAAAACAGATGTCACAGCGAACAAAGTCAGATTGTTATACTTAGTTTATATTTTTATTCCACAAGTATATCCACAACTCGTTTTGCAATCATCGGGTGTGCCACCTAAGGTCTGAGTCGTCAACGGCGCCGTTGAGGGGGAGCTCAGGCTATGAAGTGGTATTCTTTGGTTCCAATTGCGATGCTTGCAGGCTGCGGCACTTATGTTCCGCTCCTGACCCTTTCAGGGGAACAACCACTGCTCATCGAAGATGTCCATCGAAGTATTCACTGCGAGGTTAGGGCAACGGTGGCAGAAGCCAATCGGCAAGCAACTGCAATCGCTAGGTCGGAAAACAAGGAGATCGATTTTTATCGAAAATGGGGAGTTAAATACACTTTGACGCTCAGCGTAGCAGAAGATTTGTCTCTAAATCCGAACGTTAATATCGTTTCACCAACAGCTCCTGCCAATCTCCTAAATCCAGGCAACACAGTATTTACACTTGGCACAGGCATAAGAATCACCACTAAGGCGACAAAAACAAACACGGATAACGCTTTTGATACCGTCGAGAGAATTGCGGCCAAAGGCCCCTGTAAACAGGGGGTCCCGAAAAATAGACTAATTGTCTTCGGAAACGATCTCGGACTTACTTCTTGGATGCTAACCAGACTGAATTTGGTAAGAGAGGGATATATAACCTCACTGACAGCAAAGGAGTCTTTCCAATATGAAGCGAAGTTTGAAATAGGCAGACGTGGAAACGCGGATCCAAAATGGACTTTCATACAAAGAAGCCTCAAGGATACCAGCGGCCTTTTTAATGCAGGCCGCAACTCATCCCACTCTATTGTGGTAACGTTCGGACCAGTTGAGGAAGGAAGGCAACAGCTTGCACCAGAAGCTGCCGTAGCACACCAATCACTTGTAAATGCTTTGCAGACCGCCAACGCGTTAGGGAACCTATAAGCACTAGGAAAGTCGACCATGGGTAAAGTTTGCTACAAATTCTCTCCAGACAATCCCGGGTATGTGCAGCGCTGCGAGAGAGATGAAGATGGGTTTTGCAGGAAGAACTGCAAGGATGTGAAAATAGAAGATCTCCATCCCCGAATCCAACAAGACTGGAAGCGGTTGCAGAACACAATCGTGAGATGGGACCCAGACGCCGCGTAGGCGGATCAAAGCTAAATACCTATTAGCAGCGATGATCGTAACCATCACCCAAATGGCCTGTTGCCGGTTTAGAGATTTGACCACATTTGCTTCATGTGTATTTGTCGATGGGCCTTGAACTCTGTTGGCGTGAGGCAGCCGATTGGTCCCAGATATTTCCGTTTATGCCGTTAGGGAGAGAAGACTACACCACCATCACAGATCACACGAAACTCAACCGCTTCTCGTCTTGTCCCTGGCGATTGTCATCGCAAGCACCGCAGCTTTCAAAGTTGAAACCGCGAGCCGCATGGCGTCCCGATCGTGATAGTTGTACTTGATCCCTTCGATCGCGGCGCTGATAAAATCGGCGACGGCATGGGGTGTCGTTCCCTGCGCAATGAGCGCTTCCTCGAAAGGAACGAACAGGTCCGCAATCTCGTTGCGGAACCCGCGCCGCGCGGCTTCTATTTCAGCCCGCCCCGCCTCATTGTAGCCGCCCACCAATTCAGCGGCTTCTTCGGAACTGTGAACGTAGTCCCAGGGATCGATGGCAAAATGTTGGAGCACAGCATCCAGCTTTCCATCAAGGGAATCGCGTGTGTCCCACGCCATGCGAATCTTCTGCCACTGCCTGTCGACATAGAGCCGAATCGCTGCCCGCAGGACCTCATCCGTATTTGCAAATGAGTTGTAAACGGTTTGCCGCGTCACATCCGCCTCCCTGGCGATGTCGCTCATCGTCGTCCGCCTCACGCCGCGCGTGGAATAGGTGCGGATTGCCGCGTCGGCAATGCGAATTTCCCGTTCGTTCATACCGCACACTTGACAAATTGATTAGAAATGTCAAATTATACAAAATAACCGTTTTTGTAAAAATCGAGAGCTGTCAGCATGACCTCGGAAAGAATCGCGATCGTCACCGGCGCCAACAATGGCATTGGGTTTGAAACGGCCGCCGGGATGGCAAAGGCCGGGTTTCACGTCGTCATGGCGTGCCGCAACCGGGCCAAAGCTGAAAGCGCAAGACGTGCCATTGTCGAACGCTTGCCATCGGCTTCACTCGATATAATGCTGGTCGATCTCGGCGATTTTGCCTCCGTTCATGCGTTTGCACAGGATTTTCGCGCCACCTACCCGCATCTGGATGTGCTGATCAACAATGCCGGGATTCTGCTTTATTCAGAGCAGACCAATGGCAACTGCATCGAACTGCAGTTCGCGACCAATCATCTCGGCCACTTCCTGGTGACGGCATTGTTGATTGATCTGATGCCGGACGATCCGGCGAGCCGCATCGTTGCACTTTCCAGCATCGCGCACAAACGTGCCCGCATTCACTTCGATGACCTGACCTGCGGCGGTGACGGCGGAACCGCCTATGGCCAATCGAAGCTTGCGTGCCTCCTGTTCGCCGATGAACTCCATCGGCGCTTGCAGGACGCGGGCTCCAAGATCAAGGCGCTTGCTGTCCATCCGGGCGGATCCGATTCCGGCCTTTTCGATGAGATGCGCCCGCTCCAGTATTACACGCTGAAAGCGCTGTCGCCTTTCATAACCCATTCGAACGCCTCAGCTGCCAAGCCGTCTCTACATGCGGCCTTGGCGCCCGACATCGCCGGTGGCGACTATTTCGGCCCGACCGGCATCTTGGAGTTGCGCGGCCCTGTGGGCGAGGCCAAGCGCGATCCCATCACGCGCGATCTTGAGGTCGCGAAGCGGCTATGGAGCCTGTCGGGCGAGCTTACCGGCGAGGACTTCGACCTGACCAGGCTCAAGACGTCCGGCGCCGCCGAGCTGGCGCCTCTGCAACAACAAACATAGTGAAACGCAATGGTTTTCGCATCCGCAGAACAATACGCACTTTTGAAGAATGGAGAACAATCATGACCCGATTTTGGGACCGGCTCTCTCTGGCTTTTACCTATCTTCTGATCCTCGGATCGGCCGTCATGTTCGGATGGGGGGCGCTTGGTTTTCTGGAGTATTTCACCGGATCGGCCCCGCTCATGCCACTGCAGAACGCAACCTTTCCGGGCGGCACGCAGTTCATTCACTGGCTGCTGATCACTGTATCAGGTCTCGTGTTCCCATTCGGATATTTCACGCGCTGGCGCTATACCCCGATTGCAATGATGATCATGTTCACGTCTCTGGCGACATTGTGTGCCGTACAAACATTTGATTTTCTCGAAAACCCCAGCCGTTACGGAAATTTTGTCCGGGAGTTGGTCTATTACGTTATCATCTCCATCTATCTCGTACGTTCAAAACGCATGCGCGACCGGTTCGGTCAAATCACCACCATTGGACGCAGAGAAGATCCGGACACGTTTACGGACCGCCAGACAACAGACGGCTATTCCAAGGCCGGCACGGCTTGAAAGGCGGGCAGTCCATTCGCGAACCGGCCGGGCATCAGCGAAACCCGCCGCAGCCCGGAAACGGGCCTTAGAGCAAATCTGGGTTAGATCGGAACATTTGACCGAGGCGATTTTGGTTCCTGACCAGGCGGGTTGCGTGCCGTGGTGCCATCCCACCACAAGCGCAAGCCAACGCAGTCAGGGGGCAAAATCGCCTCGGTCAAATGTTCCGATCTAACCCAGATTTGCTCTAAGGCCCGTTTCCGGGCTGCGGCGGGTTTCGC
>JBCCOK010000060.1:0-29169 GCA_039025395.1 Pseudomonadota bacterium
ATGACGCATAGCGTGTCCTTGTCGAATCTGAAGTTCGTACGGAGCCTACCGCATTTAAGGCGAACTTCAGATTCGGGACACGCGCCCGAGTGAGCCGATTTTCCGCCATCAAATGGTTCAATCTAACCCAGATTTGCTCTAGGTCCCGGCGACGCTCGCTGCCGGCCGTCGGCCTGCTACAAATGCGACTGCATCTGGTCGTAGCTCGCCATGACCGCGTGCGCGCCTGCCGCGCTCAGGCGTTTTTCAAGCCCATCATCGGCATGGCTGCCGCCCGTGAAGCCCCAAACAGTCATGCCGGCGGCAATCCCTCCGCGGACGCCGTTTTCGCTGTCTTCCACAACCAGGCAGTCTGAAGGCTCAACGCCGAGCTTTGAGGCAGCAAGCAGAAACAGGTCGGGTGCGGGCTTACCCCTTTCTACAAGGTCTCCCCAATAGATATGCGGCTCGAAATGACGGCCGAGCCCAGTGATCTCCATTTTCAGGCTGAGCATATCGGGCGCGCTGGACGTGGCGATCGCCTTGGCGCCGCCATAGCCTTTCACAAGTGCTTCAGCGCCATCGACCGCGCAAAGCTCAACTTTCAGCCGCGCGATGGAAGATGCCTTCAAGTTCTCGGCAAAATCCTGCGGCAGTCCGGCGCCGTTCATCTCCCGATGATCGCGGTCGAGTTCGGCGATGTAGTCAGCCGATTTCAGCCCCATGAAGCGGCGACGGTATTCCGTATCGTCATAAGCAAGACCAACCCGTGCAAGGTGCTCGCGCTCGACCTCAAGATAGATCTTTTCCGAATCCACGAGCACGCCGTCGCAATCGAAAATAATGGCGGAGAATGACAATCGACCGTCCTTAAGTTTCTGGCCGCATCCGCCTGCGGTGCCCGTCAATCTGCCTTGTTCAGCACCTGGTTAAGCTTTAGCGACCAATCAACATGATTTACTGCAGCGCAGCGCGGATCATCTTCTGACAGCGTGCGGCCATGAAATCAATGAACAGGCGCAGTTTCGGATCCTGAAAGTCCTTGTGCGGGAAAATCACTGCCAGCTTGGCCGCGACCGGCGGGTATTGCGGGAGAACCTCGATCAGCGCACCGGAATTGATAAACCGCTGCACTTCGAAGCGCGGCCTGTTGGCGATGCCATGACCGGCCAACGCCCATTCGAGGAGCACATCCCCATCATCGGAATCGTAGGCACCGCCGACCTCAACCTTGCGTGGCCCATCCGGTGTCTGAAGATTCCAAACAAACTCGTTGGATCCGGGAAACCGCAACAGCAGGCAGTTATGGTCCTTGCCGGTCAGGTCTTCGATCGTCTCGGGCAGTCCCGCCGTCTTGATGTAACCGGGCGAGGCGCACAGTACGCGGTCGCAATCCATGATGCCGCGCATACGCAAGGACGAATCCTCTATGATGCCGAGACGAAAGGCGAGATCGATGCCCTCTCTCAAAATATCGACATTGTGGTCGGAAAGACGCAGACGCACCTTGATACCAGGGTACTGCTTGTGAAATGCGGGAATTCCCGTGGCTATGACGCGGCGGCCAAAACCCAGAGGAGCCGTTGCATAGATGACACCGCGCGGGTGGCCCGAGACAGAGGCAACAGACGCTTCGGCATCCTCCACCGCCTGAATAATCCGCCCTGCCCCGCGATAGAAGATCTTGCCCTGCTCGGTAGCCGTCAACTGGCGCGTCGTGCGGTTGAAAAGCCGCACGCCCAGATATTTTTCAAGCTCCTTGACCCGATTGCTGGCGACGGCGGGCGAAATGCGGAGGTCACGACCGGCAGCGGACAGGTTGCCAAGTTCATAGACGCGCAGAAACACCCGAATATTTTCAAAATATGACATAGGTACATGGTATGATTATTTAGAATATTTTGAAAGTCATCGATTCAGTTGACACTATCCTTCGTCCAAGACGACCGGCACTATGGGCCGGAACCACAGAGGAATTGGGATGTACGACCTTGCCATCGCCTGGGACTGGCTGAGTTTTGCCGTGCGCTGGCTACATGTCATCACTGCCATTGCCTGGATCGGTTCATCCTTTTACTTCATCGCGCTCGATCTCGGGCTGACGCAGCGGCCTGGCCTGCCACAAGGCGTCTATGGAGAGGAATGGCAGGTACATGGCGGCGGGTTCTACAATATTCAAAAGTACCTGGTCGCGCCGCCGCAGTTGCCCGAACATTTGACGTGGTTCAAATGGGAATCCTACATGACTTGGATTTCCGGCTTTGCCCTTATGTGCATCGTCTATTATGCCGGCGCCGATCTTTATCTGATCGACCCGGCGGTGCTCGACATCTCAGTGCCCGTCGCCATTCTGATTTCGATTGCTTCGCTTGCCTTCGGCTGGATTGTCTATGACCTTGCATGCAGGCTGTTCCTCGGCAAAAGCGACACCGGCCTCATGATTTTCCTCTACGTGGTGCTTGTCGCGATGGCCTGGGGATACACCCATGTGTTTACCGGGCGGGCAGCCTTCCTGCATCTGGGTGCATTTACCGCAACGGTCATGTCTGCCAACGTTTTCATGGTGATCATACCAAACCAGAAGATCGTCGTGGCCGATCTGATCGCCGGTCGTAAACCGGACCCCAAATACGGCCAGATCGCCAAGCAGCGTTCGACGCACAACAATTACCTCACGCTGCCGGTGATCTTTCTGATGCTGTCGAACCACTACCCGCTTGCCTTCGCGACGCAGTTCAACTGGCTGATCGCCTCGCTTGTTTTCCTGATGGGCGTTACCATCCGGCACTGGTTCAACACGCGCCATGCCCGCAAGGGAAATCCCACCTGGACTTGGATCGTGACCTTGGTGATCTTCATTGTCATCATGTGGCTTTCTTCGGTGCCGCAGGTATTGACGGGCGAAAGCGACGAGGCGGCGATGCCGGTCGCGCCCGCGTTCGTGCGTTTCGTTGAAGACGCGCATTTCGAAGACGCAAGAGAGATCGTGCTTTCGCGTTGCTCCATGTGCCATGCGCGCGAACCGGTCTGGAACAACATGATCGTGCCGCCGAAGGGCGTTATGCTGGAAAACGATGCAGAGATTGCCGCCCAGGCGCGCGAGATTTACCTTCAGGCAGGGCGGAGCCATGCGATGCCGCCGGCCAACATCACGGGAATGGAACCGGAAGAGCGGAGGATGCTGATTGCCTGGTTCAAGAGCGCAACAGGCGCGAAGGTGGAGCCCAATCCGTGACCACGCGCTTGATCAGGGGGCGGATCCTGTCATTCGATCGGATGCCGCAAGGGATTGATGATACCGGCTCCTATGACTACGTCGAAGACGGAGCGGTCTTGATCCGCAAGGGCCTCGTCGTCGCCTCTGGGCAGTATGCCGATGTGAAAAAACGGGCCGACGAGGCAACAATCGAAGCCGACCACCGGCCTCATCTTATTACTGCCGGCTTCATCGATACGCATATCCACTTTTCACAGATGCAGGTTATCGGCTCCTATGCCGGTGCCCTGCTCGAATGGCTTGAAAACTACACATTCGTCGAAGAGCAGCGCTTCCATGATGAAGCGCATTCTGCCCGCATCGCCAGCGCCTTCTTCGACGAACTGGTTCGGCACGGCACGACAACCGCCGTCTCCTACTGCTCGGTCCACAAGACATCCGCCGATGCCTTCTTTGCCGAGGCCCACAGGCGCAACATGCGTATGATCGGCGGCAAAGTCATGATGGACCGCAATGCACCGCCTGCGCTTTGCGATACGCCGCAGGATGCCTATGACGATACCAAGTCGGTCATCGAAGAGTGGCACGGCAAAGGCCGGCAAATGGTCGCCATCACGCCCCGTTTCGCAATCACGTCAACGCCGGCGCAGATGGAGGTCGCCAGCGCGTTGATGCGCGAACACCCCGATCTGCACATGCAGACGCATTTGTCTGAAAATCATGCCGAGATCGCGTTCGCCAAGGAGCTCTTCCCCTGGAGCAGCGATTATACCCATATCTACGAGCATTACGGGCTGCTCGGACCAACGAGCCTGTTCGGCCATTGCATCCATCTGAGCGATCGGGAGGCCGATGTTATGGCAGAGTCGGGTTCGATCGCGGTTTTCTGCCCCACCTCGAACCTCTTTCTCGGCAGCGGGCTGTTCGATCTGAAAACCCTGGACGAGCGCGACAAGCCGGTGCGGATCGCGGTCGCGACCGATGTCGGCGGCGGCACGAACTATTCGATGCTGCGCACGATTGACGAGGGATACAAGGTGCTGCAGCTGCAAGGTCAGCGCATGACGCCGCTCGAGAGCTTCTATCGGATTACGCTCGGCAATGCGCTGGCGCTTGGTCTGGAGGACAGGATCGGAACACTTCGGGCCGGACGCGAGGCAGACCTCGTCGTCCTCAATGCCTCTGCAACACCGGCCATGGCGTTGAAGATGGAAGCTGTCAGTACGCTTGCCGAGGAGCTGTTTCTGCTGCAGACGCTCGGTGACGACCGGGCCATCGTCGAGACCTACATCGCCGGTGAACCGGCCAAGAGTGTGCTTTAGATATCTGATAACCATAAACACCTAATCCGGCCAATAGGCTGAAAACGAATCAGAAATCGGTCTGCCACAATTGTGCAGATCAAAGCCCGGCCCTGGATCAACTGCCGCGATAGGTGGAATAGCCGTAGGGCGATATCAGCAGCGGAACATGATAGTGCGCGGCTTTATCGGCAATGCCGAAGCGGATCGGAACGATGTCGAGAAAGGCGGGTTCGGTCAGTTTGACGCCGCTTTGCCTCAGATAATCGCCGGCATGGAAAACAAGCTCATATTCTCCGGTTTTGAAGGCAGCGCCCTCAAGCAGGGGTGCGTCGCAGCGCCCGTCTGAATTGGTCGTCACCGATTTAATGTGTGCACGCGTATTTCCATCAAGACCGTATAGATCGATCGACAGGCCTGCGGCAGGTTTGCCCGAGGCCGTATCGAGCACATGCGTGGTCAGTCGTCCATTATCCGCTGCCATGGTTTACTCCGTGTCTATTCCGCCGACCGACTCGATGAGATAGGGCGCGGCATAGGTGTACTCTTCGAGGTTCGCTCCCGGTCCGTCGCGATCAACAACGAGGAAATCACTGACAACGTCCAGGGCCATGAGCGGGTGATGCCACACATTGGCTGCGTAATTCACGCCCTGTCTGCCATCGGCGAGGAACGCCACCGGCCTGCCTGGCTGTCCGTTCTCGTCATCGGCAACAATGACGAGCCACGGCCGATTGTCGATGGGATAAAAAGCCTGCGAACCGAGAGGATGCCGCTCCATCATCGCCACCTCGAAGGGAAACTGCCGCGGCTGGCCACGAAAAAGACTGACGATTGCCGTTCCGCCTTCATCGATCTGTGCGCGTGCCAAGGCGTGAAACCGCTCGGTGTTTCCCTCGTTGATCATCCGGCGTCCGGCGTCCTGGGTCTCAAGAACGTCGCCAAAGGAAAGAAATGTCTTCTTGCTCAATGGCTGAATGGTCAGGAGATTGCTCATATCAGATCGGCAATCTATTGCGGCAACATTGCTTCAAGCCTCAACAGGGCGATCTTTTCAACCTGTTGGCACGCCGTTTCGAATTCCTCCTCCGCCCCGTTGGAAATGCGTGTTCGGAATGCCTTGAGAATGTCGTCCTTTCCGAGCCCTTTGACGGCGATGATAAAAGGAAAGCCAAAGCGGCGCATATAGTCGGAATTCAGCCGGGTAAATTCTGCATGTTCTTCCGCAGTCAACCGGTCGAGACCGGCACCGGCCTGTTCTGCTCGCGAATCTTCGGTCAAAGCACCGGCGATTGCCAGTTTGCCGGCTAAGTCGGGGTGCGCAAGCAGAACGTCCTGGCGTTCCTCCATTGAAGCCTGACGAAAGATGGCGCACAGCGCCGCATGCACCGCGCCGGCTCGCAAGGGATCCGATATGGTGCCGGCATCAAATGCCCTCTCGGCAATCCACGGTGAGTGCTCGAAGACACCGCCGCAATCTTCGACAAAACGGTCGCGGTCCGTCATCCGGCCGCTCCAGCGGGTTTGTGGTGATCATGCCAATGGCGGGCAATATCGATGCGGCGGGGGACCCAGACCTTGTCATGCGCATCGATATAGTCGAGAAAGCGGGCCAGCGAAGCGGCCCGTCCGGGACGTCCGGCAAGCCGGCAATGAAGGCCGACAGACATCATTTTCGGCGCACCGGCCACGCCTTCGGCATAGAGCACGTCAAAACTGTCTTTCAGGTAAGCGTAAAACTGATCCCCGCTGTTGAAGCCCTGCGGCGTTGCAAAGCGCATGTCGTTGGCGTCCAGCGTATAGGGGATAATCAGATGCGGTCCGTGCGGTCCACTGACCCAGTAGGGAAGGTCGTCGGCGTAGGCATCGGAGGTGTACAAAAAACCGCCCTCCTCGATTGCCAGATCGGCGGAGTGGATCGAAGTGCGGCCCGTATACCAGCCGAGCGGCCTTTCTCCAGTGACTTGCGTGTGAATGCGGATTGCCTCGCGCATATGCTCGGCTTCTTCGTCGCGGCTGTAGTCGCGGTATTCAATCCATTTGAGGCCGTGCGAAGCGATCTCCCATTGTGCATCCTTCATTGCTTCCACCGCTTGCGGATTCTTCTCCATGGCGATCGCTACCCCGTAAACCGTGACCGGCATCTGCCGTTGGGTAAACATCCGCCAAAGCCGCCAGAAACCGGCGCGCGATCCGTATTCGTAGATGGACTCCATGTTCATGTGACGCTGGCCATGCCACGATACGGCGCCGACGATTTCGGACAGGAAGGCCTCGGATCCGGCATCGCCGTGCAGAATATTGTTTTCTCCGCCCTCTTCGTAATTGATGACAAACTGGACTGCCACATAGGCCTCGCCGGGCCATTTCGGATCCGGTGGGTTGCGGCCGTAGCCGATCATGTCGCGCGGATATGTCGACACACATATTGCTCCCAGAAATTGGCAACTGGGTAGCATCGTAGGAGATTAAACACGACGCTCAAAGTCCCCAAATTCGTTGAAACAGTTTCACAGTCATGATCAGCACTGCAGCGTCAGCAAGAACGATTTCAAGACCTTGAAAGAAGTGCCCGGGAATAATCCGGGAACGGATTTGGGCGGCATTGCAACGGTCCGGCTTTGTGTTACACCTTGTCGCCGGTCGGCGGAATTCGTGGAGCCTTTTTCTTGAAGAAGCGAACCTATATCGGATTGGCAACAACCTTTCACGACCCAGCCATAGCAATTCTCGATGAAAACGGCGGTGTATTGTTCGCGGAAGCTGCTGAGCGTTTTCTGCAATACAAACGTGCGCCATATTGCGAATCTGCACCCGTCATGTATCTGCCGGAACTGCTGAAAGAGTATGTCAATCCCGACCATGAGATCGTCGTTGCCACCACCTGGAGCGAACGCTTCAGCAGCTATCTTGCACGCCTTGCAGAAGAGGGATTTTTCGGGTTCGACAGCATACAGGCGCTTGGTCGGGAATACACACCTTCGCTGGTCGATTCGCTCACGGAACGCGCACTGGTCGGTGAACTCCACTGCGCGCAAGACCGCGCAGGCCGCTCGGTTCTGCTCACTGCACACCGTGTCCTCGGACACACCGATGTCGAGCTCCGACGCTACGAACATCACGATTGCCACGCCGCCTACGCATGCCTGACCAGCCCGTTTGAACAAGCATCTTGTCTGGTTGTCGACGGTATGGGCGAATCCTCGGCTTCCGCGATTTTCAGCTATGAGGGCGGCATTCCGTTGCTGAAACGGCAGTTTCGGGGCCGCGACAGCATCGGCTTCTTCTTTGGCCTCATCACGGAGCTTTGTGGTTGGGACCCAGGCAAGGGCGAAGAATGGAAGGTCATGGGCCTGGCACCCTATGGCAACCAAAACCGGGAAATCCGGAAGCAGATCGATCGGCTGATCAAAGTCGACGAAGGAGCGGTGTTTGCCGCCGACAAAGCCGATGTCAATGACGCGGTCAGACAGTTGCAGGCAATTACGGACCGCAACCAGAAAAATACACAGGCCGACATGGCATTCGAGGGTCAACGGGCTTTTGAACGGATGATGCGTGTGAAGCTGGCAGAGGCCAAAGCCGAGGTCCCATTCGAGAACCTTGTTCTAAGCGGCGGCTGTGCGCTGAATTCATCTTTCAACGGCAAGATCATCCAGCGGGACGGCCTGTTCGAGGCAGTTTATGTGCCGCCGGCGCCGGCCGATGACGGCAACGCCATCGGAGCCGCAATGTTGGCGCTTGCCGCCGATCGCGCCGGCACGCCGCCGGGAGATAAGGCATTTCACACACCTTATCTCGGCAAAGACTTGTCGCAGGTCTCGCTCGAACAGATTGCCGACAGAGACAACCGCATCCGCTGGCTTGGAGACGATGTCGTGCGGCGCGGCGCCCAGTGTCTTGCCGACGGCAAGCTCGTGGGCTGGGTGCAGGGACGCGCGGAGTTCGGACCGCGGGCACTTGGCAACCGTTCGATCATCGCCGATCCAAGGCCGGCTGACGCCAAGGCGCAGATCAACGCGAAGGTCAAATACCGGGAGGCTTTTCGGCCCTTCGCTCCGTCAATCCTGCATGAACACGGACCAGACTGGTTCGAGGACTACCAGCTTTCGCCCTATATGGAGCGGACACTAAAGTTTCGAAAAAAAATGCGCGAACGGGTTCCGGCGGTCGTGCACGAAGATGGGACAGGAAGGCTGCAATCGGTCGTCCGCGACTGGAACCCGCGTTATTACGACCTTATCAGTGCATTTTATGAACTGACTGGTGTGCCTCTCATACTCAACACCAGTTTCAACATCATGGGAAAGCCGATCCTGCACAATGCGCAGGATGCATTGTTGATGTTCTACACGACCGGCATCGATGTGCTTGTCGTCGGCGACTATATTGCTGAAAAATAAACTCTGAGATGACTGTTCAGATCTTGCCGGCCGCAGTCCTGTCCAAAATTGCCTCAACAAGCTTTTCTCCGCCGGCTTGCACGGACGTACTGTTGTCTACAAAGACCGCACCCGACCATCCGTTTTCAAGTGCGTTGTTGCGTTCAAGCCTTGCGCGTATGTCATCTTCGCTTTCCCTGCCGCGCAGGGCGAGACGGCTGGCCAGTATATGCGGAGAGGCAGTGATGCTGATCACCAACAAATTCGCATAGTGCTTGGAAAGGCCAGGCAATGCGGCCCGCGAGCCGTTGCATACGGCACAGTCGCCACGCTTGATGCGTTCGTCGATCTCGGCGGGAAGGCCGTATTTCAACCCGTGCGCCTCCCAATCAAACGCAAATGCTCCATCGCGTTTCTTTCTCTCAAACTCGTCAAATGTAGCCGGCGTATGATCTTCCGTCGCGCCGTCAGCAGGCCTCGTTATGACGCGGCGAACGAAAAAGATATCGGGACGATCGGCGAGCGCTTCACGGGCAAAGTTCATCAATGTGTCTTTACCGCAACCACTCGGCCCCACCACCGCAATAAGCGCACCGCCTGAAGTTACAGCCTCGCGAGTGCTTGGTCGCGCAGCGGTCGGCATCAGGATACCCGGCGGCCTTCGCGCCAGACTGCGCGCACCACCGGGACATGGTGATCATCACATACCCGAACGAGATCCCCGCGCTTTCCGATGGCAATCTCTCCACGATCGTGCAGGCCGCAGGACGCGGCCGGATTCTTCGACACCATGGCAATCGCCTCGGGCAAAGAAATGGTGTCGACATGGTCGCCGATCAGGAAGGCGGACTGTATGAGGCTAAACGGAATATAATCGGATGACAGAATATCCAGAAGTCCGTGCTCAGCCAGTTCTACGGCTGCAATGTTGCCGGAATGCGATCCGCCGCGAACTACATTCGGCGCGCCCATCAAAACCGCAAGGCCGGCTTCCTTTGAGGCCTGCGCCGCCTCGAACGTGGTCGGAAACTCCGCAACCTCTATGCCCTTTTCGACGGCGTCTTCAACATGGTCAAGCGTGGCGTCGTCATGGCTCGCGAGCACGATGCCGCGCTCCTTGCATGCCTCGGAAATCGCTGCCCTGTTGCGATCCGAATTCGCTTCGGAATCAGCGATGCGTTTCTTGCAGAACGCTTCGAAGACGTCGTCCGGCATCTTGAGCTTGCCCTGGTAGTAGGTGCTGTAGGCTTCGATGTTGCGAAACTGGCGCTGGCCTGGTGCGTGGTCCATCAGCGATGCCAGCTTCACGCGGCTTTCCCCGTCGAAAGCGAGAAAGCCGTCGAGACAATCGTGGGCGGAGACTTCGCATCGCAGATGAAGAAAGTGGTCCGCGCGCAGGCGGTTGTTGCGGCACCCATCGTCGATCGCATCGGCCAATTGACGCATGTCCGACGTTGAAAGATCGGCGTCGTCATCCATGCCCACGCGCAGGGCATCGAAAACCGTTGTGATGCCGGATGCGCAAATCTGGGCGTCGTGGGCAAGGACTGCAGCGAAGGGATTCCAGCGCACTTTCGGGCGTGGCGCATAGTGGCCTTCGAGATGATCCGTGTGCAGCTCAACGAGTCCGGGAATGACGTAATCGCCGCCCATATCCTCGGCAGCGGGTACCGCTGTCGCACCGCCGATATCGTCGATCAGGCCATCGCGCACTCTTACCGTGCCGCTTACAAGATCATCGGCAAGTACGATTTTTGCGTTCTTCAGTATCAACTCGGACATCTCTTACCTGCTATCAATTGCTCTTTTAGTTTTCAGGCCGATTGGCGCTGTTCATCCGCGGCCAGCGGGAAAAGCGAGTGAACCTTGAACGGACCACCGCGCTCGGCTTCGGTAAACAGAGCGATACTGCGGACTTCAACGGGTTCGTTCATCACTGGATCAAAATGAGCCTGCAACGCCTGCCCGATCCGGTCAGCGTCAGTTACCTCAACGGGACCGGTCAACGTCATGTGAAAGCGGAATTCTTCGAATACGTAAGGATAGCCCCATCGTTGAAGATTTTCCAACTTTTCAGGCGACAGCGTGTGCGGCGCGCGCCTCTCGAGGTCGGTCTCGGTGAGCGGCGCGCGGTAGCAGTCAAGTTCGCGCACGGCGCGCGCTGCAAGATCGTTCAATTCAGCGACCGGTTGGCTTGGAACGAGTGCGAAAAACGGACCGATGCGACTGATCACCAGCCGCGGAATCGCAAACTCGCAAACCGTTGCAGCGAAGGTTTTGAGCGCGGACAGCAATTCCGCCTCGTTCTTGTCGGCGGCAAGGTGAAATGGTGCTTTCAAGGTGCCGTGAAAGCCGTAGCGGCGCGGTGCCGCCCTATACGTGGCGATCTTTGGATCGTCCAAACCTGAGACAGCGGGCGCTTCGACATTTTCATCAGTAAAGGCATTTCGGCCAAGCCAGTTGGTTGCGACCCGCGTCAACGGGTCGTTTATTGGCGGGGTAAAATAAACCGCGTAACGCATGCCGTACTCCTGATGTCCGTGGCTTACCGACCATTTTGGAACGCACGGTACATCGAAACATTATCAAAGTTGTTTGACAGATTTATCAGGCCACTTCCTTGTCGGGTTGACCGTTGCGCATGGTCGAATCGAGAGCGCCCCTCATACCATGAACTGTCTTTTGCTCAGCTGTATTTTTCGATGAACCTTTCAGCACTCAGTGCACGAAAATCCGGTAATGCCGCGTGCAACTTCTCATGGCCCCAGTCCCACCAGCCCAGCGCTTCCAGCGCGGTGGCGGTTTCTTCGGAAAACCTGCGCCGGACAGTCTTCGCCGGTACACCGGCGACGATCGTGTAGGCTGAGACGTCCTTGCTGACGACTGCACCGGCTCCAATAACGGCTCCATGACCGACCTTTACACCGGGAAGCAGGATGGCGCCATGACCGATCCAGACGTCGTTGCCGATGGTAATGAGATGGTCCCGCCGCCAATCGAAAAAGGCGCTCTCGTCGGGCTCGCCGTCAAAGTAGCTGCCGGCACGGTAGGTAAAGTGATGCTGCGTCGCACGCCATGTCGGATGGTTGGTCGCATTGATCCTGACATGGGCGGCGATGTTGACGAATTTGCCGATCTTGGTCGCCCATGCTTCACTGTCATGGATAATATAGGAATAGTCTCCCATCTCGCATTCGACCATGCGGCAACGTTCATCGATTTCGGTATAGCGTCCGAAGGTACAGTCGCGAACCACGGCGGTTTCGTGGATCAAAGGGTTGTCCGACAGCTTCTTCATCAGGCGGCATCCTTCGCCGCGCGGAACCCGGAGACATCGATCATGCGGTCGGCCACCTGATCACGCACGTCCTGATCGTGGAATATGCCTAGCAACGCAGTGCCGGCCTTTTTCTTCGCACGGATCAGATCGATGACCACCGCGCGGTTTGCTGCATCCAACGATGCGGTCGGTTCGTCCAACAGCAACAAGGGATGATTGGTGATGAAGCCGCGCGCAATATTGACACGCTGTTGCTCTCCTCCGGAGAAAGTCGCTGGCGGCAGGGACCACAGTTTTTCCGGAAGATTGAGCTTTTCAAGAAGGGCCTTAGCAGGTGCGTGCGCCTCATCGCGGCTCATGCCGCGCGCGATCAGCGGCTCTGCAACGACATCCAATGCCGGGACACGCGGTACTGTGCGCAAAAACTGGCTCACATAGCCGATCACATCGCGGCGGATGGTGAGTATCGTGCGTGGATCGGAACTGGCTATATCGACGGTAACGTCGTTCTGCGTGATCAGGATCTGACCGCTGTCGACGGAATAGTTGCCGTAGAGCATTTTCAGGATCGAGCTTTTTCCGATGCCGGACGGCCCGCCCAGAACGACGCACTCCCCCGCCGCAACTGCAAAACTGACATTCTCGACGACCGGCAGCCGGACACCGTCGCGCAGGTGCATAGTGAAGCTTTTGGCAACTTCGGAAACAACGAGCGGTGTGGCCATGTTGAGACCTCCTGAAGAAAACCCGATTCAGACCTGCAGAATCGACGAGACGAGAAGTTGGGTGTAGGGCTCTCGCGGATCGTCCAGGACCCGGTCGGTCAATCCCTGCTCGATTACTCGCCCGTCTTTCATCACCATCATGCGGTGTGACAGAAGTCGGGCAACGGCGAGATCATGTGTGACGACAATCGCCGCAAGTCCCAGATCATTGACGAGACCGCGCAACAGATCGAGCAAGCGCGCCTGCACCGAAACGTCGAGACCGCCGGTCGGTTCGTCCATGAAGACAAGACGGGGTCCGGTGACAAGGTTGCGGGCGATCTGAAGCCGCTGCCGCATCCCGCCCGAAAACTGGCGTGGCTGGTCGTCGATCCGGTCGGCTTCAATTTCCACGCGGCCCAGCCAGTTGGCGGCGGCACCGCGGATATTGCCGTAGTGACGATCGCCGATGGCCATCAACCGCTCGCCGACATTGGCGCCGGCGGAAACGGTCATGCGCAAACCCTCCTCAGGATTTTGGTGGACGAAACCCCAGTCCGTACGCATCAGAAAGCGGCGCTCCGCCTCCGCCATGCGATAAAGATCGCGGAACTGGCCGTCGCGCATACGATACTCAACCGTTCCGGATGTCGGCAGCAAGCGCGTGGATATGGCGTTCAGGAGCGTTGTCTTGCCGGACCCGGATTCGCCGACGACCGCCAGGACCTCACCCGGCCAGAGATCAAAGGAGACTTCCGAACATCCGACGCGACTGCCATAGAATTTCGTGACGGCGTTGGCGCGGAGCAGTGGATGATCACTCATCGGTCGGCCTCCACGCTTTCGCCGGTTTCAGGACCGTCATCGCCCCGGGCAAGCTCTTTCTCACAATGGTCCGTGTCGGAGCAAACGAACATTCGTCCACCGCGGTCGTCGAGGACCACCTCGTCCAGATAAACGTTTTCGGCGCCGCATAATGCACAGGGCTGTTCGAATTTCTGGATCTCAAAGGGGTGATCTTCGAAGTCGAGGCTGACGACCTGCGTGTAGGGCGGAATGGCATAGATCCGCTTTTCCCGACCCGCGCCGAACAGCTGAAGGGCCCCTGACTGGTGCATCTTCGGATTGTCGAATTTAGGCGTCGGCGAGGGATCCATCACATAACGGCCCTCGACCTTTACCGGATAGGCATAGGTGGTGGCGATATGACCGTGTCGGGCGATGTCCTCGTAGAGCTTGACATGCATCAGGCCGTATTCTTCCAAAGCGTGCATCTTTCGGGTTTCGGTTTCGCGCGGCTCGAGAAAACGCAATGGCTCGGGGATGGGCACCTGATAGACGAGGATCTGCCCGTCCTTGAGGGTTTCCTCCGGAATGCGATGGCGCGTCTGGATGATGGTTGCATCGCCGGTAGAGGTTGTTACCGAGACATTTGCGACCCGCTGAAAAAAGGCTCGAATAGACACCGCGTTGGTGGTGTCATCGGCGCCCTGATCAATCACTTTCAGGGTATCGTCAGGGCCCAATATCGATGCCGTGACCTGTACTCCGCCCGTACCCCAGCCGTAGGGCATCGGCATTTCGCGGCTTGCGAACGGCACCTGATATCCGGGGATTGCAATCGCTTTGAGAATGGCGCGACGGATCATGCGCTTGGTCTGCTCGTCCAGATAAGCGAAATTGTAGGTCGCCATGGTCTCATGCGTGTTCATTCGGCCGCCTTCAGGTCGTTGTCGCCGGCGGCCTTTTTGTTGACGCGGTCGTCGTGTTCGGCGCGCATGCGACGCACCAGGTCAAGTTCCGCCTGGAAATCGACGTAGTGCGGCAGCTTTAGATGTTCGACAAATCCGGTCGCCTGAACGTTGTCTGCGTGAGAGATGACGAACTCCTCATCCTGGGTCGGCGCCGTCAAGTCTTCATCCAATTCACGTGCTCTAAGCGACCTGTCGACGAGCGACATGGCCATCGCCTTTCGTTCGCTCTGCCCGAAAACGAGACCGTAGCCGCGGGTAAACTGCGGCGGCGACTTAGCCGATCCCTTGAACTGGTTGATCATCTGGCATTCGGTCACTTGGATCCGCCCGATGCAAAGCGAAAACCCAAGCTCCGGAACGTCAATCTCCACATCGACCTCTCCGATGCGTATTTCACCGGCAAATGGATGGCTTCGGCCAAAGCCTCTCTGGGACGAATAACCGAGCGCAAGCAGGAAACCCTCATCGCCGCGCGACAAAGCCTGGAGCCGCACGTCGCGGGTCATCGGAAACTCCATCGGTTCGCGGGTCAGATCCCCGGTGCAGTGGTCGTCGGGTAAACCGCCATCTCCTTCGATCAACCCTTCTTGTGCCAAGATCTCCGAAACCCGCGGCGTTCTTTCTGCCCTGCTTTCACGCACAGGGGCTTCTTCAACCGTTTCGCCGGACACCAGCCCGGGATCAAGGAGCCGGTGGGTGTAGTCGAAGGTCGGTCCAAGCAATTGCCCGCCGGGCAAGTCCTTGTAGGTGGCTGAAATGCGCTTTTCCAAAAGCATGGCGCCGGTATCGATCGGGTTGGCGTATCCAAAGCGGGGCAAGGTTGTGCGGTAAGCGCGCAATATAAAAATGGCTTCGATCATGTCGCCGCGGGCCTGTTTGAACGCCAGCGCCGCTAACTCCCGATCGTAAAGCGAGCCCTCGCTCATGATTCGGTCGACGGCAAGGCTCAACTGTTCAATGATCTGCTCGATATGCATCGAAGGAACTGAGCGGTCACCGCGGCGACGATCCGCCAGCAGTTGGTGCGCATTGTGAATTGCCGCTTCGCCGCCCTTGACTGCAACATACATCGGTTACGGCTCCTTCACTGAGATCTTGACGGTCCGCGGCAATGCGATGACGCCTTCGGGCGCGGCCAGCAACATGTCGACACCGCGGGGAAAACGCGTTCGGTTCAAAGCCCACTGTTCGATGAAATGCTCGGGCAAGCCGCGCGGCGTCACCCTTACGCTTGTCCGGATGCCGGGGCCGCTCAATTCCAATTCGCGGCCGCCGTCGAGATCCGGCACTTGGAGGATCATTGTCGTCGAACGGTCCGGATATTCCTGACTTCCTTGCGAGAAACTCTCCAGCGAAGGAAGCGATCCGGCGTCAGATATGATGGCAAAATCGGCGTCTAGCGTCTGATTGGAAATCGGCGCCGATGTATGAAAGGACAGCCAGCCGCAAATCTCGTCGTTGCGGGCCAGAACCGCGTCCAGCCAAATCCTCGTGTCATGATCAAAGAGCGTGGCGGCGATGCTGCCGATTGTGGGCGAGAGCGGGTCAGGCGGCATGGCGGTTGCAGAGAATTTGGCGATTGTGCCCGGACGCGCGAGCGCGTCCATGATACTTCGAAACACGGATTGCGCATCGAATACCGGATCGGGAAATCCACCGTGAAAAACGTCAGCTGCGGGTTGCTCAGCGGTCGACATCAGTCTTCTCCACGAACCATAGTGAAGAAGTCGACCTTGGTGGCTGCTGTCTCGTCCCGGCGTTTCTGATCTTCAGCAGCGAGGCGGTCCTTGACCGGCGCAATCAGCCTTTCTTCCACGGTTGCCCGGCAAGCATCATTTTGCCAGAGCGCGTCAAATATCGCGGCGTGCCTGACCCTGCTGGAATCCGTTCCAAGCGCATAGGCGTGCCCGACCTGCCCGGTCGACAGTTTGACGGTGGCGCGGGTTACCGTTGCCTCACCGAAATTGAAAGGCGCGCCACCGCCGCCGATGCGTCCCCTCAACATTACCAGCCCGGTTTCCGGGCCGCGAAGGGGACTGACGTGTGGACGATCGGGCCATTGCGACCAAGCTTCGGAAAGCTCTTTACCCGACGCGCGCGCCAAAATCGCCATCACCTGTCTACGCCGGTCCGGCGATCCGGTTGTCGCATCACTCTTCTCGGCTGAGGTTTCCTTTGGGTTGCTCATTCTTCGCTCGTCTTCGCCTTGCTCAATTTGTCTATTTATCTATACAACTAGACATTTGAATGTTAGATTTATACAGCAAAAGTGACGGACATGTGACAAATGTTGGAAAATTCGCTGGATACTGTCGAAAGACGCAGCGGCATCGCGCTATGGCGCCAGATTGCCGATCAGATCCGTATCGCCATCAGCAACGGCGAGTTCGACAACACGGATATGCTTCCGGGTGAAATTGCCCTTGCCGCGCGCTTTAGCGTCAATCGGCATACGGTCAGAAGTGCCATCGGTGCTCTTGCGCGGGAAGGCGTCGTTCGTGTGGAACAGGGCCGCGGCACATTTATCCAACGCCGCGAGCGGTTGCAGTATCCGATAGGCCGGCGAACGCGATTCTCAGAGGGGTTGGCCGGCCAGATCCGGTCGCGCCAGAGCTATCTTAAAGACCACGGGATTGAGCCGGCGAGCGCTCCGGTTTCAAAAGCGCTGTCTCTTGAAGCCGCAGCGCCGGTCGTTCGGCTCGAGTTGGTCGGGACCGCGGACGAGCTACCCGTATCGCGAACAACCAGTTGGTTTGACGGGACCCGGTTTCCAGATTTTGCCGAACGGTACAAGGAGTACGGCTCAATCACGGCAATCCTGAAGTCTTACAAAGTCGAAGACTATGTGCGGGTGTCGACGCGGATCTCAGCGCATCACGCCGCCTCGGCAACGCTGAAGGATCTGCAGCTTTCGCCGGGTGCCATCATGTTGCGTACTGAGACCATCAATGCAGAGCTCGGCGGACGGCCGCTGGAATACGCCAACACCTATTTTGCTGCCGACCGGATCGAACTTGACATCGACCACAAGTCTGCTGCTGGAAGTTAGGATAAACACATCCCAATGGATAACGCCGAGTGGTCGGCAGCACGGGTATCATCAACCGCAGGCAGCGGATATGATTGCTGAAGAGGTGATTGTCGCACCCACGCCACCGGTGCCGGCGGCCACATGGGACGGACTTTTCGTTGGTGGCCACGCAGGGTACGCTTGGACCGATACGACTGTGTCAAGAAACACCGCTGCCTTGGGTCCGTTCAGTGCTGGATATGCGATTGACAGCGATCTCGACGATTTTATCGGCGGGCACAGATCGGATCAGCGCGTTTGTCGAATATTCCTATATCGACTTTAGCGCCAGCAACTCGATTGATTCAGGTGTTCTTCCATTGACGTGGACCGCCGATAACGACGAAATCAACGCTGTAAAGTTTGGTTTCAACTTCAAGCTCTGGCAGCCCTAAGGCGCTGCCTCCTGCATATTCAGGTGAGCCTCCAGCCGGAAGCTTTCAGGTAACGACCGGCATTGGCCGGTCGTTGCTGTTTCAAGCGCTGCGTGTGCCATTGTGTGGGCAATACCGAAGGTGATCTTGAAACCGCCAGTCGCAACGAACACACCTGGATGATCGGGAACAGAGCCGATCATGGGATCCCGCCCGATGGCCTTGGGCCGCAAACCGGCCCATCGCTCAACGACCGGTGCAGATGCAAGCGCCGGGCAAAGGGCTGCCGCGCGCTCAACCAGATTATCGAGTTTCCCATCCGTTGCAGTGCCATCAGTGAATTCGACTTCGCTGGTGCTTCCAACGGCAACAATGCCATCCTTGTGGGGGACTATGTACAGCCCGTCATAAAACATCAGTGGCAGGTTATCGGCAATCTCCGCCTTAAGATGCGCGGCCTGCCCCTTTACTGGGATACCAAATTCATGAGACGGCCTTTCCAGCAACTCTCCCATCAAAGAAAAAGTCTCATAGCCAGCGGTTAGAACCGTCTGGGCGGCGGTTATCACCCTGCCCTTCGTCGTTACGGTCTCTTGCCTGATTTTGTCCCAGCGCAGAAAGCCTTCGTCCTCGATCAGCGTCGCATTTGCTTTAACACTCGCCTTAAGCGCGCTTAAATAGCGCCTCGGGTTGATGCGGGCCGACAAGGTTTCATGCACCAACCCATTCGGCATCGATTGCAATGACGGCCAGTTTGCAGAGTACGGCGTATCGCGCACGGCCCAATCAAATCCGGTGTGTCTGCTATCCCAAACCTGCTCGGCTGCACAGCGTCTTTCTTCTGCAAGCGCCCTGTGGTGTGGTCTTACCAGCGGTATCAACCGACCGCAGCGGCGATAGCCGCAATCCAGACCGGTTTCCGCCTCCAGATCGGCCACCTTGTCTGCCAGACTCACAAGCGCTTCGAACTGAAACTGCTTTTTGGGGTTCCAGCGTTCAGGCATATGCGGCATTAATGCTCCAAGAATACCGCCGCTGGCACCAGTTCCCACAGCCCGCGCTTCAAGCAGGATTGCGTTCAAGCCGGCCTGAGCGGCGAGCCGTGCGATCCAAAGCCCGACAATGCCAGCGCCGACAATTAAGAGATCGCAGGCCAGGGTCTCTTCGTCGTGGCGAGGCCCGGGATGTGCCTTGGAAATCATGAGGATTGGCCATGAACCGAGATATGGATCAGCAGGAGGGCATAGACTGGCATCCGGGTGATATGCCCTATTCGCGCCGCTTTGGCGATCACTATTACTCAAATGCCGACGGCCGCGGCGAATGCGAATATGTGTTTCTCAATGGCAATGGCTTGCCGCAGCGATGGGACGACGGGGCCGATTTTCTGATTGCGGAACTTGGCTTCGGCACCGGATTGAATTTCTGCGAAACGTGGCGGCACTGGAAGCAAAAACAGATTTCAAATGGCCGGCTGACATTCGTCAGCTTTGAGAAACACCTGCTGGGCAAATCGGATATCAGCCGCGCGCTTGGTGTCTGGCCGGAGCTTGCTCTATTTAGCCAACAGCTATTGGTGCACTGGAGCGCAGCAACCTCCGCCTTCGTGCGCATCGATTTTGACGACACGATCGCGCTTGAACTGCATGTCGGCGATGTACACGACTGCCTGCCGGGTTGGAAGGATGCGGCGAACGCCTGGTTCCTTGACGGGTTCGCGCCGGCGCGCAACCCGGACATGTGGTCGGCGGAGTTGATGAGCGCGGTCTATCAGCACACGGTTCCCGGCGGCAGTGTTGCGACCTACACGTCGGCCGGCTGGGTACGCCGAAATCTTGAGGCAGCCGGATACGCGGTCGAAAAGAGGCCGGGATTCGGCGGCAAACGGGAGATGACCGTTGGTACAAGGCGCGAATGATAGAGCTTGCTAACCAGGCGTCATGCCGCGCAGCCTCTCAGAACGGCGACGCAGCAATTCAATAACGGTCAACAAGACAATCGAGAGCGCAACAAGAATCGTTGCGACCGCCAGTATTGTCGGCGAAATCTGTTCTCGCAATCCGGTAAACATCTGCCATGGCAAGGTCTTCTGGGATGCAGACCCGAGGAAGAGGACGACAACGACCTCGTCAAAAGATGTAATGAAGGCAAACAACGCGCCGGAGATGACGCCCGGAAGGATCAGCGGCATTTGAACGCGAAAGAAGGTCGTGACCGGATTTGCCCCAAGATTTGCGGCAGCACGGGTAAGGCTTTGATCGAATCCAACAAGCGTTGCAGTCACCGTGATGATGACAAAGGGCGTGCCGAGGGCCGCATGGGCCATAACAACACCCCAGTAGGTCCCCTGAAGGCCGATGCGGGAATAAAAGAAATACATTCCAGCCGCCGATATAATGAGCGGAACAATCATCGGGGAAATCAGAATGGCCATGATCACCGAGCGTGCGGGCATGGTCGACTGCGAAAGGCCAATGGCTGCGAGCGTTCCGAAAACGGTGTCCAGGATCGTTGCCGCCGGCGCGATGCTCAGTGAGTTCCACATGGCAAGCTGCCAGTCGGAATTGGTGAAGAAATCGCGGTAGTGTTTCAGCGAATAACCGGCCGGATCGAGCGACAGCATTTCCGGAGTGAACGTGAAAAAGTTTTGTGCGTTGAACGAAAGGGGGATGATCACCAGCACGGGAAACATCAGGAAGAAAAAGATCAGTCCGCATATCATCCGGAAGCCGTAATACCAGGCGCGCTGTCCGTTCGATGCATAGGGCGGAAGGGCCGACATATTCTATCCCAGCTTCACGTTGTCGATGCCAACGATCCTGTCATAGAGCCAGTACAGCACCATGACAGCCGCCAGCAGCATCACGCCCAACGCAGCCGCAAGGCCCCAGTTGAGCGACGATGAAATGTGAAAGGCGATCCGATTGGAGATGAAGATGCCGGACGTACCGCCGACCAGTTCCGGAGTGATGTAGTAGCCGATCGAAAGAATGAAAACCAGAATGCTGCCGGCACCGATTCCCGGCACGGTTTGCGGGAAATAGACCCGCCAGAACGCGTACCAATCCGACGCGCCCATGCTCTTGGCCGCCCGCATATAGGTCGGTGAAATGGTCTTCATGACCGAGTACAACGGCAAGATCATGAACGGCAGCAGAATATGCGTCATGGCGATGATGGTACCGGTCTGGTTGTTGATCATGGAGAGGCGCGCATCGTCGCCGACGAGCCCGATCCAAACCAGTGTATCGTTAATGACACCCTGTTGCTGAAGCAGCACTTTCCAGGCGGAGGTGCGCACAAGAAGCGATGTCCAGAATGGCAGAAGGACCATGATCATTAGGAGATTTGAGGTCCTCAGCGGCAGGCTCGCCAACAGAAAGGCGATCGGGTATCCAAGTGCGATACAGAACAGCGTGATGGTGACCGACATGACGAGCGTCCGCCAGAAGAGAAACAGGTATATACGCTCGTTTTCAGGCCGGAATTGCACACCGTCCGGCGTGCGTTCCATATCCGCGGCAGCGAGAAAATAGCCTGATGTGACCGGTGAGCTGAACTGTTTAATCGTCTGCCAGATCTCAGGATCCGCCCAGTCCTCGTCAACCTTCAGGAACTGCTCCCTGTAATTGCCCTCCTCGAAACGGCCGACACGTCGCCCTGTTTTCCTGAATAGACTGGAGACGCCGGATTTTTCGTAGTTCAGACGTGACCCGAGGCGGGTGTGGCGTTTGGCCTCGGCGGCTTCACGCAGGTCGACCGCAAAGGCCGAAAAGACATCCTCAGAAGGCGTTTCTCCCGAACGCTCGTCCCATGCCTGAAGCGCGACGATCGTGCGCGGCAACGTTTCGGGAACGATATTGTTCTCGACCGAGCGGTACAGCATGTCCGCAATCGGCAGAACAAAGGAGATCATGACGAAGAAAAACAACGGCAAGACCAGCAGCGCGGCGTACAGTTTGCGCACCCGCAATGCGCGCGCGATACTCACCTTAAGCGGCACACCATCCCGGGTGGTCAAAACCGTCGCGGGGTGCGTCTGGTCGGTCATATCACCTGCCCGCTTTCCTTGTCGTCATGCTATCCGGAGGCGAGCGCAAGTGTTCCGCCTCCGGAAAAATGTGGGTCCTATTTGGTCAGCCAAGCCTGAAACTTGGCATCGAGATCGTCGCGATTGTCAGCCCACCATTCGTAATTGTTGACGAATGTGTTTGCTGCATTGTCCGGATTGGTCGGCATGTGCGGCGCCATATCAATGCCAAGCGACGCATGGTCCCCAACCAGCGGGATCGACGATTTACGAGCCGGACCGTAGGAAATGAACTTCGCCTGATCGGCCAGCCTTTGCGTGTCGGTCGCAAAATTCAGATATTCGAGAACAGCCTGAAGCTTGTCGTCCGAAAGACCTGTTGGAATGATCCAGCCATCAAGATCAAACATCTGCCAGTCCCAAGCCATTTCGACGGGCTGCTTGTCCTCGACGATCAGAGAGAACAGGCGTCCGTTATAGGCAGATGCCATAAACACTTCACCGTCGGCCAACATCTGGATCGGTTCGGCAGACGCTGACCACCAGATCGTCTCGTCCTTGATCGTATCCAACTTGGCGAAAGCACGGGCCTGGCCCTCTTCAGTCTCCAGCGTCGAATAGATCTCGGCATAGGGTACACCGTCGCAAAGCAGGGCCCACTCCATGTTGGCGATTGGCTGTTTGTTAAGGGCGCGTTTTCCCGGATATTTTGCGAGATCAAAAACGTCGCACGCACCGGTCGGCGGTTCTACACCAGCTGGTACTTCGTCAGTCCGATATCCAAAGGTGGTCGAGAACACGATCTGTGGAATGAAACAGTCTGCTACGATCATTTCGCCAAAATCATCCGTCGCCGATGTTCCGTCGGGCGCGGCTGCGAGGATGGCGTTGTGGTCAACTTCCATCGCAAGACCCTCGTCGCATAGCCGGATCGCATCGGCGGCTTCAACGTCAACAAGGTCCCATGTGATGTTGCCCGCTTCATTCATTGCGCGCAGCTTTGCGACCGCCTCTGGAGAGGACTCATCGTTGATGATGTTTACGTCCGGATTCAGCTCCATGTAGGGTTGATGGTAGGCGTTGTCCTGCGATGCCGAATAGGCACCGCCCCACGACACAATGGTCAGATCCGTGGCACCTGCCGCCGCGGAACCGAATGTCAGTGCCGTCGCGGCAAAAAGAATGGATTTGAGTTTCATCCGTTTCTCCCTTTTTCAAGTGTTTGCCGGAACACAGTCCGGCGGTTTCACCAACGGCATTTCGCGCCGCTGCTGTCGAAAATGCCGGCTGACCGGCTTAACCGACCGGATCAAGCGCTTTGCAATCGCTTGCGTACCAGCCAACCTGGATGTCCTGCCCTTCAGCAAGCTCGTGCTGGCCCGAGCGGTTGCGGACCTTGACGATGAATTCTGGATTGCCCGCGACATTCATGCGAACGCGAATGTGGTCGCCGAGATAAATCAGCTCTTCAATGTGGCCGTTGAGCCGGTTTTCCATGGAGTCATCCGCGTGGATTTCGATCCGCTCCGGGCGAAGCGACAAGGTTGTTTTTGCGCCGACATGATCGACGTTGACCCTGTCGGCTTTCAGCTGGGTGCCGTCAGCCAATTGAACATCGCATACATTGTCGTTGATCGCGGTTATGGTGCCTGTGAGTTTGTTGTTCTCGCCAATAAACTGGGCAACGAATGAATTCTGCGGCGTCTCGTAGAGCGCGTCGGGACTGGAGAGCTGCTGGATAACGCCGTCATTGAATACGGCGACCCGGTCCGAAAGCGTCAATGCCTCGGTCTGATCGTGGGTCACATAGACAACCGTCACGCCGAGATTTTCATGGATGTGCTTGATTTCATACTGCATCTGCTCGCGCAGTTGTTTGTCGAGGGCGCCGAGGGGCTCATCCATGAGCACCAGTTCCGGCTCAAACACGAGCGCCCGAGCAACCGCAACCCGCTGTTGCTGACCACCTGAAAGCTGTGCCGGGCGGCGTGCGCCGAAGCCGGGAAGCTCCACCATTTCCAATGCCCGCTTTACCTTCTGTTCCTGTTCAGCCTTTCCAAGCCGCCGGACCTGCAACGGAAACGCCAGATTCTCGGCGACAGTCATATGGGGAAACAACGCGTAGTTCTGAAACACCATGCCGATTCCGCGCCTGAAAGGCGGAACGTTGTTTATCGGCTTGTCATTCAAAAATATCTCGCCGTAGGTCGCAGGTTCAAAACCGGCTAGCATCATAAGGCAGGTGGTTTTTCCGGATCCGGAAGGACCCAGCATGGTGAGGAACTCGCCTCTCTTGATGTCGAGATTGAGATCGTTAACGACCAGCGTTTCACCATCGTAGCTCTTTTGTACGCTGTCGAAGCGCACGCTCGCGCCGCGTGCCGCCGTCATTGGCTCGTCCCCGCTTTCGTGTTGGAGCAGAGGAAACGGATGAAGACGGCGCTGGCGCCGAGATCGCTTTGTCGAAAGGCACGCTGACGGCGTGTTTTGCAGCTATCAATGGGTTGCAGGCGGACGCGCCCGAGCGGCGCGTTGATGCCGCGGGTGTTTTCCTCCCAGTTGTCCACGTGCGGACCCAAAACTGCAGACTGTCCAGTAGTCAGCTGCTTCGTTCCCCGATTTGCGCCTTTTCGGCGCTTGTTGTGTTAAACGATAGAATGGCCAATTTTCAGGGGAGATCAACCCTTTTTGCGCCGTTGTCCATCTTAACTGAGACATTGGCTTCGCATCAAAACCGTGATGTCCTGAATGCCCTGCCGAATGTCTCCTCAAAGTCACAATACGGGCCTTGCCACATTTGTGCAGAGCGTATCAATGGTTGTGCCAGTCTGCAGGGACCTCCGAAACCAGCCGACGGTCGGTCATGCCCTTTCCAAGCCCCCGAGCCAATGATAAGGGAATCGAAAAGCACGGTTGTTTGCGGCCAAACGGCTTCGACTTGAAACCCGTTCGGGCCGCAAACAAACCGAAAAACAAAAATGGGGAAGCATGAACGCGATCATCGACGTTCGGGACGTCACCAAGCGTTTTGGCGGCTTTTTTGCCGTTGACCAGTGTACGCTGTCCATTGCGAACGGGTCGGTTACGGGCCTGATCGGCCCCAATGGCGCGGGCAAGACAACGTTATTCAATATCGTGGCGGGAAACTATCCGCCAACGTCCGGTCAAATCCTGCTCGACGGCGAGGATGTCACCGGTCTACCGGCGCATGAGCTATTCAATCGTGGGCTTCTGCGTACGTTTCAGATCGCCCATGAGTTTTCGAACATGACTGTCACGGAGAACCTGATGATGGTTCCGGCGCGGCAGAGCGGCGAAAGCCTTGCCTCGGCCTGGTTCCAGCCAGCCCGCGTTGCAAGGCAGGAAACCGAGGTACGCCGCAAGGCGGAGGAGGTAATGGACTTCCTCAAGATCACCCATGTCAAAAACGAGTTGGCCGGGAACCTGTCAGGGGGGCAGAAAAAACTGCTGGAACTCGGCCGCACCATGATGGTGGATGCGAAGGTCGTGCTGCTCGACGAGATTGCTGCTGGCGTCAACCGGACCCTTCTCAATGACCTGGTGGCTAACATCGAACGTCTGAACGCGGAACTCGGCTACACATTCTTCATTATCGAACACGATATGGATGTGATCGCGCGGCTTTGCGATCCGGTCATCGTCATGGCGTCAGGGACCGTCATGACCCAAGGGCATATCGAGGATATCCAGAAAGACGAAGCGGTCATCGAGGCCTATTTCGGCGGATCGCCGACCGGCAATGCGACGGTGAATAGACAGAACCAGGCAGCGCCGGTGAGCCAGCAATGAGCCTCCTTGAGATTCAGGATCTGCATGCCGGTTACGGGGTGATGAGCATTCTCAATGGCGTGAACCTGACCATGGAAGCCGCTCGGATCGGCGTGATTGTCGGCCCGAACGGTGCTGGAAAATCGACAATGCTCAAGGCGATTTTCGGCATGCTCAATATCACCGAGGGCTTCATTCGTTTCGATGGCAAGGATATTACCGGGATTAACTCCGAGCAGCTGGCCAAGCACCGAATTGCTTTCGTGCCGCAGGAACACAACGTGTTTCCGACACTTTCCGTCCACGAAAACCTTGAAATGGGCGCCTATATCAGACGCGACGATTTCTCCCGCGTGATGGATCATGTCTACGAGATCTTTCCACCGCTAAAGGACAAACGAAAGCAGCCTGCGGGCGAGCTTTCGGGCGGTCAGCGGCAGATGGTTGCCTTCGGCAGGGCTCTGATGATCGAACCGAAGCTGATCCTTCTGGACGAGCCCACCGCCGGCTTGTCACCGATGTTCATGTCGCAAATTTTCGACAGGGTAATTGCCATCAACCAGACCGGCGTCACCGTGGTTATGGTGGAACAGAACGCCAAACAGGCGCTCGCGATTGCGCACAAGGGCTTCGTGCTTGCCGGTGGAAGAAACTCTTACACCGACACCGGACAAAACCTCTTGAACAATCCGGAAGTCGCCGCAAGCTTTCTGGGCGGATGATGCGGGAGAGCACGTGAACGAAGTCGTATTCTTTATCAACAAGGGCGTTACGGCCGGCCTGATCATCGGTTCGATCTATGCTCTCGGCGCCATCGGCGTAACGATGATCTTCGGTATCCTGCGTTTTGCGCATTTCGCCCATGGTGACATGATGACGCTTGGTGCGTTCATGACACTGATCCTGACAGCAGCGCTTGCCAGCCTTGGCATTGTATGGCCGGTGCCGCTTGCGTTTATCGCGATGTTTCCCGCCATGGCAATAACGGCTTTTCTGGCGATCGGAATCGATCGCGCCTTTTACAGACCGTTGCGAATGGCGGGCGCACGGCCTGTGGTTATCGTCATGGCCTCGGTCGGCGTGACGCTGATGCTGCAGGGCCTGATCCGGCTGTTTGCTGGTGTGCGCGGCCGCGACATGTTTTTAGAAGCGCCAAAAGAAATCTTCCGGATCCCCTTCCCCGGCGCCAGCCGCCCGGTGATCATTACGGAGCCGCAGGTGTTGCTGATCGCTTTTACCATTGTCGCCGTTGTAGCGCTGCACTGGTTTTTAACGCGCTCGCGCCTCGGCAAGGCGATGCGCGCGGTGTCTGACAATCCGGAACTGGCCCAGATCACGGGTATCAATACCAACCATGTGGTCTGGGCGACTTGGATCATTGGCGGTGCGCTGGCCTGTGCAGCCGGAACCTTGCTGTCGATGGATGTCACCCTGAAACCGGACCTGTCGTTCAATATTCTGCTGCCGATCTTCGCCGCAACGATTGTCGGCGGTATCGGGCAACCTTACGGGGCCATAGCAGGCGGGTTTCTGGTCGGTTTCTGCGAAACGCTGGCCGTCTTCAACTGGTCCATACTCTTGCGCCCAATACAGCACCATCTGTGGTTTGAACTGCCGGCCAGCATGGCGCTTGTACCGACCCAGTACAAGCTGATGGTCCCGTTCCTGATCCTCATCATTGTGCTGATCTACCGGCCGACGGGCATATTCAAGGGGAGGGTTCTCGCATGAGCGAACAAACCGCGCCCTCGATCATGCGGGACGTCGTGCTTTTCGCCGGACTGGCGGTCCTGGTCGCCATCATCTTTGCAAGCCAGGGCACCGTTTATTCCCTTCGGATGATGGTTGAGGCCGGGTGCTACGCCATCATTGCCCTCGGGCTCACCATCCAATGGGGCTATGCCGGTCTGTTCAATGTCGGCGTTATGGGTTTCATCGCCGCCGGGGCGGCGTCGTCGATGCTCATCTCGTTTCCACAAAACCCCGAGTTCTGGAATTCCGCCGGTCCCACTCTTGTCGGCCTGTTCATTGTCAAGCTGATCGGCTCCGGTATCGCCATCTGGGCCGCGAGCAGATCGGATCATTGGGGTGTCGGCCCGAAATTGCGGGCCCTGCTGATCGCCGTCGCCATCGCCGCATCCTATCTGGTTCTTTCCGCACATATGGACGAGATGGCACGCGAGATCGAGGACGCCAGCGGCTGGATGGGCGGCCTCGGCCTTCCTGTCATGGTGGGTTGGCTTGTCGCCGGTGCGGTCGCCGGCGTCATTGCATGGTTCGTCGGCAAAATCTGCCTGGGGCTGCGTGCCGACTATCTGGCCATCGCAACTCTGGGGATCGCACAGATCATCAAGCACTTCCTGAAAAATGCCGATTGGCTGACCCGCGGAACCTTGACCGTCTCGCCAATGCCGTGGCCGGTACAGACACCGGCGGATGGCGAATTCATCATGGCGCGGGCTTCCTATCTGACCGTCGTCGCCATCACCATGGTGATCATCTATCTGCTGCTGCAGCGCGCCTATCATGCACCCTGGGGACGCATGATGCGGGCGATCCGCGACAATGAGAATGCCGCCGAGGCAATGGGCAAGGATGTTAACCGCCGGCGGCTGGAGATATTCGTGCTCGGTTGCATTCTCATGGGTTTCGGCGGTGCCATTCTCATTCATTTCGCCTCGATTTACGACCCATCCGGCTTTCTCGATCTCAACCACACATTCCTCGTTTGGGTGATGGTGATCCTCGGCGGTTCCGGCAACAATCGCGGCGCGATATTCGGCGCCCTTTTCGTCTACATCATTTGGGTCATGTCTGAACCGATGGCGGCATGGCTCTTCAGTCTGATCGGAACGTACGGGCAGGCATGGTTCGGCTGGGAGCCGCCATCGGACCTCGCAAGCAGGGCACTGCAGATGCGGGTTTTCGTGATCGGGCTGACCATAACGCTGGTCTTGCGCTTCGCACCGCAGGGCTTTCTTCCGGAGCAGAAAGCGCGGTTCTAGAGCAATTCAGGCTTAGACTGAATCATTTGACCGAGGCGATTTTGGTCGCTGACAAGGCGGATTGCGCGCCGTGGTGCCAACCCACCAAAAGCGTGAGCCAACGCAGTCAGGGAGCAAAATCGCCCGGCCCGTTTACCGAAGCTTTTCAACAGCTTCTTCCTCTCAAGGGTGGCGGACAATCGGCCCATCGGCGTCGTTGGGCCGCGATACCCCAGTGGCAAACCGCGGAGGGGGCCGCGCCCAACCCGCATGAACCATAATACGCCAACAAAATAGTCAAACAA
>JBCCOK010000061.1:0-29092 GCA_039025395.1 Pseudomonadota bacterium
ACGGCGATCACGCGGGTGTCTTGACCGATTGTGTCCAGTCGACATGTGGCCGGCCAGCCAGTGAAAATGTATGGTGCCGCAGATATTCGACAAGCGTTTCCCTGTCCTTGTGGTTGGCGATTTCGTCGTGGCTGATCGGCTCGCCGATCTTCACCTTGAGCGATTTTCCGATAAGTCTTGCAGCTTCATGACAAAACAGCGAAGTGCGTAGTGTCGGACTTATATGACTTGCAAGCTGAAACGCGCGACTGTTCTGTCCCTCGAAATAGATTGGCACGATAGTTGGCCTTGCCCTCTGGACCAGCCGGGCCGTGTATGAAATCCACTTGAGATCAAACGCACGATCGCCGAATGGGGAAAGTGCGGTTGCTACGCCTCCGCCCGGAAAGATAGCGATGGAGCCGCCGCCGAGCAAAGACTGAAGCGCGATGCGGCGTGTTTCGATGGTTGTGGTATTTCCTTTGCTGCTTCCTGAGAAATCTATCGGCAGAAGGAAAGGCCGTGCTTCCGGCGCGGCGCACAATACGTTGTTTGCTAGCACCTTGACGTCCGGGCGTGCCTTGAGCGCAAGCCAGGTCAGTACAATGCCGTCAACGACGCCGAAGGGATGATTGGCAATGAACAGAACGGGGCCCGAGCGGGGAATTTCGGCGAGCATTTGGGCATCGAAGCGTATGTCGAGCTCAAGCAACCGGATTGCGGCGTCGAAAAATGTTTCGCCGCGCCTTTCTGGCTGCTGCCTTTCGGAGCGAAAGCGGTGATAGAGCTTTTGCAGTTTGATTTGACCGGTCAGCAACTCGATGGTTTTGATCGTTGCACGCTGCAGGCGCGTCTGCTCCGGACTGGAATAAGTTACATAGTTATAAGATATTTTCTTCTCCTATGCGGTCCCTGCGGCTCGATATCCTGCCGCGCGTGCTAGCACAGAGATACAACGGTTTTGCTACAGATCCTGCGCAATGCCGAGGCTGCGCCACATTTCGCCAGACCACTCGCCGGAGTTGGTCGATCAAGGAATTCCTATGGACATAGTCACATGCAGAGGTTGCTGGCGGTTGCAAATTGTTAAGATTTGCGTAAGCTTTTAATTATATCGTTTGTATACAGAACTCTATTTCCTCCCTAGACTTGGGCTGCTTCTTAAGCAGCCTTCTTTTTTTGTATAATTTCAGTCTCTTATGATGATGCAAAGGTTGGCATGGCAGGTTTTGCTTCGCCTCGATTTCGTCACAAAGTGATTCGTTTTTGATGCATGTTGGCGAGAATTGGGCAGGCGATTTACTAATTTACAGGCCTGACGCCTTCGGGAATTGCTACCATTGTTTGTATTTTTGGTCGAACGCCTTGGGCGGGTCTGCAGCCGCGATGCTGAATTTTCTGGTGACAATCGAGCGGTAAAGGGGCAGTTTGCCGAGCCGGGAGCACAATATCGAAAGTTGGTGCGACCAGTCGCCAGACAGATGGGAGAACGATGAGTAACACCGAGATAGTCAGCCCCGAAACGGTCAACGCATTCTGGTTTGAAACACTGACCCGCGAAGACTGGTTCAAGAAAAGCGACGCGCTTGATCGCGACATAAGCCAACGCTTCACAGCCACGCACCTGGCCCTTGCAGCAGACGTGCCTGACGAATGGCGTGCATCAGCTGATGCTGTACTCGCCCTAATCATTGTGTTCGACCAGTTCGCGCGCAACATCTATCGAGGTACGCCGCTTGCTTTTGCGACCGACGCTCTGGCGCTCAGGGAAGCGAAAGATGCGGTTGCGTCCGGTCTTGACCAGCAGGTCGCTAAAGAACGCCGCCTGTTCTTTTATCTGCCATACGAGCATTCCGAAGACCTGGTCGAACAGGACCGATCGGTCGAACTGATCTCAAAACTTGAAATCGAAGAGCTGACCAAATACGCACATTTGCACCGTGATGTCATCGTTGCCCATGGGCGTTTCCCGCATCGCAACGCGATACTCGGCAGGGACAACACACCTGAAGAAGAAGTCTACCTGTCCCAGCCTGACGCCGGTTTCTAGAGATAGGATGACAAACGAGGACATGCGTTGAAATCAATCCTTATGCGTCTTCTTGTGATGATTGTGCTCGCTGCTGCCCTACAGCTCGGCGCAGGCGGGGCCGGGCTGTCCCAAACAGATGCGACCACCCAAACGACGTCGACCCAATCTCCAGAAGTCCAGGCGGCCCAAAAAGAGGTCGATAACGCAAATGCGGAACTCGAAGGCTTCCGGAACCAGGATCGCGTGGTGGTCAACGACGACCTGCGGCTTGTCGAACTGCAGCAGCAGTTGGATGAGATCGTTGCTTCCATGGAGGCAATCTATGCCGATCTTCAGCCGCGTCTCGAGAGCATAACTGCCCGCGTGACGCAACTTGGCGACGCACCGGCCGACGGCGAACCGGAAGAACCCCAGCAATTACAGGATGAGCGGGTCAGGCTTGCAGCGGAAAGAGCGCAAATAAACGCTGAGATCGGTGAGGTCCAGGCGGTTGCTGATCAGGCACGCAACCTCGCAGAGGAGGTTGCTTCCGTGCGGCGGACGCTGTTTCGGCAAACGCTGTTGGGTCGGTCTGATCTTTCCGGTGAGAGCATGGCGGCCGTCAATGCAGCGTTGAACCAGGAACTGAGCGAACTTTCCACGCGGATTTCCAACTGGTTTACATTCACATGGTCCTACGAGCGCAATTCGTTCCTGTCAGCAATTTTGCTGACGGTTCTGCTTGGTCTGCTTTTCGTTTACGCCGAGTATCGCCTGCTCAGGCGCTTTGCAGAGTTTGACAAAAGCGAGAAGGATCCTTCCGAATTTGTAAAGCATACGGTTGCGTTTTGGTCGACACTTTTGCCCACGGTAGGGCTCGCTATCTTTTTCGGGCTGGCGGTCTTTTTCCTGCACAGTTTCCGTGTTTTGCGCGGCGATATATCCGAATTGCTTTCCGCCCTTTTCCAGTTTGTCATCATCATCTTTTTCGTTTGCCGGCTCGCCAGCGCCGTCCTGGCGCCTCGACACCCGCATTGGCGGCTTGTCAACGTTTCCAATTCCGGCGCGCGCAAGCTCTGGTGGCTGATAGCCGCAATCACCTTTGTCAACGCGTTCGACTATCTCGCTGGAAGTGTGTCGGATGTGCTGGAGTCCCCGGTTGTCCTCGTTCTAGCGCGTAGTTTCTTTGCCGCGATCATCATCGGAATTCTCATGGTGATCCTATCACGCATCAAGCCGATGCATTCTGAAGCCGGTGACCATGGCGCCTGGCCGCGCAGCATCTCGATACCACTCCTTGTCCTCGGCATCGCCCTGATTGCACTACCGGCAATGGGCTATATCGGTCTCGCACGGTTCGTTGCGACACAGGTCGTTATTCTTGGCGCGCTCGCGGTCACAATGTATCTCGGCTTCCTGTCAGCAAATGCGGTATCCGAGCCGGAGGATTTCTCTGCATCCGCCCTCGGCCAGATGCTGTCAAAGCGGATGGGCTTTGGCCAGATCGCGGTCGAACAGATCGGTCTTCTGTGCGGCCTTCTGATTTACCTCTTCGTTATCGTGGTTGGTGTGCCAATCATATTCCTGGTTTGGGGCTACCATATCCGCGACATCCAGAGCTGGGTTACCGCAAGTTTCAGCCAGTTCACCATCGGCAGTGTTTCAATCTCGTTGTCGGGCATTCTGATCGGCCTTGTGGTCTTCGGGGTCGGCTATTTCCTGAGCCGGTCGTTCCAGAGATGGTTGGACAACAATATCATGCGGCGCAGCCGCATGGATTCAGGCCTGCGAAATTCGGTGAATACCGGCATCGGATATCTCGGCGTCATCATCGCAGCGGTAATCGGTCTGTCCGTCGCCGGCCTCAACCTGTCCAACGTCGCTCTGGTCGCGGGCGCGCTTTCGGTCGGCATTGGGTTCGGATTGCAGAATATCGTCAACAATTTTGTCTCCGGTCTCATCCTGCTTGTGGAGCGTCCCTTTAAGGTCGGAGACTGGGTAGTGACTGGCAGCACGCAGGGCTTCGTACGTCGGATTTCGGTTCGTGCCACGGAGATTGAAACCTTCCAGCGTCAGGCGGTGATCGTTCCCAACTCAGAGTTCATCAACACGCCGGTGTCAAACTGGACGCATCGCAATTCGCTCGGCCGAACTGAAATCGCAGTGGGCGTATCCTACAATTCCGATCCGCGCCAGGTGATCGCATTGCTTGAGGAGATCGCGGCCACGAACGATCTGGTTTTACGCCATCCGGAGCCTTTCGTTGTATTCGTTGGCTTCGGTGATTCGTCTCTGGATTTCGAGCTGCGTGTCTATCTGAGCGATGTGCTGTCCGTACTCGTCGTCGGCACGGATCTTCGGACGAAGATATTCGAGCGGTTCAAGGAAGAGGGCATTGAGATCCCGTTCCCGCAGCGGGATCTTCACGTCAAGTTCCCGAACGGTATCGACCGTAGCGAGGTCGAAGAAGCCAAGGCGCGTTTGCAGGCGGAAGCCGGCAAAAAGGCAGCGACGCAACTCGAACCTGTGCCGAGCCGAACCGCTCCCGACGAGTGACGCATTGGCCTCTCATTAACCAAGATTTTTGATTTGGTACGCAGTTGCAGCGATCCGGGATATGGATTCATCTGTTTTGAACGCCCTTTCCTTAAGGTGCCGTCGCTATGGACCAAATCGTCAAGCGAGGCAGCAAACAGTCGGTTTACGATGACGCGCCGCTGTGCGTTGATCTCGACGGAACACTGCTGAAAACCGATACGCTGTGGGAGAGCCTCGTTGGCCTGTTGCTGCGCAACCCTCTGTTGGTTTTTGCCGCGGCGTTCTGGATGCTGCGTGGCAAGGCCGCGCTGAAAACCAAGGTGGCGGCGCGCACCGACCGGGATCCGGCAACATGGCCGTACCGGGAAGAGGTTGTCGATCTCTTGAGGCGCGAAAGCGCTGCAGGCAGAAAGATCGTGCTGGCGACAGGCGCGCCTGAAAAGGTCGCAAAAGCGGTTGCGGACCACCTCAAAATCTTCGATGCGGTGTATTGCACCACAGCCGATCACAACCTGACCGCCAAAAACAAAAGCCGTGTTCTGGTTGAAAAGTATGGCGAGGGCGGTTTCGACTATATCGGTGACAGCGGCGACGATATCGCCGTGTTCGAGGTTGCCAGAAATGCGATTGTCGTTGCGCCCGACAGGGCGGCACATCGGTGGCATTTACGCCATGAGAGCACCGCGCTTGTCGAGCGTGGTGTCAGTGCGAACGTCATCTTTAAAGCCATGCGGATTCATCAATGGCTGAAGAACTCGCTGTTGGCTGTTCCGCTGGTGCTTCATCATGAACTGTTCAATGTAAGCCTTGTCGTCGATGTGGTGATCGCCTTTTTCGCGTTCTCGTTCGCAGCCTCCTTCGTATATCTGCTCAACGACCTTGCGGATCTCGAAAACGACCGGCTTCATCACAGGAAACGCGAGCGGCCGATGGCAAGCGGACGGTTGTCCATTCCGGACGGAATTCGCCTTGCCTGCGTGCTGCTTGTCGCGTCTTTGGTGCTGGCGGCCTTTCTGCCGCTGGTGTTTTTCGGGGTTTTGATGGTCTACATCGTGACCACGACCGCCTATTCGTTTTTTCTCAAACGAAAGCTGCTGGTCGATGTCTTCACATTGGCAGGCCTGTTCACATTGCGCATCATTGCGGGCGGGGCCGCGATCCAACTGGAACTTTCGTTCTGGCTGCTTGCCTTTTCGATTTTCTTTTTCCTCTCGCTCGCCTTGGTCAAACGCTATGTGGAGCTTTCCGAGTTGACCGGCGACAAAGGCTCCAAGGAACTCGGGCGCGGCTACTACGCGGTCGATTTCGAAATGATCGGACAGGCTGGAATTGCCTCGGCTTTCGGGGCTGCGCTGGTGCTGGCACTCTATGTTCACAGCGTCGAAGTGCAGGAAATGTATCCCATGCCGCTGTTCCTTTGGCCACTATGTCCGCTGATACTCTATATGCAGCTGCGCATCTGGATGCTGGCCCGCCGCCAGCAGATGCATGACGATCCAGTGGTTTTCCTGATCAGTGACTGGCGCAGCCAGCTGGTTACCGCGGTTGGTGCCTGCCTCGTTTTACTGGCGGCCGTGTTCCCGTCATGAGCTACGATAGTTGGGGCCGACAACTGCGCACCGCCCGCAAGGCGCGGCCTACTGCATCAATTACGCCAGAACGTCTTCGTGCCGATGGAAGCTGGCTTCCCTTCGGCAATGGCCGATCCTATGGCGACAGCTGTCACAACAGTGAAGGTCTGCTGATTGACAGCCGAAGTGCCAACAGGATTCTTTCATTCGATGATGAAAGCGGCGAGCTGACATGCGAGGCCGGCATCCTGCTGAGCGACGTGCTCGAATTTGCAATACCCCGGGGCTACTTCCTGCCGGTGACGCCAGGGACTCGTTTCGTCACGCTCGGCGGTGCTATTGCCAATGATGTTCATGGCAAGAACCATCATGTCAGGGGAACGTTCGGTGCGCATGTGACACGTCTGGTGCTGTTACGCAGCGACAAGGGCAGGGTGGAATGCTCGCAGGCCAAGAACGGCAGGCTGTTTGCTGCGACCATCGGCGGGATGGGATTAACGGGCTTGATCACCACGGCTACCCTCAGGCTGATGAAGGTAGGCTCGCCTGACATTCGGCAACGGACACTGCGGTTCGGGCATATCGATACCTATTTTGCCCATTGCAGCGGTTTTGACGGAGATCACGAATACGCCGTCGCATGGATTGATCAATTGGCGAAAGGGCGCCAGTTCGGACGTGGCCTGCTTCTGGGCGGTGATCACCTGGATAGCGCGTTGCCAGGAAAAACGGTTCGACACAAACGGCAGGTGAACGTGCCGTTTACGCCGCCCTTCAACCTGCTTAACCGGACCACGCTGAAAGCCTTTAACGCGCTTTACTTCCGTAAAGAGAAGGCGGGAGAGTCCATTCGAAACGTCGGTTGGCAGAGCTACTTCTATCCGCTCGACGCAATCGGTCACTGGAACCGGCTCTATGGCCCGCGCGGACTGTTTCAGCACCAAAGCGTGTATCCGGAGGCCAGCGGCCAGGAAACGACAGTCAGATTACTGGAGTGTGCACAGGCCCATGGCCACGCCTCTTTTCTGACTGTTCTGAAGCGCTTCGGAGCGCAGCGCTCGCCGGGTCTTTTTTCTTTCCCGCGTGCCGGGTTCACACTGACCCTCGATTTTGCCAACCAGGGCCGTGCGACGCTTCGGCTCCTCGATGCACTTGATGAGATCGTGCTTTGCGCTGGCGGCGCGATAAACCCGTACAAGGATGCCCGCATGAGTGCATCGGCATTTGATACGTCTTTCGCCGATTGGCGCGCGCTCGAGGCCTTACGCGACCCGGTCATGATGTCGGATTTCTGGCGCCGTACGGCAATGTCTCTCGTGAAGGAAAAGCCGGTGCTCGCCGCTGCTGTTTAGACGAATAAATATCTATATTTTTAAATAAGTTAGATTCAAATACCACGACCAATTTTCACGGAAAATTGTCGGTTCCTGCGCTACCACGAAAACGAAGCGGGGAGCGCGATGAACTACATTCCTTTTATTCTGTTTACCGTGCTGACGAACGCGGCCGCACAGCTCATGCTCAAGCAGGGCATGCTTAGCCTCGGACCGCTGGAAACCGTTGGCGACAACATTTTTCTCAAGGTTTTGCAGGTCGTGTTTCACCCCTGGGTATTTGCGGGTCTGGTGACCTTTGTGATTTCCATGGCCTCGCATCTTTATGTGCTGTCCAAGGTCGAACTGTCCTTTGCCTATCCGTTTCTCAGTCTTGCCTACGTCGCGGTCGCGGCCTTCGCTTACTTGGTCTTCAAGGAAGACCTCAATGCATGGCGGATAGCCGGCATTGCTTTTATCTGCGCCGGCACAATTCTCATCGCACAGTCCGGCCGGACCGATCCGCGCGAAATCGCGTCGGCGGACACTCAAACACCATTACAAATCAGTGAGCTTGACACATGAAGCACGTCATTATCGGCGGTAACGGATTCGTAGGCCGGCACCTCGCGGCAAAACTCGTTCAGGAAGGCGAGGACGTCGTGGTTTGCGATATCGCCAAGGACAACCTGCCGCATTACGCCAACTGCCGTTTCGTAAGCCTTGATGTCACCGACAAGGGGCAGTTGCTTCAGCTTGGGATCAAGCCCGACGACATGGTCTACAACCTGTCTGCCAAGATGCTCTCGCCGCTGCAGACAAGGGCGCGGCGTCACGATTTTTTCTGGCCGGTCAATTACTACGGCACGGCCAACATTATCGAGACGATGGCTGATTGCGGCGCAAGCAAGCTGGTTCACTACACCACCGATATGATCTACGGGCACACCTTCACCTATCCGCAGACGGAGGATCATCCGGCAAATCCGCTCGGCGAATACGGTATGTCCAAGTGGAAGACCGAGGAACTTGCTGCGGTCTGGCGCCAGAAGGGAATGAATATATCGGTGTTCCGGCCGCGCCTGATCATCGGACCCGGCCGGCTGGGCATTCTGTCCAAGCTCTTCAAGCTTATCGACAACAACCTGCCTGTGCCGATGATCGGATCAGGCCGCAACCCGTACCAGTTCATCTCGGTGTTCGATTGCGCTGAAGCGGCACGGCTTGCCTGGAAGTGCGGCGTTCCGAACGAGGCCTATAATCTGGGTTCCGACAATCCGCCGCCGGTGCGCCGTCTTCTCGGTGACCTTATCAAACATGCGGGTTCAAAATCATTCCTGTTGCCGACCCCGGCCTGGGCGGTGAAACGCACACTTGACCTGTTTGACCTCGTAAATCTGCCGGTGATGGATCCGGAGCAGTATCTGATCGCCGACGAGATGTGCATTCTCGACTGCACCAAGGCGAAGCAGCAGTTGGGCTGGAGCGCTGATCATCGCGATGAAGACATGCTGATAGCAGCCTACGAGGAGTATCGCGCCGGTCGCGAAACAGGTCAAACGGTCGCGTCAACTGAACCAAAATATACGCTGAGGCAGGATTCATGAACGTCGTCCCGCACATTACCAAACCGCATCTCTTGAGCGTCGAGGATGCCAAGGCGCTCGACCTGCCGAAGATCACCGAATACTTCAAGGAGCATCTCAACCCTGGGCAGCTTCATTTCATGAAGTTGCTGGGCTTCAACAAGGTCAAGATCGAGAGCGCCGAGGGCATGTATTATGTCGACCAGAACGGGCGCAAGATCCTCGATTTCTTCGGCGGTTTCGGTTCGCTCGCATTCGGTCACAATCACCCGCGCGTGCTGGAAGCGCGCATCGCCTTCCAGAACGAGAAACGCCATGAAATAGCGATGGCCTTCCTGTCGCAATATGCAGCAGCACTTGCCAGAAATCTGGCTGAAGTATCGCCGGGCGACCTCGACATGGTGTTCCTCGGTTCATCCGGTTCGGAAGCAATGGAGGCCGCGGTCAAGGTTGCCGAAAGAGCTGCTGGGCCAGAGCGCAGCCGTGTCGTTTACGCGGAGAACTCGTTTCACGGCAAAACCAAGGGCGTTCTATCACTGACTGACTCGCCGCTGTACAGGGGTCAGTTCAAACTGGTTGACGATACGGTCCGGGTTCCCTTCGGAGATATCGATGCCATTCGCAGCGCTTTCGAAGCCGATCCGTCGATCGGCGTTATTGTTCTTGAAACAATTCAGGGCGGTGGCGGGATCATCTCTGCGCCTGTCGAGTTTTGGCAGGAATTGCGCACGCTCTGCGACAAGCATGGCGTTCTTTGGGTCGCCGATGAAGTGCAGTGCGGGATGGGGCGCTCGGGGCGCTTCTACGCTTTCGAACATGCCGGTGTCGTTCCCGATGTCACCGCGCTGGCTAAATCGCTGGGTGCCGGAAAATGCGCAATGGCGGCGATGATTGCACGGCGCGACGTCTATATGAAGGCCTATGGCAAGCCAAACACGGCACTGATCCACGGTCCGGCCACGTTCGGCGGGATCGGCGAAGCTTGCATCACGGCAATCGAAGGCCTGAATATTCTGTACGATGAAGACCTGATCGCAAACGCCGCAGTGCAGGGCGACCATTTGCTCGCGCGTTTGACCGAGTTGCAGGCAAAGTATCCAAAAATCATCAAGGACGTCAGGGGGCAGGGGCTGATGATCGGTCTTGAGTTTCAGGATTTCAGCCAGACCTTGCCTGTCGTACTGCGCCCCGTGGTTTCGATGCTGGACGAAAAGTTGAAGGGTTCGCTGTCTGGCTTTATCGGCGCGTTGCTTTTGCGCGACTACGACACGCTTGTGGCGTTTACGGAATACAATCGCAATGTGATCCGGCTGGAACCGCCGCTGATCTGTCAGCATGAGCATATCGATTCCTTTGCAGACGCCATGGACGATTTGCTCGGAAGGGGCATTGTCGGCATCGTCAAAGACTTTGTCGCAAGCCAGGTGAAGTAGCTCCAGTCGGGAACCGACCCATGCCGAGTGCCGAAATCGCAAAGCAAAGCAAACACGCGGAAGGTGGCGCCGCCGCCGCGGAACCTGTTCTGTTTACGCGCATCGGTGTATCGCTCGAACAGTTGCTGACGCCGGGCCTGATTCGTTTGGCGGCACCGGTCTTGTTTGCGGTGGTGATGTTGGCAGTGGCCTTTGCTGCCATCGTCAAGCCGGAGCACAATTGGGATATGGCGCCTTATATTGCGGTGGCGCTCGAAAAAGACATCGCCGATCCTGTTGCCCTGCACGGCCATGTCTGGGCCCTGATGGAAGAAAAGGCCAGTGCTGGCCAGTTTCACAAACTCACACTCGGCAATCCCTATAATGTGGCGCAATTCCAGAACCCGGATTACTTCAACTCTCAGCTTGGCATGTACCGGGTGAAATACGGTTATGTCGAAGCATTGCGTTTTCTCGGCCCTATGATTGGCTATGTTGAAGCCACGCAGATTATCAACTTCCTTGGAGTGCTGATATTTGCCGCTGTCCTGCTGCTCTGGATGCACCGATTCAATGCACTTGAGGGTTTGTTGATACTCGCACCCTTCATGCTGGTGACCGATTTCCTGACCATGGCTCAGCTTGCCAATCCGGATCTGATGACGTTCTCGCTCTTCTTGCTGGCGGTATATCTATTGCGGCTGGGCAGGGACTGGTGGGCTGTACCGCTGATGCTGTTGGCCTTTCTTGTCAGGCCGGATGGCATCGTATTCATTTTTGCCCTGCTTCTTGCAACCCTTTTGCTGGGTGGCAGAAAGCTTCCATTGCTCACTGCCTTTGCGGCTTCCGTTGCCGGCTACTTCCTGATTACCCAGAATTCCGGGCATCCAGGTTGGTGGCCTCACTTCGTGTTTTCCAATCTGGAACTCCAGAACGATATGCGCGGCTTCCAGCCGCCATTCGATATCGTCATCTATGTCGAAGCACTTGCGCGCGGTGTGAGCGTTGGCCTGCGCTACGGAACATGGGTGGCGGTTAGCGCAATTCTGCTTCTTTCGTGGGTTCTACTGAGACGCCACGGAAAGGAACCGACAGGTACCGCAGCAAAACTGCTGTTGGCTGTCATCTTATGCGTTGGGGGAAAGTTCATCAGTTTCCCGCTTCCCGACGACCGGGTCTATTTTCTCTTTCTTGTTATCGCTGCCGTCCTACTGCTTGAGAGCTGGAAGCCGCGATTCGACCTGGCGCGATCAGCGTAGTCCAGCGGCGGCGTCGCGGGCCTGCCATTTTCTTGTCTATCAGCTCTTTCGGGGCAGGGCGCTTGTCGCCGCCCGTTTTTTGCATGTCGCAATCAGGCGATACGCCATAAAGTGTGCGGGCCATAGTCGCCGCGAGAAAAGCTGGCGCCTCGTTTTCTTCAGGTTTTCCCGGTGACAGGTGCTTGTCAGGCGTGAAACATTGCCTGCAAACTCGTTTCGGTCGCTTGCGTTTCGGTTTTCAACCGAAGCTTCCGACCTGCAATTTTCGGCGCGGAAAGGACACTAAAGATGCAGAGCAGTGCGCGCGCAGTGGTGATTGGCGGCGGAGTCGTCGGGGTATCGACGCTCTATCACCTGGCAAAAAAGGGCTGGGACGATGTCGTCCTGATCGAACGCAAGGAACTCACCTCGGGCTCCACGTGGCATGCCGCCGGCCTTTTGCCGTTGTTCAACATGAGCTATTCGGTCGGACAGATCCACAAATACTCGGTGCGTTTCTATCAGGAACTGGCGGAAGAAACCGGCATGGACACCGGGTTTCGAAACGTCACCAATGTGCGGCTTGCGCGCACACAAGACCGTCTTGATGAATACGAATATTACATGGGCGTGGCCGAAACCATCGGGATCAAGGTCGAGCGCATGACGCCGGAGGCGATCAAGGAAAAGTGGCCCTATGTCAATACGGAAGGCCTGCTCGGCGCAATCTGTCACCCGGAGGACGGATATATACAACCTGCCGACCTGACACAGGCGCTGGCCAAAGGGGCACGCGACCGAGGCGCGTCAATCCACCGCAACACAACGGTTACGGCAATCGAGCAAATCGAGGACGGCCATTGGCGCGTCAGCACCGACGGCGGCGATATCACCTGCGAGCACGTCATTTCCTGCACCGGAAACTTCGCCAGGAAGACTGGCGCCATGGTTGGCCTCGACGTGCCGGTTATCCCCGTCGAGCATCAGTACATTGTCACCGAGGCGCATCCCGGGATCCAGAAGTTTCGCGCTGAGGGCGGTCCCGAGCTTTGCGTTCTGCGGGAATCGGATTCGTCCTGGTATATGCGCGAGGAGGCGGGTGGGCTTCTGCTTGGACCCTATGAGAAGGGCGCGCCGTGCTGTTATGTCGAAGGCCCGTCCGACGAAAGCGAGTACGAGCTTTTTCAGGAGGATCTCGAGCGTCTGGAACCGCATATCGAAACGGCAATGACACGGGTCCCTTATTTCGGCGAAGCGGGTATCAAGAAGGTGTATAATGGCGCGATCGCCTATACGCCGGATGGTTCGCCGATCATCGGGCCGGCACCCGGTTTGAAGAATTTCTGGCTCAACGAAGGCCATTCCTTCGGCGTCACCGCAGCCGGCGGAGCCGGTTGGCAGCTTGCCGAGTGGATTGTCGACGGCGAGCCGACCATCGACATGATGGGCGTCGATCCGCGCCGCTTCGGGCCTTACGCGACCGAGGGCTATCTGCGCGAAAAAAATGTGGAAGCCTATGCCAATGTCTTTACCGTGCACTATCCCGATGAAGAGCGGATTGCCGCACGGCCTCTCAAGCGCACGCCATGCCACGGCCGCATGGAGGAGCGGGGTGCAGTCTTCGGCTCCGTCTATGGCTGGGAACGGCCCAACTGGTTTGCGCCGGAAGGCTATGGCATCGATGTCGAGAGGCTTGATAAACCCGACGTGTTGACCAACCACAATCATCCGGCGCCCGACGCCGACAATCGGGTGAAGGAGATCTGGTCATTTCGAAGGTCGAACTATTTCGAGCATGTCGGAAATGAGGTTAGAAACGTACACGAAAATGTCGGCCTCTTGGATATGTCCGCCTTTGCAAAGATGGATGTCAGCGGAGCCGGCGCACGCGCGTGGCTGGATTCAATCCTCGCGAACACAATCCCCAAAAAACGCGGCCGTATCGCGCTTACGCATCTGTTGACCAAGCATGGCGGCGTGCGCTCGGAGTTCACCGTTTATGAATGGGCGCCGGGCCGGTTTTATCTCGTATCTGCAGGCGCGTTTGAAGCGCACGACCATGACTATTTGCGGCGACTGGCACCGACGGACGGGTCGGTGCGGCTCAATGCGATCACCGAGCGGATGGGAGTCCTGGTGCTTGCCGGGCCCCGGTCGCGGGACGTGCTTGAAAAACTGACCACGACAAGCCTGGACAATGGTGACTTTCCATGGCTTTCGGGCAAGGCGATCAATGTCGGTCCGGCCAGTGCGCATGCCCTGCGGGTGAATTTTGTCGGCGAACTCGGTTGGGAACTGCACCATCCGATCGAACAGCAAAACACGATCTTTGACCTCGTCATGGATGCCGGCGCTGAATTCGGTATCAAACCGTTCGGCATACGGGCCATGACCGCTATGGCCATTGAAAAGTCCTACCGGCTTGTGCCGCGCGAACTGTCGATCGAATACAATGCGTTCGAATCCGGTCTCGACCGTTTCGTCAAGCCAAACAAGGGCGACTTCATCGGCCGCGATGCGGTGGTGCGCGCACGTGAAGAGGGTTTGAAATGGAACTTCGTGACCCTGGAAGTCCACGACGTCGGCGATACGGATGCGCGCGGCAGCGAAGCCATCTATCGCAACGGCAGACTGGTCGGGCGGGCAACGAGCGGCGGCTACGGTTGGCGGGTTGGTAAATCGCTGGCTCTGGCGATGGTTTCACCCGACTGCAGTGCGATCGGTTCTCAGCTTGAAATCAAGCTGCTTGGTAAGCTCCACACAGCTACGGTGATTGCCGAAAGCCCGTTCGACCCGGACAATGAAGCGTTGCGGGCTTAGTCAATTCGGGATCAGAGCAAAGGGCTCACTTCGATGCGTGAATCTCGCATTGCCCTGCGAAGGCGTTGGTCCAGCGCGCTGTACCGGCTTCGCAGTCTCTTAAAGCCCGTGCTTCTGCCTCCTCAACAGAACTCTGATTGAGCGACACTCCGCAGATGTAAGTATTGGTACTGGAACGCGCTGCCTTCGGATCGGTTGATGCGTAGGCGGAATGGCCGCTTGCATCAATGTATGCCTGTATAAGGTCGGGGCAAACGCCTCGGGATTGCACAGGCAAGTTTCTTTTGACGTTGCCCTTCCAGCCGGCCAGCGATTCGCCTGGCGGCGGTTGCGATGACGTTGTGCAGGCCGCCAATACAAAAGCCAGGCATGAAAAAACAATGATTTTTCGCGCGGACATCTGGTTCCCCTCTATTACCAGTTGTGTCAGGTTCAAGAATTTTGTTGGCAACCGGAAAACCAGATCACCAATTATGAGCAACTCAAAACTACTTTTGGCTGTGTTGGCTGTCCAGCAATACTATCGGCTATGCACGGCATTCCGTTGAGTACAGTGATTGGATAGTAAAACCCGACTGTGGGCATCATTCCAGATGCGATTCGTGTCGCAATCATGCAGCGGGCGAGAGAAGCTGCTTTCGGTCAGCGCGTTCCTGTTGCGGCGAGCGGCCGTAGAGTTCACGATAGCATTTGGAGAAATGCGAAGCGGACACGAAACCGCAGGCCACTGCCACTTCGACCACCGGCATGGATGACTGGATGAGAAGATGGCGCGCCCGGTCGAGCCTTATCTCCAGATAATAGCGCGCCGGAGAGCGCCCCATCTCCTGACGGAAGAGGCGTTCGATCTGGCGGCGTGACAAACCGGCATAATCGGCAATCTCTAGCAGAGACAACGGTTCTGAAAGATTGCTTTCCATCATTTCGATGATCGAAAGCACCTTGGAGTTCTGCACACCGAGACGGGCTCGCAGTGGCAAACGCTGCCGGTCATGCGGATTGCGCACCCGGTCGGTGAGGGCCTGTTCGCAGACACGATTAACCAGATTGTCGTCGTGATCCTCGCCGATCAGGTTGAGCATCATGTCGAGGGACGCGGTACCGCCGGCGCAGGTGTAGATATTGTCATCGGTTTCGTAGAGATCGGCATAGACTTCGGCGAGCGGGAATTTCTCGGAAAAGCCGGGCAGATCCTCCCAGTGGATGGCGCATCGCCGGCCTGACAGAAGGCCGGCTGCGGCCAGAACATAGGCGCCGGTGCACAGCCCGCCAACGGATATGTTGCGGTTGTGTACTTCCCGCAACCATGCATGGAGGGACCTTTGCTGATGGTGTTCGACATTGACGCCCGAACAAACAAACACCATTGATGGCCTCTTGTCGCCGCCGAGATTGCGCCGCTCTTCGTCGAGCGATGTCGTCGCGGAGACTTCAATGCCATTGGATGCGGTCACTGGTCCGGCGTCGTAGGAGGATACACGCCAACGGTAGGCTTCGTATCCAAGCATCCTGTTTGCAAGCCGCAAAGGTTCGATGGCTGTTGCGAATGCAATCAGCGAGAAATCCGGTACGAGGTAAAAAACGAAAGAGCGCTTTAAAACCGAGCTTTCCTCAATCATTGCCGACAATTCCCGAACAGTGCTGGGGCTCGTGCCGCCATTACGCATTGACGCTTATGGTTCGGGCCGATTGCCGTAGCTACTTCAACTTGTGGAGCCATTGCAAGAATGGCAGTCGACTTCAGGAACCTGTTCAGAAATTACGCTCCATCCGTCATGCAATGTCGCATTTAAAAGACGACATTTGCATAGACCATCATTTCTGTGAAGCGAAAATATCACCACGGAAAACAAATATTTCCGGGTGCGTCCGGCTTGCGTTGCAGGAGGACAAACGGCGCACCGCCAAGCGCGCCGTTCGCTTTCATCTGTCAGAAATCAGCTCGGCTGCAGGGATCCTGTTGCTCATACCTTCCGGGCCAGCCGATATCGTGCAGCGTCCTTTCGTCGAGCTTTTCCATGGCGCGGTATGTCTCGCGAATCAGTCTGCGGCACTGTCTGCGCTTATTTGCCCGTTTCAAGACAGCAATTACACGCTGCACAAGCTCACTCACGGCAGAGGAAATCACGGACCCCTGGCTTGCTTCCATAACCATACCGGAAATGGGTGAATGACGTGTGCTCTGGTTCTTCAACATTTCAGGCTCCTTCCTGTTTGCCGTTGCGACAGGTGCTGCAATCCGGCTGTTTCAGTGAAGGTCGCGACCCTTGAGCTTGACTATGGGTTGGTTTGGTGGTTCAATCAAATGAAAAGAAATCATTGTTTCATTCAGAAAAATTGAAGTACCAAAATGAACGCTCCTCTTAACCATCCGGTGCCGCTGCTTGAGCTCGACATTCTGCGGACTTTCGTTGCGATCGCCGATACGGGCAGTTTCACGGCTGCTGCTTCCATCGTGTTTCGCACGCCTTCGGCTGTTTCCATGCAGATCAAGAAACTCGAGGATCTGCTCGGCCGCCCTGTGTTTGCCCGCGACGCGCGATCGGTCTCGCTGACCAATGACGGCATGGTGCTTCTCGGCTATGCGCGGCGGCTTCTATCGCTTAACCGCGAGGCGGTGTCCGAGTTTGTTTCGCCGGACATATCGGGCGTTGTGCGGCTCGGAGCGCCCGACGATGTTGGCGAAAGGGTACTGCCGAACGTATTGAAGCGTTTTGCAAAAACCCATCCGTCTATTGCCGTCGATGTGGTTATCGATATGAGTTCCAATCTGATCAAGAGGCTCGAAGCAAAGCGTCTCGATATCACGTTGCTGACCTGCGAACCGCACCGGGTACCGGAAGGCGGCGAAGTGTTGCTAACAGAGCAACTTGTCTGGGCCGGTGCCAAAGGCGGAGCGGCTCATTTATGTTCGCCGCTGCCGGTCTCGCTTTGGGAAGAGGGGTGCGCGTGGCGGGCGGGAGCAGTCAAGGGTCTTGATGCGCGCGCGATCGCCTACCGCATTGCCTATATGAGCGCCCACACCGCCGGTCAGCGCGCTGCCATCATGTCCGATCTTGCAATTTCGCCGATGCCGAAATCATTCGTCGGCGACGATCTCGTTGTGCTTGGGGAAGAGGACGGATTGCCTCCAATCGGCAACTATTCGCTCGGGATGGTGGTGCGCGAGGATGCGGAGGCGCCGGTATGTGCAGCCGCTGACCATATAAGGGCAACATTCGAATCGCTCCGAGAAGATACCTGATCTTAAGGTTCGGAAGCTCTGAGATGCAGTTTGCACGTTTCATCCCCGTCCGGTTTCGTCCGGCTCTTGCGTGCTGATCAAAGCACCGGCAAAGGAGATGTTGCCAGCAGCGGTTGATAGCGGCTTTTTGAAACTGTTTTCTGGCCAGCTCTAACCGCGTCGGCGGCGGCCCTCGCGGCGCCGGCGGCCGCTTCCGGCGTTCTCCGTAACCGCTTCGGGCTCCGTCTTCTCCGGCAGTCGCACCTCTTGGCCGAGCATGGGGAAGGGGTCTACCTTGTTCGGCATAGCCATGGCGTAAACGAAGTGCTCCTGGAATTTGGATTCCAGCGCGGTTTCAATCTTTTCAATCTCGGTAACGGTTTGTTCGATCTCACGCCGATAGTCGCGGTTGAGAAGCGCCATACGCGCTCCAGTACCGGCCGCATTGCCAACCGCCTTAACCTTGTCGAGGCTGCAGTCCGGGATCAGGCCAAGGACCATCGCATATTTCGGATCGATGAAAGATCCGAAAGCACCGGCGAGGCCGATTCGATCGACATGGCTAATTCCCTGCTTGTCCATCAGCAGCTTGATGCCTGCATACAATGCCGCCTTTGCCAGCTGAATGGCGCGCACATCGTTCTGGGTTATCATCAGTGGCGTTTCGCCTTCCCACAGCAGATAGGAATAGGTGCGTCCGTCCTCGACGATGCGCGATGAACGTGCCGCCAGATCGCCCCTGATAACGCCGTCTTCCGTGACGATCCCTGACAGAAACATCTCAGCAATCACTTCGATGATGCCCGACCCGCAGACGCCGGTGACGCCAGTTTTGCTGGCCATGCTCTCAAATCCAGGCTCGTTCGACCATGCGTCCACACCGATGATGCGGATGCGCGGCTCGAGGGTCTCGGGGTCGATCCGCACCCTTTCGATGGCGCCCGGCGCGGCGCGCTGACCGCAGGAAATCTCAGCGCCTTCAAAGGCGGGTCCCGTCGGGGAGGAGGCGGCAACGACGCGATCCTTGTTGCCCAGAACGATTTCCGCGTTTGTGCCGACATCGACAAGCAGCATCATCTCGTCCTGCCTGTGCGGGCCCTCGCTCAACGTTGCAGCGGCAGCATCGGCGCCGACGTGGCCCGCGATGCAGGGCAGCATGTAGACGCGGGTTCCGGCATTGAAATCAAGGTTGAGATCGGATGCCCAGCTGTGCACGGCACCGGACACGGCAAGCGCGAAGGGCGCCCCGCCCAGCTCCGTCGGGTCGATGCCGAGAAAGAGGTGGTGCATGATCGGGTTGCCGACAAAGACGGAGTCGAGGATGTCCTTGGGATCGACACCGGCTTCCGTGCAGACCTTCTCGATAAGGCCGTTGAGCGCGATGTGAACAGCCTTGGTCATGGCTTCGCAACCATCGGGGTTCATCATCACATAGGAGACGCGGCTCATCAGATCCTCGCCGAACCGGATTTGCGGGTTCGACGCGCCTGCAGAAGCGATTGTCTGACCGGACAACAGCGATGACAGGTGCATGGCGATCGTTGTGGAACCGATATCGCAGGCGATGCCGTAGGCTTCGTTCTTCAAGCCAGGATAGAGTGCGATAAGGGATGGACGCGCCGAGTCCATGTCCTGGTGAATGGCAGCGGTGACAGCCCATTCGCCGGCGCGCAGGATACGCTGCACCCGCGGCAGCAAATGCTGGTCTACAATCACGTCGGAAAAGCCCCAGTCGCGTTCAAGCGCCTGTTTCAGGCGGTCGAGATCGCCAAGGGGTTTGTGCATGTCGGGCTCTTCAACCTCGACATAGCACATCTGAATTGCCGGATTGCGCTCGATTACCCTGGTATCCGCAGCCTTTCTGACAACCTGCGCATTGACCTGGACATCCTGCGGAACATCGACAACAAGATCGCCCTCTACTGTTGCAGAACAGGACAGGCGGCGCCCATCCTTGAGGCCGCGCTTTTCGGCGTAACGGGTTTCCTTGGCACTGAAGGCCGAGATATGGCTGTTGGCGGACGTGATGCCGTGTTTGGCGAAATTGCCTTCCTGAACCTCGATCTGGCAGCGTCCGCAAATGCCGCGGCCGCCGCATACGCTCTCCACGTAAACGCCCAATTGGCGCGCAGCTTCCAGAACATGGGTGCCCTTTTTGAACCGGCCGCGGCGACCGGAAGGCATAAAAAGGACGAGGGGATCCTTATCGCCTGAAACCTTCTGGTCCATATTGAGCTTCCTTGTGGAGCGCGCGAATCAGCTGTTTCACGTTGCCGTCAGAGGACTTCCAAGACAAGTCCGGAACCGATCTGTATCTCAGGCCCGTGCGCGGCGTCCGCCACGCCGTTTTCCGCCACCGCTTGCCGCCGCCGCTACAGCGCCGTCCGGTGTTGCGGGGACAGCGCCATTGACCTGCGGGCGGTCACGATAGGTCATGATCCAATTCTGGCAGTTCGGATCTGTTGAATTCAGCACATTTGCTGCATGCACCATTTCCATTTCCTGCGGCCGACATGGATTCATGATGGCCGAGGTCATGCCGGATGCTATCACCATGGGAATGAAGGCTGCGTTTACGGCGTGGCGATGGGGCAGTCCGAAAGAGATGTTTGACAGGCCGCATGTGGTATTGACGCCGAGTTCTTCGCGCAAGCGGCGAACAAGCTTGAATACCTGCTGGCCAGCCGTGCCCATCGCGCCGATCGGCATGACGAGCGGATCGACAACCACGTCATGCGGTTTGATGCCGTAATCGGCAGCATGTTCAACAATCTTCTTTGCCACGTCGAAACGAACATCGGGGTCTTCAGAGATACCGGTTTCGTCATTTGATATGGCAACGACGGGGACATCATATTTTTTGACCAGCGGGAGGATGGCTTCGAGTTTTTCCGCCTCGCCCGTCACCGAATTGACGAGGGGCCGGCCCTTGGCGACCTCCAAGCCGGCTTCGATCGCTGCGGTTACGGATGAATCGATCGAAAGCGGCACATCGACCAGTGACTGCACAATGTCGAGTGTCTTGACAAGCAGAGCCGGTTCAGTGGCGTTCGGATCGACTGCGGTTACTCCGGCATTCACGTCAAGCATTGTCGCGCCTGCAGCAACCTGGGCGAGGGCGTCAGACTTTACGGTTTCGAAATTGCCATCCTGCATCTCCGCGGCGAGCTTTTTGCGGCCCGTCGGATTGATGCGCTCACCGATGACGCAAAACGGCTGATCAAAACCAATAGTGATTTCCTTGGTCGCAGATGCGACAATAGTGCGGGCCATGGGGCGATCCTTGCTGCTAAGCCTTATCGGCAGTTATCATAGAAGGATATAAAGATGTCTTTATATCCCATGTTCCGCGGTTTTCAAGCCATTCTGCCGTTTTCTTTAACCCGCCGAAGGCAAAGACGTGGATTTGGCGAATCTGGGTACCGGTTTCCGACATCCAGTGCTGCTCAAGCGGACCGACAACAGTCTCTGGCGAATGGGAGGTTGCCAGCGTGGTCAGGGACAGCGCGTTTTTCTTCAAGAATTTAAGAGAATTTCCGACCCCGCACATGGTTGCGAATTTGATCAGTGTGGTGATCTTCGCAGGTCCTGCAACGCCGATGTGAACAGGCAGGTCAATACCATGGTCGCGCAGGCCGTCGGCCCAACTTATGAATCTCTGCGCGTCGAAGCCGAACTGTGTGACGATGCGAAGCCGGGCGTCGCTTCGTTCCGCAAAAGATTTCTTCAAACGCAACGCGCTGATTGCGACTTCGTCTGTGAAATCAGGGCTGCCTTCCGGATGTCCCGCGACACCGATCTGGTTGATGCCATGTTTGTCAAAGTATCCGGTTTCCAGGACTTCCATGGTGGAAGAGAACTCGCCGGCATGACGCTCAAGACCGCCGCCGATCACCAGTACATTCTTCACACCCGCTTCCTCGCTCATCCGCTGGATTCGCTCTTCCAAGTCGGTGCGTGTCGTCATACGCCGTGAGGCAAAATGCGGAACCGGTTCATAGCCAAGTTCGCGCACCCGCGCGGCGGCGCTGACAAGCGTTTCGGTGGAATCCGTCCCGATGTCGGTAATGTAGACATCAGTTCCAGGCGGAAACAATCCTGGCAGATCAGATGATTCCACGGCCTGGCGAGGACCGACCTCGATCGATGCGGCTATGCGCTCCGACTTACGCCCCTTCATTCTTACCACTGTCGACATCGTTGTCCGCTCTTCCTCCTGATTTGACGAGGGCAATCAGGCGTTCCTTTGTATAGCGTTCTTCAAGACGAGAGGCCGCGATGTCGGCCTCTGCCTCAAGGTCGTCGGAAACCGGTTCGGGCGTGCCACGGCGCCATTCGGCAAGGTAATCGTCTGTCTCGTGCGCACCGGAGCGCATTGCACACATGTCGATGGCTTCAGTGAAGCGTAATGACAATTCGCGCTTTGCACTTTTGCGTCCCTTCTTGACGATGACCTGCGCAGGTATATCGCGCCAGTAGACAGTAATCAGATCGGCCATACGGGTCTCCTTGAGACGCAAAAATGCTTCCAAATCGGCTTTTTTGCTTGCTGTGTGACGACGTGCAACCTGCTCAAAAACGACGCGCGCTGATCGAATTGTACAATGTGTGCGTCGGCAGGGCAAAAGTCTTGAAAATCGGGCCGCTGAAGCGCTGTCGATTTGCGCTAGAAGACGGACCTCACAATGGCTGTTCCGAGCAGTAGAACTGCCGAGAAGATCAATGTCGCGATAATGCCGATCACCGAACCGACCGCGAGGCAATTCCCGTCCCGTTCGGTATGCGCGATGCCGATCGCCGCGATCGCAAAGGCAGGCAGCCAATTGCCAAGCGGAATCGGGATGAGCACAATAAAGGCCAAAAAAAGCGTGTAGATCCCGAACAGGCGTTCGGACAAGGGCTTCTCAAGCGGCCAGTTGCGTGGTCGCACCCACGCTTCCATGCGTCTGAGCCATGGCACTGAACGATTTATGATCTTTTGCAGGGTCTTTTTTTCAAGCGCATAGTTCGCCAACGGTCCGGGAAGCCAGATCTTGTTGCGGCCGACGACGATCTGCCATGCCACAAAGATCAACGGCAGGCCCAGTATCAAAGTTGCACCGGGAGGGAGGGGAATGAGGTTCGGGATTGAAAAAACCAGAAGAAACGCGCCGAACGATCGCTCATCCAAAGCTTCGGCTATCTCTCGTAACGTCGTTTTAGGACCTGCATTTTCCGACAGTCTGGTAAGCAGTTCAGATAGGCTTTCAGGGTGGTCTGCGTGCTCAGTCGAACCGTCCGGGACGTTGCCTCCTGCAGAGGTTTTGTTCAACATGGGCTCTCTTCCGCTACAACACCGACCGTACCGCCAACGCAATCCCGGCTAGCGGCGCAACATTGCCGTCATATGACAGCTCTGCTCCTTAAGTCCGTGCTTCGCCGATATCGCGGCAACATGTGGGACTTTCACGATGGTTTGGCAAGAAGAAAAGAACATTTCGAGCGGGCCGGCCAAGCACCCGGTGCAAAATCTATTGTGACGCAGACAGAAGTGCTTCCGTCAGATCGCCATATCCCGTATGGCGGTACTCGTATTCGAGCCCAAGCGTCTCGGCTGCGTCGCGCGCTTTCTTCTGGAGCGCTGGGTCGTCTTTCTGAGAAAGGTAAATCAGCTTACGATAGTTGCCAAAATACATGTCTCGCAATTCCGGGTGCTTCTTGAGGCCCAGCGGTTCCATGATGAAGGCGTCGAATTGGCGCGCGAGGAAATCGGTCAGAAAGAAGGAGTCGACGTCTTCATCCCAGCGGGCGAATGTGTCGTTTCCGGCATAAAACGAGTAGCAATGCGGGCCTGCTATCCGTTCCACGTTTTCTTCGCTGCAAACCTTGTCGAGAAGGCCTCCGGTGCCGCAGTCGGCGTATGCAACATAGATGTGAACAAACCCCTGATCGCGCGCTTCCTTGATGGCGGCCCGCACCCCCGGTGCAATTCGTTCGGGATAAAGATGCCATTGCGCCGGCAAGCAGGCCAAATCGATGTGGTCCAACCCGTTAGCCTTGCATACATCGAGGATTTCGCGGGCGATCGCGCCGCAGCCGATCACACGTACCTGCGATTTCGTCCCTGATACCGCTGCGTTGTGATTCATCTCTATCCGGCGCTGGCAAGAGAGTTATGCTTGCGCGTCATGAACTCTTTTGCGGTCTCGACTGCGACCGCGGCATCGCGGCAGTAAGCATCCGCACCGACAGCCATCCCGAACTCCTCGTTCAGCGGTGCGCCGCCAACAAGCACGATGTAGTCATCGCGCATGCCCTTTTCCTTCATCGTGTCGATGACGACCTTCATGTAGGGCATCGTTGTGGTCAGAAGCGCCGACATGCCGATAATATCAGGGGCATGTTCTTCAATTGCTTCAAGATAGTTTTCCACCGGATTGTTGATACCGATGTCGACGACATCAAAACCGGCACCTTCAATCATCATGCCTACAAGGTTCTTACCGATATCGTGAATATCGCCCTTCACCGTACCGATCACCATTTTGCCAAGCTTTGGCGCGCCAGTTTCGGCAAGCAGCGGACGAAGGATAGACATACCCGCTTTCATGGCATTGGCAGAGAGCAGCACTTCCGGCACAAAGAGGATACCGTCGCGAAAATCCTCGCCGACAATGCGCATACCTTCAACCAGCGCCTTGGTGAGAACATCGTAGGGTGCCCAGCCGCGCTCAAGGAGGATGTTGGTCCCTTCTTCGATTTCCTCTTTCAACCCGTCATAGAGGTCGTCGTGCATCTGCGGTACGAGTTCATCGTCTGAAAGTTCCGACAGAATGATCTCTTCGTCATCGGACATCGGCATTTCCTCAATGCGGACGGTACTTTGAGCGCGAAAATTGCGCGATTCTCGTTCTTAATTGCTTATCGTGAAAAATTGTATGCTGCAAAGCTTAAAATATTGAGTTCTCAAAAACGACGCCTGCCGCGATGAAAAACGACGGGAGGGCTTGCAGCGCCGGGATTCGGCAGACCGACGTCCAGATTATGTGTCTCCACAGCGTCACCGGTTGACGCTATGAGAAAGGTGGCAACCGCGGTGCGCACTAGCATGGGCCTGAAATATTCAGCGCGGCCCGGAATTTGGCAAAGCCCATGAAAAATGTTGCAATTGAACGGTACCAGTCCGGTCGCAGGAAAGGTAGCCACAATGGAAGCTGACGAAACAAAAGCCACACAGCGAACCGGCCGACGCGGTCGCGGCGGCTCAGGCGGCGCAGCGGCACGCCGTGCATCACGCGGGGCGCAGGGGCCAGGCAAAAAGAACATCTACATTACGCGCAAGATCCTCAGCTACGAGGTTCTGGACGAAGAGGGTCTTCAGCTTATCGAAGACAATGCTGACACTATTCTCGAAGAAGTTGGCATCGAATTCCGCGACGATGCAGAAGCCCTTGACCTGTGGAGGGCGGCAGGCGCTGACGTCAAAGGGGAGAGGGTTCAGTTCCCGAAAGGGCTGTGCAGATCACTGCTGAGGACTGCGCCTCCGGTCTTTACGCAGCATGCGCGCAACCATGAACGCTCCGTGCAGATCGGCGGAAAGGCCACGGTTTTTGCGCCGGTGTACGGGCCGCCATTCGTCTGCGATCTCGAAAACGAGCGCCGATATGCGACGATCGAAGACTTTCAAAACTTGGTCAAACTGGCTTATCTGGCGCCTTCAATGCATCACTCCGGCGGGACGGTGTGCGAACCCGTCGATATTCCGGTGAACAAGCGCCATCTGGACATGGTTTACGCCCATATGCGGCTGTCGGATAAACCGTTTATGGGCTCGGTGACGGCGCCGGAGCGGGCGCAAGACACGGTCGATATGTGCAAGATCCTGTTCGGCGCGGATTATGTCGATGAAAACTGTGTCGTTATCAACCTGATCAACGCGAATTCGCCGATGGTGTTCGACGGCACCATGCTGGGCGCCGCCAAGGTCTACGCGCGCAACAATCAGGCATGCATCGTCTCACCCTTCATTCTTGCCGGTGCAATGAGCCCGGTCACTGTCACCGGAACATTGACGCAGATCCTTGCCGAAGTGTTGGCCGGCGCCGCGTTTACGCAGCTTGTTCGGCCCGGCGCACCAGTCCTTTTCGGCACCTTCGCCGCGTCGATTTCGATGCAATCGGGCGCGCCGACCTTCGGAACGCCTGAACCTTCGCTCGTATCCTACGGTGCAGCGCAGTTGGCTCGGCGACTTAATTTGCCTTTCCGCACCGGCGGATCCCTGTGCGGCTCCAAATTGCCCGACGCACAGGCTGCTCATGAGAGTGCCGCAACGCTGAACATGACTTTGCTTGCCGGAACCAATTTTGCGCTGCATGCGGCGGGTTGGCTTGAAGGCGGGCTTGTATCTTCCTACGAAAAATTCATGATTGACCAGGATCAACTGGGCATGATGCAGGTGTTTGCGGAGGGTATCGATCTATCGCACAACGCTCAGGCGCTCGATGCAATTCGCGAAGTCGGACCGGGCAGCCATTACCTCGGTTGTGCCCATACGCAATCCAATTTCGAGACGGCATTTTACCGTTCGCCTCTCGCCGACAACAATTCCTTTGAGCAGTGGCAGATTGAGGGCGAAAAGAGGATCGAATCGCGTGCCAACGCGCTGGCCCGCGAATGGCTGGACTCCTATGAGATGCCGCCCATGGACGAGGGCGTTGACGAAGCGTTGCAGGACTTTGTCCGCCAGAAGAAGGACTCGATGGCGGATGCGTTTACGTGAAAGAAGCCCGTCGATGGCCGGGCTAAAGTGGCCGACCTGATCCATAGGGACGTGTGGCGCTCCGCCTTTCGCGACGCCGAAGAATGAGCGGAGGCGGCTATTATGCCAATCCCGATTCGGCCTACAGCCGGCTCAATGGGCTGCTTCAAAGATGCGGACTGATGGCCCGCGGCGGCGTTCACCTCGACAGCGAGAATGATCGCAGCGCGCGGGAACATGGCTACAGCACGATTGTGCTTGCAGGCCATGCGGGCTCGTCCCTGTGGCCGGAGTTCGAGCGTTTCAGGCGCAAGTATCACCAGGCGGATCCGCTCGACGCATGGTCCAAATCCGTCGGCGGATCAATAGAAGCGGAACTCGGGTGCGTTGCCCTTTATCCGTTTGAGAAACCGTGGTGGCCTTTTCAGAACTGGATCAGCCGGTCAGAGGGCCTCAAACCGTCGCCGCTGGCTATCCTTATCCATCCCGAATATGGCCTTTGGCACGGCTACCGGGCTGCCTTCGCGTTTCGCGAGGCGATCAGCATTCCACCGCCAAAGATTCTTGTTCATGCTTGCGACAGTTGCCCTGATCGACCTTGCATGAGCGCTTGCCCTGCCAGTGCCATAACCGAACAGCCTTTCGCAATTGACAAATGCCGAGGCCATCTGGCAAGCGCGGCCGGTCGTCTCGGCTGTATGGTAAGAGGATGCTTGTCACGCAATGCCTGTCCGGTAGGTGCGCAATACCGATACAACGACACACAGCTTCGCTTTCATATGGACGCGTTGAATTTACCGGTGTCCTGACGAAATCCGCAACTGCTCATTCGTTGAGACTTCGTGGCGATCCAACAAAAACTATGAGGCCCGCCTTCGTCCCCGCCGCTCGCGCTTCGGCGCGCAAGAGCCGTCGCCAGCCTGTTTGTTTCGCAGCGGTCCGATCTTTGTGACAATGTCATCGACCGTCGGAGGTGGCGCTTTTTGGTGACTGTCGATGGCCTCGCGCATGGCGCGCAAATGGTCGCAGGACGTTCCGCAGCAGCCGCCAATGATTTTTGCACCGGCGTCGATGGCAAGGCGGGCATACTCGGCCATGAGCGGAGGGGTTCCGGAATAATAGATTTCCGAGCCGCGGAACTCCGGAATACCGCAATTGCCCTTCACGATGATGGTGCCGCCCGGATTTGCTGACGACATTTCAAGCAGAGAGGCGAGTATGTCGGACGCGCCGACACCGCAATTGGCGCCGACGGCGATTGGTTGGTCTGCCATTCCCTCGGTTACACCATGAATGTCCTTGGGATGCAGGCCCATCATTGTCTTGCCTGCCGTATCGAACGAGCCGGAATAGGTGAATGGCATGCCGCAATTGGCGGCTGCTTCTGCGGCAGCGCGGATCTCGTCCACTGCCGACATCGTCTCAATCCAGGCAACTTCGGCACCGCCCGCCTTTAGTCCATGAATCTGCTCTTCGAAGGCGGCCACGGCGTCCTCGTAGGAGAGGGCACCAAGCGGAATCAGCAATTCGCCCGTAGGACCGACGGAACCGGCAACAATCACGCGGCGCGGCGCCTTTTCTGCGACGCTACATGCAAGCTCCGCCGCCTTTTTGTTAAGCTCGAAGACGCGATCTTCAGCATTGTGCAGTTTAAGCCGGTGGCGTGTTCCGCCAAAACTGTTGGTGAGAATGATATCCGAACCGGCATCGACAAAGCCCTGATGAAGCCGGATGATTTTCTCCGGCGCCGACTCGTTCCACAGTTCGGGCGCCTCGCCAGATTCCAGCCCCATGGCAAAAAGGTTGGTTCCGGTGGCGCCGTCGGCGAGCAGCACCCCCTTTTCGGCAATCAATTCGGCTAGGGGATCGGTAGAACCGCTTGGCGAGGGCATTGGCCTGTCCTGTTGATGTTATTGAGTAACGATATAAACATATCTTTATATCGTGGCAATGCCCTCATTTTGAAAGGACTTCATCGGTCAAGACCGCTCGCCGAAAGAACAGCTTGGATCAAAGTCTGAAGCAAATGGCTTGTGTTTCAGGAATTGGCGAGGTGATTCCTGACCTTTATCGCTGCGGCAGGTGTCACCCAGTCTTCCCAGACATCGCCGTAATTTTCCAGGAAATGGCGCGCACCCTCATCAATGCTTGCCCTGTTTTCCACCATCCAGGCCAGCATCATATTGACCGTTGCGTTGCTCCAGCTGCGCTTTGAAAGGTAGCGGGGTACTTCGCCGCCGCGCCTGAAGATTTCATCGGTCATCACCGTGTAAACTTCCGATCGCGGCCAGGCGTTGGGTTGCGGATCCTCGCAGTCTCTTTGAGAGGTGCAGGCGTTCCACTCGTCCTGGTCGTGCGGCACGCCGAAACTCAGGCGTACCATATCGTATTTTCCCAAAGTGGCCGTCGGCGCCCAGTAGTATCCGAGCCAGCCCGTGTTTGTTTCGAAAGCTTGGGCGATGGACGCATCGAGTTCGGCGCCGGATTCGCTGTTTATGAGGGAGAAGCTCTTATTTTCCCCGTCAAACGCCTTGAAAAGGTTCTCGGTGCTGATCCTGCAATTCCAGCCCTCAGGGCAATTGTGCACGGCCCCCTTGGAGCCATCGGACGGGTTTGGAAACAGATCCGGACGTGCCAGCGCATCTTCCACGGTCCGGATTTCCG
>JBCCOK010000062.1:0-28962 GCA_039025395.1 Pseudomonadota bacterium
AGTCACCCATGTCGAGCAACGCAATTTCGGGCAGATCATAAATCTTTTGCGCCGCAGCTTCGGAGGTCGATCCGGTGGCACCCAGCACATGATCGAGCCCGGCGGCGCGCGCCACGTCAATGCCGCGATGGATCGAGTGAATCCATGCGGCGCAGGAAAACGGCTGCACAATTCCGGTCGTGCCCAGGATGGACAGCCCGCCGACGATGCCCAGGCGCGGGTTCCAGGTCTTTTCGGCCAGCGCGGTCCCGCCGGGCACGGAAATCGTGATCTCGATATCGGCGGGCCGGTTGAACGCTGCACAAACGTCGGCGACGGCTTCAAGCATCATCTTGCGTGGAACCGGATTGATGGCCGGTTCTCCAACGGCCAGCGGAAGACCGGCGCGGGTTACGGTGCCGACGCCTTCTCCGGCGGCAAAGCGGATGCCGGATCCGGCCGGCAAAGGCCGCACCGTCGCGACAACCGTCGAACCATGGGTGACGTCCGGGTCATCTCCGGCGTCCTTGACGATCCCGGCAGATGCGTATCCTTGACCGAGTGTTTCGAAGGCGAGCGCAAAGGCCGGTTTCTGGCCCTTGGGCAGCGTGATTGTGACCGGGTCCGGAAAGTCGCCGGTGATCAAGGCCGTGAGCGCGGCCTTCGTCGCTGCCGTCGCGCAGGCACCAGTGGTCCAGCCCTTGCGCAAGGGTGTCGTCGGCGGCTTGGTATCTGCGCCCGGGTCATTCATGCTGCGTTTATAGGCGAGGGGCGATGCAATCGAAAGGCGGGGGCTTGCCATGGCCGATGAGCTTTTCGCAGGTCTTGCGGATCTGGAACCGGGATCGGTTTGGCTGGTGGGCGCTGGACCCGGCGACCCCGGACTGATGACGCTGCTCGCCGTCAAGGCCATTCGGCAGGCGGATGTGATCGTGCACGATGCACTCGTCAATGCTGCATGCCTGAAGCTGGCAAGGGCCGATGCGACCCTCCTTTACGCCGGCAAACGTGGCGGCAGGCCGTCCGCCAAGCAACGCGACATTTCATACACGCTGATTGACCTTGCGCGCGAGGGCAAGCGCGTTCTGCGGTTGAAGGGGGGCGATCCGTTCGTCTTCGGTCGTGGCGGCGAAGAGGCGCTGGCACTGGTTGAAAACAAAGTGCCTTTTCGTGTTGTGCCTGGCGTTACGGCCGGTATCGGCGGACTTGCTTATGCCGGTATTCCGGTGACGCACCGAGACTTCAACCACAGTGTCACCTTTTTGACCGGCCACGATTCCAGCGGCGTGGTGCCGGACAGGATCAACTGGCAAAGTGTTGCCGACGGATCGCCTGTTATCGTTATGTACATGGCGATGAAACACATTGCGGCCATCTCGGACCAGCTGATGCGGGCGGGCCGCAGCGCAGACGAACCTGTGGCTATCGTCTGCAATGCGACGACGGCTCAGCAACAGGTGCTGGAAACGACACTCGAATGGGTCGGGCGTGACGTCAGCGTGTCCGGCTTGACGCCGCCCGCCATCGTTGTGGTCGGTGAGATTGTTTCGTTGCGCAAAACGCTCGACTGGCTCACTCACAAGCGAGGTCAGCCGCTGCGGGAGCCGGCGGAATGAGCGGATTGCTGATTGCATCGCCCGCGTCCGGCGCCGGGAAAACAACTGTCACGCTCGGGCTTTTGCGTGCATTGAAGCGGCGCGGTGCCAATGTGGTGCCGGGCAAGGCCGGTCCGGATTACATCGATCCGGCCTTCCATGCCGCCGCAAGCGGAACGAATTGCCTCAACTACGATCCGTGGGGCATGCGACGCGACCTGATTCTGGCCAATGCTGCGGTTGCGACCGGCGGGGGCGGCCTGTTGGTCGTCGAGGCCATGATGGGGTTGTTTGATGCTGCAGCGGACGGACAGGGCGCGGCGGCCTCGGTTGCTTCACTGCTCAAACTGCCCGTTGTCTTTGTTGTCGATTGCTCAAAGCTTTCCCATTCGATTGCGCCCCTTGTGCGCGGATATGCCCAGTTCGATCCGAACGTCATCATTGCCGGCGTCATCCTGAACAATGTCGGCAGTGACAGGCATGAGAAGATGCTGCGCGACGCCCTTGCGCAGATCGGCATGGAGGTCTTTGGGGCGATACTCAGGGAAGAGGGGCTGACGGTTCCCGAACGCCATCTGGGTCTTACCCAGGCGTCGGAACACGACAATCTGGAAGCGTTCATATCGAAGGCTGCGGAACGGGTCGAAACCGGTTGCGACCTGGAACGCATCGTCAATGCCGCCAGTCTGCTCGGAAAGCCTGAAACGGTGTCGAACATCGAACGTCTGCCACCGCCGGGTCAGAACATTGCTATTGCCAAAGATGCAGCGTTTTCGTTCTGCTACGATCATATGATGCTCGGTTGGCGCCGGCGCGGCGCCGAGATCTCCTTTTTTTCGCCGTTGGCGGACGAGGGGCCTTCCGAAAAATGCGATGCGATCTATCTGCCGGGCGGATATCCGGAACTGCACGGCGAACGGCTGGCAAATGCCGACGGATTCCGCGCGGCCATGCAGAAAGCGGCAGATCGCAAGATCTTCATTTACGGGGAGTGCGGCGGATATATGGTGCTTGGCGATCGGCTGATTGACGGAGACGGCAAGAAACATGCGATGCTTGGGCTTTTGCCACATACGACGAGCTTTGCGACCCGCAAGCTGCACCTCGGGTACCGGCGCATCCGCGCCCGCAACGGTTTTTTCTGGGATCTGCCGATGACCGGGCACGAATTCCACTACGCATCAATCGTCGAGGAGAGGGGTGGCGAGGCGCTGTTCGACGTGCGCGATGCGGTGGGAAACGATCTGGGTCATGCTGGTCTGCAGGCAGGCTCCGTTGCGGGATCGTTCATCCATATCATCGACAGGGCCGACCTGGAATGAACGAGGCCGACCCGCTAGAAGGCGTGCACCATGGCGGCGCGCTCGTCGCGGCCTGTGCCGAATTCGGCGGCGCTCCACAGGACTGGCTGGATCTTTCGACCGGTATCAACCCAATTCCCATTGTGCTGCCGGAATTCGACGCAAGCGTCTGGCAAAGGCTTCCGGACGACGATTTGCGATCGACAGCAAGCGCGGCGGCTGCCGCCTATTATGGTACCGCTGACAGGGTCTTGCCTTTGCCGGTTGCGGGAACCCAAAGCGCGATCCAGCTTCTTCCTGGTTTGTTTGACGGCCGGGTCGCCGTGTTCGGACCAACGTATGAGGAGTTCCGTTTTTGTTTTGAGCGTGTAGGGCGCGCCGTCGATATCATTTCGGTGCCCGAGCAAATCGTCGACCACCACAAACTGGTCATCGCCGTCAATCCCAACAACCCGGACGGGCGTATCCTGAAACGCGATGCGATACTGGCCTTGTGCGAAGAACGCGCGCAGACGGGCGGCTATGTGGTTGTCGATGAGGCATTCGCCGACGCGCAAACGGATGAAAGCGTTGCCGCGATGGCAGGACAGATCCACAATCTTGTTGTGCTGCGATCATTCGGGAAGTTCTTCGGGCTGGCGGGCCTGCGCCTCGGTTTTGTGCTGGCTGCTCCGGCGATCCTGCACAGGATGCAAGCAGCTCAGGGTCCCTGGGCCGTCTCGGGGCCGGCATTGGCGCTTGCCGCCCGCGTTCTGAACGATCCTTCGTTGTGCGCCAAAAATCGCACCGCGATCGGCGAGCGCAACTTGGCGCTACGCACGGTGCTGCAGGCCTCCGGCCTTCGGATTGTCGGAGGAACGCCGCTCTTTGCGCTCGTCCGACACAAACGCGCGGCGGACCTTTACCGGCTGCTTTGCGGGCATCGCATCCTCACACGCAGTTTCGCCTACGAGCCGCAATGGCTTCGCATCGGCCTTGCACCGGATGCCTCCGGCGACGCGCGGCTGAGAGCCGCACTCGCCGACATTCGGTTGGCTGAATGAGCGGAACTTGACGACGTGGAACTGCACCTTGCCATCTTGACACTTGCCCTGATCGTCGACCGGCTGATTGGCGACCCGGAATGGCTGTGGGACCGCGTTGCGCATCCTGTCGTCGTCTTCGGCGCTGCAGTCTCGTTTGCCGACAGGATCGGCAACGGATCTTCGAAGACGGAATCAATTCGCCGACGCAACGGTATGATATCCATTGCACTCCTGCTGATGCCTGCATTGGTCATTGGAGGCGTATTGTCAGCTCTGTTCGCGATGGTGGGCATCCTCGGCTGGGTGCTGGAGATTGCCGTTGTCGCGATCCTGCTGGCGCAGAAGAGTCTTGCCGATCATGTGCTCAGGGTTGAATCCGGATTGCTGCAGACGGGACTCACCGGCGGGCGCGAAGCGGTCTCTCAAATTGTCGGCCGGGATCCCGAGAGCCTTGACCATAGCGGTGTCGGCCGCGCAGCCATTGAAAGCCTTGCCGAGAATTTTTCCGACGGCGTGGTCGCGCCGGCCTTCTGGTATGCGCTATTGGGCTTGCCGGGGATCCTTGCCTACAAGATGCTGAACACCGCGGACTCGATGATCGGGCACAAGAATGAACGCTACCTCTCGTTCGGATGGGCAGCCGCAAGGCTCGACGATTTCGCCAATTGGCCAGCAGCCCGCCTGTCCGCCTTGTTCATTGCCGCAGCCGCGGTGGTTCTGCGCGGGTGGCGGGCAGGAAGGCGGGCGCTGCACTCGGCACTCCACGATGCAGGGCTGCATAGGTCTCCCAATGCCGGGTGGCCGGAATCCGCGATGGCCGGAGCGCTTGACATCGCGTTGGCGGGACCGCGCCGCTATGGCGGTACGTTGGTGCGTGAACCGATGCTTAATGCAAGGGGTCGCCATGCTGTTCGCCCGTCCGATATCAAAGCGGCGGTTCAGCTCTTCTATGCAAGCTGCACGGCGCTCACGGTGGCAATGGCCTTGTTGTTTTTTGCCTTTTAGATTTCGCTTTACGCAGCGGCTGACCTGAGAGGAGGGGGTTAGCAACACCCCGATTTTCCTTCGATGGCAGCGAAGTGTCTCAACGCAGTGTGTACTTGATGTTCCAGCGGTCATGAAACCACTGCCATTGGCCCGGATATTCACGCACCCAGCTTTCGACCTTGTCGTTAAGGAGCTGAGTGGTTGCCTCAATATCCATCTCGCCCTTTTCGTTGCGCGGAATCTCGATAGGCGGCTCGATCTCGAGTCTAAAGCGGCCGCCGGGAAGTCTGATTGAGCGGGCGGGATAAACCTCGCATTCATAAAGGCGCGCCAATCTGACAAGCAGCGGATTTGTCCGCACATCGTGACCGAAAAACGTCGTCCGTTTGCCGCGCGGATCCTTTTGATCAACCAAAAGACCGATGCCGCGATTGTCATCGAGCGCACTCGCCAGGGCCCAGGATGCGCCGCCCAATTGGGACGGCACCAATTCGCCCATATGCGTTGTCCTGGCCGATTGGAGGCGTTGGGCGATATAGGGGTTGTTGGGCGGGCGAAACAGCGCGGTTACGTTCAGTCCGTATTTTGCGGCAACGATCGGAAGCAGTTCGAAATTGCCGGTATGGGCTGTAAACACGATGAATGGGCGCGGATTGTCTCTCAAATCAAGAAACAGGTCACTGCCCTTGATCTCGATCATTCCGCCATTTCCGGACTCCAGATCGTGGCCGGTCAGCGTTTCGACGAAAATGTACTCCGTTACAAGCCGCGCCATGTTGCTCCACATTTCCAGGGCGATCGCGTCGCGCTCGGCTTGGGATTTCTCAGGAAAGGCAAGTTCAAGATTGTGGAGTACAAGTCGGTGGCGCGCGCTTTGCGGTCCCAGTTTCCGGGCAAGGTTTTCAGTCATGCGGATTGCGGTCAAGACCGGAACGCGCCTCAGGATGGCCAGTATCGCGAAAACGAACTGGGCGATGAGCCAGTCTTTCAGCCGGTTCAGCCGGATAAGGATGCGCCTGATGAACAGTTTCCGGTTCATAACAGCAACTCTCGACGTGCGCGCTGTTTTCGAACGCTCTGCACGCTTCAGCATTCCAGACGGACCCCGCACCCCATCGCATCAACCCCAAAATTGCCACGCAATGTCTTGGCCGCCCTCAAACGCGTCCGGGCTTGTCCGGGACAGTTCTGCCGACAGCATGATGCGCCACGGCTACCCCGATTCGCGGGTTTTCAGCTAGTCGGTACGCTGATCTGTTCACGGCCCGTCCTGACTGACGTTCAGGATGATCTTTCCGAACACTTTCCGGCTCTCGATCCGCTCAAGCGCGGTGTCGACATTGTCCAGCGTGACCTGCGTGTCGATGACGGGATGAACCAGACCGCAGGCCATTTTTTGCATGGCGTTCGCCATATTTTCCATCCGGCATCCAAACGAGCCAATGATCCGCAATTGCTGCTGGAAAACCTGCATGAGGTTGATCTGCGTTGACACTCCCGAGGTCGAGCCGCAGGTGACAAGGCGGCCGCCGCGCTTCATGCAAAGCATCGATCCGGCCCAGGTGTCGGCACCGACATGTTCAAATACCACGTCGACGCCTTTTTTGGAGGTGAGTTTACGGACAACGCCTTCGAAGCGGTCTTCCCGATAGTTGATGACATGGTCGGCGCCCAGGGCTTGGGCCTTTTCAATCTTGTCGTCGCTGCCGACTGTGGTGATGACCGTGCAGCCATGCTTCTTCGCAAGCTGGATTGCAGCAGTGCCGATGCCCGAGCCTCCGGCATGGATCAGAATGGTTTCGCCGGGCTCCAGCTTTGCATTGTCGAACAACATGTGCTCGACAGTGCCAAAGGTTATGGGTGCAAGCGCTGCAGCGACAGCGTCCACACCGGGCGGAACCGGAACCAAGAGCCGTGCCGGCAAATTGATCTTTTCCTGGGCGAATCCGTCAAGGTGAAATCCATGGACGCCGGCGACATTTTCGCAGAGATTGTCGCGGCCCTCGCGGCAAGCGCGGCATAATCCGCATGTTCTCGCGCCGTAAATTGATACAAGCTGTCCGGGCAGAACTTGCGAGACGCCGGGACCGATCGCTTCGACCTCGCCTGCTGCCTCGGCCCCGATGACGAGCGGCATCTTGCGCTTGGCGAATGCCATGCCGCGCCATCCCCACACGTCGATATGGTTCAGTGCCACCGCTTTTATGCGGACGGTCACTTCACCGGGCGCTGGTGGCGGCGGTTCTTCGACCTCTGCCAGCTCAAGTGTTCGATCTTTAATGAGTTGTAATGCACGCATGGTCCGCAGTTTCTCGCTCTCGAAGTCGTCTATGCAGGTTCGGCGGCCATGACGAGGCATGCGTTCTGCCCGCCAAAGCCAAACGAGTTCGACAGAACGGATGATACCGGATGGTTGCGCTTTACGTTGGGAACCACATCCATTTTTATGTTTGTATCGGGATTGTCGTAATTGATAGTCGGCGGCAGCGTTCCGGATTGTATGGTCAGCAGCGAAAATATCGCTTCAACAGCGCCCGCCGCGGTCAACGTATGACCGATCATGGATTTGTTGGATGATACCGGAATGGCGTCCAGACTGTCTCCGAAAACCGTCGACAGGGAAAGAAACTCCATTCTGTCGTTTTCAGGTGTCGAGGTGCCGTGGGCGTTGATGTAGTCGATGCCGGTTGGGCCGATTCCGGCGTCGTCAAGTGCCGCCTGAATGGTCGCAATGGCCGGTGCACCGTCGGGGGACGAGCGGGTGCGATGAAAGTGATCTGCCTTTTCGCCGTAACCGCTGATGACGCCGAGCACCTTGGCGCCGCGACCGACAGCGGCTTCCAACGATTCCAAAACAAGCGCGGCGCCGCCCTCTGCAATCACGAACCCGTCTCGATCGCTGGTGAACGGTTTTGACGCCCTTTCGGGTGGATCGTTCTGCGTTGATAGCGCCGAAAGCAACGAAAACCGAATCAGCGCTTCGGCATTGACGGAGCCGTCGGTGGCAACCGTCAGGGAACGGTCTGTGCGTCCCTGGCGAATAGCATCGACACCAAGCTGTATCGCTGTCGCACCGGATGCGCAGGCTGTTGACAGCGTGATTGGCAAGCCCCGCGTGCCATAGGTATCGGCAAGTCGTTCGGCGACACAGCCGAACAGGGCTGCTTGGGTGAATTGCGGGTGTGGCCGTTGTCGCATGACCTTTAGGAACCCGTCATAGACGTTTTCATCTTTTCCGGCCAAGCCACCTTCGTCCGCGAGCGCAAAACGTGCCGACCACTCCACTTCGATGGGCGGTGCGGCAAGAAATAGCGGGCCATTGAAGTCGCCTTCTATTCCGGCCTCCGACAGGGCTTCGCTGGTCGCTGTATTGGCAAGTGCAAAGGACAGTTCGCTCGCCAAGCCGCTCGTATCGAGAAAATCGACAGTGCCGCAGATGCGGGTGGAAAGGCCGTCGGTAGGGAAACGCGTAATCTCATGAATCCCGGATTGCCCATTGCTTAGCGCCTGCCAGTTGTCCTGCTTGCCCCGACCGAGCGCTGTAACGATGCCCATTCCAGTTACAGCAATGATCGGCCGTCCAAGATGATCCTTGTAGGTGCTTTTCGTCATTTTTGCTCCGGACCCAGTCCTAAACGCGCTTTAGTGATGCAACGCCCTCGCTATGAAATCTGCCGACAGTCGTAACCAGTGCTTCTGATGCTGGCTCAGACATAACAGATTCCCGGTCAGGGTCGAATGCCGGCGGTGTTGCGCCGCAACCAAGCGTCAATGCGGCAAGTGCGATGCCGAACGGGAACTGGGCCTCCATGCAGTGGCCTATCAGGCCGCTATAGCCGCGCAACGCCGCGTCAGGCCAGATATCGCCGATCGTCTTGCGCTCCAAAGCGCTGAGGTCTTTTTCGCCGCTTGCACCGGACATGACCAACAACCGTGACGGATCCGCCAAAGGCGTTCGGCGCGCCATCTCCTCTAACCGCTTTTCAAGCCGTTCGTCGGCGCGTTTTCCGCGGTCGCCTTCAACACCGGTAATCGCAGCATAGTACCTTGCTCCGCGCGCCTGCGCATGGCTCGCGGATTCAATCACCAGAAATGCGGCTGCTGATCCGGTAATCACACCTCCGCCGGGCTCTGACCGCGACCATAGGGGTTCCCAATGTCCCTGAGCCAGCGACTGGGCGCCCTCATAAAGAAGCTGCATGTCGGGGCGTTCCGCATTGTAAGCGCCGCCGACCAAAGCATGCGTGGATTGTCCGGCACGAATGCGCTCAAAGGCGGTTGCCACCGCTGAAATGCCGGCGCTCTCTTCGCCCATAAAAGTTTTGGATGAACCCGTCACTTTGTGGACGATCGATATGTTTCCGGCGAGAAGATTCGACAGTTGCGCGAGGAACAAAGTTGGCCGCAACTCCGTGGTCAGTTTTTCATTGAGCAGTCGATCACGGTCGTTGCGGCTTACCGCTTCGTTGACGATCAGCGTGTCGACTGCGATATCCCGCTCGCCGCCGCCAGCAGCGACGATCATATCCATGGACGCGCATAGACCTGCATCGTCCTTAATCCCGGCGTCGTCCAATGCCAATCCAGCGGTATACACACCCAACCGCTGCCAGTTCTCCATCTGGCGTTGATCGCCTCGCCGCGGAATTTGCTGCGACCAGTCGATATCCGGCATGGGATGGACGGGGTAGGGCGCAAAACGCGCCGTATCGACCACCGCCTCAGGGGCAGACGCTGCCTTAATCAGTGCCTCATGCGGGGCTGTGCCGACGCCATGACAGCTTACGAGTCCGATACCAGTGACAACGACATCATGCGCGCGTTTGCTCATTGCGATGGAATTCCTTAAGCGTCGGCGCCTTCGGAAAGGGCATTCGTCAAGCCGACCTCGTCGGCGCGCGCCTTTATCAACTGCGACAGTTCGCTGATATCAAACTCAGAAGATGCATCGAATGAGACCGTACGAAACTTCAGTTGCGCGTCGCACACTTTTTTGCCGGCCATCGTCATGCGAGCTTTGGTCACTGCAAATCCGGAGCCGTTGTGTTCAAGTTCAACCGCAACATCGAGCGTCGATTTCGGCTGCACGAAGCTGCGCAGTTTTGCACCGTCGACGCTCATCAGAAATGGCATGGCTGTAAAGCCGTTTTCTGCCAGAAGAAGAAAACCGCTGGCTTGCGCCATGGTTTCAATCAGCAAGACGCCCGGCACCAGCGGAAGCTTTGGAAAATGTCCTTCGAAAACCGGACTTTCTTCCGGTACGACTGACGTCGCCTCCAGCCGGCCGGATTGGAGGTCGATCCGCTCAACCTGGTCAATCATCTGAAAATATTCGAGGAGCATCAGCTGTCTGCAGACCACTCAAACAGCGGTCGTTCCTGTTGTCTTTCAGGCCTTTTCGGCCCGTAAAGCGTCGATCTTCGTACAGAGATTCTTGAGAACGAAATACTCTTCCGTGGCAACCTTGCCGTCGTTCACTTCTTGCGTCCACTGTTCCAGCGGGATCTTGATGCCAAACTCCTTGTCGATGGCAAAAACGATATCCAGAAAGTCAAGGCTATCGATTCCAAGATCGTCGATCGTATGGCTTTCAGGTGTGATTGTATCCCGGTCGATTTCGCTTGTTTCAGCGATGATGTCAGCAACCTTGTCGAATGTGGCAGACACGCTTGTATCCTTGTGTTCGTGAATTTGCGGTGAGCTATAGGAAAAACGGGTGCAAAAGCCAATGGTCTGTATACGCTTTCAAAGCCGAACGCCATGGCCGATTGTGCACTGTGACAATACTGCCGCATATTCTGCGCTGCTATATCCATTGTATGCAGCGCCCGGGTGTTCTATTTGCGGTTTAGCAGATGCCGGGAACAACGCCCATGTCAATTGTGACAAAAGAACAGGTTATCGAAGCGCTTGGCGCAGTCCAACATCCAGCCATCGGCGGCGATGTTGTTTCCAAGGGGCTGCTCTCGGACATTTTCATTGCTGATGAGAAAGTATTTTTTTCCCTGACCGTGCCGTCCAATCTGGCGGAAAAGCTTGAACCCTTGCGTATTGCAGCGGAAGAGGCGGTCAAGTCGTTGGATGGGGTCAAAGGCGCTGTCGTTGCGTTGACTGCCGAGCGCACGCCGGGATCAGGCGCTTCGCCGGTTGCCGCCAGTCCGAAACCATCTCCTCAACGCCAGCAGGGCGATGCCAAACCCGGCGTGCCCGGTGTCGGTGCACTGATCGCCGTAGCGTCAGGCAAGGGTGGCGTTGGCAAGTCGACAACGGCGGTAAATCTTGCTCTCGGATTGCAGGCAATCGGCCTCAAGGTTGGTCTGCTTGACGCAGACATTTACGGTCCTTCCGTTCCGCGCCTCTTGAAGGTTAGCGGCCGGCCGGAGGAGGTCAGCGGCAAGCTTCTCAAACCCAAGGAAGCCTATGGCCTGAAGGTCATGTCGATGGGCTTTCTGGTTGCCGAGGAAACGCCGATGATCTGGCGCGGTCCGATGGTCGTCTCCGCGCTCACCCAGATGCTACGGGAGGTTGATTGGGGCGATGTTGATGTGATGGTCATCGACATGCCGCCTGGCACCGGCGATGCGCAGCTTACACTGGCGCAGAAGGTGCCTCTTGCCGGTGCGGTCATTGTGTCAACGCCCCAGGATCTTGCCCTCATCGATGCGCGAAAGGGTATCAATATGTTCAAAAAGGTCGACGTTCCGGTGCTCGGCCTTATCGAGAACATGAGCTATTTTGTCTGCCCTGCCTGCGGCGAGCGCTCGAATATCTTCGGCCATGGCGGCGCGCGCGACGAAGCCAGCCGGATAGGCGTTGCTTTTCTCGGCGAAGTGCCTCTGCATATGGATATTCGCGAAAACTCGGATGCAGGCACCCCCGTCGTGGTCTCGCAGCCAGACGGACCCCATGCGCAAATCTTCAAGGAAATGGCCGCACAGGTGCGCGATCAGATCATGGTCAGCCGGCAGGAGCAGGCGGAGGCGGCTCCCAAGATCGTCTTCGAGTAACGACTCTCTGTTATACTGTAAGCTGTTGACGCACCTCTGTTAAACTGGACTGTGCTTGCTACATGACGAATGCCTCCAGCCGGCAAGGTTTGCTGATCGGCATCCGCCGCGCTACAGACGATGACGCAAGCGTTGAATTTTTGAGGGGCCATCATTGAGCGATCGCGGTCAGGCTTCGTTTATCGGAACGGCGGACCTTGCCAGAGGCAGGGAAAAGCTTCACGGCCATCTTGCGATGGTGCTGTTTGCCGCTCTGATCTCCGGTTCGTTTTCGCTCGGCGGGATGGCTGCACCTCATATCGGCTCGGCCGCGCTCAACGCAATCCGGTTTTTTGTTGCCATGCTGGTGATGGCTGCAGCGGCATTCGCCATCTATCGCCGGTTGCCGCTTCCACAGGCAGGTTCATGGCGTTTTGGTCTGCTCGGAGCGCTGATGGCCGGCTACTTCATTGCAATGTTTATCGCACTGAAGACAACCGATCCGGTGTCGACAGGTGCCGTTTTCACATTGATACCGTTGATGAGTGCCGGATTTGGCTATCTGCTGCTGAGCCAAACCGTTCGCCCCATCGTTATTGTAAGCCTGCTGCTTGCGGGCTGCGGCTCGATATGGGTGATATTCCGCGGCAATATGGACGCGCTGCTGTCCTTTGATATCGGGGCAGGAGAGACGATCTTTTTCTTCGGCTGCATATGCCACGCAGCCTATGCGCCCCTTGTCAAGAAATTGAACCGGCGGGAACCTGTGGTTCTCACCACCTACTGGACAACGATTGCCACCTTTCTGGCAATCGCGCTCGTCGGGCTCGGCACCGGAGAGCTTTTTGCCACCGCATGGATGGACTTGCCGCAGGTTGTCTGGATCGCCGTTGCCTACCTTGCGATCGTCACCTCAGCCGGCACGTTTTTTCTGGTCCAGTATGCGTCGATGCGCCTGCCGGCATCCAAGGTGATGTCCTACGGCTATATGATTCCTGTTTTCATTATTCTTTACGAGGGCCTATTGGGGCACGGATGGGCCAGTTTTTCGGTCCTTATCGGTGCGTTGCTCACGGTCACGGGTCTGTTGGTAATGGCCTTCGCGCCGGATCTTTAGAGCGGATTCTTGGACCGCCTTTACAGGCGGCTAACCGTCTTGGCGGGGCACGATACCGTTGAGCATGATGGTCAGCACCGAATCGGCTGCGGCATCGAAGAAGCCGTTTCCCTCTGCGGCTTCGGGCAGAATGGCGCGGATCTGAACGTCAAAATCGGCGTAGTGCTGTGTGGTTGCCCAGATCATGAAAATCAGGTGATAGGGATCGACCGGCGCAATCTTGCCCTGCGCTATCCACTGGTTGACGACGTCAGCCTTTTCGTCGACCAGCCGCTTGAGATTGGATTGGAGAAACTCGTGGATCGCCGGTGCGCCGTGAAGGATTTCATTTGCAAAAAGCCTCGAACTCTCAGGGCTCATAGCCGAGAATTTCAGCTTTTCGCGGATATATTTCCGCAGCTCTTCGATCGGGTCGCCATCGGGATCGATGTCACGGAAAGGCGTCAGCCAATGCTCCAGCGTATTCTCGAGGACGGTAACGTAAATGTCCTCCTTGCTGGGAAAGTAGTAGAGCAGGTTCGGTTTCGACATACCCGCCTTGTCGGCAATCTGATCAATGGTTGAACCGCGAAATCCATAAGTGGAAAAAACCTCCAGCGCGGCATCGAGAATGATGCCGCGATTGATGCCCTGAATTCTGGTCCTCTTGTTGCCAGTGCTAATCATCGAGTGGTCTGGAGGTCCTCGTTGGGGCGGGATGCCTCATATTTGGGCAAAGGGTGGCGACAAGGGATGCAACAGCTTTGCTTGGTGTGCAAGCCCTTTATATTTACTATAAATTCCCTTGACCGACTCCGGCTGCTCTTCTAGCCTCCAATTTGACCATTCAGTCAAGTTTTTCAGCGGCTGATACGGGCGGACCGGCCGAAACCGCCACACGCGCCCCTGAGGTTTTAAAGGCTTCCGTTATGAACGCTCCCATGACAACCAACAATCTCGATGCTTTCTGGATGCCGTTTACGGCGAACCGACAATTCAAGAAAGCGCCGCGCATGTTTGTCGGCGCTGATCGCATGCACTACACGACAGCGGAGGGCAACAAGGTTCTGGACGGCACGGCAGGTCTGTGGTGCGTCAACGCCGGCCACAACCGGCCAAGGATTGTTGAAGCGATTCAGAAGCAGGCTGCAGAACTGGATTATGCGCCGGCCTTTCAAATGGGACACCCGAAAGCGTTCGAACTAGCTTCCAAACTGGTGCAATTGACACCGGCGGGACTTGAGCATGTGATGTTCACCAATTCAGGCTCGGAATCGGTTGAAACTGCGCTGAAGACAGCAATTGCCTATCACCGGGTCAAAGGCGACGGCTCGCGCTTTCGGCTGATTGGACGTGAACGCGGTTACCACGGGGTCAATTTCGGCGGCATTTCAGTTGGCGGCATTGTCGCAAACCGGAAAATGTTCGGATCGCTGCTCGCCGGCGTCGATCATCTGCCGCATACCCACGATCCTGAAAGGAATGCCTTTTCCAAACTGCAGCCCGAGCATGGCGCGGAAAGAGCGGACGATCTGGAGCGGATCATCGCGCTGCATGATCCGTCGACGATAGCCGCTGTCATTGTCGAGCCGGTATCGGGTTCCACCGGAGTCTTGGTGCCGCCCAAGGGCTATTTGGAACGATTGCGGAGTATCTGCGACAAGCACGGCATTCTGCTTATTTTCGATGAGGTCATAACCGGGTTCGGCCGCCTCGGAACCCCGTTTGCTCCTGACTATTTCGGTGTGGTGCCCGACATGATGGTCACCGCCAAGGGTTTGACCAATGGTGTCATTCCCATGGGCGCGGTGTTTGTGAAGAACGAAATCCATGATGCCTTCATGACCGGGCCGGAGCACTTGATCGAGTTCTTCCATGGCTACACCTATTCGGGCAATCCCATGGCCTCTGCTGCTGGCATTGCGACCCTCGAGACCTATCAGGAAGACGGATTGCTGAACCGCGGCAGCGAATTGGCGCCCTATTGGCAGGAGGCGCTGCATTCGCTGAAAGGCCTGCCTCATGTCATCGACATACGCAATATCGGCCTGATCGGCGCCATTGAACTCGAGCCGATTGCCGGTGAACCGACGCGCCGTGCGTTTTCCGCTTTCCTCGATGCCTATGACCGGGGCCTGCTTATCCGCACGACGGGCGACATCATTGCGTTGTCTCCGCCGCTGATCATCGAGAAGAGCGAAATCGACTTCATTGTCGATACGTTGGGCAGCGTCCTTAAGGCCCTCCAATAACAAGTCGCGTATCCGGGGAGTACACCGATGACGCTTAACGGCAATATGAGGATCGATGGTGACCGGTTATGGGATGCTCTCATGCAAATGGCGCAAATCGGCCCGGGCGTACGCGGCGGCAACAACCGGCAGACTTTGACCGATGAGGACGGCGAAGGCCGCAAGCTTTTCCAAAGCTGGTGTGAAGATGCCGGCATGACCATGGGCGTCGACCAGATGGGAAACATGTTCTTTCGCCGCGAAGGGACCGATCCCGAAGCCCTGCCGGTTTATGTCGGCAGCCACCTCGATACACAGCCGACCGGCGGAAAGTTTGACGGCGTTCTGGGCGTTCTGGGCGGCCTCGAAATCGTCCGTACATTGAATGACCTCAATATCAGGACAAAGCATCCGATCGTCGTCACCAACTGGACGAATGAGGAAGGCACCCGCTTTGCACCGGCAATGCTCGCCTCCGGAGTCTTCGCTGGCATGCATGAACAGGATTGGGCCTACGAGCGGGTGGACGCCGAGGGAAAGACCTTCGGCGATGAACTCGTGCGCATCGGCTGGCGCGGCGACGAGGCGGTCGGCGCGCGCAAGATGCACGCCTTCTTTGAACTGCACATCGAACAGGGGCCGATCCTTGAAGCAGAACACAAGGATATAGGCGTCGTCACGCACGGGCAGGGGCTTTGGTGGTTGCAGATTACCCTTACCGGCAAGGAAAGCCACACAGGTTCGACGCCGATGCCAATGCGCAGAAATGCGGGGCTCGGCATGGCCCGTATCACCGAGTTGGTGCATGAGATCGCCATGAGCCATCAGCCGGAGGCGGTCGGCGCAATCGGCCATTGCGACGTCTATCCGAATTCACGCAACGTTATTCCCGGCAAGGTGGTCTTTACGGTGGATTTCCGTTCGCCGCACCAGGACGTGTTGGACGGCATGAAGGCGCGGCTCGAGGCAGAAGGGCCGAAAATCGCACAGGATCTCGGCCTCGAATTCGAAATCGAAGTGGCCGGTCACTTCGATCCCGTCACCTTTGACGAGAATTGCGTGGCGGCCGTGCGCAGTGCTGCTGACCGTCTGGGCTATTCGCATCGCGATCTGGTATCCGGTGCCGGTCACGATGCCTGCTGGATCAACCGTGTCGCCCCGACGTCCATGGTGATGTGCCCATGTGTAGACGGTTTGAGCCACAATGAAGACGAGGACATTTCACCCGAATGGGCCCGGGCGGGAACCGATGTCCTGTTCCATGCGGTCGTGGAGACGGCCGAGATCGTCGAATAGTTTTGTTCAGGCGCAGTGCGCCACTGGAAGTCTGGGAGAGTTCAAATGCCAAGCACGGTCATCAAGGGTGGAACCATCGTCACCGCAGATCTGACCTATGCGGACGACATCAAGATCGAAAACGGCATTATTACGGAGATCGGGCCGGACTTGAGCGGTGACCGGATCCTCGATGCAAGCGGCTGCTATGTCATGCCCGGCGGTATCGATCCGCATACCCATCTGGAAATGCCTTTCATGGGCACCTACTCAAGCGATGATTTCGAGAGTGGAACGCGTGCAGCACTTTCCGGCGGGACGACCATGGTGGTCGATTTCGCACTGCCGTCGCCGGGCCAATCGCTGCTCGAGGCCATTCAGATGTGGGACAACAAGTCGACGCGGGCCAATTGCGACTTTTCCTTTCACATGGCGATCACTTGGTGGGGCGAGCAGGTTTTTGATGAAATGGATACGGTGGTTCGCGACCACGGGATCAACACGTTCAAGCATTTCATGGCCTATAAAGGCGCGCTGATGGTGGACGACGACGAAATGTACTCATCGTTCAAGCGCTGTGAAGAACTCGGCGCCTTGCCGCTGGTCCATGCCGAAAACGGCGATGTGGTTGCGCAACTCCAGGCGCAATTGCTGTCCGAAGGCAACAATGGCCCGGAGGCCCATGCCTATTCGCGTCCGGCCAAAGTCGAAGGTGAGGCGACCAACCGGGCGATCATGATCGCCGACATGGCCGGCGTTCCGCTCTACGTGGTGCACACCTCGTCCGAGCAGGCGCATGAAGCAATCCGCCGGGCACGGCAGAACGGGATGCGGGTCTATGGCGAGCCCCTGATCCAGCATCTGACGCTGGACGACAGCGAGTACAAACACCACGACTGGGATCATGCCGCGCGCCGGGTCATGTCTCCGCCATTCCGCGACAAGAAGCACCAGGATTCCTTGTGGCACGGGCTTGCCGCCGGTTCACTGCAGGTGGTCGCAACCGATCATTGTGCCTTTACGACCGAGCAAAAGCGGTACGGCGTTGGCGATTTCACCAAGATTCCGAACGGGACAGGCGGTCTCGAAGATCGCATGCCGATGCTCTGGACCTATGGCGTCAACAGGGGCCGGCTGACAATGAATGAGTTCGTTGCGGTCACCTCGACGAATATAGCCAAGATTCTGCACATGTATCCCAAGAAGGGCGCGATCATGGTCGGTGCGGATGCCGACATCGTGGTCTGGGATCCGAAGCTTGAGAAGACCATCAGTGCTGATACCCAGCAATCGGCCATCGACTACAATGTTTTCGAAGGCAAGGCGGTCACGGGCCTGCCGCGCTTCACGCTGACACGTGGTCATGTTTCGGTTGAAGACGGAGAGATCAAGACGCAGGAGGGGCACGGCAAATTTGTCCCGCGCGAGCCTTTTCATCCGGTCAACAAGGCGTTGTCGAAATGGAAGGAAGTCACGGCGCCCCGAAAGGTCCAGCGCACCGGCATTCCTGCCAGCGGGGTCTAATCCATGGCGGCGGCGTGCGAGCATGATCGGCGATTGCAGATCGGGATGGCTGCATGAGCGTCGTCATCGATGCAAGTGACCTGGATTTGACGTTTCAAACAAATGACGGACCGGTTCATGCGTTGTCTAACATCAACCTTGCGGTCGAAACCGGTGAATTCGTTTCTTTTATCGGTCCTTCGGGTTGCGGAAAGACAACGCTTTTGCGGGTCATAGCGGATTTGGAACAGCCGACAGGAGGCACAATCAGGGTCAATGGTGTCACACCGGAACAGGCGCGGCTCGCAAGAGCCTACGGTTACGTGTTTCAAGCCTCGGCGCTATATCCGTGGCGGACCATCAGCGGCAATATCTCTCTTCCGCTCGAGGTTATGGGTGTCGACAAGACCGAACGGGCCGAACGGATCAGTGCCAACCTTGAACTTGTCAATCTTACCGGTTTCGAAAAGAAGTTCCCTTGGCAGTTGTCTGGCGGCATGCAGCAGCGCGCATCGATCGCGCGCGCGCTTTGCTTCGATCCGGATATGCTGCTGATGGATGAACCTTTTGGAGCGCTCGATGAAATTGTCCGCGACCATCTCAATGAGCAACTCTTGAAGCTGTGGGCGCAGACGAAGAAGACGGTCGTCTTTGTAACGCATTCAATACCCGAAGCGGTGTTTTTGTCGACGCGGATCGTGGTGATGAGCCCGCGACCCGGGCGGATCCACGACGTCATCGATTGCGATCTTGGCGATGAGCGGCCGCTCGAGATCCGCGAGTCGGCAGAGTTTCTGGAGCTTGCGCATCGGGTGCGCGAGGGGTTGCGGCAGGGGCATTCCTATGACGACTGACTGGCCTATGACGCCTGACCGGATCGCACCTGCTGCGGACATGGGGCCTCGCTGATGGCAAAACAAAGGGGAACGAACAGTTTCTTGCACGATAGTCTGATTCCGGTCGGCACCGTCGTCGCCGCCATAATTGTCATCTGGTATGTTTTTGCCGTCTATTTGAATGCACCCTTCGAGCGCGACCAGGCGGCCCGGGCAGGAACGCAAATCGCTTCAACGCAACTTGTCCGAAATACGCTAGCCCAGCAGCGCCCGGTTCTGCCCGCGCCCCATCAGGTGGCTCAGGAGATATGGAACACCACGGCATTGAAGAAGGTCACGTCCAAGCGCAGTTTGGTCTACCATAGCTGGGTTACGCTTTCTTCGACCCTGCTGGGATTTGTCATGGGCACAGGGCTGGGGATCCTCCTTGCGGTTTTGATCGTACACTCGAATGTGCTCGACAAGAGCCTGATGCCGTGGATTATCACGAGCCAGACCATTCCCATTCTGGCAATCGCACCGATGATTATCGTCGTCCTGAATGCGGTGGGCGTATCCGGTCTTCTGCCAAAGGCTATGATATCGACTTATCTGTCATTTTTTCCGGTGGCAGTCGGCATGGTCAAGGGCTTGCGCTCGCCGGACGTGATGCATCTGGACCTCATGCGCACCTACAGTGCAAGCAGGGGCCAGGTGCTGTGGAAGCTACGTTGGCCGACCGCGCTGCCTTTTCTGTTCACGTCGATGAAAGTTGCCGTGGCCATCAGCCTCGTGGGCGCTATTGTCGGCGAATTGCCGACGGGTGCGGTCGCCGGTCTCGGTGCGCGTCTGCTGACAGGTTCCTATTACGGGCAAACCATCCAGATCTGGTCTGCGCTGGTATCCGCGGCTGTCCTTGCAGCGGTCCTCGTCACACTGGTTGATATTTCGTCGCGCATCGTGATGAGGCGCATGGGGATGGTGCGTTGAACAGTGGAATTCTGATCATTGCGCTTGTCTTCTGGATGGGTGCCTGGGCAGCCAATGTGTGGCTGGTGCGCCTGCGTCCGGACAATCAGCCGCTGGCGCGTTCGATCAACTTGCTGATACCGGCGCTTTTCGGTGCGGCGCTGATCATGCTTTGGGAAGGCATCACCGTTGGCTTCAACATCTCAACCATCCTGCTGCCGCCGCCCAGCATGATATGGGCGCGCATTGCATCGTCTGTTGATATTCTTTGGGCCGATTTCGTGCAGACATTCATGAAAGCCGTTCTGGCCGGTTACGCAATCGGGTGCCTATCGGGCTTTGTGGTTGCCATTGCCGTCGATCGTGTGCCTTTCCTGCGCAAGGGGCTGTTACCAGTCGGCAACCTGGTCGCCGCCTTGCCGGTGATCGGAATAGCCCCCATCATGGTGATGTGGTTCGGTTTCGACTGGCATTCCAAGGCCGCGGTCGTCGTCGTGATGACCTTTTTCCCGATGCTCGTCAACACGGTGGCAGGGCTTGCGGCCAGCGGGGCGATGGAGCGCGATCTCATGCGCACCTACGCGTCAGGCTACTGGCAGACGCTGGTCAAGCTGCGGCTTCCCGCTGCCATGCCATTCATCTTCAATGCCCTGAAAATCAATTCAACTTTGGCCCTTATCGGTGCAATCGTCGCAGAGTTTTTCGGTACGCCGATTGTCGGTATGGGCTTCAGGATTTCAACCGAGGTCGGTCGCATGAACATCGACATGGTCTGGGCTGAAATCTTTGTCGCGGCACTGGCTGGCTCGCTGTCCTACGGACTGCTTGCTCTACTGGAACGTGCCGTAACATTCTGGCATCCGTCCTACAGAAGCTGAAACAATGACAAGGCGGAGCCACAACCAGAGGAGTGACGAAAATGAAAAAACTATTGGCAATGGCGCTCGGCCTTTCGACCTGCCTGGCCGCAACCGGCGCTATGGCAAAGGACGAGCTCACACTACAGCTCAAATGGGTCACGCAGGCCCAGTTTGCCGGCTACTATGTGGCCAAGGACAAGGGCTTTTATGACGAAGTCGATCTCGACGTCGAGATCAAGCCCGGCGGGCCCGACATCGCTCCGCCGCAGGTGATTGCCGGTGGCGGCGCGGATGTCATCATCGAGTGGATGCCGGCGGCGCTGGCATCGCGCGAGAAGGGCGTGCCCCTGGTCAATATCGCCCAGCCGTTCAAGAGGTCCGGAATGATGCTGACCTGCCTCAAGGAAACCGGTATCACCTCACCGGAAGACTTCCGTGGCCGGACGCTGGGCGTCTGGTTCTTCGGCAACGAGTATCCGTTCCTGTCCTGGATGAGCCAGCTTGGCATCCCGACGGACGGATCGGATGACGGCGTCACGGTTCTCAAGCAGGGCTTCAATGTCGATCCGCTGCTGCAGAAGCAGGCCGACTGCATATCAACGATGACCTACAATGAGTACTGGCAGATTATCGACGCCGGCATTGCCGCCGAGGACCTGATCACCTTCCAATATGAAGATCAGGGCGTCGCGACACTTGAGGACGGGATCTACGTGCTTGAATCCGACCTTGACGATCCGGAAAAAGTCGACAAATTCCAGCGGTTTGTCGCGGCCTCAATGAAGGGCTGGGAATTTGCCGCTGAAAATCCGGACGAGGCTGCCGAGATCGTTCTTGAAAACGACGCCACCGGCGCTCAGACCGAAGAGCATCAGAAGCGAATGATGCGCGAAATCAATAAACTTGTCGCCGGTTCCGACGGAACTTTGGACGTGGCTGACCACGACCGTACGGTAGCATCGCTTCTTGCCGGGGGCTCGGATCCGGTGATCACCAAGGAACCCGAAGGGTCACACACTGACAAGGTCACCAGCGGCATGTGATTTGGGCAGAAAAGGAACTGAAAAAGGGGCCTGCGGGCCCCTTTTTTGCCATTGCAAATGGCCTTTCGTGCGCGTTTTCTTGAAAAGCCGACCGGAAACCAAGTTGTCAAACGGACACGGAATGTCGTGCATTTCCTCTTGCGAGGTAAGCGTCGAATTCGGCTGCGATGGTCCGCACATAGGGCCGGCCCGCGTCCGTGATCGCGTAACTGCCATTCGCCTCTACAAACAGTCCGTCCATATCTTCGGCCGCAAGACTATCGGCTTCATGCAGCACCGCCTCTGAACAGTCCGCAAACTCGCTTCGGATTTGATCCTTCGAGAAGCCGAAATCGCACATCAATCTTTCAATAATCCAGCCGCGCACCCGATCGTCCTCAGATAATGCGATGCCGCGCACGGTGGCGAGGCCGCCTTCGGTATCGACGCGCCGCTGGTAGTCGTGTGTCGACGGCGTATTTTGCACGTAACCCTGCGGCAGTTTTCCGATAGACGATGCACCGAGGCCGATCAGCGCGTCGGCCTTGTCTGTGGTATAGCCCTGAAAGTTGCGGTTCAGGGTTCCATTCCTTTCAGCCTCGCTCATTTCATCGTGCTCAAGCGCGAAATGATCCATGCCAATGCGGCGATAGCCGTTGGCCTCAAGCAGTTCGGCGGCAAGGTTGGCTTGCCGGAAGCGCTCGATCGTGCCGGGCAGGGCCGCTTCATCGATCATCTTCTGATGTTTCTTGATCCACGGCACATGGGCATAGCCGAACAAAGCAATGCGGTCTGGCGTCAACGAGATGGTTTTTTCGACGGTGTCCTCAATTGTCTTACGTGTCTGGTGCGGCAGACCGTAGAGCACATCGAGATTGACGGACTGCACACCTCGCTCGCGCATCGCTTCGACAACGCATCGCGTCTGCTCGAAGCTCTGCGGGCGGTTGATCGCTTCCTGCACGTGCGGGTCGAAATCCTGTACCCCGAGGCTGGCGCGGGTCATCCCAAACCGTGCCATGGCATCGTACTTTTCCTCTTCGAGGTCGTTCGGGTCCATCTCGATGCTGATTTCTGCGTCGCTGCGAAGGTGGAATCGCGTTCTGATTTGCTCTGCAAGCGCGGCAAAATCCGTTGGCGCGAGCATGGTCGGCGAACCACCGCCAAGGTGTAGAGCGGTCACCGGTATTCCGGCGGGAACGGTGCTTGCGACAGTAGCGATCTCCTTGAAGAGAGATTGAAGATACCGTTCGATGGGCTTGTATTTGCGGGTTTGTTTCGTCGTGCATCCGCAGAACCAGCACAGGCGGTCGCAAAACGGAATGTGAATATAAAGGGACAGTGCGCTGCCGCTCTCAAGGGACCCGAGCCAATTGCGGTAGCATGCGCCATCGACGCCTGCGTGAAAATGCGGTGCCGTCGGGTAGCTTGTGTACCGCGGTGTAGGCCGTTCGAGGCGTTCGAACAGAATGGGCAGGGGCGGCGCGCCGTTCGTACCTATCTGCGGCAGTGTTCCGGTTTCAGTATAATGCGTTTGCTGTCCGTCCATTGAACCATGATTAGGATGGCTTTGCAGGCTGGCCCTTGATTTTTATCAACGGGGATTCGTTTTTCCCGTTCGAGTTGGCAGAACGTTGTGGAGCTACAGCACCGCTTTCAAGCCCCTCCGGTTCGCCTTGCAAAAGTGTCAACAAGAACTGACACAATCTGAAGCCTTGTGTTCGTTTTCGGTCGCATTTCTGTGCAAATTGTATAATGTGCGACAACAACCGGAGTGATAACGGCCCGGATTGAAAATGAGCGACGGACGCAGGGATATACACAACTCCGAAATGCCTGTTCTGTGTCAGGCTTGCGAAGCCCGGCATCGCGGTATCTGCGGGTCGCTTACGGCAGGTGAACTGCTGGAACTGGGAAAATCTTCGGGCCGCAAGGAAGTGAAAGCCGGCGGCGAGATCGTGGCGGACAGCGAAGCCGTCACGCACTACTCGAATATTCTGTCAGGTGTTGTCAAGCTGACGAAAATCCTGCCCGACGGCCGTCAGCAGATCGTTGGACTGCAATTTGCGCCCGACTTCCTCGGACGGCCTTTCAAATCGGAAAGCGGTACCAATGCCGAGGCGGCTACCACGGTGCATCTGTGCTCATTTCCGCGCAAATCCATCGAACGCATGATCGAGAAAAACCCATCGCTTGAAAACCGGCTGCTCAAGCAGACATTGAATGAGCTTGATGAGGCCCGCGGCTGGATGGTGACGCTTGGCCGCAAAACTGCGGCGGAGAAAGTCGCAAGCTTTCTCCATCTCATTGCCACGCATATCGATCCGATCGGTGACAATGACGACAGCGTGGTTTTCGAGCTCCCGCTGACGCGCGCCGATATTGCGGATTTCCTGGGACTCACAATCGAGACCGTCAGCCGGCAAATGACGAAACTCCGCAAGGATGGCGTGATCGATATCGCGAACAATCGTACCGTGTCGGTCCCGGATCTCGACCGGCTTGCGCAAAGAGCGAGTATTTAGGCCTTAACAACAATACTACGCGGGCGCCCAGCCATTGTTTCCGTCAGAGATCGCGCGACGCATCAGGCCGAGTAAATGGTCGCGCTCGAAAGCGATGTGACGCCGCAAGACTTCAAAGAATCCGCGCAGCATATAGCCCATGGCTTCGGGGTTCTTAAGGTCCTTTCCGCTTCCAACCTCCTGCAGTGCGTCGGATAGTTCCTCCGCAAAGCACTCGTCTTCGCAGTGCTCGTAGCGCAGCCTTATGACAGTCGATTCGATTGCCTTGCTCGCGCCAAGCCGTTGAACGGCGAGGGGGTAGAGAATGTCTTCCTCGAACTGGTGGATACTGCGGATCAGCGGCAGCAGGTCGCGGCCAAGCCTGTAACAGGTGTCATGGCAGATCCGGGTGGGAATCGAGTCGGCGATCTGTTCCAGCATGTCGCAGAGCGTCAGCAGCGCATCGTGCGCCCGCTCAAGGGCGATGAGCGGGTCGCCATCCGGTGCGGCGAAAAACGACATTGAGTCGGCGATCAGTTCGAGGCCCAAATTCCGGCTCATTAAAGCCTCCCGGATGCCGCCATGCAGACACAAATCCGTTGGCTGGCAATGCAATCATTCGCTGGCAAGCAGATATCGGTCATGGCTTTCAACACTGCGTCAAAGTGTCAAGGAGCGCCTTGATCGAGATCAATGTTCGGTCCCGCCCAATTTGGAATAACTCTTAAGAAGGCGGAAGGACTCAGCGTCCTGACCGCCGAATGAAGTTTCGGAGGCAGGGGTCATCAATGAAATTTGGTTTTGAAACCATCGCCGTCGGGTTTGGAGCTTTCCTTGCCCTTCTCGGCGCTGCATTTGCGCGCGACAGCCTCTTCGAGGCGCATATGTGGATCCTGTTCTTCGTGCTGTTGGTATCCGTGGCAGTCATGTTGCGCACGGCATCGTTCGCGACAGCCGGTGACGCTCAGCGCGATACCTCCGGTTATTTTGACGAGGTGGTCAAGTACGGCACAGTCGCGACGGTCTTCTGGGGCATCGTCGGCTTTCTCGTCGGCGTCGTTGCGGCCGCGCAACTGGCGTGGCCTGATCTTAACATCGGACCGTGGTTCAACTTCGGCAGGATACGTCCGCTGCACACATCTGCGGTCATTTTCGCCTTTGGCGGCAACGCGCTTCTGGCAACGTCCTTTTATGTCGTTCAGCGGACCACGCGGGCCAGACTTTGGGGTGGTAATGCTGCGTGGTTTGTTTTCTGGGGCTACCAGCTTTTCATCGTCATGGCTGCAACCGGCTACCTGCTCGGGATTACCCAGGGCCGCGAATATGCCGAGCCGGAATGGTATGTCGATATCTGGCTGACCATCGTTTGGGTGGTATACCTGCTTGTGTTCCTCGGCACGCTGCTAAAGCGCAAAGAGCCGCACATCTACGTGGCCAACTGGTTCTATCTGGCCTTCATCGTCACGATCGCGATGCTGCATGTGGTCAACAACCTTGCAGTCCCTGTGAGCTTTTTTGGCGTCAAGAGCTATTCGGCATTTGCCGGCGTTCAGGACGCCCTGACCCAGTGGTGGTACGGGCACAATGCGGTCGGCTTTTTTCTGACCGCCGGCTTCCTCGGGATGATGTATTACTTTATCCCAAAACAGGCCAACAGGCCGGTCTATTCCTACCGCTTGTCGATCATCCACTTCTGGTCGCTGATTTTCCTCTACATCTGGGCGGGTCCGCACCACCTGCATTACACGGCGCTGCCTGACTGGGCGCAGACGCTCGGGATGGTGTTTTCGGTGATGCTGTGGATGCCGAGCTGGGGCGGCATGATCAACGGGCTGATGACCCTTTCGGGCGCCTGGGACAAGATCCGTACCGATCCGATCATCCGAATGATGGTTATTTCCGTTGCCTTCTACGGCATGTCCACCTTCGAGGGGCCGGTGATGTCCATCAAGGCGGTCAACAGCCTCAGCCACTATACGGACTGGACTATCGGACATGTGCACTCGGGCGCTCTTGGCTGGGTCGGGATGATTTCCTTCGGCGCAATCTACTATCTGGTTCCCAAGCTGTGGCACCGGCAGCGTCTGTATTCGCTGCGCCTGATCAATTGGCATTTCTGGCTCGCGACTCTGGGCATCGTGATCTACGCCGCGGTGATGTGGGTGGCCGGGATCCAGCAGGGGCTGATGTGGCGCGAGTATGACGATCAGGGCTTCCTCGTCTTCTCATTCGCGGAAACCGTAGCGGCGATGAAACCCTATTACATCCTGCGCACTCTTGGCGGTGCCCTGTATCTGATCGGGGGTCTCATCATGGGCTACAACATCGTGATGACCATTCTCGGCCGTGAGCGCGAAGAAGCACCAATGCCAGGCACGCAACCCGTACCGCAGCCGGCAGAGTAGGGAGCACAGGAATGGCATTCATTGACAAGCACCGGATCCTCGAACGCAACGCAACCCTGCTGCTGGTTGCATCCTTGCTGACGGTCAGCGTCGGTGGCATCGTCGAGATCGTGCCGCTCTTTTATCTCGAAAACACAATCGAGAAAGTGAAGGGTATGCGGCCCTATTCGCCGCTGGAGTTGGCTGGCCGCAACATCTACATCCGCGAAGGGTGTTACGTCTGCCACAGCCAGATGATCCGGCCCTTCCGCGATGAGGTCGAGAGGTACGGTCCCTATTCGCTGGCAGCCGAATCGATGTACGATCATCCATTCCAGTGGGGATCGAAACGCACGGGGCCGGATCTCGCACGGGTCGGCGCCCGCTATTCCAATGAGTGGCACGTCCAGCATCTGGTGGATCCGCGTTCCGTTGTTCCGGAATCGATCATGCCAAGCTACGCCTTCCTGCTGGATAAACCGCTTGATTACGAGAACATCGAGCTGGACCTGCGATCGAACGTGGCCGTCGGCGTGCCCTATGACGAGGCTATGGTCGAAAACGCACGGGCCGATCTGATCGCCCAAACCGATCCCGAAGCCGATACGTCAGGTTTGGAGGAGCGCTATCCCAAGGCTGTTATCGGCGATTTCGATGGCGACCCGTCAACGGTAACTGAGATGGATGCACTGGTCGCCTATCTGCAGATGCTCGGTACGCTGGTGGACTTCTCCAGCTACGATCCGACATCAGCCTACCGCTAAGGGAGCTCGCTGATGGAATATCAGACGTTGAGAACCTTTGCCGACAGCTGGGGCCTGCTCTTTCTGGTGATCGTCTTTGTTGTGGCGGTTGCCTACACCTTCCGGCCCGGAAGCAAGAAGGAAGCAGACAAGATCGCCCAGATTCCGCTGAAGGACGACACACGTCCGGATGGCGACGAGAAGGAATAACGCATGTCTGAGAAAGAAATCGACGAAATCAGCGGAACGGAAACGACCGGTCACGAATGGGACGGCATCAAGGAACTCAATACGCCCATGCCGCGCTGGTGGCTGATTACCTTCTACATCACCATTGTCTGGGGGATCGGATACATGATCCTTTATCCAGCCATTCCGTTGATCAACACGTCAACGAAAGGACTGCTCGGCTATTCGAGCCGGGCGGCGGTGGCAGAAGAAATGGCAGCCGCGGAAGAGGCCCAATCCGAACTCGTTGATCGCATTGCGGCAACGCCCTTGGAGGATATCTCCAGCGATCCCGATCTATTGCAGTTTGCGATTGCCGGCGGATCGGCGGCATACAGGGTCAACTGTATTCAGTGTCACGGAGCAGGCGCCCAGGGCGGTGGCGGCTATCCCAACCTTAACGACGACAGCTGGCTTTGGGGCGGGGACATCGACAACATCTATCTGACAATTGCACACGGCGTGCGGCATGAAGCAGATGACGATACGCGCTTTTCGGAAATGCCGGCCTTTGGAGAAATCCTTGAACCGGAAGAAATTCGCCAGGCCGCCGCTTATGTCGTGAGCCTGACCGGCGAGCCCTCCAATCCTGCATTGGTGGAACCGGGCGCGATCATATTCGACGAGAACTGTTCCTCCTGTCACGGCGTTGACGCGACCGGCGATATCGATTTGGGCGCGCCGAACCTCGCTGACGCGATCTGGTTTTACGGCGGCGAAGAAAGCCAGATTGCGGCGCAGATCGCGAATCCGACTCATGGGGTGATGCCCGCTTGGGTCGACCGGTTGGGTGAGCCGGTGATCAAAAAGCTGGCGGTCTTTGTTCATTCGCTCGGCGGGGGACAATAACGGCAGGAAAGCGTCCGCAGCGAAGGTATCTGTGCCGCGCCTCCCGTACGCATTTTCGGTCATGGCCGGCTCAAGCCGGCCAATTTGGTAGGTTGGATTGATCGGTCGAATTGAACCGAAACGAGTGGGCGATGTTTGTCTTTGGTGATCCGGATAGAGTCTTCCTGCGGAGCGCGGAATGCTGAAATCAGCGGACAGCGACAAGAGCCTGGCCAAATCCAAGGCGTCGCCGGCAACGACGGCGGATACGGCCTCGGAAAAGGACAGCGCGTTCGAGCGTTATGACGCCGAGGCCGTCAATGCGGCCTGGGCGCGCAAGCCGCTTTATGAAAAGCGCAAGAAAATCTTCCCGAAACGAGCGACAGGCCAGTTCAGGCGATTCAAGTGGATCATCATGTTTGTTACACTTGGCATTTATTACCTGACGCCCTGGCTGCGCTGGGACAGGGGACCTTATGCGCCCGACCAGGCGGTCCTGGTCGATATGGCGAACCGGCGTTTTTATTTTTTATGGATCGAGATATGGCCGCAGGAGTTTTTCTACATTTCCGGCCAGCTGGTCATGGGTGGTTTCGGTCTGTTACATGTAACCACGGCAGTCGGCCGCGCC
>JBCCOK010000063.1:0-27437 GCA_039025395.1 Pseudomonadota bacterium
AAAGTCATGGCAGGACTCGGCGCCGACATGGCGCAAACCGGTCGCCTCAGCGTCGAAGGGCGCGGTCGAGCTCTCGCCGCAATCAAGCGTTTTCAAAGGCTTGCAACCGAACTTGGCATCCCGCCACTGACCGCCGTTGCCACCGCCGCCGTCCGTGAAGCCGAAGACGGCCCAGAATTTTGTGATGAGGTTCTGGCCGAGACCGGCCTGAAACTCTGGGTCATTGACGGCGAGGAAGAGGCGCGCCTCTCCGCGCAGGGCGTCCTGCTCGGCTGGCCTGGCGCCTATGGTCTGGTCTGCGACATCGGCGGGTCCTCGATGGAGCTGGCCGAATTGCGCGACGGCAAGGTCGGCAAATGTGTCACCTCACAGCTGGGCCCGCAACGCCTGCGCGCCGTAAAGGGCGGCAAGAAAGGCCGGAAGGAACACATTCAAGCTGGGATTCACGACCTTACCGCACATTTGGGTCCACAGTCCGACCGGCTCTTTTTGGTCGGTGGCTCTTGGCGCGCCATCGCCCGGATCGACATGGATCGGCGCGGCTATCCCCTTAAAGTCCTTCACGAATATCGCATGACGCGCAAAGCGCTCTACGCCACAATCGACTACATCCACAACACCCCGACGGAAGAACTGCGCGCCCGCACCGGCATCGGCGAAAGCCGCATGTCGCTTGTCCCCATCGCCGCACAGGTGCTCAAGGAACTGGTCCGTGCGCTGAAACCCTACGACATCGCTGTTTCCGGCTACGGGATCCGCGAAGGAATGCTGTACGAGCAAATGCCGCAACGCCTGCGCGACCGTGATCCGCTGATCGAAGCTTGCCGCTTTGCCGAGTCAAAGGACGCGCGCGTACCCGGCTTCGGGCGGCGACTTTTTCAGTTCGTCCAACCGCTCTTCACCGCCAAGTCGGCACCAAAAAAGCGTTTGATCAAAGCGGCTTGCCTTCTGCACGACGTCAGTTGGCGCGCCCACCCCGACTATCGTCACGAGGTCTGTTTTGACGAAGTTACCCGCGCCAATCTCGGCGGCATGACACATGCCGAACGCATTTTCCTCGGCGTCGCTTTGCTTCATCGGTACAAGAACAGCCGCGAAGGCTCTCCTTTCCAACCGCTTTTCGATCTTCTGGACGAAACTCAGTTGCGCCAAGCGGAAATCCTCGGCAAAGCGCTCCGCTTCGGTGCGATGCTCACCGCATCAGAAGACGGCACGATGGGCGAGCTACGCTATTTTCCAAAGAAAGGCCGGCTCGAGTTGCGACTAGCCAAAGGCACCCGCGATCTCTTCGGCGAAGTGGCCGAGGCACGTCTCAATTCCCTCGCCCAGTCTCTGGGAGAGATTGAGGTCGTGGTGAAAGGCCGCTAAGCGCCTGTAAAATATTACAATTCTATGTCGCCGCCATCATCAATCTCGACCGGCGACTTACGACGAATGATGATATCGCCGTTCGGCAAGACTTCTGGCGGATGATAGGCGTTAAAGTCCTGCAAAAAGCCCTGAAATCCATCGATGGCAGGCTCCATCTCGGCAATGAAACCTTGCATGAATAAACCCAGCGCTTCCGCCATCATGTCGCGGCCGCGTTCGTCGTCTTCGGCGGCCACGGGCGTGGCCAGTCCCAGCGAGACGGTCAGAATGATCCAACGCATTGATGCTCCCTCCAGCCTGTGCTGCGTGCTTCCAATATAGGCAATCAAGGCCGAAATGCCCATATCCCGCTTTTTCCGAAGGAAAATCAGAGCCCTAAACAGTAGCGCATCACCGCTTTTTGCGCGTGAAGGCGGTTCTCAGCCTCGTCGAAGATGACCGAGTTTTTGCCGTCCATCACGGCATTCGTCGCCTCCTCGCCGCGATGGGCAGGCAGGCAGTGCATGAACAACGCATCCGACTTTGCCTTGGCCATCAGCGCTTCATTCACCTGATAAGGGCGCAACTGGTTGTGCCGCCGCTCTTTGGTCAACTGACTGTCATGCATGGACACCCAAGTGTCTGTGACTACTAGGTCAGCGTCTGCCACGGCCGTATCGGGATCGCGCTCAATCTGTACTGTCGCGCCTTTGCTGCGAGCGTAGTCCAGAACAGCGGCATCCGGATCAAGCGTTTCAGGTCCGGAAAAAGTCAGATCGAACCCGAACTGCCCTGCCGCATGGGCAAAGCTGGTAAAGACATTGTTCCCATCGCCGCACCACGTCACACGTTTACCGGCGATGGGGCCGCGATGCTCTTCATAGGTCATCAGGTCGGCCATGATCTGACAGGGGTGCGAACGGTTAGTTAAACCGTTGATGACCGGCACCGTGGCATGTTCGGCCAGTTCCAGAAGCGCCTCTTCTTCGAACGTGCGGATCATGATCAAATCGACATAGCGCGACAGCACTTGCGCCGTGTCGGCAATCGTTTCGCCATGACCAAGCTGCATCTCGCTGCCGGTCAGCACCAGTGTTTCGCCTCCCAACTGGCGAACGCCCACGTCGAAGGAAACGCGCGTTCGGGTAGACGGCTTCTCGAAGATCAGCGCCACGATGCGACCGGCCAGCGGCGTGTCATCGTCCGGCGTGCCTTTCGGCCGACCAGCGCGGGCCGCCTTCATCGCGTGCGCCTGATCGAGGATGCCGCGCAGGTCGACAAACGGCGTTTTGTCAATGTCGAGGAAATGGGTCATGCGCCTGCCTCAACCTGCATTGCTGTGCGGTCAAGGCGCTGAATAGCCTCGTCAATTTCCTCGTCACTGATGTTCAGGGGCGGCAGAAGACGCACCACATTGTCGGCTGCGGGAACGACGATGACCTCGCTTTCGAACCCGGCCTTCACAACGTCTGCGTTGGCTGCCTTACATTTCAAGCCGATCATCAGCCCAGCCCCACGAACGCTTTCAAAAACGTCCGGATGCGACGCGACCAGCCCTTCCAGTTTCTGCCGTAAAAGTCCGGCCTTACGATTTACTTCATCCAGAAAGGCAGGCTCGGCAACGGTTTTCATTACGGCATTGCCGACTGCACAAGCCAATGGGTTGCCACCATAGGTCGACCCATGGGTGCCAAGCGTCATTCCAGACGCTGCCTCTTCTGTGGCCAGTACCGCACCGAGGGGGAAACCCCCGCCGATGCCCTTGGCGACCAGCATGATATCCGGCGTCACGCCAGACCATTCATGGGCGAAAAGCTTGCCTGTCCGCCCGACACCGCATTGTACCTCGTCAAAAACCAAAACGGTGCCTGTCTCATCGCACAGCGCGCGCAACTTCTTCAGAAAGGTATCTGGCACCGGCACAATGCCGCCTTCGCCCTGCACAGGTTCGATCATGATTGCGCCGGTTTTCTTGGTGACAGTGCTTTCTAAAGCCTCAAAATCGCCAAACGGCACCTGTTTAAAACCCGGCAGAATAGGACCGAACCCGTCAATCATTTTGGCCGCACCGCTGGCGGCGATGGCAGCAGAAGAGCGTCCATGAAATGCGCCCTCAAAGGCTATGATTTCAAATCGGTCTTCGCCTTTGTCCGACCAGTATTTCCGCGCCATTTTCACCGCCAATTCGCAGGCCTCGGTGCCGGAATTGGTGAAAAAGACCGTATCAGCAAAGGTGGCTTCGGTCAGCCGATCCGCCAATTCTTGTTGGCCCGAAATCTGGTAGAGGTTCGAGACGTGCCAAAGCGTGTCGGCTTGAGCCTTCAATGCCTCAGCCAGAACCGGGTTGGCATGGCCCAGCACATTCACCGCGATACCCGAGCCGAGGTCGAGAAAACGTCGGCCATCCGCCTCGATCAGCCAGCAGCCTTCGCCCTTCACGAACTGCATCGGGGCGCGGGAATAGGTTGGCAGAATAGACGGTATCATCGGGTGTTCCTTTATCGAGAGCCAAGAGGTGCCAGCCGAAGCCGGTCAAGTCAACGAGATGGGAAAAGACGTGCGGAAGCAGACGCTGTATTCAGCGTCGGCGTCGAAGCGTTGTGATTGCATGGCACGTCATGCGCGCCGTTTAGAACAAACGCGGCAAAGGGGGAAGCTGTTTTTTGTCTGCATCACGATACCGCGCCGAGGTTGTGGCAAAGCCTACGGCGCCATATCCTCGGTCCATTCATTTCGCTGAGGATTTTCAATGATGGATTACAGACATTTCTGGGGGCTGGCGCATAAGCTTGCCGACGCGTTTGAAGGCGGTGGGGACGCCACATTCGTACTAAAGAAGATGTTCGCTGACATCTATGATATCCCGTCAGAAGATCTCGCCCGCGCTGCCAAAACCTACCGCGACTTGCTCAAACATCCCAGGCGTAAGAAATGGAAAACGCTTCGTCCGGCCGAAACTGCGCTGATCGTTATCGACATCGCACCCCGGTCAAGCCGCTTGAAAGTCACGCTCCGGACAATCGACGACTGGTTGCAACAAAGCGGCTCCAGATACGCGACACTCGATGCCAGGAAAAGCCAAGCCTGTTTGAATGCGGAAAAAGCCCTAGACGATGCGTTGGATTCGATCCAGCGGGCGAGAGAGGCATATCAGGCCTGTCAGGAACGGCACAAACCGAAACCGTTGCCGCCGATTTCAAGCGTGCTGGGCGTAGACGACGATCCGCCACTGCCAGAACCTCAACCAGAACCGGACACACCGGGCGGTGAGACGGATCCTTGCAAACATTTGAAGGACGCCTGGGATGCAGCAGGCGTGGTTCTGGATGCTGCAATTGATGCTATGCTGGCCGCCTGCCCCTGAAGGGTTGAGATCGTCAGACCGGTCTGTCAGAGTTTAGAAAAGAAAGAGGCGGCAGTATCGTGGCACCTGACACGCTCACCCAAAATGACCAATGGCGCGCGAATTTCGAAGGCGTGGCACAGGAGGGTGGTTGGTTTGAAGAAGTCAGCGCCGAGCACAAAGCGCTGTTTGTCGAGCAAGGCGACGTGCTGGTTGTCAGCTTCGAGAACCTCGACGACGCGCGCCAGGACAGCGCAAATCGTTTGCCTTGGGGCATGGACTTTCTTACCTCGCGCGGCTGGTCGGTTCTGGGCGTCATGGCACATGGACACACGTGGTATCGTGATGTCGCGTTGATCGCGTTTTTTGATCGGCTTGCAGCGGAGGGGTTTTTCAGGCGGTTCCGGCGCGTTGTGTTCTATGGCGTCTCGATGGGTGGCTATGCTTCTACGGCCTACGCTGCGGCCTGTCCTGGTGCCGACGTCATCGCCGTCAATCCGCAAGCCACGCTGAGCCGCAAGGTGACGCTTGGCTGGGAAAGCCGGTTCAAACCCGCCTGGGGCCGCGATTTCGAAGGGCGGTATGGCTACGGCCCCGACGGTGTGCGCGCCGCGCGCAGGGTGTGGTTGTTCTACGACCCTCGGAACATGGCGGACAGCATTCATGCCACGCTCTATGCCGGTGAGAACATTCAGAAAATTCGCTGTCGCCACATGGGTCACGGCATGCTGACCACCTGGCGGCACATGGGCGTATTGAGCACGATCATTTCCGGCTGTATCGACGGAACATTTTCCGAAGTCGATGTGTACCGCCAACTGAAAACGCGGACACGCACTCCGTTCTATCAAAAGCGGATGCTCGGTTATTTGCAAACCCTCCGACGCCCGGGTCTTTTGCGGCAGTATTGCAAGGCAGTGCTGGACGATAGCGCGCCACAAGGTCGCCCTCATTTTCGGCGCGCAATGGAGGAGGCGGAGCATTCTTTGAAGGAGGCGACCGTCACATAGCCCGCTGGCCACCCGTATCAGGCAAACGGGTTCAACTGCGGACTTTCGTCTCTTGGGCGTTCAACGATCACCACTCCCGCCCCATGGAAAAACGCGATTGGTCACTCACCAGGGCGATGGAAACGGATGCCACCGCCAGCGGCCCGATCCCCGACTGACAGACGGCGGGCGCCAGTGTTTACAGGTGCTAAAGCCCGGTTGTTGCGCAGGGTTGTCAAAAGACCGGGCACGATCTGCGCAAGCTCGACCGCGTAGGTCACTGGACGGCCCTCGGGATCGTCGAGGCCGCCAGTGACCACGGCAAATACCTGCGGTCTGCCATCGACCTGCGTGAAGACCGGCGCGCCTGAAGACCCATAAGTTGCATCGCAATCAATCTCGACCACCCCACCCCGGAATCGTGTTTGCAAGACACAGCCGCGCTCAAGGGTCAAAGCTTCACTGCGACCTCGACCATAAGAGGCCAGCGTGAGTGCCGCCCCTTGGCGGGGCGTTCTCGCGATGGCATAGGGGTCTGTATTCGCGTCGTGGATCGGGCTTACCAGCCGAACCAGCGCGACATCATTTGCCGTTTGCGCCCTATAGTCGCTGGAGTTTCGCGCAGCAATGTAGCCCGGTGCAACAACGATATCCTCCACGCGACGGGTAGCCAGCGCGGCACCGTCGCTGTAAGCGGCGCGGAACACGAAATCGGTGCCTTTGCCAATCACGCAATGAGCCGCTGTCACGGCCACGTCACGGGCGATCAGTGCAGCTGTGCATTGACCACGGGCGCTTTCCAGACGTCCAACACCCTCGTAACCGAAAAGCACGTCGCGGCGGTCCAACCGGTCCTTTGTTTGCGCGTATGGGGTGGTCGCAGCCACGACGGAAATAAGGGCTACAATCAAACAGAAGCGAAGTGACACATCATGCTCCAATCCCCCGGAAGTAGGGATATCCCGCCTTTGCGGAGGGAATATGACCAGATTGGGCCCGCGCCGATGCAGCAACTACAGGCAGACGCTGCCTAACCTTGTTGCGGCAAGAACGCCTCCACCGCTGCCGTCGCAATCACAGTCACATCTCCGCTATCCGGGTTGGTAATGTCGAGCCCGCCATGGGTGGCTTGGACTGAGACGCGGCCTCTCGGCAGGCCCGCTTTCAGCGCTTCTGTTTCAACTTTGTCAGGGGCCTGCACTGCGACAGTTACACGAACTTCCATTTTAGCATGGTCGATGCCGAGGGCCGGGAATAACGGGAGAGAGGAGTGGCGGATCGCGTCTTCAATCGCGCGCTTGCAAGCTTTGGTGTAGTCCTGCCCATGCAGGTCGTTGCCGGTTCCCATTTCGATGATGAAGCGTTGCATCAGCCCACACCCTCTAGCGACACCGAGATCGCCGCATTGGCGATCACCGTGGGCTTGCCGCCGTCAGCGCGCGGCACGTCCAGCCCGCCCTTGTCGACCGAGATGTGCGGGTGACCATAGGGAAACACGTCAGCCAACGCGGAATGGTCCACGGCATCTGGATTCTGTACTCCAACTTCCACAGTCAAGTGCATGTCTTCCTTGGACTTCCCGAAAAGCTCGGCCAGGTTGATCGAGTTGTGCCAGAGCGCGTCTTTCAGCGCCCGCACTGCTGCTTCGGTATAGTCCTGTCGGCGCAGCGATGTGCCCATGCCGAACTCTGTCAGAAGCCTTTTGCCCATGCATTTCTCCCCCGGGTTGCACAAAATGTGACGAATTGGATACAAGTCGCCGCGGCTCTCTTGTATCGCCCGGTGCGGTGACTAAAATAGAGCACTCGCAGCAACAAGGCGGAAAAGCACACATGTCGTGGACAGACGAGCGGGTCGAGACACTTAAAAAGATGTGGTCGGAAGGACAATCGGCCAGTCAGATTGCCAAAGAGCTGGGCGGCGTGACGCGCAATGCCGTCATCGGCAAAGTGCATCGCTTGGGCCTGTCGAACCGGGCAGGCTCGTCGGCTGCTGCGCCAGAGAAAAAGTCTGCCAAAGCTGCGCCGAAAGCGAAGGCAACAAAACCTGCTGAAAAAGTGGTGGAAGTCACTGTTGCCCCTCGCAAGCCGATTGTGCCAGCGGGCCAGCCTTTGCCGCCGCAGCCCTCCGCTAACGAGATCAGTCCGGAAGCCCTGGCGACGGTGCGCGAAGTTGAGAAATCGGCCAAACGTATCAGCCTGATGGACCTGACTGAGCGGACCTGCAAGTGGCCCATCGGTGACCCGGCAACAGAAGATTTTTGGTTTTGTGGCTTGCCGGTCCAGCAGGGCAAACCGTATTGCGAAGCGCATGTTGGTGTTGCCTTTCAGCCCATGTCTGGCCGCCGCGACCGGCGTCGCTGAATTCGGTGTCATAAAAACCTGCGGTTAATCAAATCCATTTAGGTACGAACGGGCCCCTTCTCAGGTTCCCGAGGATCACATTTGCGCAAGCCCGTCGCATCCATCGAAAATACCCGATTCGTTATGCTGGTGGCGTTCGTGGTGTTGACGGCCATTCAAGTTATGCTGGCTGGGCCGGTTCTGGCAATCTTAGAAAGCCCCGGCACCCCGATCTTCTTGCTCTTCACTCTTAGCATGTTGTTGAGTGCTGCCGCGTTGATCGGCGTTTACGTCGTCCATCGTGCCTTCCTGCAATCCCATGCCAAAGGGGAGTTATCAGCAAGACAAGCGCGTTTCCTAGCCGAATGCGATCCTTTGACGGGACTGCTGAATCGAAATGGTTTCCGCGCGCGCGCCGCGACATTGCTGGCGCATTGTGACGCTGAGGGCACCCGCGCTTGCCTCGTTCAGTATGATGCAAACAATCTCAAGTCGATCAATGACTTGTACGGCCATCCCACAGGCGACCGATGCCTTATAAACATCGCGCAGCAGATTGATGCGACATTTCCGGACACAGCGCTGAAAGCCCGGTTGGGCAGCGATGAATTTGCCGTGCTGATTGAAGAGTCTGGTTTGCCAAAAACCATCGGCTCACTGAAGGCGCAAGCGATTGATTCCGCTGCCAAGGATTTAGCGGTATCCACAACTGTCGGCTTCGCGTTCTATCCCGATGACGGTGCCACCATGCATCAGTTGATGAAGGCGGCAGACCTCGCGTTGATCAGCGCCAAAGCTCTTGCCAATGACAGTGTGCTGGCATTCAGCACACACATGAACGAGAGCTTCCGCAAGCGCGCCTGGGAGATACAGGGCATGCGAGAAGCGATCGAGCAAGGGGAGGTTGTTCCTTACTATCAGCCTCTCATAAACGCGAACACGCTGGAACTGGAATCGTTGGAGACCCTCATACGATGGAACCACCGGGAACTTGGCGTCCTCAGTCCCGGTTCTTTCGAAAGCGCTCTGACCGAACCTGCCGTCGCGGTCGCAATGACCGAGAAAGTTCTGGACCTGATGCTGGTGGATTTGAAGAACTGGTGGTCGGAAGGCTACCGCTTTTCAGCCGGGCTGAATGTTGGTGAGTATGATCTGCGAAACGCCAATTTCTCGGACATGATTTATAAGAAACTGGCACGTCACCGATTGCCTCCCAACGCCCTGACAATCGAGGTCACTGAAAGCGCCGTAAACGCAGCAAATGTCCGCTCGGTTATCCCGATATTGCAGTCCCTTCGCGACCGCGGTTTCTCTGTAGCGCTCGACGATTTCGGAACGGGAACGTCCTCATTGACGCTGTTGCGCAGCTTGCCACGCACCGCGATCAAGATCGACAAATCCTTCATCTCGGACAGTGTGCATGACACCGAAGACCGTGCAATCGTCGAAGCTTTGGCAAAGCTTGGTCGCGACTTGAACATTAAAGTCGTCGCGGAAGGTGTTGAAACCGAAGAACAAGTGTCGTTCCTCAAAGGCTTGGGCGTACAAACTTTCCAAGGTTTTTTATTCGGCAAACCGCAGCCGGCAAGCGCGATCAGCCAAAACCTGCGAAATTGGACCGTGGCGACCCCGAACCGACCAAGAAGCGTGCCGCCGCTGATCTCAAATGAGGTCGCGGATGAAAAGCCACCACGATTGAACTAGCCCTTTTTCGAACACGTCGAAAACTGTCAGCCTTTGCCAACTGCAATGGACTTTCAGAGAACGATCGTTAGGCCGACTGGGCAAACGTTCTTAACTACGCAACGACTTCATCTCCTGTCGCTTGCGACCTGAGAGGGTTCCTACCCCAGCTACTTTTAATCCTCTTCGACGTGGGCGTTGGAACATCAACAAAAAACAATTCAAGGCTTGAAGCATACAAGCATTCAATGTCCTTGAACGCTTTGACCACGTAAATGGAAGATGCTAGCGAAGGCGACTTTTGGAGTTGCGATTGAGATTTGACCTGACCAGATACAAAGCATGCCGTTCGAAAAAATCGTACCCGAGAAAGTATCCCACGCGATCGTCCGCCAGATCGAAACCCTGATCTTGCGTGGAATACTGCGCCCTGGAGAGCGGCTGCCGTCAGAACGCGAGTTGTCTGAAAAGTTCGGCGTCTCGCGTCCTTCATTGCGAGATGCCGTTGCCGAATTGCAGACCTCGGGCCTGCTGGTCAGCCGAGCCAATGCGGGGATTTTCGTAGCTGATGTGCTTGGCTCGGCCTTCTCCCCCGCTTTGACGCGCCTTTTCGCCGTGCACAGCGAGGCGGTATTCGATGCGCTCGACTTTCGACGCGACATGGAAGGGCTGGCGGCGGAACGTGCCGCGCGGCTTGCATCGGACACCGATTTGGCCGTGGTTCAAAGCGTGTTCGAGCGAATGGAGGCCGCGCACAAGAAACGCGATCCCACCGACGAAGCGCAGCTGGACGCTGATTTTCATCTCGCAATCATAGAGGCCAGCCACAACGTGGTTATGTTGCACATGATGCGCTCGATGTATGATCTTTTGCGCGAAGGCGTGTTCTACAATCGAAAGATCATGTTCCAGCACCGCACAACCCGTGAAATGCTGCTGGAGCAACACCGTGCCATCAATGACAGGCTGCAAGCCCGCGATGCCGAGGAGGCCCGCACCGCCATTGAAGCCCATATCAGTTTTGTCCGTGATGCTTTGAGCGATCACATGAGCGCTGAAAAGAACGAAGCCATAGCGCTTCAGCGCTTAGACTTCGAGAAACGGCGGTAGAACTATTCGGCCAAGCGGGCCAGCTTTTCCATCAGTTTTGTAAGCGATTTGATGTAAAGCTCGCCCGTGAGACGCCCATTTTCGTCGAATTCCTTTGCCGCACCCGCGACCATGACTTCCGGACCCGTCAACATCTGAGGTTGCGCAGAGTTGAGCGCCAACCTAAGCGCATATTGCGCGCGCGCTCCGCCCGCCCGGCCAGCGGCCGCTGACATGATGGCGACGGGTTTGTTTGCCCAGGGCTTGCCCTCGACACGGCTGACCCAGTCCAAAGCGTTCTGCAGCACACCAGACGTAGATTGATTGTATTCAGGTGTTGAAATTGCCACCGCTGAAGCCTTTGCAATCTGATCTGCGAGTTTTTGCGCACCGGGCGGTACGCCGCTCGCCGCCTCGTCATCGCCATTATAAAGCGGCAGGTTCAGGTCTGCCTGTGCGGTCGCGCCGCCCCAGATGCGCCCGGCTTCAAGAACTAGTTTCGTGTTGAACGATTCGCGGCGCAACGAGCCTGAAATCAGCAAGAGCATGTGTCCTTGGTCTCCCTGGGTTTCGTCCGCACCTAATCTGCGAGCGACATATGGCAAGCTAGCGTTTGGCAGCAGCGGGATAAGTACCCAAAATACGAAGCTCGGACGTGAAGTAGCGCAGTTCTTCCATGGCCAGTTGCACCGAACGGTCATCGGGATGGCCGTCGATATCCGCATAAAATTGGGTCGCCGAAAATGAACCGTCCACCATGTAACTTTCCAGCTTGGTCATGTTGACACCGTTCGTCGCAAATCCGCCCATCGCTTTAAAAAGTGCGGCAGGAATATTTCGGACGCGGAAGACAAATGTGGTCATCATTGCTTCGCTGCGCCGGGTTTCGTCCGGCTCAGGCGACATGACCAGAAAACGGGTCGTGTTGTGGGCGTTATCTTCAACATTAGCGGCGAGAACGTCCAATCCATAAACTTCGGCGGCCAGTTGTGAAGCAAGCGCTGCATGCTGGGGATCACCACGTTCAGCAACTTCCCGAGCGGCACGCGCGTTATCGGGACTGACACGACCCTCAATCCCATGCTCTCGCAAAAACGTCGCACATTGCGGCAACAGAACGAGATGGCTGTAGGCCTGCTTCACATCCTCCAACCCGCTCCCGGGGATACCAAGCAAGTTGATTCGAACCCGCACAAACGCTTCATCCACGATGTGCAAGCCACTTTCCGGCAAAAGACGATGGATGTCAGCCACCCGTCCGTAGGTCGTGTTTTCGACCGGTAACATGGCCAGGTCCGCGTCACCGCTGCGGGTCGCTTCGATCACGTCTTCGAAGGTGCGGCATGGCAACACCTCGTGGTCTGGCCGGGTTTCTCGACAAGCCTGATGCGAATAGGCGCCAAGCTCTCCCTGAAAAGCTATTTTCCCGGTCATGGCACTGCTTTCTTTGGTCTTTACATGCGGCAATTAGGGCGATTGGTCGCGCCTCTTATCCCTTGATGACCATTTAGGGAAGCGGTTAGACACTCTAAAACAAACGCAAGCGACTGGACGCGACATGCTCGACACGATGACGATGACCAAGCTAATGGGCGGGTTGTGCGGCTCTTTTCTGGTGTTTCTACTCGGGGGGTTCTTCGCCGAGTTCATCTACCACGAGCACCATGGCGACGATCATCACCAAGCCTACACGATCGACACGGGCGAAGATGATGCGGCCGCAGAAGTCGTCGAAGTCGCATTTGCAGATGTCTATGCCACCGCGGACCCGTCCGCTGGAGAAGGCGAATTCCGTGCCTGCAGGGCATGTCATCAGATGGATCCGGGCGCGAATGGTGCAGGTCCGTATCTGGCCGGGATTGTTGGCCGACCGGTCGAAGGTGCTGACGGCTTCGCATACTCGGGCGCTCTGTCTGCAGCAACCGATGCCTGGACGCCGGAAGCGCTGAATGCGTTCCTCGAAAATCCAAGCGGTTATGCCGCTGGCACATCGATGAGCTTCAACGGCATTCGGGATGTGGAAGACCGCGCCAACCTCATCGCATGGCTGGCCGAAAACGGCTAGTTGAAAAGCAGTAAGAATATTGCAGGCCAGATGCCACCGCGTCTGGCCTTTTTCGTAACAGTTGCCTCACTAACAGTTCAGCGGCGCTGGACGGACCCTGCCTTGCGGAATAGGTACAAACTTAAGCATTTTGGCATTAACTGCTCTCAGAACGAGAAAAAGGAGCCTTTGGATGACAACACCTGCGGCCCGCACGATCGCCCGCCCGCATGCTTTGGCTCTCCCAAAACTCGCACTTTTCGGCCTGCTTGGTCTGACCATGGCTCTGGCTTTGCCTGGTCTCGCGCGCGCCGAGGGCGACGAGACCATCATCGTCAGCCACGGCTACAATGAATATGACGAACTGAAATACAGCCCCGACGACCCCCATCTTGAATACGTCAATCCAAACGCCCCTGAAGGCGGTGAATTCAGCCTTGCTTTCGTTGGCACATTCGACAGCATGAACCCTTACGCAACCGGCATTGGCACTCCCGGTGTGCTTTCCGGCTTTATGTATGAAGACATGATGGTCCCGACGGTTGACGAGGTTGGTTCCTATTATTGCCTGCTTTGCGAAACGCTGGAGTATCCTGAGAGCGAAAAGTGGGTGATCTTCAATCTGCGCGAAGATGTTTTTTTCTCAGACGGAGAACAACTGACCGCAGAAGATATCGCTTTCAGCTTCGAGTTGTTGCGCGATCAGGGCACGCCTTCGATCCGAACTTCTTTTGAACGAGAGTATTCCTACGAAATTCTCGGGCCGTTCCGCATAAAGTTCATGTTTGCCGAAGGCTTCCCGACCAAATCCAAGATCGTGCAAATGGGCCTTCTGCCCGCTTTTCCAAAGCACTGGTTCGAGGAAACCGGCGCACGGCTTGACGAAAGCCGTTTGGAAACTGGCCCGGGTACGGGAGAATATGTGTTGGATAGCGTCGATGTCGGTCGTCAGATCGTGTTTCAACGCAACCCGGACTACTGGGGGGCGGACCACTATTTGAAAGTAGGCCATGGCAACTACGGCACGATGCGAATTGAGTATTTTGGCGACACGATTGCTGCGTTTGAGGGCTTCAAGGCTGGCGGAGTGTCGCTTCGAAGAGAAAACAGTTCACTCAATTGGTCGACAGGATATGACTTCCCTGCCCTTGAACGGGGCGATGTGATTAAATCGACGCTGCCGAATGGCAACTTGCCTGCTGCACGCGGCTTCATCTTCAATATGAAAGACCCGAAATTTGCCGATCGAAATTTGCGGCTGGCCCTTGGGCGGATGTTCAACTTCACCTGGACCAACCAGAACCTTCAATACGGTCTTTTTCAGCAGCGCGAAGCTTTTTGGGAAAACGAACGTCTGAAAGCAACCGGCCTGCCCGAGGGTCGCGAACTGGAATTGCTTGAGCCGTTTCGCGACCAATTGCCCGAAGCGATCTTCACCGAGGAGGCGTTTCTGCCCCATGAAAGCGGTGAGCGCCCTCTCGACCGGAGGAACTTGCGCGCCGCTTTGGCGCTTATGGCAGAAGCCGGTTACACGCCAGGACCGGATGGCATGCTGCGAGACGCAGAAGGCAAGGTTTTGACAATAGAGTTCATCGAAGATCAGCAGGCGATGGACCGCATCCTGCTTCCGTACATCGAGAACTTGAAAGCGCTTGGCGTCGATGCGACTTATAACCGGATTGACCCTGCGCAGTATCAGGACCGCAACCAGAACAAGGATTTTGAGATGCGCGACGCCGCCTACGGCGTCCAGTTGATCGAAAGCACCGGCCTGTCGCAAAGGTTTGGCTGCGAGGACCGCGACGATGTTTTCAATGATGCCGGGTATTGTAATCCGGTGGTTGACGCCTTGGCGGAAAGCCTTTTGGAGGTTGAAACGTACGATGAAATGGCCGCGCACATCCGCGCGATTGATCGCATTATGCGCTATGACTATTTCGTCGTTCCGGTTTGGTACCTGCCGGAATCGTGGATGGCGCATTTCGACATGTACGGCTTCCCCGAGGAGTTGCCCCCGTTTTCCAGTGGTTTTCTGGACTTCTGGTGGATCGACACTGAAAAAGAGGCGGCTTTGAAGGCGTCGGGAGCGCTCAAATAACATGGGCGCCTATATCCTCAGACGCCTACTGCTGATCATCCCGACGCTGTTTGGGATCATGCTCATCAACTTTGTACTGACGCAGTTCGTGCCGGGCGGGCCGATTGAACAGATCCTCGCGCGGCTCGACGGGTCAGGCGATGTGTTCGAGACCATCTCGGGCGGCGGTGGCGATGTGCAGACAGACAACCTTGATGGCGGTGACAGCGGCTATGTCGGCGCACGGGGCCTGCCCAAGGAATTTATCGAAGACCTGGAGAGGCAATTCGGCTTCGACAAACCCGCCTATCAACGCTTCTTCGAGATGATGTGGAATTATATGCGGTTCGATTTCGGAGAGAGCTATTTCCGGTCGATAAGTGTTGTTGATCTGGTGCTGGAGAAGATGCCGGTGTCAATTTCGCTCGGACTTTGGTCGACCCTTCTAGCATATTTGATCTCGATCCCTCTGGGCATCCGCAAGGCAGTGCGAGATGGCACAACCTTCGACACATGGACATCTGGCGTGCTGATCGCGGCTTACGCGATCCCGAGTTTCTTGTTCGCTATAATGTTGTTGGTGTTGTTTGCTGGCGGTTCATATTATCAGATTTTCCCATTGCGAGGTCTGGTTTCTGACAATTGGGAAGAGTTGTCTTTGATTGGCAAGATCGCCGATTATTTCTGGCATTTGGCTTTACCAATGTCTGCGCTAATGATCGGCTCTTTCACTTTTTCGACTTTGCTGACGAAGAACAGCTTCCTTGACGAAATTCGTAAGCAATATGTGATTACCGCGCGTTCGAAAGGTTTGAGCGAACGCCGCGTTTTGTACGGCCACGTTTTTCGAAACGGAATGCTCATTGTGATTTCGGGATTTCCGCAAGCGTTCATTGGCATATTCTTCGGAGGTTCGCTTATCATTGAAACCATTTTCTCGCTTGATGGCCTTGGGCGACTGGCCTTCGAAGCAGCCGTCGCACGAGATTATCCGGTGGTATTTGGCAGTTTGTTTGCCTTCGGTCTCATGGGTCTAGTAGTTGGGATTCTGACAGACCTTATGTATGTCTTTATCGATCCTCGGATCGATTTCGAAAAGCGCGAGGTCTGATTGATGGCACTGCGCGAAGACCTGCCTGACTATGAACCGCCGAGCGAAGAACTGGTCATTCCAGAGAAAAAGCGGATGTGGTTGTCGCCCCTCAACCAACGGAGGTGGCGGAACTTTCGGCGGAACCGACGCGCATTCTGGTCCCTGATCATTTTTTCCTTGTTGTTCGGTTTGAGCCTGTTCGCCGAGTTCATTGCCAATGACAAACCCATTCTCGTCAAACACAATGGCGAGTACTACATGCCGATTTTCAACTTCTACCCCGAGACTGCTTTCGGGGGCGATTTGCCGATCGAAGCGCAATACCAGTACGAAGATATCGAGTGCCTGATCGTCACCGGAGGGGTGCTGGATTGTTACGACGATCCCGAAGGCATCCTCGCCGAGGTTGCCGAGACCGGCACCGCGTTAGGCGAGGAGGTGGATGCAGGCTGGATGATCTGGCCGCTGATCCCTTACAAATTCGACACCATTGTAGACATTCAGGGGGCGGCGCCATCCGCACCGGATGAAAACAACTGGCTGGGAACGGATGACACCAAGCGCGATGTTTTAGCGCGGGTGATCTATGGCTTTCGGCTGTCCATCCTGTTCACGCTGATGGTCACCGGCGCCGCCGCAGCGATCGGGATCGTTGCAGGTGCTGTCCAGGGCTATTTCGGCGGATGGCTGGATCTGGTTTTCCAGCGCATCCTGGAAATTTGGGGATCAACTCCGCAGCTTTATGTGATCATCATTCTATTCGCTATTCTTGGGCGAAGTTTCTGGCTACTTGTCTTCATTATGATCCTGTTCGGCTGGCCCGCTTTGGTCGGTGTTGTCCGGGCCGAGTTTCTGCGCGCCCGCAACTTTGAATATGTCCGCGCGGCGCGGGCTTTGGGCGTTTCGAATTGGACAATCATGTTCCGTCACATGCTGCCCAATGCCATGGTGGCAACGTTGACCCTGTTGCCGTTCATCATCACCGGTACAATCGGCACTTTGGCAGGGCTGGATTTCCTTGGCTACGGTCTGCCGGCTTCGGCACCGTCGCTGGGCGAGATGACATTGCAGGCCAAACAGAACTTGCAGGCCCCATGGTTGGCCTTCACCGCATTTTTCACCTTCGCGATCATGCTGTCGCTGCTGGTGTTCATTTTCGAAGGCATTCGCGACGCCTTCGATCCCAGAAAGACGTTTGCGTGAGCGCGAATGAAGTGATTTCGCCGCGCGGCGCGCGTCGACCCGCTGGAGGGGTTCCACCCCTCCAGACCACCCAGGCGGATTTTCGAAGAGATGAAATCAAATGAGTGCGCTGTTGAAGGTCGACGGGCTGAACGTCCATTTTCGGCAGGATGGTGCCGTGACCCATGCGGTGCGTGGCGTGAGTTTCGAAGTGCGGAAGGGCGAGACACTGGCCCTCGTTGGGGAAAGCGGTTCCGGAAAGTCAGTAACAGCGCTTTCCACGGTGGCCTTGTTGCCCGAGAGCGCGGAGATTTCCGGATCGATCGTTTATGACGGCGCAGAACTGGTCGGAGCGCCGGAGCATGAGTTGCGCCGGGTCCGCGGCAATGATGTGAGCTTCATATTTCAGGAACCGATGACGTCGCTCAACCCATTGCACACTTTGGACAAACAGTTGGGTGAATCGCTTCTGGTTCATCAAGGCATCAGTGGAGCCGAGGCGGAAGCGCGGATTGTTGAGCTTTTGCACGAGGTCGGCATTGTCGATCCCGAGAGCCGCTTAAAGAGCTATCCGCATCAGCTGTCCGGCGGGCAACGTCAGCGCGTGATGATTGCAATGGCACTGGCCAACAATCCTGAGCTTTTGATTGCCGACGAACCGACTACCGCACTGGATGTCACGATACAGGCGCAGATTCTTGAACTGCTGGCCCAGATCCAGCGTGAGCGCGGAATGTCCATGCTGTTCATCACGCATGACCTTGGGATCGTGCGCAAGTTTGCAGATCGGGTCTGCGTCATGAAGGACGGCGAAATCGTTGAACGCGGCGAAACCGGGCCGCTATTCGCGGCACCAAGCCACGCTTATACTCAGATGTTGCTTTCGGCTGAGAGCACGGGCGTTCCCGACCCAGTCCCGTCCGGCGCCGAGACAATTGCCGAAACCGATGCGCTGCGCATCTGGTTTCCCATCCAGCGCGGCCTGCTTAAACGCACTGTCGGCCATGTAAAAGCCGTCAATTCTGCAACGCTTTCTGTGAGGGCGGGCGAGACGGTGGGCATTGTCGGCGAAAGCGGGTCGGGCAAGACGACACTGGCGCTGGCGATTATGCGTTTGATCTCGTCGGATGGGCCAGTCGTTTTCCTGGGCGAGAATATTCAGGGCCAAACCTCGCGACAGATGCGGCCCAAGCGCGCTGACATGCAGATCGTGTTTCAGGACCCCTATGGCTCGCTCAGCCCGCGGATGACGGTGGAGGAAATCATCGCCGAAGGCCTGACCATCCACGACATTGATCCTAACCGCAATCGTCGCGAGATGGTGGCTGAAATCATGCGCGAGGTCGGCCTTGACCCTGAGACCATGCACCGATACCCGCACGAGTTTTCCGGTGGACAACGACAACGGGTGGCGATTGCGCGGGCAATGATCTTGCGGCCGAAGCTGGTGGTTCTGGACGAACCGACCAGCGCGTTGGACATGACCGTGCAAGTGCAGATCGTTGAGCTTCTGCGCAGCCTGCAAAGAAAATACGGTCTTGCTTATTTATTTATCAGCCATGATCTGAAGGTCGTGCGCGCGTTAAGCCATAAGGTCATGGTGATGAAGCGCGGCGATGTGGTTGAACAAGGCGACGCCGATCAGGTCTTTGACAACCCGCAAACCGACTACACGCGCGAATTGATGGCCGCCGCCTTTGAAGTGACATCGACTGGCTGATGCCTTGAAATTCCGCGCATTATCCGCAAAATGAACGCGCGTTCACACCGGGCGCACGGGAGGTTTCATGGATTTCGCGCTGACCGAAGAACAATCGACCATCTTCGAGATGGCGCATGATTTTGGTGCCGACAAAATCGGCCCGCATGCGCGAACCTGGGAAGCGGACGGCACTATTCCGAAGGAACTGTGGCGCAGCGCCGCTGAACTTGGCTTTGGCGGTTTGAACGTCAGCGAAGACACGGGCGGGGCTGGCCTCGGCCATCTTGATACGACGCTGGTGTTCGAGGGTTTGAGCCATGCCTGCGCCTCGGTCGCAGCATTTCTGTCGATCCACAATATGTGCGCGCGCATGTTGGAGCAGCACGGCAATGAAGCGGCGAAAAGCCACTTACCCGACGTGCTTTCGATGGAAACCATACTGTCATACTGCCTGACAGAACCGGGTTCGGGCTCGGACGCGGCAGCGTTGAAGACAAAGGCTGTGCGCAGCAATGAAGGATGGCGCTTAACCGGAACTAAGGCCTTCATCTCGGGCGGGGGCTATTCGGACGCATACATCGTCATGGCTCGGTCGGGCGATGACGGTCCGGGCGGCATCTCGGCGTTTCTGGTCGAGGATGGAACCGAGGGCCTTTCATTCGGCGGCTTGGAAGCCAAAATGGGATGGCAAAGCCAGCCAACGCGCCAGGTACAACTGGACGATTGCGCCGTTCCAGCCAGCCATCTACTTGGGGAGGAAGGGGCAGGTTTCAAATACGCAATGGCGGGTCTGGACGGCGGGCGACTGAATATCTCGGCATGTTCATTGGGTGCAGCGCAGGCGGCAATGGATCAGACACTGACCTACGTGAAGGAGCGAAAGGCGTTCGGAAAATCGCTGGACCAGTTTCAGGCCCTTCAATTCAAACTCGCAGAGTGCGAGATCGAGTTGCAAGCCGCCCGCACTTTTCTACGCCAGGCCGCTTGGGCGCATGATACCAGTCAGGCCGATGCGACCCAGCGGAGCGCGATGGCCAAGGCGTTTGTCACGGAAGCTGCTTCGCGTGTGGCCGACACGTGTTTGCAACTTCACGGCGGCTACGGGTATTTGGCAGACTACGGCATCGAGAAGATTGTCCGCGATCTGCGGGTTCATCGCATCCTGGAAGGAACCAACGAAATCATGCGTCTCATCGTTGCACGAAGTCTGCTGGCATGACCGACGTTCAACTGCGCAAGGTTGGCCGCACCGGACGCATCACCTTGAACCGACCGGATGCTTTGAACGCTGTCACGCATGAGATGTTCTTGCAGATCGCTGCCGTTTTGCCCGAATGGGCGGCTGACGATGACATTACCATGCTTGTGATCGATGCTGTAGGCGATCGCGCCTTTTCCGCTGGCGGCGACCTCGCCGGAATGTACCAGTTCATGAACGATGGCGCTTATGACAAGGCACGTCGCTTTTGGTTTGATGAATATCGCGTCAATGCAGCGCTGTTTGATTTTCCCAAGCCGGTCGCAAGCTTCATGCAGGGTTTCACCATGGGTGGTGGCGTCGGCGTCGGTTGCCATGGCTCGCACCGTGTCGTTGGCGCGGGCTCGAAGATCGCGATGCCGGAATGCGGGATCGGCCTAGCTCCCGACGTTGGGGGCACGTTGCTTTTGGCCCGTGCTCCTGGACGCTTGGGCGAATATCTCGGCACGACCGGCCACCGCATGGGACCGGAGGATGCGATTCACGCAGGGTTTGCGGACTACTATGTTCCAAAGACTGAATGGCCCGATTTGATAATGAGCCTTGAGGAAAGCGGCGATTGGGAAGCAATTGATCGGGCCGCCACACCGCCCGCCCCGGCGCCACTTGCAAATGCAAAGGACATTGATCGCTGTTTCTCGGGCGACACATTCCGCGACATTGTGCTGGCGCTTCAGCATGACAGCAGCGACTGGGCGGCCGAGACTATCGCGCGGCTGACGCGGAATGCCCCGCTTGCCATGGCCACAACAGTTGAGCTGATCCACCGTGCACGCGCACGCGATAACATCGATTTTGCTTTGATGAATGAATACCGGTTCAGCTATCGCGTTGCCGAGCAAGGTGACTTCAAAGAAGGCATCCGGGCGACGATTATCGACAAGGACAAATCGCCAAGCTGGGCACATGACACGCTGGAAGGCCCGTCACAAATGGACGTGGCGCACATGTTGATGCCGCTGGGCGAGGCAGAATGGACGCGAGGGAACTGACATGAAAATCGGGTTTATCGGCTTGGGGAATATGGGCGCTCCGATGGCGCGCAACCTTGCGGCGGCGGGGCATGACGTGACCGGTTACGATGTATCAGCCTCGGCGCCCGAAAACACGACGCAAGCGTCTAGTGCTGCGCAAGCGGCATCGGATGCCGATTTGGTTGTGACCATGCTACCGGACGGTCCAATCCTGCGGTCTGTCGCGGACCAAATCATCCCTGTTATGCAAAAAGGCGCGGTTTTGCTCGACTGCTCGACCGTTGATGTGGACAGCGCTCGGGCTGTCGCGCAGAAAGCCGTCGACGCCGGGCTGGAAGCTTTGGATGCGCCGGTTTCCGGCGGGATCGGCGGAGCGGAGGCTGGAACCCTGACGTTCATGGTCGGCGGCAGTAAGGAAGCCTATCAAACCGCCCTACCCTTGTTTGAGATCATGGGACAGAAGTCAGTTCACTGCGGTCCATCTGGCAACGGACAAGCCGCGAAAATCTGCAACAACATGATCCTCGGCGTCACCATGATCGGCACCTGCGAAGCCTTCGCGCTGGCCGACAAGCTAGGTCTCGACCGTCAAGCCATGTTTGATGTGGTTTCGACGTCGTCTGGATATTCCTGGACGATGAACGCTTACTGTCCGGCACCTGGCATCGGCCCACAGTCGCCTGCAGACAACGACTATACACCGGGCTTCGCAGCGGAATTGATGCTGAAAGACTTGCGCCTCAGCCAACAGGCCGCCGAAGCCTCGGACGCTGACACGCCCATGGGGCAGGCCGCGACCGAGCTTTACGCACAGTTTGTCGAGAATGAGGATGGGCGCGGACGAGATTTTTCAGCCATGTTGCCACGCTTTGAAAAACGAGGACGCGCTTAAGCGCCATTTAAGCGATCTAGTGCGCCGATTTTTGCTTTTCGGGAAAGAAGAGCCCGAAAACCGGCACAATTGCTTTTGTCACGACAGGGATCAGCACCAAACCCAGCGCCAGACCAAGCACACCGTCTAATCCAGCGGTCACGGCCCACTTGATCACACCGCTCTCGCCACCAACGGATTTTGCGATGCTCTTGATAGTGTCGTAAGGCCAGTGCCACCCAAGAACCTCCAACCCATGAACAATGATATTGCCGCCGACCCAAAGCATGGCTGCGGTTCCGATTACGGAGATAATCTTCAGCAAAGTTGGCATGAACTTCACGATGCCCCGCCCGAAATTGCGAACGGCTTCGGTGCTGCCCACCTGGCTGAGTTTCAGCCCGGCGTCATCCATTTTCACCAGCACCGCCACAGTACCGTAGACAACAGCAGTGATCCCAACCGCTGCAGTGGCCAGAATAGCGCCCTGCTCCCACCATGTGTCGGCAACGATAGCGTTTAGCAGAATGGTCATGATCTCCGCCGAAAGGATAAAATCAGTCTTCACGGCGCCCGCGACACGACGCTCTTCCAAATGCGCGGCGTCCATGTCTTCTGCTTCCTGCGCATGGCTCTCGGCGTGAGGGTGAAGCCAGTGCCAGATTTTCTCGGCACCCTCAAAACACAAATAGCACCCCCCCAGCATCAAAAGCGGCGTCACCAGCCAGGGAAGAAACGCGTCCAGCAGCAACGCCAACGGCAAAAGAATGACCAGCTTATTGAAAAACGAAGCGCGTGCAATTTTCCAGATGATTGGCAACTCGCGTGCGGCTGGCAGGCCGGTTACAAATTTTGGGGTCACAGCGGCATCATCGACGACAACGCCCGCGACCTTTGCACTCGCTTTGGCCGCCTGGCTGGCAATGTCGTCCACTTGAGTGGCCGTTAGCTTGACGATTGCAGCCACGTCATCCAGCAGTGCCAACAAACCGCTCATGTTTTCCAACCTTTTGCCCTGCGCGACCCGATCAAGACTTGGCATAGCAAAGCATAGGTCTCAAGCGGTTAGGCCCGCCGATCCTGACAAGCTCATGTATAATTATGCAGTTGTGAGGCAGTCATACGGCGGCGTAAATGGCGTATGACCTTGCCACGAAGCACGTTGCCACATGTCTCGTTCGACCCAACAGACGCCGCGTTCGTACAGAACCCATATCCGGCGTATCGGAACATGCGGGCCGCCGGTGACGTCATTTTTTGGGTGGATTACGATCTTCCTGTCGCGGTCACCTCAGCGGCAGTTACCGAGGCCATGCGGCACCCTAAGATGGGCAGAGCGGTTCCAGGCGATCCGCCAGCGACTTCGGATGACTTGAGGCCTTTTTACGAGATTGAAGAGCATTCTTTGCTGGAGATCGAACCGCCCGACCACACTCGAGTCCGAAAAATAGTCGCCCGTGCATTTGCAGGTAAACGCACGGTGGTTTTGGCGCCGCTGGTCAACAAAATCGCTTACGAGCTAATCGATCAATTCCCTACCGATGCTTCTTTCGACTTGTTGCAAGCTTATGCGCAAACGCTGACGGCACGTGTGATCGCGGCATTTCTCGGCATTAACGAACAGCACGCATCGCAGTTGCGTGCATGGTCCAACGCAATGGTGGCGATGTACCAGGCACGGCGTGACGCTCAGATCGAGCGCGCCGCGGCCACCGCAGCAAAACAGTTTGCCGAATTTGTTACAGCCGAGTTGGATCGCCGCAAGCATTTGCCACAAGGTGATTTTCTAACCGATCTCGTTCTCGCCGAAAGTGCACGCGAACTGACCCGGCCCGAGGCAATTTCAACCGCCATTCTTCTTTTGAATGCAGGACAAGAGGCGACGGCACATAGCATTGGCAACGCCGTGCGTACACTGGTTGGTTATTCTGATATCGCGCTAGCGCTTCAGCCCGAGCATATCGCCGGTACGGTCGAAGAGTGCCTTCGGTTCACACCACCGTTGCACATGTTCATGCGGCATGCGTATGAGCCAGTGACGCTTGCGGGCTTAGACTTTCCGGAAGGCACTCAAATCGCTTGCCTTTTAGGCTCTGCCTGCCGAGACGATGCCGTCTGGCCGGATGGCGAGCTCTTTGATCCGTTCCGTGTGCGTCGCCCGCACCAATCCTTTGGCGTCGGCATTCACGCGTGCACCGGGGCGGCTCTCGCACGGCTTGAGATGCAAATCGCCCTGCCCGCGCTGTTTTCGCGGTGCGCGAAGCTTGAAATCACGTCCCCACCGCGCATTGCGAACAAGTACCATTTCCATGGTTTAGAGAGCTTGCAGGTCAGATTGGCAGGGCCAGGGTCGACTTGATCTCTTCCATCGAAAGCAAAGCGGTGACGTTGTAAATATTCACTTCGGAAATCAGCGCCTGATAGAACTCGTCATAGGCGCGCGCATTTCGCACCTGCACTTTCAGGATGTAATCGATGTCACCGGCCAACCGATGCGCTTCCAGCACTTCTGGGCGGGCAAGGAGCGCGTCCAGGAATTTGCTCTGCCACTCCGCCTCATGTTCGGAGGTGCGTATCAACACGAAAAAACACGCCTCGAACCCCAACATTTCAGCATTGAGTTCAACGGTTTGTCGGCCGATGACGCCGGCCTCGCGCATCTTGCGAATCCGGTTCCAAACCGGGGTCTTTGACGAGCCGACGATTCTGGCAATTTCGTCCAGCGACCGACTGGCGTCCTCTTGAAGCTCGCGCAGGATTTTCCGGTCAAGATCGTCGATACGCGCTGCCATTCCAAACACCTGCCAATTTGCGGGATTCCGTTCCTTTGATCACCGTGAATAGAATATTTTTCCTTATTAGCAACCCAAGAGTGCAACGGATCGGAATAACGTTCTATATTTACATCCACGTAAGAGGTCCGTGCAATGAAACACTTTCCGATTTTCTTGGCTGTCGAGGGGCGTCGCATCGTCATTTCCGGCGGTGGTGAGGCGGCTGTGGCCAAATTGCGGCTGCTTTTGAAGACCGAAGCCAGACTGACAGTTGTCGCAGAAGAGGTTGTGCCAGAGATTGAGGCTTGGGCTGCCGACGGTAAGCTGAATGTGATTCACCGCGCCATGCAGCCGGGCGATGCAATGTGCGCTGCACTGTTCTATGCTGCAAACGACGATGATGTCGAAGACGCCCGTGTGACTGCCTTGGCGCAGGCGGATGGCGCTTTGACCAATTGGGTCGACAATCTTGGCCAATCGCAGTTTATCACGCCTGCCATCGTCGACCGCGATCCGGTGACGGTCGCCATAGGCACCGAGGGCGCAGCACCGGTTCTAGCGCGTACGATCAAGGCCGACTTGGAAGAACGCTTGCCCCGCGCTTTGGGGACGCTCGCCCGAGTGGGAAAAGCTTTCCGAAAAGCCGCTGAAGCGCTGCCGATGGGACGGGCGCGTCGAGCGTTCTGGTCAGACTATTACAATGTCACCGGCCCAAAGGTTTTCGATACCGAAGGTGAAAGCGGCCTGACCTCGGAGCTAGACCGGCTGCTGGGCCGCCACCTCAACCGCACTGCCGAGGATGGTCAAGTCACATTCGTCGGTGCAGGGCCGGGCGATCCGGAACTGCTGACGATCAAAGCCCGTCGCGCGCTGCACGAGGCTGATGTTGTAATTCATGATCGACTTGTAACGTCAGAGATCCTTGAATTGGCCCGCCGCGAAGCTGAAATCATCGACATGGGCAAAGAAGGCTTCGGTCCTTCGACACCTCAAGAGCAGATTGACGCAGCTATCGTCGAGCATGCTCGCAAAGGTGCACATGTGGTCCGCCTAAAGTCAGGTGATGCAACGGTATTTGGCCGCCTGGATGAAGAGATTGAAGCCTGTGTTGATGCCGGTGTCGCCTATTCCGTTGTGCCTGGCATCACCTCGGCAAGTGCTGCGGTCGCAGCGATTGGCCAAAGCCTCACCCGCCGCGGTCGCAACTCTTCGGTCCGGCTCGTAACTGGACATGACGTGAAAGGCTACGCAGATCAGGACTGGCGTGCACTGGCCGCCCCCGGTCAGGTCGCAGCTATTTACATGGGCAAACGTGCCGCGCGCTTCCTGCAAGGCCGTCTACTTATGCACGGTGCCGACGCCGCGACGCCGGTAACGCTGGTCGAAAACGCATCGCGCCCTGACCAGCGCATCTTGGCCAGCACCTTGGCCACCGTTGTGAGCGATCTGGACCAGGCGCAATTGGATGGCCCTGCCTTGATCCTTTTTGGCCTAGCGCCACGCAAGGCTGCCGAAACCATCGCAACCGTGACAGAGGAAATCGCGCTATGAGCCGTCGTCCCTTCACTCCGAAAGTCGTAACTGCCAATGCCTTGCTGGAAGGCGACGCGGTCTGGTTGACCGCCGATGATCGTTGGTCCCGTGACATGCAGGAAGCCGAGTTGATCGAGGATGAGGCCGTCGCCGAAGACCGCTTGCTCTTCGCCATTGGCCAGCCTGAAGTAATCGTTGGTGCGTATCTAGTCGATGCACAGTCGACGCCCGACGGTCCCGCCCCCGTTCATTTTCGCGAAGATTTCCGCACGCGCGGGCCTTCAAACTATGCCCATGGCAAACAGGTTGGAGAATGAGAAATGTATAAATACAACAACTTCGACGAAGCATTTGTGCGTGAGCGCGTCTCGCAGTTCCGAGCACAGGTTGAGCGCCGCATCGACGGGAGCTTGACCGAAGACGAGTTCAAGCCGCTGCGCCTTATGAACGGGCTTTATCTGCAATTGCACGCCTACATGCTGCGCGTTGCGATTCCGTACGGCACGCTGAACAGTCGGCAGATGCGCCAATTGGCCATGATCGCGGATCGCTGGGACAAGGGCTATGGCCATTTCACCACACGGCAGAACATTCAGTACAACTGGCCCAAGCTGAAGGATGTCCCTGACATTCTTGAGGCGCTGGCGGATGTTGAAATGCACGCCCATCAGACCAGCGGCAACACCATCCGCAACGTGACCGCCGACCATTTCGCAGGCGCTGCTGCGGATGAGATCGCTGATCCGCGCCCGGTTGCCGAACTGGTCCGGCAGTGGTCCACCGACCACCCGGAGTTCCAGTTCCTCCCACGCAAGTTCAAGATCGCTGTCACCGGGTCGCCCAATGATCGCGCCGTCACTAAGGCGCACGACATCGGCCTGCGCATGGTCCGCAATGAAGCTGGCGAACCCGGCTTCGAGGTCATCGTCGGCGGTGGACTGGGGCGAACACCAATGATCGGCAAGGTCATTCGCGAATGGCTGCCGCAGGCAGACCTGCTGCCGTATCTTGAGGCTATTGTCAGCGTCTACAATGTGTTGGGTCGCCGCGATAACAAATACAAGGCACGCATTAAAATCACCGTGGCCGAAAACGGTCTGGAGACCTTCCGGGACAAAGTGGAAGCGCAGTTC
>JBCCOK010000064.1:0-27315 GCA_039025395.1 Pseudomonadota bacterium
CCATCATCCGGCCGGTCAGGCAAAGATCCATCGCCTTCGCCTTGCCGACGGCCCGCGTCAGCCGTTGTGTTCCTCCCATGCCGGGTATCGTGCCGAGCGTGATTTCAGGCTGGCCGAATTTTGCCGTATCGGCAGCGATGATGAAATCGCACATCATTGCAAGCTCGCAACCGCCACCAAGCGCATAGCCCGAAACTGCTGCAATCATCGGCTTGTCCACGTCGCCGATGCGGTCCCAGCCACTGATGAAATTACCCATATAGGCGTCGACAAAATCGAGGCTCTGCATTTCCTTGATGTCAGCACCGGCCGCAAACGCCTTTTCCGAACCGGTAATCACAATGGCACCGATCTTGGCGTCGGCGTCGAAGCCGCGCACCGCGTCGAGGAGTTCCGCCATCAGTTCCGAGTTAAGCGCGTTCAGCGCTTGCGGACGATCCAGTGTTACCAGACCGACGCCGCCGCGTGTTTCTACCTTGATCGATTCATAGGCCATGTTCGTGTTTCCCTTTCGTCAATTGGATCTTGAGACACATATGGTCACCGTTGACAGCCCGGACAGTAGAAGGTCGAACGGCCGCTTTGCACGATCCGCCGGATTTTCCCTCCGCAGTCGGATCGCGGACAGGGCTCGCCTTCGCGGCCATAGGTGTTGAAACTGTGCTGAAAGTAGCCCAGCGTGCCGTCAGCCTGGCGATGATCGCGCAGCGACGAACCACCTGCTTCGATTGCCGCATCAATCACGTCTCTTATGCAGCGGGCAAGTTCCTCGAGGCGCTGGACCGCCGCCCCGTGCGACGTCACAAGTGTTCCGGCCCTACGGCGCGGCGAAAGCCGAGCCCGCCAGAGCGCTTCGCACACATAAATGTTGCCGAGACCGGCGATAATGCTCTGATCAAGCAGTGCCGCCTTCAAAGGCGCTTTCTTGCCGGCGAAGCGGCGGGCCAGATAGGGGGCATTGAGAGCGTTTCCCGTCGGCTCGACACCGAGTTCACTGATGAGTGGATGGTTTTCGAGATCGTCACTCTTCGTCATCAACATGAAACCGAAGCGGCGCGGATCGTTGTAGACGATCCGTGCTTTGCCCGCCGGGCCGGAAACGTGGAAGACAATATGATCGTGCCGGCTTTGCTTGTTTCGCTCATGGTGAAACGCGCCCGGCGTCTTGCCGCCATCGCCGTTTTGGACATGGTAGGAGCCGGACATGCCAAGATGCGAGATGAGAAGGCTGCCATCATCAAATGAGACCAAAAGGTATTTGGCGCGCCGGCGAACACCGGTTATGCGGCGGCCCTCGATGCGGCGGGCAAAGTTATCCGGCAACGGAAATCGAAGATCCGCACGGCGCTGCTCAAGACGCTCGACAAGCGCACCTTGCATTGATGGCTGCAGGCCACGACGAACGGTTTCGACTTCAGGCAGTTCGGGCATTGGTTTCCGGCGCGTTGGCTTTCTCAGCTGGGTAAATTATAAGCAGCGCGACATTGCCGCACCTGCAAACAGATCAGCCTGATAGCGCATCTTTCCACCTTAGGCTATTGTCCCGGCTGAACAGAGTATCGGAGTTTTTTCCAATGTCTGAAACGCGTACGTCGGCAACAGGCGGGATGGAGACCTCCTATGGCTACAGGCAGGTCGGAGAGGGCGAAAAGCAAGGTCTTGTCAACACGGTTTTCTCTCGGGTTGCGGGACGGTATGACCTCATGAACGACGTCATGTCGTTCGGCATGCACCGGGTCTGGAAAGATGCAATGGTCGCTGCGCTGAACCCGCCACGCAGCGGCACTTATCGTGTGCTGGACGTAGCGGGCGGCACCGGCGACATTGCCATGCGCATCGTCGAGGCATCGCGGCGCAACGCAGAAGTGACGGTGCTCGACATCAGTGAAGCCATGCTCGACATGGGACGACAGCGCGCGGAACGGCGCAAGCTTGATGACAGGCTACAGTTCATCGAGGCCAACGCCGAGGACCTGCCATTCGAGGACAACAGCTTCGATGCCTACACCATTGCTTTCGGTATTCGCAATGTTCCCCATATTGACGTGGCGCTCGGGGAAGCGTTCCGGGTTCTCAGGCGCGGTGGCCGATTTTTGTGCCTGGAGTTTTCAGAGGTCAGCATGCCGCTGCTTGAACAGGCCTATGACAGCTGGTCTTTCAACGCGATTCCGCAGATCGGCAAGGTGGTGGCCGGCGACAGCGAATCCTACCGGTATCTCGTTGAGTCAATCCGCAAGTTTCCAAACCAGAAAAACTTCAGCCGCATGATCGAAGCCGCAGGCTTCTCACGCGTGTCGTGGACGGATTACACAGGCGGCGTCGCCGCCCTGCATTCCGGCTGGAAGCTCTAGAGCGCTTGCCTTGCTGAGACGGCCCGCCAGTCCATGATCAGTTTCCTAGCCTATTTCCGACTGTTGCGCGCTGTCTGGGTGCTGGCGCGGGAAGGTGTCATCGCATCGCTTCCGGACGATGGCCTTCGCGGGCCGGCCAAACTGGCGCACCGGGCGGGTACGCTGATCGCGCGCCGCAAGGCGCAAAAGGTCGGCCGTGCCGAAAGGCTGGCCCGAGCGGTGGAGCGGCTTGGCCCGTCCTATGTCAAGCTCGGGCAGTTCCTTGCCACGCGGCCGGATGTCGTCGGCAACGCATTGGCCGATGACCTGTTGCTGCTGCAGGATCGCATGGATACGTTTCCGACGGAAAAGGCCCAGGAACGCATTGTCGAATCGCTTGGGCGCACGATTGACGATCTGTTCAGCGATTTTTCCGAACCGATTGCGGCTGCTTCGATCGCCCAGGTTCATCCAGCCCATGTCAAAGACGCAAATGGTGACCGCAAAGTTGCCGTCAAGGTGGTCCGGCCCGGTATTCGCAAACGGTTCTATCACGATCTCGATGCCTTCTTTCTGGTCGCAAGGCTGTTTGAGCGCTTCGCTCCGTCGACGCGACGCCTGCGGCCGATCGATGTTGTCCGCACGCTGGAACAGACAACGAAGATCGAAATGGACCTCCGGCTGGAGGCGGCAGCCCTTTCGGAACTCGCCGAAAACACGCGCGACGATCCGGGCTTTCGGGTCCCCGGCGTCGACTGGGAACGGACCGGGCGCGACGTTGTCACGATGGAGTGGATTGACGGAATCAAGATCGCCGAAATCGACAGGCTGGTCGCTGCTGGCCACAACCGTCAGCACCTTGCGGAAGTGCTCATCCAGTCGTTCCTGCGTCATACCTTGCGCGACGGGTTCTTCCACGCGGACATGCACCAGGGCAATCTGTTTGTCGATCCGCAAGGCGTCATCGTTGCTGTCGACATGGGGATTGTCGGCCGTCTGGGCAAACGGGAGCGGCGCTTTCTGGCCGAGATCCTCTACGGCTTTATCCGTCGCGACTATCTGCGGGTTGCAGAGGTGCATTTCGAGGCGGGGTATGTGCCTCCCCATCACGATACGGCGAGTTTCGCGCAGGCCATACGGGCGATCGGCGAGCCGATCCATGGCCAGTCGGCAGAGACCATCTCGATGGCGAAGCTGCTGACGCTTCTGTTTGAGGTGACAGAATTGTTCGACATGCAGACGCGGCCGGAACTGATCCTGCTGCAGAAGACCATGGTCGTGGTGGAAGGCGTTTCCAGGCTGCTCGATCCGCATTTCAACATGTGGAAAGCATCCGAACCGGTGGTCGGAGAATGGATCGCGCGTAACCTCGGACCGGGCCGCGTTGTCAGCGACCTCAAGGACGGCCTGCAGGCGGCGGCAAAGCTGGCCGAGCAGGTGCCGGAATTTGCCCAACGCGCAGAGCGGCTTTCACAGGAACTGGACGTGATGACCCGAGAGGGCCTCCGTTTTGACGGCGAGACCGCCAAGGCCATCGGAAAGGCCGAGGCACGCTATTCGAGATCGGGGCGGATCGCCCTTTGGTTGATTGCATTGACTGCGATTTATATCGCATTTCAATTGTAATTTGATTTCAATGATAGCATATTGGGCGAAAGAGATCAGGACGATCGCCCATGGCCAGCATCACGATACGCAATCTGGACGACACGACAAAGCAGCTTCTGCGCCAGCGCGCAGCGCGCAACGGCCGCTCCATGGAAGAAGAGGTGCGCCAGATGTTGCGGGACGCGGCGGCCCCCGCAATCGCGGAGGTGGTGAATCGCGACGAGGCGCATTCAATCGGCAAGCCGTTGGCAGGCACACGGATCCTGCTGATCATCACCGGCGGGATCGCCGCATACAAGTGCCTCGATCTCATCCGCCGATTGCGCGAACGCGGTGCCCATGTCCGACCGGTCATGACCGAGGGCGCAAAGGCATTCATAACACCGCTGGCGGTTGGTGCGCTGGCAGCCGACAAGGTGTTCGACACGCTGTTTTCGCGTGAGGACGAACAGGATGTCGGCCATATTCGTCTTGCCCGCGAATGTGATGTTGTCATCGTGGCGCCGGCAACGGCCGATTTTATCGGCAAGATGGCGCTCGGTCTTGCCGACGACCTCGCATCGACGGTGGCGCTCGCCAGCGATCGGCCGATGCTGGTGGCACCGGCGATGAATCCGGTGATGTGGCGTGCGCCCGCCGTGCAGCGCAATATGGGCTTGCTGCGGCAGGACGGGGCTTATGTGATCGGGCCGGCGCGGGGCGAGATGGCAGAGAGCGGAGAAGCCGGCATTGGCCGGATGGTCGAACCGCTCGACATTGTCGCGGCGCTGCAGACCATTCTCGACAACCGGCCGAAACCGCTGGCCGGAAAGACGGCAATCGTGACGTCAGGGCCGACGCATGAACCCATCGATCCGGTGCGCTACATTGCCAACAGATCTTCCGGAAAACAGGGACATGCAATCGCCGCGGAGTTGTCGGCGCTGGGCGCTGCCGTGACGCTGGTCTCCGGTCCCGTCACAATCCCCGATCCCAACGGCGTTGCGACAGTGCATGTGGAGAGCGCGCGCGCAATGCTCGACGCCGTGGAACAATTGCTCCCTGCCGATGTCGCGGTGATGGTGGCAGCCGTCGCCGACTGGCGCGCCGAAGGGGAAGCGGGCGAAAAAATAAAGAAACAGCATGGCAAAGCGCCGCCGCCTCTGAAACTGACCGAGAATCCGGACATCCTCAAAACGGTCGGCCATCACCGGCAACGCCCATCCCTTGTGGTCGGGTTTGCCGCAGAAACACAGAATGTGATTGACAACGCCCGCGCGAAACTCAAGCGAAAGGGTGCCGACTGGATCGTCGCGAACAATGTTTCAGCCGAAACCGGCGTGATGGGCGGCGACCGCAACCGGGTCTGCGTGGTTTCTGAGGATAGTCTCGAAGACTGGCCGGAAATGGATAAGCAAAAGGTTGCCGAAAAGCTTGCGAGCCGAATTGCATTGGCGCTTCAGACTGCGATTACCTGACCGGCACAGCGCGGTTCGAACCGCACATGGCTCACCTTTTTGCTAGCCGTTGCGATTGTGCATGCGATGGTGCATTGCGTTGATCATGCCGCTTGCCGTCTTTTCGAAAAGAAAGGGAAGAAAGGCATGCACAAAGGCAGCACATGATGCGAGAAACAGCCGTCCTGAAAAACCGGCGGCAAAACGCATATGCTGCAAGTAGGTTTCATCGACGGACTGCGGATGGTCCGTGAACATCCGGGTGATCGGTTTCGCCATTGTTCTGCTCCCTCAATCGCAGCGCTGTTCTCTCTGACAGAATAGGCCGGACCGTTGGGGATTTTTTCCCATTCTTTCTGGATTTTCATCCAATTTTGGGATATTTGTCCCAAACATGCGTAGGATTGACGATATTGATCTCAAGATTTTGGGCGAATTGCAACGAGACGGCAGCCTTTCGATCGATTCGCTGGCCGAAAGGGTGCATCTTTCGCGCAATGCCTGCTGGCGACGGCTAAAGGGACTGGAGGAAAGCGGCGTTGTCCGCGGCCGGGTGGCGCTGCTTGACGCCGAGCAGGTCGGTTGCGGGTTGTCGGTCTTCATCTTTGTGCGCACCGCCAATCATGATCCGGACTGGCTTTCGCGCTTTCGCGATGCCGTCACCGGATTGCCAGAGATTACCGGCGTATACCGCACCAGCGGCGAACTTGATTACGTGTTGCGGGCGCGTGTTGCCGACGTCAAAGCCTATGACCGGCTCTACCAGCGGCTCATTGCCCGCGTGCCGCTCGCCGATGTCAGCGCTTCCTTTGTGATGGAAGATATCAAGGACACGACTGCCATCCCGCTTGTCTCGCTTTAAAGTACGTCAGGTTCAAAACCGTTTCGGATTTTCGAACGGTGCGTTTCCGTCGTCATCCTTATAGCGCCGGAGACGCTTGCTATATTCCTCGTCAGAGGAGACGACACCATGTCCATCAGACCGGTCAAACAGATTTCATCGGCGATCCCGGCAATCGAGGGCGCAGGCGTGAAACTGCACCGCGCATTCGGTTTCGACGATCCTTCGCTGGCCGACCCGTTTTTGCTGTTCGACGATTTTCGCAACGATGATCCGCAGGATTATCTCGCCGGCTTTCCCTGGCATCCGCATCGCGGCATCGAAACGATCACTTATGTGCTCGCGGGCACGGTCGACCATGGCGACAGTCTCGGCAATCGCGGTACACTTGGTGCAGGCGATGTCCAGTGGATGACGGCCGGCAGCGGCATCATGCACCAGGAAATGCCGAAGGGCGACGGGAAGGGCCGCATGCACGGCTTCCAGTTGTGGGCCAACCTGCCGTCGTCGCTGAAAATGACTGCACCGCGCTACCAGGACATCAGCGCTGCCGACATTCCCGAAGTCATCGATGATGATGGCACCGTCGCCCGTATCGTGTGCGGTGAATTCTGGGGCAAATCCGGGCCCGCGGACGGTGTGTCGGCCGACCCGCTGTATCTCGATATTTCGGTGCCGCCGGGCCGCCGCAAGACGCTTCCGGTCGATACCTACCGCTCGGCATTCGCCTATGTCTTTGCAGGCTCGGGCCGGTTTTCCGGCGCGTCGGAACCGTTTGGCGTTTTGACGGAAAAGGAAATCGGCGGCGAAGAGATCCTGTTGCGCGACCAGTCGGGCGACCGTACCCTGGTGGTGTTTGATACGGGCGATGAAATCACCGTTCAGGCCGGTGACGACGGTATCCGGTTCCTGCTGGTTTGCGGCAAGCCGATCGAAGAGCCGGTCGCCTGGCACGGTCCGATTGTCATGAATAGCCGCGAGGAGCTGTATCAGGCCATCCGCGAACTGCAGTCGGGAACGTTCATAAAAAGCTGATCGCCACGTCTTTCACAGCGCGACCACAATCCCGGTTTGCGGTGCGACCTTGCCATCGCGCAAGGCATCGAAGACCGGCCCCGCATCGCTAAGGTCTTTTGACTTCTCGTAGTGAAGCCAAGTGCTCTTTTTTGCCGCTTGGCGCCAGAACTCGAATGCGCGGCGTTCGAATTCCCCCTTGCCCCACTCGGCTGCGCGCTTCTGGATGTGACCTGGGGCGAAAAACATGGCGCTGCGGTCGCGGATGAAACCGGGGCCGGTGCGCTCTTTCGACCAATGGGTCAGACCGACATTGCAGCAATAGCGCATGCTGTCCCCAAGGTGGACATGCAGGGCGGACAATACGGAGCCCGCGCCCGACATATCGACGATTGCAGTCGCCTTTCCGCAATCGACGTCGGCAAACGCATCATAGGCGAGAACCCGGTCGTAGAGGCCAAGCGCCTTTACCTGATCAAGATTGCGCTGCGACGTCATGGCGATGCTTTGCGGTGCATCAGCGTCGTCGGCAAGCGCATAGGCGAGGCCTATCGCCGTTTTGCTGGAGGCACTCATGACAACGAGCTGCTCGGCTCCGAACCAGTCATTGTCGGAAAAGAAATCATGCAGGCAGAAGGATGTCGCATAAAGCGGCTGCAGGACGACGCGGGCGTCGTCCATGGCGGGCTCATAATCGGGCTTATCGGAAAGCCGCACATAGGAATTATAGACGGGCGGAAGCTGCGCCCGGTGCTCTGCGGCGTCGAAGAGCCGCCCCGGGCTCACCTTGTCCGGCCGCATCACCAGATGGGTCGCCATCGGAAAATAGCCATAGAGCCGCTCGCCTACCGGAACCTCCGGCGTCCTTGCTTCGATCACATCGGCAAAACCCCAAACGGGTATGATGCCCCAGCCGCCGTCTTCGTTTTCGGCAGGCGGAAAGAAGTGCCAATAGCCGATACGCTCGCCGACGACGCCATAGGTGATATTGTTGGCCGTCAGCCCGAAGCGTTCGACCCGGACGAGGATTTCGCCCTCCTCCAGCTTTGGTGTGGCGCTATACACAAGCCGGTGGTTGGTGAGGTTGTCCTTGCGAACCTGAAACTGCTCTATTGTCACGTCCTGCTCCCGGCCTTTATGTCGGTCACGCAGCCTTCTGGGCGTGATATTCCTTGACATGGGCGAAGCGGATCGCCGGCCAGCGTTCCGCCTCGTAATTCAGCGAGAAACCGTCCGATGCCATGAAAACCGCATCACCATCGAGATCGCGCGCGATGTCACCGCGCTTTGCGTCGATGAAGCGGTCGACATCCGCCTCCGCGTCGGCTGAAATCCAGCGGCAGATATTGAAACGTGCCGCTTCAAACCCGACGGGTAGACCGTATTCGATCTTCAGACGCTCCTGCAAAACATCCAGTTGCAGCGCGCCGATCACGCCGACGATAGCCGGCGAGCCGTCCTCTGGCGAAAACAGCTGCACGACGCCTTCTTCGGCCATTTGCTGCAGAGCGTCCTTGAGCTTCTTGGCCTTCATGGCATCCTCAAGCCTGACGCGGCGCAGGATTTCCGGCGCAAAATTCGGCACGCCCTGGAAGACGATATCCTCGCCTTCCGTCAGCGTATCGCCGATCCGCAAGGTGCCGTGATTGGGAATGCCGACCACGTCTCCGGCATAGGCATCGTCGGCAAGCTGACGCTGATGGGCGAAGAAGAACTGCGGGGCCGAAAGGCCGAGCGTCTTGCCGGTGCGCGACAGGCGGGCCTTCATGCCGCGCTGCAGCCGGCCCGAACACACACGCACGAAGGCGATGCGGTCGCGGTGGTTGGGATCCATATTGGCCTGGATCTTGAAAACGAAGGCCGTCATCTTCGGATCCGTTGCATTGACGAGGCGGGTATCGGCCTGCTGGGCCCGCGGCTGCGGCGCGTAGGTGCCGAGCGCGTTGATGAGATCGCGAACGCCGTAATTGCGCAAGGCGGAGCCGAAAAAGACCGGCGTCAGATGGCCCTCGCGAAAAGCGCCCTGATCAAACGGCCTGCAGGCTTCGATGGCCAGCAGGATTTCTTCGATAAAGCCGTCGCGCTCGGTTTCCGGCAAAAGGCCGGCAGCACTGTCTGCCTCCGGACCGTTGACCGGTGTCGGCGTTGTTTCGCTGTCCTTTTGCCGCACAGCATTGTCGGCCAGATGGTAGGTACCTGCAAAAGTCCTTCCGCGCCCGATCGGCCACGTCATCGGGGCCGTGTCGAGCGCGAGCTTGTCTTCGATCTCATCGAGAATTTCGAAAGGATCCCGGCTTTCGCGGTCCAGCTTGTTGACGAAGGTGATGATCGGGATATCGCGCAGGCGGCATACTTCGAACAGTTTCAGCGTGCGCGGCTCGATGCCCTTGGCAGCGTCGATCACCATGATCGCCGCATCGACCGCGGTCAGCGTGCGGTAGGTATCGTCGGCAAAATCCTCGTGGCCGGGCGTATCAAGCAGGTTGAAGACGTGATCGCCATATTCGAACGTCATCACCGAGGTGACGACGGAAATGCCGCGGTCACGTTCGATTTTCATCCAGTCGGAGCGCGAGTGGATGCGGTCCTTCTTTGCCTTGACCTCGCCTGCAAGCTGGATGGCGCCGCCGAACAGCAAGAGCTTTTCGGTGAGCGTTGTCTTGCCGGCATCGGGGTGAGAAATGATCGCAAAGGTACGCCGGCGTGCAACGGCCTTGGCCAGATGATCTGTCATGCAGAGAAAATCCTGTTGAATTGCGGCCCTTCTAACGCTTGGCGCGCGGCGTGGCAATTGACGAAGCGGGACCGTGCGGCAAGAGTGACGCATGATCGACGGTCTGCCCGAAAAACATGCCGGAAACGGTGAGCGAAGCCCGGTGGTGGGAATTGTGCGCCTTCCGCACGGCGAAGACCTCGATTTGCCCGCCTACGAGACCGCGGGCGCCGCGGGCATGGATCTACGTGCCGCCAACCCGGCGCAAGAACCGATTGTTTTATCGCCGGGCACGCGGACACTGGTGCCAACCGGGTTAATCTTTGAGATACCGGCCGGTTTTGAAGCGCAGATCAGGCCGCGCTCCGGCCTGGCCAACCGGCACGGCATAACCTGTCTCAACACACCGGGCACGATCGACAGCGACTACCGCGGCGAGGTGCAGGTGCTCCTCATCAATCACGGCCCTGAGCCCTTTGCCATCAATCGTGGCATGCGCATCGCGCAGATGGTCGTCGCGCCCGTGGTGCAGGCGCTGATAGAGGAACGCCGGTTTGCAGAACCGACCGCACGCGGCACAGGCGGCTTCGGATCAACGGGAAGCGGCTGAGCCTTGCCTCCGATCCGGCGTATGGCGAGGTGGCCAGCAAATGCCAACGGGCTGCTATATGGTGGCACCGTTAGACTGGACCTGACCAAAGGGCAACGCCTTGGAGGTATCTCATGAAGCGCTCAATTTTTGTATCCTGGATTTTCGCAGCGACCATTGCCACTGCAGCGCTCCTCGCAGCACCGACGATGATGTCGGCGCAGAGCGGCGGCGCGGACGCGGCAACAGTCGAAGCGCAAAAGGAAACGTCGCGGAAATCAATACAGTGGTGGGACAGCCGTTTCGACGTCGATCCCGATACGCTCTTTGCGCCTGGCTATATCAACAACCAGGAACCGGTCGCCGCAACCGATTTCGAAAAGGGTGTCAACCTCGATGAGCTGAAGCGTATCATCGCGTCCTATCATGCCGCCTTCCCGGGCACGGAGGTGGAATTCAAGATGCAGGTCGTAGAGGGCAATCGCGTCGCTACCCAATGGACATTTACCGGCACGCAGAAGGGTCCTTACGAGGGCCTTGCACCGACGGACAAAACCGTCACCTGGGCCGGCATCTCGATCGACGAGTATGATGCGGATGGCAAGATCGCCGAGACCTGGGTGGTCTGGGACAAGTACACGCTGTTCTCTGCACTCGGCCTGACCGATTGATGCGTCGGCCCATAACGGACTGAACGCAGACTTGCAATCGACTGCACGATTGCCTAATCAGGCGTTTCGAACCCACGGAGTCTTGATGCGCGGACTATTCGAGTCCCGATAAAGCCCGGTCAGGGAAGACCGGGCGAACAATGCCACGCTGCCGCCGGCAAGGCCGGGGCATGCATTGTTTTATCCGCATAAGACTTCGGACATATCCATGGACATCTCAAAGCGAGAGCAACGGGTGCTGCACCTGTTGGCTCAGGGCGGTCATATAGTGGTTGAAAAGGACCCGCGCGGCCGCATCGTTAGCCAGCGCTGCGTGACAAGGGACGGCTGGTTCTGGAACGGCTGCGATCAGCGCCTCTTCAGAAAACTGAAACGGCGGGGCTACATCGCCTCGAAAGGCGGCGGCCCCTACGGGATCACGCAGTTGGGGCTGTTGCGCGTGCGCGCGCAAGCCGACAACCGCTGACAGGCAAGAAGCGGCGGCGGCACTCACGCCGCCGCCGCAAGCCCTTCGCCGGGCAAGCGGTAGGATATCGCCTCGGCGATATGAATACGGCCGACCGTGTCGGCGCCGTCGAGATCGGCAAGCGTGCGGGCCACTTTCAGCACCCGGTGATAGCTGCGGGCGGAAAATCGCATCTGCTCGGCTGCAGCCTGAAGCAGCGCGGCACCGGATGCCTCGGGGGCCGCAACCGTCTCGATCAGCGATGTCGGGCAGACGGCATTGGCGTTGACGCCGGGATGACCCAGTTGTGTATAGCGATGCTTCTGGCGTTCGCGCGCCAGCGCTACGCGCTTTGCGACCACGGCGCTCGGCTCGCTCGTGCCGGGTTTGATCAGATCGACGGCGGTGACCGCCGGAACCTGTATGCGCAGGTCGATGCGGTCGAGAAGCGGGCCTGAAATGCGCGCCTGATACTCGCTGCGGCAACGGGGACCGCGGGCGCAGCTGTGGCCGGGCTCGTCGGCCATCCCGCAGCGGCAGGGGTTCATTGCGGCGATCAACTGGATGCGTGCCGGATAGCTGACATGGTGATTGGCCCGCGCGATGACGCACGCTCCGCTTTCGAGCGGCTGGCGCAGGGAATCGAGCACCTGCGGTGTGAATTCGGGAAACTCGTCAAGAAACAGCACGCCATTATGGGCAAGCGACACCTCGCCCGGCTGGGCGCGGAAGCCGCCACCGACCATCGCCGCCATCGAAGCGGAATGATGAGGCGCGCGGAACGGACGCCGGTCCGACAGTTCGCCGCCGGTCAAAAGGCCGGCGATGGAATGGATCATGGAGACTTCAAGCAGTTCGGACGGCAAAAGCGGCGGCAGGATCGATGGCAGGCGGGCGGCAAGCATCGACTTGCCAGACCCTGGCGGACCCGACATGAGGAGATTGTGCCCGCCGGCCGCCGCCACTTCCAGCGCCCGCTTCGCTGTCTCCTGACCCTTGATGTCGGCAAGATCGGGCGGGTCGGTCGCGGCGGCGCGCATCGCCGGTTCTGGCCGCGACAGGACCTGCGTGCCCTTGAAATGGTTGGCCATGGCAATAAGGCTGCGCGGCGCCAGGATATCGAGATCGGCGCTTGCCCAGGCCGCCTCGGGACCGCACTCCATAGGACAGATCAGACCCATGGAGCGGCCGTTGGCATCAATCGCTGCAGGCAGCGTTCCGGTCACGGCTGTGATCGTGCCGTCGAGTGAAAGCTCACCCAGCACCACATAGCCGGAAAGCGCATCGGCGGGGATAGCACCGAGTGCTGCCATCAGGCAGAGCGCAATGGGCAGGTCGAAATGACTGCCTTCCTTGGGAAGGTCAGCAGGCGCAAGATTGACCGTCACTTTCTTGGCCGGCAGCGAAAGCCCGGAGGCATGCAGCGCGGCCTGGACCCTTTCGCGGCTTTCCGCAACAGCCTTGTCTGGCAGGCCGACAATATTCATCCCGACTTTGCCCGGCGCGACCATAACCTGGACATCGACCGGTACGGCGCTGATACCCTGAAAGGAAACTGTGCTGACACGTGATACCATCGGCAGAGCCCTTTCAGTCTCTTTTGCGTCTCAAAGTTGCGTGTTTTTTGCATACAACTAATGATCGCCGCAAGCAAGAACAAAAATGGAACAAATGGACCCAAGAAAAATGTTGCAATCGGCACCTTGCTCTGTCCCTATTGTCACGTTTACCCAGGATGACACAGATTTAAATCTGACACAGACAGCCGGGAGACCCCATGAAACGCTATGCGATCGCATTGATCGGCTTTGCCCTTTTTCCGGCACCCCTCAGCGCACAGGACAATGAGACCGAGAGCATCCGTTTTGCTCTCAATGACTGGGCCGGACAACGCATCTCAACGCGTATCATGGGAGAGGCACTCACCCGAAATGGCTTTCCAGTGAGCTATGTTGAAACCCAGTACAGGCAGGAGCTGGACCGGCTAGCGGACAACACGATCGACGTGGCAATGGAGATCTGGTCAACAACGCTGAAGCAAGCGTTCCAGCAAGCCGTTGCCGACGGCAATGTCGTCGATCTTGGCGAAACGGGAATGATCGCGGTCGAAGGCTGGTGGTACCCTGCCTACATGCAAGACAGCTGCCCGGGCCTGCCGGACTGGACCGCGCTGAATGACTGCGCAGAGCTTTTTGCAACTGACACGTCGCGGCCGAAGGGATTTTATCTCGGCGGGCCTGCCGATTGGGGTGGCTTTGACCAAGAGCGCATCAAGGCGCTTGATCTACAGTTTGAGATGTCGCACGCCAAGGATGTTGGCGAGCTGACCGATACGCTTAAAGCGGCCTATGCGAACCAAGAGCCCGTCATGCTCTGGGTCTATTCCCCGAACTTCACCGAAGCGCTCTATGACGGCTCATGGGTGGCCTTTCCGGACTATGAGGACGCCTGTTACGATGATCCGGCCTGGGGCGTGAACCCGGCGCTTGCCTATGATTGCGGCAAGCCCAGCGGGCCGATCTGGAAGGCCGGATCGCATCGCCTGAGCAAGACATGGCCGGCGGCCGAAGCGGCGATCAGGAACTTCAGCATCTCCAACGAAGAAATGGCCATCCTCGATGCGCGGATTGCCTCAGGCGGGATGACCGTTGAGATGGTTGCCGAGGAATGGCTAGACCAGAATAAAGCGCGCTGGTCTGCCTGGTTCGACTGAGGCGACCTGCAGATCCATCCGCAAGACTTTCCTATCGATCGGTCGCCGGACCAAAAGAGCGCTCCTTTGGAAGAGAATGATGACACCGTGAGTGTGCGGCAACGCGGCGCGTCAACCGGGTGGACGGGTGACCGGATTGGGGATATGTGCAGGGCGTCAACATCGTTCAGGGGTGTTGATCAAGGCGCAGAACGACAGGTACCGGCATGACGATCAGGCTTCACAAGGGCGATATCAGCGAAACCGATGCTGCACGCTATGGCGGCGATATCGCCATCGACACGGAAACGCTCGGCCTGAAACCGCACCGCGACCGGCTTTGTCTTGTCCAGCTCTGTCCCGGCGACGGCAGTGTCGATATTGTCCAGATCGCCAGGGGCCAGAAGAAGGCGCCCAATCTCGTGCGCCTGCTGAAGGACCGGAAAAAGACCAAGATCTTCCATTTCGGCCGCTTCGATATCGCGGTGCTGTTTCATACCTTTGGTCTGACCTGCAGCCCGGTGTTCTGCACCAAGATCGCGTCGCGGCTGACGCGCACCTATACGGACCGTCATGGGCTCAAGGATAATCTGCGCGAACTGCTCGATATCGAGATTTCCAAACAGCAGCAGTCTTCGGACTGGGCCGCGCAGGATCTGAGCGAAGCTCAGCTCGAATACGCCGCTTCCGATGTCATCTACCTGCATGAACTGCGTGAAAAGCTGCAAGCACGGCTTGACCGCGACGGGCGGAGCGAACACGCCGAGGCCTGTTTCAAGTTTCTGCCTACGCGGGCGAAACTCGATCTAATCGGCTGGGACGAAACGGATATCTTCGCCCATAGCTAAAAACTGCAAAATGACGGCAGATCATGCGACGACGGGCAGCATGAGGATCTCGGTTTCGGCGCTGCGGCCGCGGAGCGAAATCGGCCCGTGTCTTTGCAAGCGGGCTATGGCAGCTTCGGTTTCATCGGGACTTTCCGCCATGGCAGCATCCACAAGGTCGCCGCTGATGATGCAGCGGCTGCCGATTTCGCGATTTGCCTGTTCGAGCCTGCTTGCAACATTGACCGTATCGCCCAGAACGGCAAACTCCATGCGCCTGTGGCTGCCGACATCGCCGATCACGATCGGCCCGTAGTGAACACCGATCGCCAGATCCAGCGGACGCACTGCCTGGCCGGCGGGGGTGCGTTTCCAGGCATCGAACTCATCGGCCATTTCGACGGCTGCCTTGAGCGCGTTGACGGCGTCGCGTGGCGTCGGCTCTGGCGTGCCGAATGTTGCCATGACGCCGTCGCCAATGAACTTGTCGATCGTACCTTCGTGCCGGAACACGGTTTCGGCCAGCCGGCCATGGATCTGACGCAGCACGCTGATGATTTCCTGCGGCGGCCGCTCTTCTGCCCAGCTGGTAAAGGCGACGAGGTCGGCGAAAAGCACGGCCGCCTTGTGCTCCCGCGGTTTTGACAGCGGTGCGGATTTTGTCGCCAGAAGCTCTACCGTCTTGCGCGGAAAATAACGCGCAAGATTGGTTTTTTCGCTCGCAAGATTGGCCTGGCGCAGGGCGATGGAACGGGCACGATTGACGGCAAGGGCCAACAGACTGGCCGTGATAAGTAGAACCATGGCCTCCTGAATGCGGGCGTCGATATCGACAAAGAGCGGATTGGACTGCAACGCCAATAAATCTGCCATCGTGTTCCCGGCAGGCCGGGTGACCACGCCAGGATGCGATACGAGGAGGAAAATTCCGGCGGCCCAACTGATCGCCCCGGCAATGCCGCCCCACAGGACAAGACCCGGCCTATAGAGGTAAGCAAGTCCTGCGAGCAGAACGAAGAAATAGACAAATCCTCCATATCGAAGCGTGAAGTGCGGCGGCACGTCAATGGGGAGCAGTGGATTCGGATACTGAAGCGTGAAAGCCAGCAAAGCGAAATCAGCCGTTGCAAAGGCATACATATGCCATGGCTTGCGCCACGGTCGTGCCTCGACATAGTAGGCGCTCCATCCAAGCAGCGCGAAGGCGAGAAGAAGCGGGAAGTAAAACAGGGGTCCCGGCCATGGCGTGACCACCGAAATCAGGACCGCTATGACACAGAGCGCCATCAGCCTGCCCCTCAAAGCCGTCCACTGGGCGGCCAGTTCCTCCGCCTTGAACGATAGGTCGTCCGTTGTCTGTGCACCGCCAGACTCGGTGTCGGACGTTACGCCTGCCATGCCCAAATAACCTGTTTGATGTGTTCCTACAGATATGGACGACACGATCCGATTTCAAAGCAAGGCTGTCGGCGTCGGCTCTCGCCGGTGCTGGAGAGGACAAAGCTCAACACGCTTACATGGCGCGACGCCTGCGGCCAGATGATGGACTGAATCACCCCTCCGGCGAATGGGCTGTGCAGGCAGTCCATCATTTGGTTATTGCAAACGGGTGACAATTTGCGCCATGTACGCATGACAAACACTGATAAAGGTTGTATCGGCAACGACAACAACCAGTAAAGGTGGAGCAGGGGAATGATAGAGGCTCTCGACAAGTTGCTCGACGCGGCGCCATTGGTTGCGCTCTTCATGACGGTTTGCCTCGGCTACATTGTCGGAAAGCTCACCATTGGCCAATTCGTCCTTGGCGGCGTCGCCGGCTCATTGATTGTCGGCGTTTTGATCGGGCAACTGGGTATCGAACTTGACGACGCGATGAAGTCGGTTTTCTTTGCGCTGTTCATCTACGCTGTCGGATACCAGGGCGGGCCGCAGTTCTTCCGCTCCATCAATCGCCGGTCGCTCAACATGCTGGCATCGGCATTCGTCATGTGTCTCGTGGGCCTGATCTGCGTTCTCATCAGCGCCTGGACTTTCGATCTGGACCGCGGAACGGCCGCCGGGCTTGCCGCCGGAGGTCTGACCCAGTCCGCTATCATCGGTACTGCAGGCGATGCAATCGCGAAGCTCGGCGTTTCGGCCGAAGAGATCAAGATCATGCAGACCAATGTCGCGGTCGGCTATGCCGTCTGCTACATCTTCGGCAATCTCGGACCGATCATTATTGTGACCTGGTTCCTGCCAATGGTGATGAAGTGGGATATCCGCCAGGAAGCCATCAAACTTGCAAAAGAGATGTCCGGAGGCAGGGCCGAGCTTGAGCCAGGCCAGTTCAACGCCATCAGGCGGGTGGTGACACGTGTCTATTCGGTCGGCGCCGACAGCAAGGCGAATGGCAAAACCGCCATCGACATCGACCGCGATTTGTCCGACGCGGCGGTCGAGAAGATCCTGCGCAACGGTGAGACGTTGCCGGTGAGCGACGAGACGGTCGTCGAGGCGGGCGACAGCGTGGCTGTGACCGGAAAGGCCGATGTGTTGCGCGAGGCCGTGTCCTATTTCGGCCAGGAGGTAACCGCTCCAGCCAGTTTCCAGCTGGTTGAGGAACAGCGTGAATTCATTCTGACCAAGTCCGAGTATGTCGGCATGACGCTGGGCGCGATTCATGACGCGATCGACGTCCAGACACGCCACGGTGTCTATCTGGTTTCCATAAAAAGAATGGGCCGTGACCTGCCTATGCTGGCCGGACTGGAGGTACACAAGGGCGACGAGCTTCTGTTTGTCGGCGCACCGAAAGATCTTGATCGGGTGCAGTCGATGATCGGATACAAGATCACAGCCGCCGCCGTCACCGACTTCGTCTTCTTCGGGCTGGGCATGACGCTCGGCATCCTGCTCGGCCTGATCGAGTTCAGGGTTGCCGGCATTCCCGTTACCATCGGCACCGGCGGCGGTTGCCTGCTTTCCGGACTATTGTTCGGATGGCTGCGCAGCACACATCCGAGGTTTGCCGCGCTGCCGACGGGCGCTTCGAACTTCCTGCGTGATTTCGGACTTGCCGTCTTCGTTGCCATTGTCGGCATTTCGGCCGGGCCGCAGGCGCTTAAAACCATGCAGGAATACGGTCTGACGCTGTTCTTCCTGGGTGTCGGCGTGACAATCATTCCGCAGATCGTCGTATTCTACTTTTCCTACTACGTTCTGCGCATTCGAAATCCCATCGAGGCATTGGGCTGTGTCGTTGGCGGTCGCAGCGCCAATCCCGGCTTCGCCGCCCTTCTGGCCAAGGCCGGAAATGCGACACCGGTCGTGTCATTCACGGTCTGCTATGCCGTTGCCAATGTCTTTCTGACGATTTGGGGACCGTTGATCGTCGGCATCATCACCAAGAATCCGTAATCAAAGAGTGAGTAACGCCATGCAGGACATAGACTTCAGCCAGTTTGCAGATCTCAGTCCGTTCGAGCTCAAAGACAAGCTGATATCGGTTGCCACCACTGAATCGGAAAAGGCCATGCTCAACGCCGGCCGTGGCAATCCGAACTTTCTGGCAACGCAACCGCGCCGCGCTTTCCTGCGCCTAGGCGAGTTTGCCGTCGAGGAAGCCGAACGCGCCTATTCCTATCTCAACAGCGGCTTTGGCGGTTTGCCCGAGCGTGACGGGATGGTTGAGCGTTTCGAAGCCTTCGCCGGGCAGTTTTCCGAATGCGAGGGCATCAGTTTCTTGCGCTCGGCCATTTCCTTTGTGCGCGATCAGCTCGACCTGCAGCGCGAAGAGTTTCTTTTCGAGATGGTGGGCGCGTTTTTGGGCTGCAACTATCCCGTACCGCCGCGCATGCTAAAGAATGCCGAGGAAATTGTCGGCGCCTATCTCGGTCAGGAAATGTTCGGCACGCTGTCGCCAAGCGGCAAATATTCGCTTTTTGCAACAGAAGGCGGCACTGCCGCCATGACCTACATTTTCCAGAGCCTCAAAGTGAACGGGCTGATCGCACCGGGCGACAAGGTGGCGCTCGGCACACCTATTTTCTCGCCCTACCTGGAAATTCCACCATTGCCGGATTATGCCATGGAAGTTGTCGATATCCGCATGGACGAGGATGACGACTGGCAGTTTCCGGCATCGGAGATCGCCAAACTCGAAGATCCGTCGATCAAGGTTTTCTGTCTGGTCAACCCGAGCAATCCGCCATCCTACAAGCTGTCGGATGCCTGCCTGGATGCGCTGGCTGACCTGATCCATTCAAAGCGCCGCGATCTCATTGTCGTGACGGATGACGTTTACGGCACATTTGCCGATGATTTTGTCTCGCTGTTTGCCAAATGCCCCTACAATACGCTGTGCGTTTATTCCTTTTCGAAGTATTTTGGCGCCACCGGCTGGCGGCTGGGCGTTATCGGCCTGCACGACAACAACGTTATCGACGATGCCGTCGCGAAACTTCCACCGAAAACAAAGACGGTCCTTGACAAGCGTTATTCCTCGCTGACCACGGACGTTGCAGGCCTTCGCTTTATCGACCGGCTCGTTGCCGACAGCAGAGCGGTGGCACTCAACCATACGGCAGGTCTTTCCGTCCCGCAGCAGTTGCAAATGACACTGTTTGCGCTCAATGGGCTGATGGACATCGACGGCCACTACAAGGATGCCGCAAAACGGCTCATCCGGCACCGGTACCGCACGCTGTGCCAGCATATGGGCCTGCCACCGCAAAGCGGTCCGAACGATGTGAACTACTACGATCTTATCGATCTTCAGAGGCTCGGCGCCCAGCTATATGGCGACGAATTTGCGCAGTGGTTCGCAACAGGCGAAAGGGGCACCGACTATTTGTTCCGGCTGGCACGCGAGACGGGTGTCGTGTTGCTGCCGGGCAAGGGTTTCGAGGTGGTGGATGCTTCGGCGCGCGTATCGCTCGCCAATCTGACAGAAGCCCAATATGCAACGATCGGCAGCTTCAGCCGCCGTGTTCTCGACGAGCTCTATGAAGAGTTCAAGGCGGGCAAGAAAGGGTGAACCCTTGCCCTCGATGAAGGAAGGCCGGCAACGGGCACTGCATCAGGCCGCGCTCCGGCGGCAATAGCATGAGGCGTGGATCGGCACTTCGGCGCGTGCCATGGCCTTGTCGAGCTGTTGCTTGATGTGAAGCAATTCGACCGTTTCGTCACGACGGCTCAGGCATTCGTGCAGGCCATGCAAGCTCCATACATTGCCCGGATGCTGGCAGGCACGGGCAAGTGTTGCATCGAGCCCAAGGTCGGCGCGATAGACCGTTTCGGCTTCTTCCAGTTGCCCCTGCTCCAACAGCAACGCTCCGAGCGCGTGACGCGTGGGCTGCATCCATCCCCAGGGCTCGTCATAGGGCAGCGCATCGTCGATCTCGACGGATTTGCGTAAATGGCGGAACGCGGCCTTATGGTTTCCCTTGCGGTACTCCAGTTCGCCGAGCAGCATCTCTTCTGCCACGGCCAGTATATCGAGGCAGGTGTTGTTGAATAGCATGCGCGATTCGGGAACCTGATCGCGGGCGGCGAAGAACTGATCGCGTTCGTTTTCAGCGGCGCGTATCTGGTCGGTGTTTGAAAGGGCGACTGCGCGCGCGTAGTGCATCATCGCCGTCGTGACGGAAAAGAGCGTACGATCGTCTGGCATTGGCTGTGCGAGAATGTCGTCCCATAGACCGAAACGGACAAGCACGTGCTGCTTCATCGGCACGAAGCCCTCGAACCAGTCGGCTCTTGGCCGGACAACCGACTCCGGCAGGTTGTCGATCAAAGCATCGGCCGCCTGCAAAGCGGTCTTTGCCTGGCCAAGAAACATGGCGCCGTAAATCTTGAAATGAAAATTGTGGCAGCGGTAAAGCGTGTAAAAATTGTCCGCACCTTCGCGTTCAAGATAGGTCTTGTCCGCTTCCATTGCCTTCTGGTTGCGCGAGACGACGTTCTCGTATTCGCCGCAGAGCACATCGATATGGGTGGGCATGTGGATCAGGTGGCCGGCGTCCGGCGCAAGCGTCGCCAGGCGATCTCCATGACGCAAGGCACGCTCGGGATGCGGCGACATTTCCATCAGATGGATATAAATGTGCAGCAGACCGACATGCTGCCAGGCGCCTTCGATCGTGGAAAAAGCCTGTTCGAGCACGCGGATTGCTTCGGCTGTGTCGGCACCTTCTGCCGGCGCGCCCGTCTGAAGATCCCAAAGCTGCCAGGGCGTGCGGTTCATGACGGCCTCTGCAAACAGGGCTGAGAGATCGGGGTCGCCCGGGAAGGACCCGTGAACCAGTCGCATCTCGTTGGCATAGGCATCGTTGAATGGACCGAAATCCTCAACATCGCCCGATTGCGGATAGCGGGCACGGATTGCCTTGATCAGCGCACGTTCGGCAGGTTCGGAATTCAGGGCCAGATCGGATGCGGCCGCTACGGCATCCCGCGCGATCGCCAGTGCGGCCGGTTTTTCCTCCGGCTCAAAGGCTTCCCAGGGCTTGTTGTAATTGGGGCCGACGGCATAGGCTATGCCCCAGTGGGACATAGCGCATTGCGGATCATGATCGAGGGCCCTGCGAAAACAGGCGATGGCTTCTTCGTGATTGTATGCATAGGTCCACAACAGGCCACGGTCGAACCACAGCTGGGCATCGGCGGACGCGGTTGTTATGGGCCGGCGATAGGTTCCAAGATCGTAGTAGTCCATGACCACTCCTGCTCTTTCCTGCGCCTTATGGTTTTGAGATTACCACGGCAAGGCCGGGGAGCAAACATCGCCCTTCGTTAGCGCTTTGGGTCAGCTTTGCGAATTCCTACGCGCATAAGCACGTCGTGCGGGATGCGGTAGCGCTTTTCCAACTGGGTCTGCGTTGAAAGACCGGCCAGTTCGAACTGGACGAAAAGCGCCCAGGCACGGTCTGCCGCTACCTGCAGAAGACGCTGGCGATCGCCATTTTCGCGAAAATCGCGGTGCGCCTCGTCATGGGCTTCCAAGTCAACCAGAGCGCTTTCAAGCGCGCGGCCGCTGCGCCCAAGCGATGCCGCGACCTCAGCAAGGATCTCGCCGTCGAGGCTGCTCATTGCATTCTGGCGCCGGTCTACGGGCGCACTCAGCCTTGGCGCCTTTACCGCCATGCGCGACCGATCGCTGGTTCAGTTGCAGGTGCGAATGTCATGGAATCAATCCCCGTAACACTTACAAAAGTGATGGTCGGTAACACCAAGCCGAGCTTCAAAATACGCGCTCTATGCGCTCCGCCCTGGTTGGATGCCAATCGCCCGACTAGAAAATAGGCCCGTAGCCGCAGCGGTCCAACAAAAAAGCCCGCGACATTGGAGTCGCGGGCCTTGATTGGTGCTCAGGCGAACGACCGTCAGTCGTCGTCATTCTGCTTTTTCAAAGCCGCACCGAGAATATCGCCAAGCGAAGCGCCACTGTCCGACGAGCCGAACTGTGCAACCGCTTCTTTCTCCTCAGCGATTTCGAGCGCCTTGATCGACAGCGTGATTTTGCGGTCCTTCTTTGAGAAGTTGGTGATGCGTGCGTCGATCGTCTGGCCGACGGTGAACCGCTCCGGACGCTGCTCATCGCGGTCGCGGGACAGGTCGGAACGGCGGACAAAGGATGTGATGTCCGGGTGGTCGACAAGCTTGACCTCGAGACCGCCATCGTTGATCGCCATAACCTCGGCCGAGACAACGGCGTTCTTGCGCAGATTGCCCGAGGCAGCCGCCTCTCCGACGCTATCCTTGCCAAGCTGCTTGATGCCAAGCGAAATCCGCTCCTTCTCGACATCGACATCGAGGACAACGGCCTTGACGAGGTCGCCCTTGTTGAACTCCTCGATTACCTGCTCTCCCGGACGGTTCCAGTCGAGGTCAGACAGGTGAACCATACCGTCGACATCGCCTTCAAGGCCGATGAACAGGCCGAACTCGGTCTTGTTCTTGACCTCGCCCTCGACTTCGGATCCGACCGAATGGGTCTGGGCAAAGACTTCCCACGGATTGTCGAGAGTCTGTTTCAGTCCAAGTGAAATGCGCCGCTTGCCGGGATCGACTTCCAGCACCACCACTTCAACCTCCTGGCTTGTCGACAGGATCTTGCCCGGATGGACGTTTTTCTTGGTCCACGACATTTCGGAGATATGGATAAGACCTTCGATTCCTGGCTCAAGTTCGACAAAGGCACCGTAGTCGGTGATGTTGGTGACCGTACCTTTGATCTTTTTGCCTTCCGGATACTTGGCGCCGATCCCTTCCCATGGATCTGCTTCAAGCTGCTTCATCCCGAGGGAAATGCGATGCGTTTCCTGATTGATCCGGATGATCTGGACCTTTACGGTCTGGCCGATCGAGAGGATTTCCGTTGGATGGTTGACACGACGCCAAGCCATGTCGGTGACGTGCAGAAGACCATCAATGCCGCCAAGATCAACGAATGCACCATAGTCGGTGATGTTCTTCACGACCCCTTCGACAACCTGACCCTCTTCCAGATTCTGTACGATCTCGGAGCGCTGCTCGGCCCGGCTTTCCTCAAGCACGGTGCGGCGCGAAACGACAATGTTGCCCCGGCGCTTGTCCATCTTGAGGATTTCGAAGGGTTGAGGGTTGTTCATCAGCGGCGTCACGTCGCGGATCGGACGGATGTCAACCTGAGAGCGCGGCAAGAAGGCGACAGCGCCGTCCAGATCGACCGTAAAGCCGCCCTTGACCTGATTGAAGATAACGCCCTCAACGCGCTCATTGGCTTCGAACTTGGCCTCGAGCCGTACCCAGCTTTCTTCGCGGCGTGCCTTTTCGCGCGAAAGAACCGCTTCGCCAAGCGCGTTTTCGATGCGCTCGACATAAACTTCGACCTCATCGCCGACTTTCAATGCGCCATCCTTCGACTTGGCGCCGAAGAACTCTTTCAGTGGTACACGGCCCTCAACCTTGAGGCCGACATCGACGATGGCGACGTCTTTTTCGATAGCGGTTACGATACCCTTGGCGACATAACCTTCGGCCAGATCGCGGGTAGCAAAGGATTCCTCGAGGAGGGACGCGAAGTCCTCCGCGGATGATTGTGAAGACATGAAAACTCCTGGGTGGTCCTTGCCGGACAATGGCTGCGGCCGGACCGGAAGCGCCGGTGTTTGGTGTTGCGTACACGTTCGAAACGGGCCGACAGGCGATCAAGATTGCCTGGTTTGGCGCTCAGGCCGCATCAAACGCAGTGGTTCAAGTGTTGTCTCGGGCGTTTTGAACGGCATCAATCAGCCGTTTGGCCGCCAGGAACGCCGCTTCTATATCCATTTCGCTCGTATCAAGCAAGTGCGCATCGACAGACGGGCGCAGTGGCGAGTCGGCACGCTGACTGTCGCGGGCATCGCGTTTCAGCAAATCCGCCAACACGGCATCATAAGAGGCGTCATTGTCCGCGAGACGGACTTCCGCCAGCCGCCGCCTCGCCCGCACTTCCGGAGACGCTGTTACGAACAGCTTCACCGGCGCATCTGGGCAGACGACGGTACCGATATCGCGGCCGTCAAGCACGGATCCCGGTTCGCGCTGAGCATAGCGTCTTTGCGCCGCGACCAGCGCCTTGCGCACCGCCGGTATGACGGCAATCCGCGATGCGGCCTCGCCGATTTTGTGGTCGGACAGAACGGCGCGGTCAAGCGCACCGAGATCGAGCGCATCAGCGATCTCAGTGGCGCTGAGAACATCGTCAAGTTGCGTTCCGGCATCCAGCAAAGCCTTGGCGACAGCGCGATAGGTCAACCCGGTATCAAGGTGGTGAAATCCGTAGGTCTCGGCGATGCGATGCGCCAGCGTGCCCTTTCCCGAGGCCGCCGGACCATCAATGGCAACGCAAAAGCCCATCTCTACACAGCCGCTTGAACGGATGAGAAGCGCGCCCCGATCTCCGACATCATGTCGATGAACCGAGGGAAGCTGGTTGCGATGACGGATATATCGTCGACACGAACGGAGCGCTGCGCAGCAAGACCCATGACCAGAAACGCCATGGCAATCCTGTGGTCCAGATGAGTCTTGACCTCGGCATCTTCCGAAACAGCACCGAGACCCGTCCCGCCCGGCACGCCGCGAACGCGCAGCGACGTCTCGCCTTCTTCGCAATCGACGCCGTTCAGCTTCAGGCCTTCGGCAACCGAAGTCAGCCGATCCGACTCTTTGACACGCAATTCTTCGAGACCCTCCATGACCGTTTCACCCTCGGCAAAGGCGGCAGCAACAGCGAGGACGGGATATTCGTCGATCATCGTGGGTGCGCGCTCTGCCGGGACCGAGACGGCGCGCAACTCGGACGCGCGAACGGTAAGGTCGGCGACATCCTCGCCGCCGGCAACGCGATTGTTGGTCATTACGATATCCGCGCCCATCTCAATGAGCGTGGTGATCAGGCCGGTCCGCGAAGGATTCATCAGGACATTTTCGATGGTCAGCCTGGAACCAGGTACCAGAAGCGCGGCAACAAGCGGAAAGGCTGCCGACGAAGGATCGCCGGGAACATCGATTTCCTGTCCGGCAAGCTTGCCCTGGCCTTCCAGAGCGATCGTTCGGACCCCTGCCGAATCCGTCTCAACCGATATCTGGGCGCCAAATCCGGCGAGCATTTTTTCGGTGTGGTCCCGGGTGAACACAGGCTCGACTACGGTGGTCACACCGGGTGTATTGAGGCCGGCAAGAAGCACGGCGGATTTGACCTGGGCAGAGGCCATGGGCACCCGATAGGTAATCGGGCTGGCAATGTGTGGCCCGCGCAATGTGACCGGCAGCCGGTCGCCTTCTGCCGCCTTTACCTGAACGCCCATCAGCCGCATCGGGTCGAGAACCCGCCCCATCGGGCGCTGCGAGAGCGAGGCGTCGCCAATGAAGGTCGACTCGAAAGAGTACGCGCCGGCCAGCCCCATTGTCAGACGAGCGCCGGTGCCTGCATTGCCGAAATCGAGCGGCGCTTGCGGTTCCAGCAGGCAGCCATTGCCGACGCCGTCGATAACCCAGCAATCGTCTTGCTTGCGCACATGGGCGCCCATGGCCTGCATTGCACGTCCAGTCGCAAGCACATCCTCCGACTCGAGCAGACCCGTTATGTGTGTTCGGCCGCTGGCCAGCCCACCGAACATAAGCGATCTGTGGGAAATGGACTTGTCGCCGGGAATGCGAACTGTGCCTGAGAGGCCTTCGGATTTGTGCGCGGCCGCAGGCTTGGGGAGAGTGCCCTCATTCATTTGCATTCAGGTCCCTGCATCAATGGGCCGTTTCATAGCTGGCCATGCGGCCTGCGGCGAAGCCCGGAACCGCCTTTGCGGCACCGTCTATCACAGCGAAAAATGCCCGTCATCAGTGTTGCAGGCAAGGCTTGGAAATTTTGCGCAATTAGACTTTGACAGACGACGCCAAGAGGGGTAATTGACCGGCGCTAAAAGACTGTGTCATGACGGTGTCGCCGGGGGAAATGTGCTTCTGACAGGCGACAGATTTTAGATCGTATTGAGCGCGCCCTGCAGCGGGGTTTCGTCCCTGCAATGCCGAGGGTGCAAAGAAGCAAGAGGCCCCTGAAGTGCCAAAGCCTGAATTAGGAACCAAACGCGTCTGTCCGGAAACCGGCCGCAAGTTCTACGATCTCAACCGTGATCCGATCGTTTCGCCCTATTCAGGGCAAACCTATCCGGTGACATTTTTCGACGGCGGTGAACCAGAGCCGGAAGAAAAACCCAAGGTAGAAGCGGAAACCGAAAGCACGGAGGCCGAAACCGAATCGGCGGACGTGGAAATCGTCTCGCTTGAAGATGCGGATGAAGAAGCGTCCGATACGGGCGAAACAATTCCGGATATCGAAGGCGACGATGACGACGACGTCGAGCTTGGCGATGACGATGACGATACGTTTCTCGAAACCGACGAGGATGACGAGGACGACGTATCGGGCATCATTGCCGTTTCGGAGGACGAAGAGGAAAGCTGAGGGACAACTTCAGCCCAATCACAAGACGTTGACCGATCGTTGCAGAAAATGGCGTCGGCCCGGCAATTTCACCTTGCTATCGGCAAGAAGCGGATTTACATAGCCGCACCGGTCGGCGGTTTGCAGCACATATCAATGTTGCCGGTTGTCGGGCATAAGGGGCCATAGCTCAGTTGGG
>JBCCOK010000065.1:0-26786 GCA_039025395.1 Pseudomonadota bacterium
CCCACATCGCGCTGCGCGACGCGCCTGGCCGAATGAACCGATCTTCCGCCATCAAATGCTTCAAGCTAAGCCTGATTTGCTCTAAAGCCCGCTCGACGGCTAATGCAGAATTTGGCTGAGGAACAGTTTCGTACGCTCGTGCTGCGGGTTGTCGAAGAACTCGCCCGGTTCGTTCTGTTCGACGATCTGGCCCTGGTCCATGAAGATAACCCGGTTGGCGACCTGGCGTGCAAAGCCCATTTCGTGGGTCACGCACAGCATCGTCATACCCTCTTCGGCGAGACCGACCATGGTGTCGAGCACCTCCTTGATCATCTCGGGATCAAGCGCCGATGTCGGCTCATCAAACAGCATGATACGCGGGTTCATGCACAGCGATCTGGCAATTGCCACGCGCTGCTGCTGGCCGCCTGAAAGCTGACCCGGATATTTGAACGCCTGCTCCGGTATTTTCACCCGCTCCAGGAAGTGCATCGCGATATCTTCCGCTTCCTTCTTCGGCATCTTTCGCACCCAGATCGGTGCAAGCGTGCAGTTTTCGATGATGGTCAAATGCGGAAACAGGTTGAAGTGCTGGAACACCATGCCCACCTCGCGGCGAACCTCGTCAATCTTTTTCAGGTCATTGGTGAGTTCGATCCCGTCGACGACAATGGTACCGGCCTGGTGTTCCTCGAGCCGGTTTATGCACCGGATCATGGTGGACTTACCCGAGCCTGAAGGGCCCGCAATAACGATCCGCTCGCCGCGCATGACTTTGAGATTGATATCCCTGAGGACATGAAAATCCCCAAACCATTTGTTCATTCCGGTGATTTCGACCGCGACGTCTGTCTCCGAAACGGTCATCTTCGATCGGTCGGCTTCGACCTCGTGAACAGCCTCTTCTGACATTGCATCTTCCCTTGCTTACGATCTGTGGCCGGTATCGAGCCGGCGTTCCATGTAGGTTGAATACTGCGACATGCCGAAACAGAAGCAGAAATAGACAATTGAAGCGAATAGATAGCCCGACAACAACTGCACCGGCGAAGCCCAAGTCGGATCGGTGAAGCTGGACTGGATTTGTCCGAGGAAGTCGAACAGTCCGATGATCAACACCAGTGTCGTGTCCTTGAAGAGGCCGATAAAGGTGTTGACGATCCCCGGAATAACAAGCGTCAGTGCCTGCGGCAGAACGATCATGCGCATCATCTGACCAAAGCTCAGACCCATTGCCATCGCGCCCTCATACTGCCCCTTGGGTATGGCCTGCAAACCGCCGCGCACGACTTCGGCCATATAGGCGGCGGAGAACATCGCCACCCCGATCAGCGCCCGCAGCAATTTGTCGAAAGTCACGCCCTCCGGCAGAAACAACGGGAGCATGACCGACGACATGAACAACACCGTGATGAGGGGCACGCCGCGCCAGAACTCGATGAAGATCACTGAAAACAGTTTGACAATCGGCATGTTCGAGCGCCGCCCCAACGCCAACGCGATGCCGATTGGAAGCGAAACCGCAATACCGGTAATGGCGATAACCAGCGTGACAAGCAATCCGCCCCAGCGGTCTGTTTCAACCGGCTCAAGGCCGAACGGTATCTCAAACAGGATCAGCACCACCGCCAGTCCGCCCATGATCCACGAGAGCGTCTTGATTGTCGGCATAGGGTCCGATTGCGTACCCTTGGCGGTCGACCATCCAATGGCGAACACAATCGCCGATATGATCAGGTAATCGATCCAGAAGCGTACCGCAGACGGCTCCATAACTGCATCCGGCAGCAGAAAGCCGTTATATTCGAGATTGCCTCCGGTCAGAAGAATGAAGCCCAACACCGGGAAAATGACGCACATGAACAGGATGTTGGCCCGCTTGTAAGGTGCCGATGGGATCAGCATCGGTATGAGGCCACCGAAAAACAGCAGGAACACAATATTGACCCGCCATTGTTCCGCGTCCGGGTAGCGTCCATAGATGAACTGATTGAGATAGGCGTCGACATAGGCCCAGCAGGCACCGGCCCAGCCGTTCGGCTTGACGCCGCCCTGGGCTTCCGTGGAACAGACTGCGCGATCGGTGCCGCTCCAGACCGATTCAACAAAGGCGAACTGAACGAATGGCGGGATGATCAAATAAAGGAAATAGATCACCAGAATGGTGAGAAGACTGTTGAACCAGTTGGAAAACAGGTTCTCCCGTACCCAATGGACGACACCCACCGAACTGCTGGGCGCCGCCGACTCTTCAAGCATTTCCCTGCGGACAAAGGAGACGGAAGGGTTATGTGTTGTATCAGACATGACCTACCTCTCCACCAGCGCCATTCGGGCGTTGTACCAGTTCATAAAGGCTGACGTCAGAAGCGAGAGCCCGAGGTATGTCAGCATCGTCATGCCGAGGATTTCCACCGCCTGACCCGTCTGGTTCAAAGCAGTACCCGCAAACACCGATACTAGGTCCGGATAGGCGATTGCCACGGCCAGCGATGAATTCTTCGTCAGGTTCAGATATTGGCTGGTCAGTGGCGGGATGATCACCCGCATCGCCTGCGGAATGATCACGAGTCGCAGGGTTGGCCCCTGGCGAAGCCCTAACGCAAAGGATGCCTCGGTCTGTCCCTTGTCTACCGCAAGAATACCGGCGCGCACGATTTCGGCGATAAAAGCTGCCGTATAGGTGGAAAGTGCAAGCAGCAGCGCGATGAATTCGGGAATGATCGTCATTCCACCGGAAGGCCGAAAATTGCCTGCAACGGGATAGTCGAAAGACAAAGGTAGTCCGGAGAAAAGGAACACGATCACAGGCAGACCCAAGATCAGGCCCAATGCGGTCCAGAATAGAGGGAATTGCTGTCCTGTCCGTGCCTGCCGCTGTCTCGCCCATCTGGAAATCACCAGTGTGACGACGAGCCCGATGACAAAGGCGGTCGCGGTCAGGAAAAACAACTCCTCCGGCAGCGGCTTGGGTGCGAACCATCCGCGATTGTTCAGGAGACCCAGCAGACCGAGGTCAGCGCTATCGCGTGGCTGTGGCAGCAACCGGAGCACACCGAAATACCAAATGAAAATATGCAGGAGCAGCGGAATGTTCCGAAAGACTTCCACGTAAACGGTCGCGACCTGTCGAACCACGAAGTTATGAGACAGCCGGGCGATGCCGATAACAAATCCCAGAACGGTTGTCAGGATAATGCCAATGAACGCGATCGAAATTGTGTTCAGCAATCCGACGAGATAAACCCTGCCGTAGCTGGATTCTGCCTGGTTGTATTCAAGCAATGCCTGGCTGATTGCAAAGCCGGCATTTTGCTGAATAAAACCAAATCCGGACGCAATGTTTTGCGCCGCCAGATTGGCAAACATGTTCTGGACGCCAACGATCACCATGTAAACGATCAGAGCGAGCAGCACGATCTGGTAAACCCAGCCACGCACTTTCGGATCATTGAATATGGCAACCTTCGGCTGTCCGACGCCCGGTGAAACGTCCTGCAAAGCCATTTCGAAGTCTCCTGCTCAAGTTACAGCCAATTGTCTGTAATTGAGCCTCGGTTCCCCATGTCCACCTTACCGGTGGAACGTATTTATACTTAAATGAAAACTGCCCGGCAGGTTTGCCGGGCAGTTGTCGTTCTTTTAGCGGATTGGCGGGCCGTACTGCAGTCCGCCCTGGCTCCACTGAGCGTTGACCCCGCGAGAAATCGCGAGCGGCGTGTCCGGACCGACATTGCGGTCGAAGGATTCACCGTAATTGCCAACGTTCTTGATGATGTTGTAGGCCCAGTCGTTGCTCAGGCCAATGGCGCTGCCAAACTCACCCTCGGTGCCGAGAAGTCGCTTGATCGCCGGATTGTTGCTGTCCTTCATTTCGTCGACATTCGCAGCTGTCACGCCAAGCTCTTCAGCATTCAGCATTGCGAAATGGGTCCACTTGACCACGTTCAGCCACTCGTCGTCGCCCTGGCGGACAACCGGACCAAGCGGCTCTTTCGAAATGATTTCCGGAAGAACCACATGCTCTGCCGGATCCGTCAGCTTCAACCGTTGAGCATAAAGGCCAGACTGGTCCGTCGTGTAGACATCGCAGCGACCCGCGTCATATGCGGCAACAACTTCGTCAGCTTTTTCGAACGCGACCAATTCGTATTCCATGTTATTGGCACGGAAATAGTCGGCAACGTTCAGTTCCGTTGTCGTACCGGTATTTGTGCAGATTGAAGCACCGGAAAGCTGGAGCGCTGAAGTCACGCCCAGATCCTTTCGCACCATGAACCCCTGCCCGTCATAATAGTTTACAACAGAGAAGTTCAGGCCCAACGATGTGTCGCGGCTCATCGTCCATGTGGTATTGCGTGAAAGCAGATCGACGTCGCCGGACTGCAGCGCCGTGAAGCGCTCCTTGGCCGACAGCGGCGTGAACTTGACCTTCGATGGATCGCCGAAAACCGCAGCAGCTACAGCGCGGCAGAAATCAACGTCTAGTCCGGTCCAGTTTCCGTCCTGATCAGGGTTTGAGAAGCCGGGCAGGCCCTGACTCACGCCACACTGCACCGAGTCTTTACCCTTCACGTCGTCTAGCGTCGTGGCCGAAGCAGTTCCGGCCGTCAAGCCGATTACCGCCGTGCCGACAATCGCCGACAGAATTGTTCTTTTCATTGTATACAACCCTTATGTTAGCCCTGTGTGTCACTCCCATAAGCACGCGAGGCGCTCGGGTTGAAAATAGACCCGAGCTCCCACCGCGTGCTTTTGACTCCTCTATCACATTCAAAACCGCTGCTCTGGTCAAGTGCCTATGTCAAAATTGCGACAATTCGTGACCAATTTGGTTAAACCCCTCAACGCCTGCCCTAAATTTGGGCACAATTGCCAAAAAACCCGCAGAGGAGACTGCAGGCGCCTTTGAACCGGACGAAATGTCCATATAAAACGAGAATTTAGCGAGGATACCATGGGATTGAACAATGACTGAGCAAGGCGACAGACCGCGGTGGGGCATCAACACGAAACTGGCCCATGCGGGTAACGATCCACAGGACTTTCATGGGTTCGTCAACCCGCCGATCGTCCACGCATCCACCGTGTTGTTTCCCGATAGCGAAACCATGGAATCCCGCAACCAGAAATATACCTACGGCACGCACGGCACTCCGACGACGGATGCGTTGTCGACAGCGGTCAACGAGCTTGAAGGGTCTGCGGGAACGATCATACTTCCGTCCGGTCTGGCTGCGGTCACGCTTCCGCTTCTCACCTATCTGAAGGCCGGCGACCACCTGCTGATGCTGGACTCGGTCTACTTCCCGACGCGGCGCTTCTGCAATTCAATGCTCACCGATTTTGGCGTTGAAACCACCTATTACGACCCGCTTATCGGTGCTGGCATCGAAGCTCTGATCAAGCCCAATACCCGCGTTATCTTCACCGAGTCTCCAGGCTCGAATACCATGGAAATTCAGGATCTTCCGGCTATTTCTGAAGTTGCCCGCAAGCACGATATCACGGTGATGATGGACAACACATGGGCAACGCCGCTCTATTTCAAGCCGCTTGATTTCGGCGTCGACATCAGCATCCATGCGGCAACCAAGTACCCGGGTGGCCATGCCGACGTCCTCATGGGCCTTGTCTCGGCCAACGAGCAACACTGGCCGCAACTGAAAAATGCCCAGATGATCACGGGCATGTGTGCCAATTCGAACGAAAGCTACCATGTCCTGCGCGGACTGCGGACAATGGCCCTGAGGGTCGCCCAGCATGAGCGTTCCGCATTGGAAATCGCACAGAAAATGCAAGGCATGCGAGGGGTTGTCGACGTCTTGCATCCGGCCTTGCCGAGCTTTCCCGGCCACGCGCTCTGGAAGCGTGATTTCAAGGGGTCAACCGGATTGTTCTCGTTCGTTCTGGACGCTGGCACAGACCGCAAGAATTGGCGCGCCAAAGCCCATGCCTTTCTGGATGCGCTTGAGATATTCGGCCTCGGATATTCGTGGGGCGGGTATGAAAGCCTTGCCGTTTGGTCATGGCTGGAAGACCGGACAATAGCGCTGCAGCCGGAGGCCGGTCCTGTCATACGCCTGCATATCGGACTGGAGGATCCGGCGGATCTGCTGACCGACATCGAGCGTGGCCTGGCCGCCGCTGAAACAATTTCCTGAGAACATAGCTAATCTTTTAGCACGCCGCCTGCGTCCAGTACCGCCTCTCGCGTATCAACATCGAGGAGCGCCGCATCGCCGATATCGACGTCGATGATCGGCAGACCGGACGCACTGATGATCTGCCGTGCACCCACATCGCCTTCCAGCCTTAACAGGGCGTCAAAGGTTTCGCGCGGCAGGATGACCGGATTGCCGCGCACCTCGCCACTTACCGCCCTGATAATTGCGGATCCCCCTGATCTCCTGAAGGCTCCAATCATTGCGGACAGATGAGTGGCGGCAATCGCAGGCATATCGGCCAGCATGATCAGCGCACCCTGAGCATGCTTTGCGACGGAAGCAACACCGCAGCGGAGCGAAGCGGCCATGCCTTCTTCATAGTCGGGGTTGTCGATAACATTCACGGCAAGTCCATCCAGGGCCGTTTTCATCTCGTCGCCCCGATAGCCCAAAACGACATGGACCGCACCGTTACCCGCGGCAATAGCCGTCTCGCATGATTTTCTGATCAGCGGTACGCCATCAAAATGCGCCAGCAGCTTATGCGGTGCCGGTTCTGTGCTTTCCGGTCCCATGCGGCTGGCCCTCCCCGCGGCAAGTACGACGATATCTACCTGTATGTCCTTGTTTTTGGGACGTTCTCCGGAAAGGCGCGGCTGCGGCCGGCTCTGGATCTCCTTCAAAAGACCGCCGACGCCCATGCCCATGATCGCCTCGGCTGTCGGTGTTTCACCCGATAACAACCGCGCAAGCACCCAATCAAACCCGTTTTCCTTTGGGCTTCTCGCGCAACCGGGCGCACCGATCACCGGAACGGCGCCGACATGGCCAAGCACCAACAGATTGCCTGGATCGACCGGCATTCCGACATGGTCGACAGTGCCACCCGCCCTTTCGATGCCTGACGGAATTACGTCTTCGGCGTCAACGATCGCCGATGCGCCGAAGGCGACAATCAGATCGCAACTGTCCTTTAGTGCAGCCACCGCAGAAGCAACGGCTTCAGGCGTATGCGCAATCCGCTCTTCGGCAATGATGGTACTGCCGGAGGCATTGAGCCGTTCCTGCAAAAGCCTTGCTGTCTTGTCCATGACAGATGGCTTGAGCGACGGCAACTTGGTGGCAACAAGGCCGACACGCGCGCTTGAAAACGCGCGCATGGTCACAATACCGGGTACAGAGATGGCCTGTGCGGCGAGATCCAGATGATGCCCGGACACGGCAAGCGGTATGATCTTGATCGTCGCCACCATGTCGCCAGCCGCCACCTGAGACCGGTCGGCCAGCGTCGCGAGCGTAATCGACGGATCGATGCTGTTGAAACGGTCAACAAGCGGTCTGTCGGCAAGGAAAAGACCGTTTTCTTTTGCAAAAAGATTCACCCGGCCTGTCGCAGCTTCGCCCGGCCGTATTCCGTCCGCACTAAGAGCACTTGCGATTCGGGCGGCGGCGGCGTCTTCGCCGACGTCACCTTCTTCGAGCCGTGCGGCTATTATCTCTTCGACGCCACTTGCCCGTAGTGCTTCGATATCCTCCTCGCCGAGCAGCCTGCCCTTCTTGAGACGCAGCGTGCCTGCCTTGAGAGAATGCGCGAGGACGGCGCCAAGCGCGTGTTGCGTCTTTACAGTTCCGAACTTCAACGGACCGATACCTGTCGCTTGCGGAGAGCCCCAATAATCTCGGCAAGAATTGCGACCGCAATCTCCTGCGGACTGGCCGCGCCGATATCAAGGCCGATGGGCGATGCGATACCGGCAATCTGCTCGTCACCGAGGCCCAGCTTCCGCAAACGTTCGATACGTTTGGCATGGGTCTTTCTGCTGCCCAGCGCCCCGACATAAAAGCACTTTGCTTCAAGCGCAGCCTTGAGTGGAAAATCGTCAATCTTGGGATCGTGCGAAACTGCGGCAAGCGCCGTATAGGCATCAAGCGGCTTTTGCGCCAGCACCTCGTCCGGCCATTCAGCGATCAATTCCGTGTCCGAAAAGCGTTCCAGTGTTGCAAAGGCGGTGCGCGGATCGATGATCCGGACATCAAATCCGGCAATCCGCGCCATGGGTGCGAGGGATTGAGCGATATGCACCGCGCCGATGACCACAAGCCGCGCCGGCGGCACATGAACGTTAAGGAAGTAGAACCTTGCGTCCGCCTCGACCGTGCCGGATCGACCCGACCGGAAGGCCTTATCCAATGCCACACCCAGTTCGCCGGAAACGCTCTCGCCCTCAAGCACCAGCCGGGCGCTGCCGTCTTCCAGATTGGTTGCGACAATGACGGCGCGGCGATTGCCACGCGCCTCGTTCAGGCGTTTAAGAAGCTCAACGCGCACGTTTCACCCCAGCTTTTCGACATAGACCTTGATCTGGCCACCGCAGGACAGTCCCACCTTCCATGCCGTTTCATCGGCAACACCGAACTCCAGCATTCGAGGTTCACCGGTTGCGAGAATGTCAATTGCCTCGCTCACCACGGCGCCCTCGACACATCCGCCGGAAACCGAGCCATGAAAATTGCCGTCCGAATCGATGACCAGATGACTTCCGGTCTGACGCGGTGCCGATCCCCAGGTTTCCACAACGGTGGCAATCGCCACCTGTCGACCCTCATCCGACCAGCGTTGTGCGACGGTCAGCGGATCAAGCGTCATGTCTGTGTTCTCCATGTCCATATGCTCCTGTTCAGACTAGGCCGTCATTGCCAAAAACCGCCTCGGATCGACCTTTCCTCGACCATCGTCCTCCAGCGCAGCGGTCAGGTCGTACAGTGCATCCAAATTGTGCACGGCTCTGAACTCATCAACAAAGGGCAGCATGGCACGCACGCCCATTGCCTTTGCCTCGAATCCTTCAAATCGCAGCAGCGGATTGAGCCAGATCAGTCGCCGGCTCGACTTCTGGAGCCGCTCCATCTGATAGGAAAGATCGTCGACCCCCTCCCTCTCCAGACCGTCCGTGATCAGCAGCACGACTGCACCCTGCGACAAAACCCGCCGCGACCAGAGCCGGTTGAACGTCCGCAGCGTCTCGCAAATGCGCGTACCGCCCGACCAGTCGTCAACCGCAGCGCTGCATTCGGCCAGAGCCTCATCGGGGTCACGATAGCGCATCTGCCGTGTCACATTTGTAAGGCGGGTCCCGAAAAGAAATGTATGCACGCGCCGGCGCTTCTCAGTCAGAACATGCATGAAATGGAGAAAAATGCGGGTGTACTGGCTCATTGACCCGGAAATATCCGCAAGCACCACGAGCGGCGGATGGACGGCTTTTGCTTCGCGAAAGCGTGGCAGGATCAATTCACCGCCTGATTTCAGGGATGTGCGCATCGTAGCGCGTGGATCGACAATTCTGTTGCGGTGGCTCGGCTTGAACCGGCGGGTGCGCACCCGGTCATGTGGTAGAATAAGCCGCGACAGCGCCTGCTTGGCTTGCGATATCTCCTCAGCCGACATCTGTGCAAAATCCATACTGCGGAAGACTTCGTTGCCTGAACTGGTAAAGCGCGCGTCGAATTCAATCTCCTCCTTGTCGTCTGCCAGACGCCGTTCCTCTTCCCTTTGCATGGCTTGTTGCGCGCGTGTTTCCGCAGCACGTTTTTCTTCGTCCCGCGCCCGCGCCGCTGCGATGGGTGAAAACATCGCAATCATCTTTTCGATGAGCTGACGGGAGCGCCAAAAGAGCCGGAATGCCTCGTCAAATACCGCATGATCTTCGTGGCGATTGATGAACACGGCATGCAGTGTCCAGTAGAAATCCTCCCGCGAACCGACACCACTCAACTTGACCGCCTCGATGGCCTCCGTAACCGCCGCCGGGCCGACCCTAATCCCGGCGCGTCTGAGCGCACGGGCAAAATAGACGATGTTGTCGGCCAGCCTCCCGTCCGGCCGCGCCTTGTCCTTGCTTCCCATACCGCTGCTCAGTTTCTCCTCCGCCTTGCCCGCCCCAGCTTAAGCCGTCTCCAGTTCGGACTTGATCTCCTCCAGCAATTTCCAACCCTCGCCCTGTTCGATCCGGGCAATATCATCCTGGTATTTCAACAGAGTGCCGATCGTATCCGAAACGACCTCCGGATCGAGCGCCACGCTGTTCAACTCCGTCAGCGCCGTCGCCCAATCGATGGTCTCGGCGACGCCGGGATTCTTGAACAGATCGAGCGTACGAAGCTTCTGTACATAGGCAACGAGCTGCCGCGAAAGATCCGGGTTACATCCCGGCACTTTGCGCCCCACGATCTCAAGTTCCGCCACGGCGCTCGGATAATCCACCCAGTGGTAAAGACAGCGGCGCTTGAGTGCGTCATGAATTTCGCGGGTTCGGTTTGTCGTAATGATGACGATCGGCGGCTCATCCGCCTTGACGACGCCGATTTCAGGGATTGTCACCTGGTATTCGGAAAGCAATTCCAGGAGATAAGCTTCGAATGCTTCATCTGTACGATCCAGTTCGTCAATCAGGAATACCGGCGCGCCGCCTTCGGATGACAGGGCCTGCAGGACAGGCCGACGGATCAGGTACTGCTCCGAGAATATATTGCGTTCTATGGCGCTGCGGTTGGTTTCTCCAGTCGCTTCCGACATCCGTATTTCGAGCATCTGAGCCGGATAGTTCCACTCATATACGGCGGTTGAGATATCAAGCCCCTCGTAGCATTGAAGCCGGATGAGCGGTCTGTTGAGGCCTTTGGATACGACCTTCGCGATTTCTGTCTTGCCGACGCCGGCCTCTCCCTCGAGAAGCAATGGCCGATGCATCTTGAGGCTCAGAAACAAAACCGTGGCGAGCGACCGGCTGGCGACATAGTCCTCACCATCCAGAAGGGCGAGTGTGTCATCGATGGATTCAGGGCTCGGTTTCGGCTTTTCGGTCAAGGTTAAATCCTTTGCCTTTGTCGGCGTCCGCCGCATTTCACTTCATTTTATAGGCTGCGCCACTGGCGGTCCATAAACAACAGCGATGTCTGGGGCTCGCCGATCCGCAGACCTACCACTTCACCGAACAGCACCATGTGGGTCGCCATATCCTTGTGTTCCATCAGGTTACAGTCGAAGACCGCCATGGCATCGCACAGCGTCGGCGAGCCGGTGGAAATCGTATCCCACTCCCCCATGGCAAAGCGTTCATCGGCATCTTTTTCATCGAGGCCTGCAAAAGCCGACGCCATTGACTGATGCTGAACCGCAAGCGTGTTCACCGCGAAGTTGCCGCTTTCAAGAAAGATCGCGTTGTGGGGATTGGAGCGGTTGAGGCAAACGAGAACGATCGGCGGTCTGTCGGAAACCGAACAGGCGGCAGTCACTGTTACGCCGCGGCGAATGCCGGCTGACTCTGTCGTTACCAGTTGAACATGCCCGGCATAGCGGGACATGGCATCGCGGTAATCCGCGGACTGAACGGTCTTTCGTTCCAACACACAACATCTCCGTACAAACCCGATCCAACCGGGTCGCAGGCAATACATAGACACATCATCACGATTTGAAACCGTTTTCCCGATTTTATTGCCCAAACCGGTCCTGCGACCAGCGCCCCAGGCGCCCGGTTTGCCCATTGGAGCGGCGACGTCTCTGTGGATTGCGCAACCATGGAAACAGTTTCGATGCGGCCCGACTTGGTGGCGCTCGCACGATCTGATATCGCTGTTGCAAATGTGGTCGCATGTGGAAATAAATTGCCGATGAGGCTTGTAAGATCATTGTTTCTGGTTGCCGCCTTCCTTCCGTGCATGCAGCTATTTGTGAACGAAACGCAAGCACAGGAAAACGAAGCGGGCCTTCGCATCGGTGTTCTCGTTCCCATGGAAGGCAATTTTTCAGTTCTGGGCGATCAGGTCGTCAGCGGGATCAAGGTCCTTGCGGCCAATTCAGGTGCGGGCATTGCGGAAATTCTTGAAGAACCCGATTCCTGTGACGCGTCCGGTGGCGAGGATGCGGCAACCGCCTTCGTCGAAGCTGGCGTGGATGCCGTCATCGGGTTCCTTTGTATGGAGAGCCTGGCGGCCGCGTTGCCGGTTCTGTCGGCTTCCGGGATCCCTGCCGTAACGCTTGGTGTGCGCTCAGCGATCATCGCCGAAGACGCCAGCCGTAACGACTGGCTCTTTTATCGTCTGGCGCCGCGTAACGATGACGAAGCAAAGATGATCACCCGCATCATTTCGACACGCTGGATTGGCGAGCCGATCGCATTGATCGAGGACGGTACCATTTACGGCCGCGAACTCATGGAGTCGGTTAGACTGATGCTCGAGGAGATCGGCATAACGCCGATCTTTGTCGATAATTTTCGCCCTTCGCAGGAGAAACAATTCGGTCTGGTCCGGCGTTTGGAAAGATCCGGTGCGACGCACGTCTTTATCGGTGGCGACAGGCAGGACGCGGCCACGATCGCCAGGGACAGTCGCGAAGCAAATCTCGGGTTGAGTTTCCTTGGCGGAGATGCATTGAATGCCGCTGAAAGCGAGCCGCCACTGCCCAACGGTTTCCTGGCCGTGACGATGCCGGAGCCACGGTTTCTGGAAAGTGCAGAGCGCGCGGTATCGCAGTTCGATGAGGCCGAAGTCGGTATCGGCGGCTACAGCATCCCGGCCTATGCCGCTGGACAGATTTTGCTCGCGGCCAAAAGATCTGCAGATGCTGCATCCGAACCGCTTGCTGGATTTATGACCGGCAAGCCCTTCTTTACCGCTGTCGGCACAATTGAGTTCAACGAAGAGGGAGAACGCAACGATAACCCCTTTGAACTCATGGTTTGGTTCAACGATACATTTCAGCCCGCCAATCTCGGCGCGGCAGCGTCCGACGCATCCACAACGGGGAGCAATTGAATGCGTACGCCGGGGCCCCGCAACCTGATAACGGATGTCGGCGGTTTGCTGGTTGGCAACGCCGAGGATCGCGATCTGAAATCCGGCGTAACGGTCGTCCTGTGCGAAGGCGGCGCCGTGGCATCGGTTGCAGTCGTCGGCGGCGCGCCGGGTACCCGTGAAACCGACCTGCTCGAACCGCACAACACCGTTGAAATGGTAAATGCAATCGTCCTTTCCGGCGGCTCCGCCTACGGCCTCGATGCAGCCTCCGGCGTTCAGGCGGCGTTGCGCAAACAACGGGTCGGAGTGGAGATTGGCGACCATGTGATCCCCATCGTTCCGGCAGCCATCCTTTTTGATCTTCTGGGCGGCGGCAACAAGGACTGGGGACACTATCCGCCTTACCGCGAACTGGGCGAGGAAGCGGTCGGTGCTGCTGCCAGCGACTTTTCCATCGGCACGGCCGGCGCCGGCACCGGAGCTACAACGGCGGATTTGAAAGGCGGCCTTGGCTCTGCCTCCACGGTGCTTGAAAACGGTATCACCGTTGGCGCAATCGGCGCCGTGAATTCTATCGGATCCGCGAATGTCGCAGGCGGTCCGCATTTCTGGGCCGCGCCCTTCGAGTGCAAAGGCGAGTTCGGGGATATCGGTCTGCCCGCGCCGCTGCCAAAATCAGCGTCATACCTCAGGCTCAAATACCGTAACCTGCAAAACTCCGAACTCGCCAACACAACGATCGGTATCATCGCCACCGATGCGGTTTTGACCAAATCGGATGCCAAGCGTCTTGCGGTCGCCACCCATGACGGACTTGCCCGCGCGATCTGGCCAGCCCATTTGCCGTCCGACGGCGATTTGGTTTTCTCTGTGGCGACGGGAACGAGCGGCAAGGTGCTCGACATCGATGGTTTTATCGATCTGTGCGCTGCCGCCGCTGCAACGATGTCACGCGCCATCGCTCGCGGCGTCTACAGTGCTCACAGAGAGCCGAACGACGTCAAACCGACATGGCAGGAAAAATTCGGCGGGAGTGAGGAATAAGATGCACCGTCCGATCAGAATCGCACCGTCCATTCTTGCAGCCGATTTTTCCAAACTCGGTCAGGAAGTGCGCGACGCCACCGCCGCCGGGGCCGACTGGATTCACCTTGACATCATGGACGGCCACTTCGTGCCGAACATTTCCTATGGTCCCGACGTCGTCAAATCCCTGCGGCAGCTCAGCGATGCACCGTTCGATTGCCATCTGATGATCGCGCCCTGCGATCCGTATATCGAAGCCTTTGCCAAGGCCGGGTGCGACATCATCACAGTCCACGCAGAAGCAGGCCCTCACCTTCACCGGTCCTTGCAGGCCATCAAGGCCGAGGGCAAGAAGGCCGGCGTCGCAATCAATCCGGCGACCCCTGAAGACGTGGTTGAACATGTCCTTGATGCGCTCGACCTGATACTGGTCATGAGCGTCAATCCAGGCTTCGGGGGCCAGACATTTATCCCGGCCGTTCTTGATAAGGCGCGGCGCATAAACGCCTTGATTGGCAACCGGCCCATTGAACTCGAAATGGACGGCGGCGTTTCAGCCGAAACCGCGCCGTTGATCGCTGAAGCAGGTGTCAATGTGCTCGTAGCCGGATCCGCTGTATTCGGAGGCCGCGACGCCGCAGCCTACAGCGACAACATCGCAGCAATCAGGGCCGCAGCCGAATCGGCGCGCGCATCAACACCGACGTAGCCGAAAGCCGGAACGGCACCGTTTCGAAGCGCGAGCTATTCGGTTCGCCAGACAGCTCGCGTTGAGGTGCCTGTCGAATTCTGCTAGCACGACCCCGAAACGCCTCTTTATGTGCATTCCCACAAACCGAATTGTGGATGGAAAGTATCCTCGATGATCCCTCGCTATTCCCGCCCTGAAATGGTGGCGATCTGGTCGCCTGAGTCGAAGTTCCGGATCTGGTTCGAGATCGAAGCCCATGCTTGCGATGCCCTGGCTGATCTTGGCGTTATTCCGCAGTCAGCAGCACAGAGCATCTGGGAAAAGGGCGGGAGCGCCGTCTTCGACGTGGCGGAGATCGACAGAATTGAGGCAGTGACCAAACACGATGTGATCGCCTTCCTTACCCACCTCGCCGATATCGTCGGCCCGGACGCGCGCTTTGTGCACCAGGGCATGACGTCTTCTGACGTGCTCGACACCTGTTTTAACGTACAACTTGTGAAGGCAACCGACATTCTCCTCACAGATTTGGAGAAGCTGCTGGGTGCATTGAAGAAACGTGCCTTTGAACACAAGGATACGGTCACGATTGGCCGCAGCCACGGAATTCACGCCGAGCCGACGACCTTCGGCATAAAAATGGCTTCCGCCTATGCCGAGTTCGATCGCGGCCTCCGCCGCCTCCGTGCTGCCCGCGCGGAAATCGCAACCTGCGCCATTTCAGGCGCCGTTGGCACCTTCGCCAATATCGACCCCCGCATCGAGGCGCATGTGGCAACAGCGATGGGGCTCGAGGTTGAGCCGGTTTCCACCCAGGTCGTCCCGCGCGACCGGCACGCCATGTATTTTGGGACCCTCGCTGTGATCGCCTCTTCGATTGAAAGACTGGCTGTTGAGATCCGACATCTCCAGCGCACCGAGGTTCTGGAAGCCGAGGAGTATTTCTCTCCGGGTCAAAAGGGTTCGTCGGCAATGCCGCACAAGCGCAATCCGGTGCTCACCGAAAATCTGTCGGGCCTTGCACGCATGGTGCGCTCCTATGCAGTGCCAGCGCTTGAAAACGTTGCTCTCTGGCACGAGCGTGACATCTCGCACTCATCGGTCGAGCGCATGATAGGACCCGATGCCACCATTACGCTCGATTTCGCCCTTGCCCGCCTCACCGGCGTTATCGAAAAGCTGGTCGTTTATCCTGACACCATGATGGAAAATATGAACAAGTTCAGAGGCTTGGTTCATTCCCAGCGTGTTTTGCTGGCCTTGACCCAAGCCGGCGTTAGCCGGGAAGATGCCTATGGCCTGGTTCAGCGAAACGCCATGAAAGTGTGGGAAGACGGGAAGGATTTTCTTGACGAACTCCTTGCAGACCCAGACGTGAGGAAGGTCCTGTCGGAAGAGGAAATCCGGGAAAAGTTCGATCTGGCCTACCACACCAAACATGTCGACACGATTTTTGCCCGTGTGTTCGGTTCTTCGGTATAGAGCAGACGGGCGATGAAAGCTTCGGACGCCGACATCCTGATCGTCCCCGGCTACCAGAACTCGGGGCCGGGCCACTGGCAATCCCGCTGGCAGTCGAAGCTGTCGACAGCGCGGCGCGTGGAACAGCGCTCATGGGCAAAGCCCGAACGGACGGAATGGACGGCGGCGATTGCCGAGGCGGTCAACAAAGCAGACAAGCCAGTGGTCATCGTTGCGCATTCTCTCGGCGCAGCTGCAACCGTTCAGGCCATTCCGGAGTTGGAAAAGACAGTCGCAGGCGCGATGCTCGTGGCACCGCCGGAAGTTGAAAACCCGGAGATCCGGCCAAAACATCTGATGACGTTCGGCCCCTATTCGCGCGAACCGCTTCCGTTTCCGGCCGTGGTGATTGCAAGCCGTGATGACCCCTATTGCAGCTATGAGGCGGCAGACGACATAGCCGCGGCGTGGGGCGCCCTTTTCATGGATGCCGGCAACGCCGGCCATATCAACTCGGAATCCGGCTTTGGACCTTGGCCCGAAGGGCTCATGGTCTTCGCCAGGTTTCTCAGTAAGATCGACGCCTGAAGCCGGGCGACAAAACTGCCTCAATTCGTCGCGGCAACAATCTGATTATTCAGACAAAATCTGCTGTTGTGCCGTCTGCATCAGCTCGTCCATTGTCCGGCGTAGCTGATGGTCCGACTGATCGACACCCGCTTCATCGAAATCGCGCCGCACCTTGCGGAACACGTCCTGATCGCCGGCTTCTTCGAAGTCGGCAAGAACCACTTCCTTGGCGTATGCTTCAGCATCCTCGCCGTCCTTGCCCAGCAACTCTGCCGCCCACAGGCCAAGCAGCTTGTTGCGGCGCGCTTCGGCCTTGAAACGCAATTCTTCATCATGCGCAAACTTGTTTTCAAAGGCGTCGCTGCGTTCGTCCATGCCGCTCATCGTCAAATCTCCCGATCGTGATTATCACCACTGCGTTCTGCAATCATATATAGCAATCCATCGCCGAGTTTTCATCTGTAAATCCAAAACTGCAGACAGTTCATGCGCCGCCACGCAATTCGCTGGAATTCCTGTCAGTTCACCCCTTTTGAGACCGCTCGGCGATTGTGAATTCAGGTCGATTCGGCTAGATGGTAAGCATTGCGAACGCTATTTGCTCATGGGAAGCCGATGAAGCAGGAACAAAAAGCACAATGAATCGCCGCCGCCGTATCTATGAAGGCAAGGCCAAAATCCTCTATGAAGGCCCCGAAGCCGGAACACTCATCCAGTTTTTCAAGGACGACGCGACCGCTTTCAATAACAAGAAGCACGACGTGATCGAGGGCAAGGGTGTTCTAAATAACCGGATTTCAGAGTTTGTTTTCGAACACCTGAACCGGATCGGGATTCCGACCCACTTCATAAAGCGCGTCAACATGCGCGAACAGCTGATTAAGGAAGTCGAGATCATTCCGCTGGAAGTCGTTGTTCGCAACGTAGCTGCCGGGTCCCTCTCGAAGCGGCTGGGGTTGGAAGAAGGGACAGTTCTGCCCCGCTCTATTATCGAGTTCTATTACAAGGCCGACGCGCTGGATGACCCAATGGTTTCCGAAGAGCACATCACCGCTTTCGGTTGGGCAAGTCCGCAGGAAATTGACGACATGATGGCCCTGGCGATCCGGGTCAATGACTTCCTTTCGGGCCTATTTCTCGGCGTTGGAATCCAGCTGGTTGACTTCAAGATCGAGTGCGGCCGCCTTTTCGAGGGTGACATGATGCGAATTGTCGTCGCCGACGAGATTTCACCGGACAGTTGCCGCCTGTGGGACGTCGAAACCCAGGATAAAATGGACAAGGATCGCTACCGCCGCGACCTCGGCGGCCTTGTTGAAGCCTATCAGGAGGTCGCGCGCCGCCTCGGTATCGTCAACAAGAACGAAATGCCGCGCGGTACCGGGCCGGTCCTGGTCAAGTAGTCATCCTTCAGGGCAAGTCAGGTACAACGATCGGGAAGACATCAACGTGATCAGGGCACGGGTAACGGTAACACTCAAGGACGGGGTCCTCGACCCACAGGGCAAAGCGATCGAGGGCGCGCTCGGCTCGCTTGGCTTTGGTGATGTTGGCATGGTACGCCAAGGCAAGGTTTTCGATCTGGAACTGACCTCCGCCGATACGGCAAAGGCCAAACAAGAAATTGCCGAAATGTGCGAGAAGCTTCTGGCCAACACGGTAATCGAGGATTACGCGGTCGAGCTTCTATAGGCCAGAAACGCTCTAAAGGTCTGTTCTGACCGCCCAAAGCTCCGGAAAGAATGTCCGTTCGAGGGCCGTGCGCAGAAAGCCGACACCGGAAGAACCGCCCGTTCCTTTCTTAAAGCCGATAATGCGCTCGACCGTTTTCATGTGCCGGAAACGCCACTGCTGGAAACGGTCCTCTACATCCACAAGCTCTTCGGCAAGTTCATAGAGTTCGAAGTACTTCGCCGGATCCCGGTAGATCTTCAGCCAGATTTCCTGCAGCGCCTCGTTGGATGTATGGCTCTGCGAAAAATCACGCTTCAAAAGCGCCTCGGGAACATCGAAACCTTTGCGGGCAACCAGAGCGATTGCCTCATCGTAAATACTTGGAGCCAGAAAAGCAGCTTCCAGCCGATTGTAAATCTCGGGCCTGTGTTTATGCGGCCCAAGCATGCGCTTGTCTTTCGCGCCGAGCAGAAATTCCACCATCCGGTACTGGTAGGACTGGAAACCCGAGGATTGGCCAAGGCGGTCGCGAAAGGTCAGGTAGTCTGACGGTGTCATGGTCGAAAGAACATCCCATGCCGAAATGAGCTGCTCTTGGACGGCAGACACCCGCGCCAATGCCTTGAAGGCCACACCCGCCCGGTCTTCGCGAAGCTGGCGCATGGCGAACTCCAGCTCGCTGATTACGAGTTTCAGCCACAGTTCCTGAACGTGGTGGATGATAATGAAGAGTGTTTCATCCTGCTGATTGCTCAACGGCGATTGCGCAGCCAGAAGCGTGTCGAGCTTCAGGTAATCGCCGTATGACATGCTTTCGGCGAAATCGAGCGACATGCCGCTTTCCACGCGACTGGTTTGCTTCGCCACTTGTGTCTCCGTCCGCTTCGGTATCCGGTGCCCAACCGAGCCAAATAGCCTCGGGGTCTTGCCCGGGTTATTTTAAGTTTAAACTATATGCAGGATACTCTGCACAGAAAAGCAAAGCAACCGCTCTCGCCTTTGAACCGCATATGGTTTAAACAACGGCCATTCCGACCGAGATACGCAAAGTACTCACGAGAAATGAAATCCGCAGTGCTTCTCCTGCCCGGCCTCAATCGCGACCGGGACATGATCGCCGCATTGACGAAGTTGTCCGGATCCGAGCCGGTCTGCATCTGGCAGACGGAGACGGATATTCCCGATGTTGATCTCATCGTCATCCCGGGCGGCTTTTCCTACGGCGACTACCTGCGATGCGGTGCCATAGCCGCACGTATGCCCGTCATGGAAGCAGTCCGCCGCAAGGCCGCTGCCGGCGTGAGGATCATGGGTGTTTGCAACGGTTTCCAGATCCTTGTCGAAGCGGGCCTGCTGCCGGGTGCGCTGATGCGAAATGCATCTCTCAAATTTGTCTGCCGCGAGGTCCAGCTCGAGGTAACCAACGCGAATACCGCTTTTTCGTCGAGCTATCACGATGGGCAGATCATTCGCTGTCCGGTCGCCCATCATGACGGCAACTATTTCGTTGCAGCGGATTCGCTGAAGGCGCTTGAAGACAACGGGCAAGTCGTCTTTCGCTACGCCAACGGCACAAACCCGAACGGGTCGGTCAATGACATCGCAGGCATCGTCAACCAAAACGGCAACGTGTTGGGCATGATGCCCCATCCCGAGAATCTCATCGAGGACGCTCACGGCGGCAATGATGGCGCACCGCTACTTGCATCCGCACTCGGGATGGCAGCGTGATCCGTCTCGGCTCAGCAAACCCGCTGGCGATGCTGTCGATTGCGGCCATCTTTGTGACAGGCTGCCAGACAGCCGGGCCCGGCGGATTCACACTCAGTTCAACACAAGCTGCCCTGCCCGCAATGGAACCCATCGCGCTCGCGGCTAGCGAATGCTGGTTCAAGAGCGGCGACCGCAACTTCACTGCCTACCGCATTGCGCCTGAACTCGATTCTTATTCAGGCCGTCCGCGTATTCTGATCGTTCCGCGCGCCCGGCCTGAAGACCGCCCCCTGGCGGTTGTCGAAGCCGAAGGAGATCCGGCAACGATCAGCGCCTATGGTCCGCTGCTTGCGGGCCCGGTTGGCAACCGCATGGCGGCTGACATCAGGCGCTGGAACAGCGGTTCATCGGCTTGCGCATAATTTCTCACGGAACACGCCCGACATATTGATGATGAGTATTCCCAACCAAATCGAAATCACCCCCGAACTTGTTGATGCCCATGGCCTGAAACCGGAAGAGTACGATCGCATACTGGAACTGATCGGACGCGAGCCCAGCTACACGGAGCTGGGAATATTCTCGGCCATGTGGAACGAACACTGTTCTTACAAATCGTCCAAGAAATGGCTGCGCACCCTGCCGACCGATGGCCCCCATGTGATCCAGGGTCCGGGCGAAAATGCCGGTGTCGTTGATATCGGTGACGGCGATTGCGTCGTTTTCAAGATGGAAAGCCACAACCACCCCTCTTACATCGAGCCCTATCAGGGCGCGGCGACCGGCGTCGGCGGGATCCTGCGCGATGTGTTCACCATGGGCGCGCGCCCTATCGCAGCGATGAATGCCTTGCGGTTCGGCACCCCGGAGCATCCCAAGACCCACCATCTGGTGGCCGGTGTCGTCGCTGGCATCGGCGGTTACGGCAACGCCTTTGGCGTACCGACCGTCGGCGGCGAGGTCGAATTTGACGCCCGATACAATGGCAATTGCCTGGTCAATGCCTTCGCCGCAGGCCTGGCAAAAAGCGACGCGATCTTTTATTCACGCGCCGAAGGGATCGGTTTGCCTGTTGTCTATCTCGGCGCCAAAACCGGCCGCGACGGCGTCGGCGGTGCTACCATGGCATCCGCCGAATTCGACGAAGCCATTGAAGAGAAGCGGCCGACCGTGCAGGTCGGTGACCCGTTTACCGAAAAGTGCCTGCTTGAAGCCTGTCTGGAACTGATGGCTTCCGGAGCCGTGATCGCCATACAGGATATGGGTGCAGCGGGTCTTACATGTTCGGCTGTCGAAATGGGTGCCAAGGGCGATCTCGGCATCGAACTCGATCTCGACAAGGTTCCCGTCCGTGAAGAAAACATGACTGCCTATGAAATGATGCTTTCTGAAAGCCAGGAACGCATGCTCATGGTGCTTCGTCCGCAAATGGAGAAGGAAGCAGAGGCTATTTTCGGCAAATGGGGGCTCGATTTTGCCGTCGTCGGCCAAACAACCGATGATTTGCGCTTTCGCGTCTTTCATCAAGGCGATCTGGTCGCCGACCTGCCGATCAAGGACCTTGGCGATGAGGCGCCGGAATACGACCGGCCGTGGCGCGAAACCGGCCTTTACGGACCCCTGCCCGCGCATCAGGTGCCGGTGCCCGACGACTATGGCGAAGCACTGTTGTCGCTCGTCGGTTCTTCGAACAACGCGTCGCGGCGCTGGGTATTCGAGCAGTATGACACGCTGATCCAGGGCAACAGTCTGCAGAGACCCGGCGGCGACGCAGGCGTCGTCAGGGTCGAAACCCACCCGACCAAGGCCCTTGCTTTTTCGTCTGATGTCACGCCGCGCTATTGCGAGGCAGATCCCTACGAAGGCGGCAAGCAGGCGGTGGCGGAATGCTGGCGCAATCTGACGGCCACCGGCGCGGAGCCGCTGGCGGCAACGGACAACCTCAATTTCGGCAATCCTGAGCGGCCCGAAATCATGGGACAACTCGTCAAGTCGATTGAAGGCATCGGCGAAGCCTGTTCGGCGCTGAATTTTCCGATCGTCTCGGGCAATGTATCGCTTTACAACGAGACCAATGGAGAGGCGATTTTGCCGACGCCGACCATCGGCGGTGTGGGTTTCATCCCGGACTGGTCGCACATGATGACGATCTCGGGCGCCAGGGACGGCGATGCAGTCGTGCTCTTCGGCGGTGACGGGACCCATCTTGGTCAGTCAGTCTATTTGCGCGACACAATCGGCAAGATCGAAGGCCCCCCGCCACCGGTCGATCTTTATGCTGAGCATCGCAATGGAGAGTTCATTCGCTCTGCGATAAGAAACGGTCAATTCAGCGCGTGCCACGACATATCAAGCGGCGGGCTCGGCATTTGCCTTGCGGAAATGGTTATCGCCTCACGAAAAGGCATGCACATCGAACTGGATGATGCGCAAATACCCCTTCACGCACTGCTATTCGGCGAAGATCAGGCACGCTACGTCGCAACCATCGCAAACGAAATGGCCGATTTCCTGTGCATGAACGCCGAAGGTGCCGGAGTTCCGTTTCGCCGGCTGGGTAAAGTAGGCGGCGAGCGATTGACGATCGAAAATCTGCTGTCCATATCAGTTGAAGAATTGCGTGTAGCCCATGAATCATGGTTTCCTGCATATATGGACGGAACTGCTGCATTGGCCGGGGAAGGTTGAGCGCGGTCCGAAACGAACGTGTCGGGAAATGACATGCCCGGGAGAATGACATGCCTATGAGTGCCGGAGATATCGAAACGATGATCAAGGCCGCAATCCCCGACGCGGTCGTTACCATTCGCGATCTTGCCGGCGATGGCGACCACTATGCAGCGGAGGTTGTGTCGGAGAGTTTTCGCGGCAAGACGCGCGTACAGCAGCACCAGATGGTCTACAAGGCGCTGCAAGGCAATATGGGCGATGCACTGCACGCTTTGGCCCTGCAAACAAGCGCGCCTGACTGATTGGCGCAACGGCGGGATTGCCGCTTAGCGTTCGCCGGGACTGGAAATCGCCCCCCTTACGGTTTATCTACGGAATCGAGGAAACACCGGTCCTTTTCACCGGCAGTTACAGGAACACCATTATGTCAGGCATCAACGAATTCATCGACAACGAAATTAAAAGCAACGACGTTGTTTTGTTCATGAAGGGCACACCCTCTTTTCCGCAATGCGGTTTTTCCGGGCAGGTCGTGCAGATTCTCGATTACATGGGCGTCGATTACAAGGGCGTCAACGTGCTGGACGACGACAGTCTGCGCCAGGGCATCAAGGACTATTCAAGCTGGCCTACGATCCCGCAGCTTTATGTGAAAGGCGAGTTTGTCGGCGGCTGTGACATCATCCGCGAGATGTTTCAGGCAAGCGAATTGCAAAGCCATCTGGCCGAAAAGGGTGTTGCCGTAAAAGGCGCAGCCTGATGCGTGACTGGACCGTTTATCTGTCCGGTGAGATCCACACGGACTGGCGGCAGCAAATCGAAGCCGGAGTGAAGGCAGCGGGCCTGCCGGTCAGTTTCAGCGCGCCGGTCACCCATCACGAGGCTTCGGACGACTGCGGCGTCGCCATTCTCGGCAGCGAACAGGACAAGTTCTGGCACGACCACAAAGGTGCCAAAGTGAACGCCATCCGCACACGCACACTCATCAGCGACGCTGACATCGTCGTCGTGCGTTTCGGTGAGCGGTATCGGCAATGGAATGCCGCATTTGATGCGGGCTATGCGTCTGCACTCGGCAAGACCCTGATCATCATGCACGGCGCGGACCATCAGCACGCGCTCAAGGAAGTCGATGCTGCGGCGCTTGCGGTTGTCGAGACACCCGACCAGATCGTGCGCATTCTCGATTACGTCATAAACGGTCGGCTCGCCGGCTACTCCGATTAGAGCAACCCACATAATCAATCCCGCAATCCGCTGAGCACGGTCATTCTGCCGCCCGTATTGCCAACCTTTGGGTTTGACGTTACCCATACAACCAAGGGGCCGCCATCCGAGCGGCCCTATTGTTTGCGCATCCAATTCGCGGTGAAGCGGAAACAGACCACTTCGCAGCCGGTTTCCTTCATTACGGAATGTCGCGCGCGCTCTTGCATGACACGAACAGAGGCGATCAATGGACACCAGAAGCGATCCGGGCGCGGATCGGCAGAGTTCCAAAGAAGGAAAGGCTGCGGAACGGGTCGATAAGGCCGGTATGCGGTTCAGCGAATTCATTGTGCTGATCGCCCTGCTGAGCTCGATCATTGCCCTGTCGATTGACATCATGCTGCCGGCGCTGCCGCAAATCGGTGCAAGTTTTGCTATTACGCAAGACAATGACCGTCAGGCCGTCATTTTCGTCTTCATGCTCGGTTTCGGCCTCGCGCAGATCCTGTTCGGACCGCTCTCTGACCGGTTTGGGCGCAAGGCGATCCTCATTCCAGCCGTTCTATTCTACGCCGTCGCAGCCATCGCAGACGCGTTTGTCGAAAGCTATTCCGCGCTACTCCTGATGCGCTTGGCGCAGGGCGTTGGCGCGGCAGCTGTCCGCATCATCGTCAACGCAATCGTACGCGATTGTTTTGGCGGACGCGATATGGCGCGCGTGATGTCCTACACATTCACAATATTCATGATCGTCCCAATCGTGGCGCCCGCCATAGGGCAGCTAATCATCAGCTTTCTTTCCTGGGAGTGGATTTTCATCTTTCTGGGTGTCGCAGGACTCCTGCTTGCCCTATGGAGCGGAGCGCGGCTCAAGGAGACGCTGCCGGTCGACGAACGGCTGCCCCTTTCCTTTTCTGCGATCGGCAACGCCTTCCGCGAAATCGTTACCAACCGCCTCGCAATGGGCTACACTCTGGCGTCGACGCTCTGTTTCGGCGGTCTGTTTGCCTTCGTGATTTCCGCACAGCAAATCTTTCAGACGATCTATCGGCTCGATCATTATTTTGTTGTGGCCTTTGCCCTTATCGCCGGCGTCATGGCGGTCGTAAACTTCACCAACGGCTATATCGTTCGGCGGGTCGGCATGCGGCTGATCTCGCACAGCGCGTTGATTGCCTTTGCGATATTCGGAACCATCCTGCTTCTGATCAGCCTCGCTGGCAATCCGCCTTTCCCTGTGGCCCATTTGATGCTCGCAGCGATTGCCGGTGCATTCGGGCTGGTCCCGCCGAATTTCAATGCACTTGCGATGGAGCCGCTCGGCCATATCGCCGGCACGGCGTCGTCGGTGATGGGCGTCATCTCGTTTACGGGCGGTGCGCTGCTTGGCGCGCTCATCGGCCAGGCCTTTGATGGAACACTGGTTCCGCTGGCGGTCGGCTATACGATTTTCGGCTGGCTAGCGGTGGCAATCATCGTCTGGACCGAAAAAGGCAGGCTCTTCGCGCGTCACGACTAACGTATCCGATGCCTGGAATGAGACGATGCCATGGCTTGGCTCTTTCCGGAGAATTTCGCGCGTACCATTGCTACATATTGATGCATTGCTAGCGCGTTTCAACCGCGTTATCACTGCATCATGGGAGTTCGAAAACAGCATCGCGTCTTCGTGAGCGTGACGGGCCGTTGGCTGGCATTGCTCGCCGCTGTTTTGCTTGCGTCAGCACCGGTTTCGGTCGCCCATACGCCCTTGCCGGGCGGGTCCGACAACGCTGCGGCACAGTACATTCTGCCAGACGGTACAATTCCGGCATTGTGCGTTGGTACCGGCGATGATCCGCAAGACCAACGGTTCGGCCCTCATTGTCCGCTTTGCACAATCACAGGCTCTTTCGCGCTGGCGCCCATCAATGAGCAGCTGATCGATCCGTATTCTGCGGGTACGGAAAAAGCTGCACTGCCGCGCGATCAGGTCTACTTGCCGCCGGATCGACCATGCGGCCTCGGCCAGCGTGCGCCTCCGGCATAGATCCGCGCACGGCGGAGCCGATCCGCCAAAAATTCAGAACACATCAATACGACGCCCGGCACCGCCGCATTCGCGCGCGGCTGCTTTGGAGAAATGAAATGAACATGAACACACTGGTTTGTGCCTCCGCGGCTTTCCTCATCACGACAATTGCAGCGCACGCTCATGCAACGCTGGAGGTCCCGCAAGCATCCGTCAACAGCTACTACAAGGCTGTCATTCGTATCCCACACGGCTGTGACGGGCAGGCCACGCAAAAGGTCAGGATCACCATCCCGGAGGGCCTGATCGCTGTAAAGCCAATGCCCAAAGCCGGCTGGACACTCGAAACGGTGAACGGTGACTACGCCAACACATACGAACTGCACGGCAGGCAGATCGAGAATGGCGTCAAGGAAATCATCTGGACGGGTTTGCTGGAAGACCACCATTATGAGGAGTTCATATTCCGGGCGCGCGTCACGGACGTGCTGCCGGTCGGCGAAACACTCTACATACCGACGATACAGGAGTGCGCCGATAGCAACCAGGCATGGGTGGAGATTCCAGCCGAAGGTCAGGATGCGCATAGCCTTGATGGTCCCGCACCGGGCTTGGTGATCATGGCTGCACAGACCGACCACGGCCATCACAGCCATGCTGGTCACGATACGGCGATGCAGTCGGTCGCGGTTGGTGACCTCAAAATCACTGTTCCATTGATCCGCGCCACGCCGCCCAATGCTCCCGTGGCCGCAGGCTATATGGTTATCAGAAACGAAGGTGCGCAAGCCGATCGTCTCATCGGGGGCTC
>JBCCOK010000066.1:0-26678 GCA_039025395.1 Pseudomonadota bacterium
AAGCCCGTTCACTGGAAGCAACTGTGAGGTTGAACCCTGTGGCCCAACTGAACTGTCACCAATTTACGTGACTCAAAAAAGGGGTTCAGTCCAGTTCTGTTAACTATGTATCCGGGTCGGACATTGATGGAGTGGCTCCCCGGGCCGGATTCGAACCAGCGACCAATTGATTAACAGTCAACTGCTCTACCACTGAGCTACCGGGGAATGATCCATCGTGTCGTGTGGAACGGCGTATAGGAAAGAAATACATGATTGCCAAGATGCCTTCCAAAAAAACATTTCGAGAATCAAACTTTCAACGCTGCTCTGGCGCAATTACATAGCCTTTGATAGGGGCAACCTAAGCCCGGCAATGGAGGTCTCAATTGGAGGTTCGCGGACGCGGCGATCCGAGCAAAGCCGCACCCCCCGGCAAAACCCTGAGAATCGGAGCGCAAAGGATCAGAATGCCGCAGAGCAGGGCGCTGCGGATCGCGCTCGGATGTCTTTTTGTCATTGGCGGAATATTGGGCTTTCTTCCGGTGCTCGGCTTCTGGATGATTCCGCTCGGCTTGTTTATCCTATCCCACGATTTGCCGACTGTGCGAAGATGGCGGCGCAGGTTGGTCTTGCGTTTCAGCAAGCGCAGGGAAAAAGCATGATGCTTCCCGCATAAGCGCACAGAAGGCTGTGTTCGCGCAAGCCGCGCCATTCACAGCGGTTTTTCCGGCTTTCTGCGCAATGCAATTCGCCCGCCGATCAGCGCCCAAGCGAAACCGACTGACAGGCCCGCAACGGTATCTGAAACATAGTGCTCTGACAAAATCACCCGGCTGGACGCTACAAGCAATGGCACTGCCACAGCCAACATAACGGCGAGCCTGCGAAAACGGTCATCTTGTGCTGCGGGGAACGCTGAAAGTAGCAATGCGCCAAATAGGGCGGCGGCAAAAATGCTGTTGCCGCTTGGAAACGAAGACGATGCATTGTGGAGGCCTTCGATGGCATCGGGTCGCGGCCGGTAGAAAAGGTCCTTAAGGAGCAGAATGCTTAGGCCACTACCGATCATTGTCAGCCAAAGGCCCGCAACTTGAAACCACCTTTTGCGCAAAAAAAGGAAAAGTGTCGCTGCTATTGTAACGATGACAACGACGTAGATATTGCCCAACCACGTGATCCAGGAAGCAACGGTAACGGTCGAAGTGTCTCTCATCGAGCTCAGCGCCTGTTGTGTCCAGTTGTCGACGCCTACCAATGGGCCATCCGACATGATCTGCCATGTGACAATGGCAAAGACAGCCAAAACGGCGAACAACAGCCAGTTAGAGTTGGAAGCTCTCGGTACAGGGTGTCTTGCGTGGGATTGCATCTCATTTGGACATCATTTGAAATGATGTGTCACCCTGCATAGCTTGCCACCGGCAAGTCAACTGCGGACGTTTTTGCCGGAAATAAGGACGCCCTGACGGCCTGCGTCGGCAGCCGAATGAAAAAGGCAGGAACGAGCCGTGAAGAGTTTTCGCCTTCTCCCGACACTCACAAGGTGCCATCAACTCAATCTTTGGTAAACACAAATCGTGCAGTCAGAGGCACGACCCGGGTGATGCTATCGAGTTCCGCGATCTGCTGGAGTGCATCGATGCCGGCGTCGATTTGTAGGTCTTCGGTCGCAATAAACGCCGGCACGTCTGTGCTTGCCAGAACGCGGTCTTCGGCAAGCCGCAAGACAAACATGGTAAGGAAGAGCGGATTCTCAACGCCCAGCAGATTAAGTGTCGCGTCGGCTTCGAATGTCATGCTTTCGCCGACTGCCAAAGCGTTCAAAGCCGCGAGATCGATCTCCGCAGTCACCGTTGCCTTCGCGGCGTCGCCAAAGACATTGGCAATCATCCGCTCGTTGCGGATATCGATAAAGGTTTCGACCGAGGCAAGATTGATATCGACTGTGACCTTACCGGCTTCATCAACAGTTCCGGATATGTCTTTAAACGTATGGGCTTCGCCCGTGTAATCGTTTTTGATTGAGCCAAACGCGACGGTCGAGGCATCGCCTTCCAGCGACCAGCTTTCCGCGAGCACCGGACTGGAAACAGCGACAAGGGCTGCAACCGTTGCTGATAAGATCTTCATTGAGCTTCTCCTCCCAAATCTAAGTCCCAGGCAGTCAAGCGACACCCACGTTCCATTTTTGCGGAGTTGTCGCAGTTTCACCATGTGCCGACATGCGAGTACGAGATATGCGAGCGCGCGGACTGCTGATGAAATAGGTCGCATCGTTGTTTCGTCCATCCGAAATTCTCTATGCGTCGATTGCCGGGTTGATGCCGAAGTTGGTTGAGAAGAGATGCCAGATGTCCAAGGCATCAACAGAAGCGGGCCTATGCCCCGGGATCGAGGTTTGATGTTGATTGAACGACTGTTCACAATAAACCTTTTGCAGGATACGGGTTTCTTAGCGCCCTCAACTAAAGCAAATGACACTAAAATCCGGCGTGTGGCAGGCTTTGAAAGACGGCGCAAAAGAACGCCAAAGCGCGTCAATATCAAACCGGATTGGAAACTGTGGAGGCCTCGCCCGGAATCGAACCGGGATAGAAGGATTTGCAGTCCTCTGCGTAACCATTCCGCCACGAGGCCTCAAATGGCTGATGTGCTCAACCGCCGCACGCACTTAAATTGAAACATACCAACGCGCAAGTGCTGCAATAAAGTTTCGTGATTTCGATGCTGGGTTGCATTCCTTAACCTTAACCCGCCTTTGTCGTATCGGTGTAAGAGTCTAAATATCCGCCGGTCCTGTTCGGGCTTTGTCGAAGTGCCCAGGACAAATCTCGATCTGACATCCATTCCTGCAAAGTCTGTCGACGATTGGTACGCTTGGGTCTCGGCTTTGTCGGGCATACTCAAGGCGATGCTTGAACGGTTACGCACTCTACATTAGAGCAGTTCTCATCAGGACGTGCTCAATGGCGCATTTCGGTCAATTAAAGGAAAACCGATGTCGATAGACTTCGAACAGGCACGGATCAGGATGGTGGATAACCAGATCCGCACAACCGATGTCACATCGCATCCGGTGCTTGACGCCTTCCTGTCTGTCCCCCGCGAGAACTTTGTGCCGATGGCAATGCGTGCATTGGCCTATATCGACGACGATATTCTTCTGCATAAGGGCGAAGATGGTTTGCCGGGGCGCTACGTTATGGAACCTTCGCCACTGGCCAAACTGTTGCAACTTGCCAGTGTTGGCAAAACCGATGTTGTACTCGAGATCGGATGCGCGACCGGTTATGTATCCGCCTTGATTTCTCTGCTTGCCGACTCCGTTGTTGCGCTCGAGTCCGATGTCAGACTCGCCGATATGGCCGGTGAGCGCCTATCGGATATGGGATATGACAATGTTGCAGTGGTGACCGGGCCTCTTGCGGAAGGGTATCAGCCTGAAGCGCCATACGATGTCATTTTCATTGGCGGATCCGTTGAGGAACTCCCGCACGCATTGTTCGATCAGTTGCGCTCGGGCGGACGACTGGTGGTTGTTGAAGGCCATGGCAACGCGTCACAGGCCAACCTTTACGTCCGCGATGGCAACCATACGTCTGCGCGGCACGCCTTCAACACATCGGTAAGACCGCTGCCGGGGTTTGGAAAAAAGATAGCGTTTGACTTCTAAACCGGGCGTTTCGGCGTCAGATTGTGGTTTATTGGTAACAGCACCGCCTATAGTCTCCTATAACCCAACGAATTCGTTGTCACGAGCGGCTGAATCCATAATATCGGGTTGATGATTTGTTTACCGCGGTTCGAATAGGATTGATTCACGCCGCCGCTTGAGGGGATAGGTAAAGTGTCTATCGTGCGTCGAACTCTGTTGCTCACTGCAATGATGGCAGCGACGGCGGTCTTGCCGGCAACAGCTTCAGCCGAAACGATCCTTGGTGCGATGGCCAAGGCCTACGAAAACAATCCGGATCTGAACGCAGCTCGCGCCGGGCTTCGTGCGACTGATGAAGGCGTGGCAATCGCAAAGTCGGGCTACCGCCCATTCATATCCGGCTCGGCCAGCCTGTCAGCCACTTCGACACAACGCGGCGGGCCGTTAACCCCGTCGCGGAGCAATGATGCATCCGTTGGTGTTACGTTCACCCAATCTCTTTTCGACGGATTTCAAACCCGCAACAATGTTCGGGCCGCCGAGGCAAATGTTTTCGGGGGACAGCAGGATCTCATCAATACGGAAATGATCATCCTGCTTTCAGCTGCGCAGATTTACGCCAATGTCGTGCGGGATGCCCAGATTGTGCAAGTGAGGCGGCAGAACCTCGAATTCCTGCGTGAGCAGCGCAACGCCGCGCAAGCCCGGTTTGATGTCGGGGAGGGAACGCGCACCGATATCGCACTCGCGCAGGCTCAGCTGGAATCTGCCAGAGCTGCGCTTCTCTCAGCTCAGGCACAATTCAAATCCAGTGAGGCGGTCTATGTTCAGATTGTCGGACAGGCACCCAAGAACCTTCAGACACCACAGCCAATCCGAAAGGACACGCCGTCAACGCTGGATCGCGCCGTACAGGCAGGACTGCGGGAACATCCCAATATACTTGGCGCGCAGTATTCGGTCGACGCTGCCGCGTTTGGCGTCAAGGCACTCGAGGGCTCTCTTTTACCAAGTGTCTCTCTGAACGGATCGGTCAATTATTCCGACGGCGGTACGACGGCCAGCAGCGTTTCGGCGAATGTGAGTGTACCAATTTATCAGGCAGGTGAGGCTTCGGCGCGCGTTCGTCAGGCGAAGGAGTCACTTGGCCAGGCTCGGATCCTTGTGGATTCCGCACGTCGGGAAGTGGAGCAAGACATCGTGACTGATTGGGCGCAGCTTGAAGCATCGAATGCTTCGATCGCTGCGAACGTTGCCCAGGTCGAAGCCGCGCAATTGGCGTTGAGAGGCGTTGTCGAGGAGCGGCGTGTCGGTCAGGCAACGCAGCTAGATGTGCTGGAAACGCAATCCAATGTACTAGACGCGCAGGAAAGCCTTGCGCAGTCTCAGCGCGACGCCGTCGTAGCAAGTTACAGCCTACTAAGTTCAATGGGGCGGCTGCGCGTGCCGCGGCTCGGTTTGCGGGTTGCGCAGTATCGGCCTGTTCGCCACTATGAAGCTGTTAAGGACAAGTGGTTCGGATTGCGGACCGTCGACGGTCGCTAGCGATCTGGGGTCCGTCGCACGAGGCTTCGAGTGCCTTCCATAGCGCGACATAATCAAACAGTTTTTGCGGTTTCCACTGCGTTTGCGTCAGCTGTTTTCGGATACGAATGCTGCACGTGCGTTGCGCAATAACGCTTCATTAAATTGTGCAACAGAACAGTCAAATTCGCCTGCGGAATTCTCATCCGTGGCGCTATCGATTAGACTTGCAGGTGATTCGACCGGGTAGAATTTGCCCGTCGAATTTCGATGCGGCAAATCTCGAGGGACGGTATGGGACAGGCAAATGCGGCGAGCGAGCCCAGTATGGAAGAAATACTGGCTTCAATTCGAAAGATCATTGAGAGTAACGACGAGCAGGATGGCGGGAGCGAAGCGTCGGCTCCAGATGCGGTAAATCCCGGCGAAGCCAGCAATGACGACGAAGATCCACAAGCTGTGATGCGGGCGGCAAACCAACCGGACAGCCCACAAACGCCCATAATACGCGAGCGCGTCCAACGAAATGCACCGAGGCCTCCCAGAATGCGGCCAGTCGCAAGTCCGGCTGCGGACACTGCGGTGCACGTCAAGAGCGGTAGCCAAACCGATCAACGGCTAGGAGCGGGCGTTGCGAATGAAGCAGGTGAACGGCCGGTATCCCTGGCCGAAGTCGCCGCTGAAGCCGAAAACGCCTCCCGGGAACAGCCGGATGAAAGCACTCCACCGCAATCGCAATCATACGAGCAGGCGAACGGGACTGCCGGTAAACCGGGTCCGTCTCCCTTGTCGTCCTTAGCGGTGCGGGGTTCCAACACCATTGCAGACCATTCGGCTTCTGACGTAAGAGAAATTGCCGGTAACAACGAAACCACAAGCGGTAGCGAGCAGGCTCTGATTTCTGCGGAAGCCGGAGCCAAGGTTACCGCTTCTTTCGGCAATCTGAGCCATGCTTTGGTCAAGGGGTCCGACAGGTCGCTTGACCAGATAACGGAGGACATGCTTCGTCCCATGCTCCAGCAATGGCTGGATGACAATCTGCCGACCTTGGTTGAACGACTGGTGCGCGAGGAAATTGAACGTGTTGCGCGCGGCCGCTAACTGATCTAGCGATTAGCACGACGGTACGATTGATTGTCGGACTCCTTTGAGCTTCGGGTCTCCGGGATTTGGCTTGAATGGCACTAGCAGTGAGGGTACACCGCTGTTCGACACGCCCTTACTGGTACCCTGAATCATGCTTGAAAAAAACTATAACGCCGCTGAAAGCGAGCCCAGGATTGCACAGCGCTGGGATGACTCTGGCGCGTTCAAGGCCGGGGCGGGAGCGCTCGAAAACTCCGGCTCATATTGCATCGTCATACCGCCGCCCAATGTAACGGGCTCCCTTCATATGGGCCATGCCCTCAACAATACGCTGCAGGACATTCTGATCCGGTTCGAGCGTATGCGAGGCAAGGATGTTCTTTGGCAGCCCGGAATGGACCATGCCGGCATTGCGACGCAGATGGTGGTCGAACGGCAACTCATGGAGCGCCAGCAGCACCGACGCAGTTTGGGGCGAGACAAGTTCATCGAAAAGGTATGGGAGTGGAAGGAAGAGTCCGGCGGCGCAATCGTCAATCAGCTTCGCCGGCTGGGCGCATCATGTGATTGGTCCCGCGAACGCTTCACCATGGATGAGGGTCTTTCCAGGGCCGTTATCGAGGTCTTCGTCACCTTGTACGATCAGGGGCTCATCTACAAGGCCAAGCGACTGGTCAACTGGGACCCGAAACTGCATACGGCGATCTCGGACCTGGAAGTCGAGCAGGTCGATACGAAAGGCAATCTCTGGTACTTCCGCTACCCCTTGGAGGCTGGTGCAAGCTATGAGCATCCCGTTGCTTTCGATCCTGATGGAAATCCGACGGAGTGGGAGACACGCAACTATCTTGTCGTCGCAACGACGCGTCCGGAAACCATGCTTGGGGACACCGGTGTCGCGGTTCATCCGGATGACAAGCGCTATGCCGATCTTGTCGGAAAGCACATTGTTTTGCCGCTGGTCGGTCGCCGTATCAAGATTGTCGCCGATGACTATGCCAATCCGGAGGAAGGCACAGGCGCTGTCAAGATTACGCCTGCGCATGATTTCAACGATTTCGATGTTGGCAATCGAACCGGTCTGAGCGCGATCAATATCATGACCCGCGATGGTCATATCGCTTTGAAAGAGAATGAAGAGTTCCTTGCTGACCTGCCGGAAAGCGACGCGCTGGCTGAAACACTTGAAGCCTATGACAAAGAAGAGCGGTTTGCCGTCCGCAAGAAGATCGTGGCCCGTATGGAAAGCCTCGGTTTGCTTGATCGGGTTGAAGACCATCAACATATGGTTCCACACGGCGACCGAAGCGCTGTGCCGATCGAGCCCTATCTGACGGACCAATGGTATGTAGACGCCGAAACGCTGGCCGGACCGGCAATCGCCTCGGTTCGTGAAGGCCGCACAGTCTTTGTGCCCAAGAACTGGGAAAAAACCTACTTCGAATGGATGGAGAACATCCAGCCTTGGTGTATTTCACGCCAGCTCTGGTGGGGACATCAAATACCAGCATGGTACGGTCCGGATGGTCGCATCTTTGTAGAGAGGAGCGAGGCGGATGCGATCAAATCCGCCGAGAAACACTATGGCGCTCCTGCAGAACTCACGCGCGATGAGGATGTGCTGGATACGTGGTTTTCCTCGGGGCTGTGGCCGTTTTCAACTCTTGGCTGGCCTGAGCATACCCCTGAACTGGATCGGTACTACCAGACCGACGTGCTGGTTACGGGTTTCGACATCATCTTCTTCTGGGTCGCGCGAATGATGATGATGGGCCTTCACTTCATGAAGGATGATAGTGACAAGCCGATTGAACCCTTTCATACGGTCTATGTACACGCCCTGGTCCGCGATAAGTTTGGCGCGAAGATGTCTAAATCGAAGGGCAACGTCATTGATCCACTGGAGTTGATCGATGAATACGGTGCAGACGCCTTGCGCTTTACCCTGGCGATTATGGCGGCGCAGGGCCGTGACGTGAAACTCGATCCGCAACGCGTCGCCGGCTATAGGAATTTTGGAACCAAGATCTGGAATGCGGCGCGATTTGCGGAGATGAACGGCGTTGCTTTGAGCGATGATTTCAACCCGTTGGGCGTCCATTTGACGATCAACCGCTGGATACTGACCGAACTTGCCCGCACCGTCCATGAGGTAACTGCCGCCATTGAGTCTTTCCGGTTCAATGAGGCGTCCGGCGCCGCTTACCGTTTTGTCTGGAATACCTTTTGCGATTGGTATCTTGAGTTGATGAAACCGGTTTTTGACGGCGAGGATGAGGCGGCAAAGAGGGAGGTGCAGAGTTGTGCGGCACATGTGCTCGATGAGATCTACAAGCTGCTCCATCCATTTATGCCGTTCATCACCGAGGAACTCTGGGACAGGACACCCAGGCGCAAAGGCCTTCTCTGCCACGCCCAATGGCCGACGCCGGGGTACAAGGACGAAGAGGCCGCCCTCGAAATCAATTGGCTGATCGAGCTTGTAACCGGATTGCGCTCAGCAAGGTCGGAAATGAATGTGCCGCCGAAAGCGGTATCGCCGTTGGTCGTGGTCGGAGCAAACGACGAAACATGTATTCGCCTTCTGAGGCACGACCCGGCAATAAAGAGGCTTGGGCGCGTTGACGATGTGGTTCTCGAGCAAGAGGTTCCCAAGGGCAGCGCCCAGATTGTGGTCGGCGAAGCGACCTATTGCCTTCCGCTCGGCGCCCTCATCGATGTGTCTGCGGAAAAAGAGCGTTTGGAAAAGGCGCTTGGTAAGGCTTCTGCCGAGTACGAAAAGATCGAAAAAAAGCTTCAAAATGACAAGTTCGTTGCCAATGCCAAGCCCGAGATCGTTGAAACGGAACGCACCCGGCTTAGCGATCTGAAAGGCCAGCGCGAAAAAATTCGTGCTGCGCTAGAGCGCGTCGAAGAGGCGATTTAGGGATCAATCCGCATGGAAACCGTTTGCAGCCTGGATCGAAGGCAGCCGCCTCGTGTTTTTCTGCCCAAAACGGCACATGAGAACTCGTGATGTGTTTTATTCGCAACACATTTTTTGCAAAGTTTTGCTAAGACGCTGTCGGATGTGGTTGCCAACTTCCCGCCACAAACCGGTAGCATTGGGTGTCAAAAGGGCGCGCTTTCCGGTTGGACGGAATCGCGTCAGTGTTTTTTGAGGCTCTTGATGGACGCAAAGACGGTAGACAAGTCAAAACTCCCCAGCCGTTATACAACGGTCGGTCCGGCGCGCGCTCCGCACCGGTCGTATCTGTATGCCATGGGCTTGTCTTCGGAGGAGATTGCACAGCCGCTGGTGGGCGTTGCGAGCTGCTGGAATGAAGCGGCACCGTGCAATATATCGCTCATGCGCCAGGCGCAGGTCGTCAAGAAAGGCGTCGCAGCGGCACGCGGCACGCCACGCGAATTCTGTACCATTACAGTGACCGACGGCATTGCGATGGGCCACCAGGGCATGAAATCGTCACTGGTTTCGAGGGATGTGATAGCCGATTCGGTCGAGCTCACCATGCGCGGGCATTGTTACGACGCGCTTATCGGACTGGCCGGTTGCGACAAGTCTCTGCCCGGTATGATGATGTCTATGGTCCGTTTGAACGTTCCATCCATCTTCATCTATGGCGGTTCAATCCTGCCGGGGAGCTTTAAGGGTCGCCAGATCACGGTTCAGGACGTGTTTGAAGCCGTGGGTCAACACTCGGTGGGTGCGATGTCCGATGACGATCTCGCCGAGATCGAGCAGTCGGCATGCCCTTCGGCCGGATCCTGCGGCGCGCAGTTCACGGCCAATACCATGGCCACTGTTGCCGAGGCCATCGGCTTGGCGCTGCCATACTCTTGCGGTGCGCCTGCTCCCTACGAGATACGGGATCGCTTTTGCTACGCGTCCGGCGAGAAAATCATGGAATTGATCGCCAATAACATACGACCGCGCGACATTGTTACCCGCAAGTCTCTGGAGAATGCGGCCGCAGTAGTGTCGGCAACGGGCGGTTCTACCAACGCTGCGCTTCACCTGCCTGCAATCGCACATGAGTGCGGTATCGCATTTGATTTGTTCGACGTGGCTGAAATCTTCGAAAAGACTCCCTACATAGCAGATCTGAAACCTGGTGGCCGTTACGTTGCCAAGGACATGTTTGAAGCCGGGGGCATACCGCTCTTGATGAAAACAATGCTGGACCATGGGTACCTGCACGGCGATTGCCTTACGGTTACTGGCCGCACAATTGCCGAAAATATGGAGTACGTGGAGTGGAATGACGCTCAGGATGTTGTGCGCCCGGCGAACGAACCGCTGACAAAGACTGGCGGGGTTGTCGGATTGAAAGGCAATCTGGCGCCTGACGGCGCGATTGTGAAAATCGCAGGAATTGCAAAGCTCGAATTTACCGGAACGGCCCGGTGTTTTGATTCAGAAGAGGAGTGTTTCGAGGCTGTATCAAAGCGGCAGTATGCGCCAGGTGACGTGCTTGTCATCCGCTATGAGGGACCGAAGGGTGGCCCTGGGATGCGTGAGATGCTGTCCACAACGGCAGCCCTTTACGGCCAGGGTGGCAGCGAGAAGGTTGCGCTGATCACTGACGGACGGTTCTCAGGTGCAACGCGCGGTTTTTGTATCGGGCATGTGGGACCGGAAGCGGCTGTCGGCGGCCCGATCGGTCTACTCGAAGACGGCGACATTATTCATATCGACGCAATGAAAGGGACAATCGATGTTCGCCTCAGCGACGAAGAGCTTGCCAAACGGCGCGAGGCCTGGAGGCCAAGGGAGACAGACTATACATCGGGCGTTTTGTGGAAGTACGCCCAGACCGTCGGGACAGCAAAAGACGGGGCGGTGACGCATCCGGGCGGAAAAGAAGAAAAACAATGCTATGCGGATATCTAGCTTCATGACCACACGCATTTTTGCCTGCTTCCTGGCATTGACAATCGGTTCGATTGGCGCCGCTTTTGCGTTCGATCCAGATGCCGGCGTGAACGAAAAATCCGAACCGCGGACGCTCTTCAAGTTCGGTTTTTCTGCCTATCAGAAAGGTCAGAAAGACGACGCGGCAGAAGCCTACCGATACGCAGCCGAAAAGGGCCACCCCGGCGCGCGCTGGGCACTGGCCAACATGTATGCGGCTGGCGATGGCATCGTCGAGGATGATTACGCCGCATTTAAAATCTATGATCGTATTGCAAGAGATGGTGTAGAGCCTGGTTCAAGCGATACAGGATACTTCGTCCATGCGCTGGTTTCACTGGCCGGCTATTATCAGTACGGTATTCCTGAGAGCCCTGTAACGGCCGACCCTGCGCAAGCGCGGCAATTGTATTTCCAGGCGGCATCCGCTTTTGGAATGCCAGAAGCCCAGTTTCAACTCGGCCGTATGATGCTTGCGGGTGAAGGCGGCAGCGCCAACATAAGGCAGGCGAAAAAGTGGCTCAACCGAGCGCGTAAATCCGGCCATCCGGGAGCCGCGGCGCTGTTTGGTGAAACGATCTTCGAGGAAGGGCATACGGTCCGAGGTCTTGCCTACATGACCGTTGCGCTCGAACGCGCCGATATCTCCGACCGCCCATGGATCAGTTCGATCCAGGAGAAAGCCTTCTCGATTGCTGATGAAGCAGACCGCAGGACCGCGATCGCTCTGGCACAGGACATGCTTGAAGGTAGCCGGAACTGAGCAGCGGATAGGCCTTTAAAGCTTAGAGGCTAATCAGTCTTCTGTGTGCTATCGTTGAGCTACAGAAGCGGCACAGCATCAGTGGCTGATTTTAATTGAACGGTCGGGCAACTGTCCTGCACACGTTTCCATGACGTGTTATTGAGAACACGCTCACAGCGGGCAAGAAACTCATTTCCGGATGCTGTCTTTATGCAAAACAATTGGCCGAGTTCGACCCGCTGACCGTTTGCAACACAATTGCAACTCTCTCCGGCCATAGCCGGAACGACAGCAAGTTGTTGGGCAAATAGTATGGCCGCGGCGGCTATGGTCCATGCGCAGCGATGTCGAAATATCATGCGGGGCCTTTTGAGAAATGGGATAGTCATTGCGCCATGATGCACCCGAATCATTGCCTGTGCAAGTAATCGGGTGTCTGACTTGATTGCACTTGGCACGCGATCCGCCCTGCGCATAACGGATGGTCAGGCTGCTTTGGTCACGCTGTTTGTTTCAAAGGCCAGTTCAACGATTGCCGGAACATGGTCCGATGGCTTCTCCCAGCCGCGCACGTGTTTCTCAATATCTGAAGACACCAGCCGATTGGCAGCTTCAGGCGACAGCAGCAGGTGGTCGATGCGAATACCGTTGTCCTTTGGCCAGGCGCCGGCCTGGTAGTCCCAGAAGGAGTAGACCCCTCCGGCATCGGTCGTGCTGCGAACCGCTTCTGTGAAACCGAGGTTTTCAAGCCGCCGAAAGGCTGAACGCGTTTCGCTGCGGAACAGCGCGTCTCCCGCCCAGACTTGCGGGTCGTGGCAGTCAAACGGTTCCGGGATAACGTTGTAGTCGCCTGCCAGAACAAGGGGCTCCTCTAGCGCGAGACGTTCCTTCGCCCAATGTTCGAGCCGTTCCATCCATCTGATTTTGTAAGGGAATTTGTCTGATTCAACAGGATTACCATTTGGCAGATAAAGCGATGCCACCCGCACGACGCCCGTTTTGATCGAGTAGACGCCTTCAATGAAACGTGCCTGTTCATCAGATTCGTCTGCCTTTGAAAGCGACGGCAGACCACGGTTTACCTCATCGGGCGCAGACCTGGAAAGCAGCGCTACGCCGTTGAAACCTTTCTGACCGTGTGTCTCGACGTGGTACCCCGCGCTCTCGATTTCCGCCCGCGGGAAGGTCTCGTCCTGCGATTTTATTTCCTGCAGACAGGCAATGTCCGGCTGGCTCTCCGCCAGCCAGACCAGAACATTGTCAAGGCGCGCTTTGATCCCGTTGATGTTCCAACTGGCGATCTTCATCGCGTGTCAGTCAAATGGTAAAACTTGTTCCGCAGCCACAGGAAGCGACTGCGTTCGGATTATTGATCTGAAATGATTGTCCCATCAGATTGTCCACAAAGTCGATTTCCGAACCGCCCATGTAGACGAGCGAAAGCGAATCGATCAGCACGCGTGCCTCGCCTTTTTCCAGGACAAGGTCATCGTCCTGCGCTTCGTCGGCGAGGTCGAACTTGTAGGAAAAGCCCGAACAGCCGCCACCCTCCACCGATACGCGAAGCGCGGATTTGCCCTGTTCAGACGCCAGGATGTGAGCGATGCGCGTAGCAGCCGCATCAGAGAGCGTCACGTCGTTTTTTTCCGTCATCACATTCCTCTCGCATATGCCGGATGTAGCACCGGCAGAGAGTTGGATTGCACACTGCCTTCGTATAGGTATGAACAAGTTCATGCCGCGTCAACGGGGAAGGCGGATCAATGACTGTTGATGAGGGTGCGTTGGGTTTTGGCGCCGGCCCGAATGCTGCTTGGGCGAGCGATCCCCGAAAAAGCCGCGGCAGATTGCTTGCAGAACCGCCAAGCAAAACCCGAACGGAGTTTCAGCGTGATCGAGACCGTATCATACACACAACGGCCTTTCGCCGCCTGAAGCACAAGACGCAGGTTTTTATCGCCCACGAGGGCGACCATTTCAGGACAAGGCTTACCCACACGATCGAGGTGGCGCAAATTGCCAGGGCGCTTGCACGGGCCTTGAAGCTCGACGAAGACCTCGCCGAGGCGATCGCTCTTGCGCACGATTTCGGCCATACGCCCTTCGGGCATACCGGCGAAGACGCCCTCGATGAATTGCTCAAGCCCCACGGCGGTTTCGACCACAATGCGCAGTCATTGCGGATCGTCACCGCATTGGAGCGGCGCTATGCGGCATTTAACGGCCTCAATCTGACATGGGAGTGCCTTGAGGGCCTTGTGAAACACAACGGCCCGCTGACCGACGATGGCGGGCGGGGTATCGACGGACCGGTTCCAAGGCCAATCATCGATTATTGCGCGCTGCAGGATCTTCAAATCTCGACATTTGCGGGTCTGGAGGCCCAGGTCGCAGCGATTGCCGACGATATTGCCTACAACACCCACGATATCGACGATGGGCTCAGGGGAGGGCTGATCGACCTCGAAATGCTGGAGGAGGTGCCCTTCTTACAAGATTTACTGTGTGATGTGCGCAAGCGTTATCCCAAGCTCGAGGAAAGCCGAACCATCCATGAGATTACGCGGCAACAAATAACGCTCATGGTGGAGGATGTGATATCCGTCGCACAGGGCAATCTTGAGCGGCTTATGCCTGAAAGCGTCGACGATGTCAGAGCGGCTGAGAGGGCAATGGTCGGATTTTCGCCTTCGCTTGAACAGGCGGAGAAGACGCTCAAGACCTTTCTCTACGATAACCTCTACCGGCATCCCGACGTCATGCGCGTCCGTGAACAAGCCACCTTAATCGTGTGCGATCTTTTCGCAGCCTATTTTGAAAAACCGGAGCTTATGGGCGGGCATTGGACAGAGGGCGTATCGGACCTCGATGACGGAAGCACCATGCGGCGGGTTGCTGACTATATTGCCGGGATGACCGATACATTTGCAATCAAACAACACCGTGCCTTGTTTGACCATACACCGGAATTGCGATAGTCAGCGGCCAAATCTGGCCTGTTTTGCGCGGTGCGTGCGGTCCAGAGTACTCATCAGGCATTTCCCGGATGGATTGAATGAACCTTTTCAAAGACTTTGAAAGGCGTGTTGTCGACGCACTTGAGAATACACCCAGCATCCGTCAGCAGCGGGAATCGCTGAATCTGGAGCGGGTTGCGGTCGAGCCGCCCCGTGACGCCAGCCACGGAGATGTTGCAACCAACGCCGCGATGGTTCTTGCCAAGGCCGTTGGTACAAATCCCCGTGCGCTTGCAGAGGAAATCTCCATTGCCTTGGAGAAAGATCCCGACATCGAGAAGATTACGGTCGCGGGTCCGGGCTTCATCAATATGAAGCTGTCATCGCGTTACTGGCAGCGGGTCCTGGCGGACATCATCAGCGCAGGAGATGCGTTCGGCCGCAGCAGCACAGGCAGCGGTCGCCACGTCAATGTCGAATATGTATCGGCCAACCCGACCGGACCGATGCATGTCGGCCATTGCCGTGGCGCGGTCGTTGGCGACTCTCTTGCCAACTTGCTCGCCTTTGTGGGTTTTGACGTCACCAAGGAATACTACATCAACGATGCCGGCACGCAGATCGATATCCTGGCCCGCTCGGTGTTCCTGCGCTACCGGGAGGCGCTTGGCGAAAAAATATCCGAAATACCCGCGGGCCTGTACCCCGGCAACTATCTTCAGCCCGTGGGCGAGGCACTGGCTGAAGAATTCGGGAACAAGCTATTGGGGATGCGCGAAGCAGACTGGCTGCCAATCGTCCGCGATCGGTCGATTGCCGCCATGATGCAAATCATCAGGGAAGATCTCGAAGCGCTGAATGTCGAGCACAGCGTATTCTATTCCGAACGCGAACTGCACGAAAATGGCGCCAAGGCCATTCGTGAGGCGATCAACGACCTGACATTCAAGGGGTTTGTTTACAAAGGCAAGCTGCCGCCGCCTAAGGGAACCAAAACGGATGAGTGGGAAGATCGCGAGCAAACACTGTTTAAATCGACCGACGTTGGCGACGATATAGACCGACCGCTGATCAAATCCGACGGATCTTACACATACTTTGCCGCCGATGTTGCCTATTTTCGGGACAAGTTTGAGCGCGGTTTCGATGAGATGATCTATGTGCTTGGCGCCGATCATGGCGGATATGTCAAGCGCATGGAGGCGGTCGCCAATGCCATATCGCAGGGTAAGGCGCGGTTGTCTGTTCTTCTTTGCCAGCTTGTTAAACTCTATCGCGACGGCGAACCCGTACGCATGTCCAAGCGCTCAGGTGATTTCGTGACGCTGCGCGATGTGGTCGAAGAGGTGGGCCGTGATTCGGTGCGTTTCATGATGCTTTACCGAAAAAGCTCCGAGCCTCTTGATTTCGATTTTGTCAAAGTGACCGAGCAATCAAAAGACAATCCGGTCTTTTACGTGCAGTATGCGCATGCAAGATGCCATTCTGTTTTTCGTCAAGCATCTGAAACCTTTGGTGAAATTGACCTTGACGACGTTGACTATTCAGCTGCGGTTGAAAACATGATCAGCGATGAGAGTGAATTGCAACTGGTTGCAAAACTTGCAGAATTTCCACGGATCGTGGAAAGTGCTGCTGCGGCCCACGAGCCGCACAAGATTGCGTTCTACCTGTATGATGTGGCGAGTGCGTTTCATACTCATTGGAACAAGGGCAAGGACAGATCGGAACTTCGGTTCATTAACGTTAAAAACCCAAAATTGAGTATGGCGCGGTTGGGGCTAGTGAAAGCCGTGGCTGCAGTGATAAAGTCTGGATTAGGGATCACGGGAACGGATGCTCCTTTGGAGATGCGCTAGGCGTCACCTTTTGCCCACATTGTACTGGCAAAAACAAACACTTCATGCACGCGAGTGAATAGTATGGCCGACAACAAAACGTCCGATCCACGCCATGCGGCGGACGCGGATACAAAACACGACGATCCGCTTGCCGAGTTGGCTAGAATCGTGGGTTTTGAAGACGAAAAAGACAAATCAACCGAAGCTCACAGTAAGCCCTTGAACGTCGATTCCGACTTCGATCTGGAAGCCGAGTTGATGCGTGAACTGCAGATTGAGGCCGTTGATGAGCGCCAACCTCCCTCTGCTGAACCTGTGTTCGCTGTTCCGGGCTCACCGGTGCAACCTCTGCCTGACGAGGTTCAGGAAACGGCGTCGAAGGTTGTCAACGCGCAGCGCTCACCGGAACATTCCGATATCAATCAAGGGGCTGAGCCGGTTGGCAACAGCGGCGGCGAGGCTGAATGGCCACGTGCTTCGACAGAGACTTCCGAACAGCTCAACAGTCTTGAAGCGGAACTTCAAGCTGCCTTCTCCGCGCTTGAAGGAAAGCGGCCCAGGACGACACCGGTTGCACAAGCCGAGCCTAACGTCTCTGCAATGCCTGAGACAGTAGAGGAGACAGTAGAAGCGCCGACGCCTGTTCGCGAACCCGAGGAAGCCCAGCCGGCGCCTGCTACATCCGCCGAGCCGGTTGACGGTATCGCTGAAAGCGACGAGTTGAGGGATGCCTACGAGCGGCTTCAACGCGACATTGAAGCAGCAAAACCGGCCGAAACGGAATTGGAGGACTCCGAAGACGATCTGACCGAGATGTTGCTTGCCGAGATGGCGGAAGTTGAGGCAGAAGCTGCAGACAGTGTACCTGATAGTGTCGATATTCCCTTCGATCCCGCTCACATCACGGATTCTGATGTTTCTCCCGAGACTATCGGCGATCTCGATGTGCCAGCTTTTGAAAAAGAACAACCTGCTGCAAAACATCAGCAAGACACCGATTTCGGCCTGCCTCTTGAGGATGAGCTCGATGCTCTGGCCGGATCCGGACCGGCACCGCAAGGCTATGAGGAAAACCTGGCCGCAGAGCCGTACCAGCAGACCGAAGTTTCGAATGGGCGTGAGGAGATCCGACCTGATGTTATCGGCGGTGGTGTTGCCGCCGCAGGTTTCAGCGCTGCCCAGTCTGCGCGGCAGGTCTACGATGATGATCCTAACATGGACGGATACTTCGAAGATTATGACGAGGACGGTCTGCCTGGAGAGGGCGAGTTTGCGCCTGAAGATCTGGATGCACCGGATTTTGAAGATCTCGATCTGGAAGAAGAAAAGAAGCCCAGCCGCAAAGGCGTTGTGGCGGCGGTAGCTGTTGTCGCAATTGCGGTGGTCGGTGGTGGCGGTTTCTATATTTGGAACAGCGGCTTTGGAGGCGGTAGCGCGTCCGGCGGTACGCCCGTGGTGGCTGCCCTCGACGACCCTGTCAAAGTCAAGCCAGAAGATCCCGGCGGCACGACTGTACCCAATCAGGATCTGGCAGTTTACGAGAGGGTTGCCGGAACTGAGACCGATGAGGGGTCGGAGCAGGCACTCGTAACGACGACGGAAGAACCGATCGATGTCGTGCAGCGAACACTGAATCCTCAAACGCTGCCGCTTGAAGGCGGTACGACGGCAGTCGAAGTAGCACCAGCTGCTACAGAAAAATCCGAGGATCGGCTGACAGCCAACGATGGTCTAGATCCGGATCCCGCCGCGGAGGATGGAGCCAGCGGCGTTGCACCGCGGCGCGTCCGTACACTGGTGGTCAGGCCGGACGGAACGATCGTCACTCGCGAACAGCCGGCTGTTGTCGAGACTTTGGCTGGCAGTTCTGCTTTGGCTCCCGAGTCGAGTGTAGGTGAAGGCAATGCGCCGCTCGTGACGGGAACAACGGGCACGGTTGGAACTGATATCTCCACCAACGCTGCCGCCGGTGAAGCCGTTGCATTGGCGACGACCGCTGGCGATGCAGTCGGCGGCGAAGCGTCTGCAGCCGGGCAATCATCTGCACTGCCGCCAATCGATGATGATCTACGCAATACCGGTGCGACGCCATTGCCACAGGCCAAGCCTGTTGAGCTGGCATCTGCAGTCATCACGCAGCAAGCGGCTCAAGCTGCTCCGGCAGAGACAACTTCGCCCGATCCAGTGGTTGTTGCTTCAGCGCCAATACCGACCACCCGGCCTGCTGAGCAACCTGTCAATATCGTTGAAGCGGTTACCGAACGCGGTAACCTTGCCGGTAGCACACAAGCGGCAAATCCGGGTGGCTACATGATGCAGATCTCATCGCAACCCTCAGAAGAAGCGGCGCGTGCGTCCTATGAAACGCTGTCGCAGCGTTATGCACCCATCATCGGCGGAAGAGGCGTCGAGTATCAGCGCGCCGATATTGAGAATCGGGGCGTATTTTACCGCGTCCGCATCCCGGCCGGGACGAGAGAGGCAGCAAACGCACTTTGCACCGAGTACAAGAGCGCCGGCGGCAGTTGCTTCGTCGCCCGCTGAGACCCCCTCAACGTTGGTAGAGGGCACCGCTTAACGCTATCCATCGTACTGGCCGGTGACCTTTGTTTTGACGCACGGGCGTGTATGCTCTGTTTATGAGCGAATCAAAGGCAATGATCCTCGGCTGCAGCGGGCTGGAACTAACGCGCGAAGAGCGTGGGTTCTTTGCCGAGCATCGGCCATGGGGCTTCATTCTGTTTGCGCGCAATGTATCAGAGCGCCAGCAATTGTCGGATCTTGTCGAGGCGTTGCGCGATTGCATTGGCCGACCGGATGCGCCAGTTCTGATCGATCAGGAGGGCGGGCGCGTGCAGCGTATCAAACCACCGCTCGCTGCCGCCTATCCACCAGCATCGTCCATTGGCGAGCTTTTTGAGGCCAATAGGGAAGATGGATTGCGATGTGCATGGCTGATGGGCCGTTTGCATGCATTCGATCTTGCCGCCTTCGGAATCAATGTGAATTGTCTGCCGGTTCTTGATGTTCCCGTCCGTGGTGTCCACGACGTGATCGGGAACCGCGCTTTCTGCGAAGATCCACAGGCCGTCACGCTGTTGGGCAAGGCGGTTATGGAGGGGCTCACTGCCGGCGGTGTCTTGCCAGTGATCAAACATATGCCCGGTCATGGCCGGACCATGGTTGACAGCCATTTGAGCCTGCCGGTGGTCGATGCAACGCTTGAGGAACTTCGGGCCAGCGACTTCGCACCCTTTGCGGCATTGGCCGATGCGCCGATGGCAATGACCGCTCATATTGTGTTCAAGGCAATTGATCCTGAAAATCCGGCAACGTCCTCTGCGCAGATCATTGCTGAAATCATCCGGCAGGAGTTCGGGTTTTCCGGCCTGTTGATGTCGGATGACGTGTCGATGGAAGCTCTGTCCGGCAGTCTGACCGAGCGCGCGCAGGCGATTTTTGCGGCCGGTTGCGATATTGTGCTGCACTGCAACGGAATTCTTTCGGAGATGGAAGAGATATCATTGAATACGCCGCGGCTTGAGGGTGCTGCCCTGCAGCGAACGGATTGGGTCATGTCGTTGTTTGGAACAGTTGACAATGAAAATGAAAACGCGTTCCGTGCTGAATTTGACGGATTGATTGCAGGCGGTTTGCCGGTGAGCTGATCACCGATTGAAGTGCGGTTGAGGATTTGCGAATAGCCACAACAGCCGCGACAAGACGACGGGGACACGTCGATGGACACGCTGTGGGAACAGCCAGAGATGAGCGATCGCGGATTAAGCGAGCCTGCGCTGGTTGTCGATCTTGACGGCTTCGAAGGTCCGCTTGACCTGCTGCTGCATCTTGGCAGAAACCAAAAGGTCGATCTTTCACGTATTTCCGTGCTCGCACTGGCTGAGCAGTACATTGCGTTTGTTGACAAGGCGCGTGCGTTGCGGCTGGAACTGGCAGCCGACTACCTGGTGATGGCGGCGTGGCTCGCATTTCTGAAATCGAAACTTCTGATACCGCAAACCGATGACGACGACGAGCCGACAGGCGAGGAACTTGCCGCACAATTGGCTTTCAGATTGAAGCGGCTCGAAGCGATGCGTGACGCGGCGACGCGACTGGTGAACCGCGACAGGATCGGTCGCGAGGTTTTTGTTCGCGGCGATCCGGAGCCGGTTGTCATTGAGCGAAAGTCTGAATTCGAGGCGTCGTTGTACGATTTGTTGAATGCCTATGGGGGCCTGCGCCAGCGCCAATCCGTGACGCAGGTCACGATCGCCCGGCGGAGGGTATGGTCGCTCGGTGATGCGCGGGTCATCCTCGAGCGAATGATCGGTGAGATCAGGGAATGGACCGCTCTCGATCACTTTCTTGTCCGCTACCTCAGCGATCCCGAAGAACGTGCCACTGCAATCGCCAGCGCATTCGCCGCATCGCTTGAAATGGCGAAGGAAGGTGGCTTGGAAATCCGCCAGGAAAAGCCGTTTGCTCCGCTTTACATGCGCCGCGGACAACGGATATCACGAACAGAAGACGAAGAGGGGAAGGCGCAAGATGGCTGAAGGCACTCAGGCACAGATCGTGCACTTCGACAAGCGAACGGTCGAACCCGAGGAAGACTCTGACACACAAGAGGCTGACGCGCAGTCTCTCGAAGATGCCATGCGCATTGCTGAAGCACTGGTGTTTGCATCGGCGCAGCCGGTTGCGGAGCGCGCCATTGCGGAAAAGCTGCCAGAGGGCACCGATGTGCGGGCTGTCATGACGCGTCTTGCCAACCATTACAGCCTGCGCGGGGTCAATCTGCTCAGGGTGGATGAACACTGGGCGTTTCGCACGGCGGGCGATCTTTCTTTCCTCATCCATCGCGACCAGACCGATATTCGCAAACTGTCGCGTGCCGCGCTCGAAGTCCTGGCCATCACTGCTTACCACCAGCCGGTAACACGCGCAGAGATCGAGGAAATCAGAGGCGTAGCAACATCGCGGGGTACGCTCGACGTTCTTCTTGAAACAGGTTGGATCAAGATGCGCGGGCGCAGGCGAACGCCCGGACGGCCGGTAACATATGGCACGACGCTTGAATTTCTGGACCATTTCGGGCTGCAGGAATTGCGGGACCTTCCGGGTTTGGACGAACTCAAGGGCGCGGGTCTCCTGTCATCGCGCATTCCGTCGAATTTCACGGTCCCTGTGCCGCCGGCAAATGATGATCTTGTCGATGACGAAGATCCGTTAACGCAAACCGATCTGGAGGAGTTGGGCCTCTTGACACCGCTGGGGCAAGAGAACGACGAGTAAGTCCGTTTTCGCTCCAAAGGCCTTGCAGAAAGCAAATCGTGTATCGAGCTTCCGTCAAAAATGAAACGCAGGATCATGCGGGCGCGGCGGAGTTGGTTTTCGACGACATCAGCCATGATTATCAGGGCCATGTCGCGCTTGAAGACATTACGCTGCGCGCCGCGCCGGGTGAGGTTCTGTGTCTGATCGGCCCATCGGGTTCAGGCAAAACGACATTGCTCAGGCTTGCCGCCGGTCTCGAAGCGCCCAGCCGCGGGCGCATCCTCCTCAACCAGTTGGAGATTGCCGGGCTGGGCACGTTTGTTCCGCCGGAGCGGCGCGGTGTCGGGCTTATGTTCCAGGATTTCGCGCTTTTCCCACATATGAATGTGATCGACAACGTCCGCTTCGGGCTGGCCGGCCGGGCAGGGGACAAGGACGAGGCCATGCTTGCTTTGGAGCGAGTCGGTCTTGCTCACTATGCAAAAAAGTTTCCCCATGCGTTGTCCGGGGGCGAACAGCAGCGGGTTGCGCTGGCGCGCGCACTATCGCCGAGGCCGTCGGTCCTTTTGATGGACGAACCGTTTTCCGGGCTTGATGCAAGACTCAGGGACTCCGTCCGTGAGGATACGCTCGCCATCTTGCGGAAAACGAGCGCCACAGTCCTTATGGTGACCCACGATGCCGAAGAGGCAATGCGCGTTGCAGACCATGTCGCGCTGCTGAACGAGGGCCGTTTGGTGCAGTATGGTACGGCTGAAGATCTTTATTATCGACCAGTCGATCTTTTTACCGCCGCTTTCTTTTCCGAACTTAATACCTTCGAAAGCGAAATCGAGAATGGCCATGTTTTGACGCCTTTCGGCAAATTTGAGGTCTCGGACGATGTCAAGAGCGCAAGGATGACCGTTGCGGTCAGGCCTTCCGCGCTGGAACTCAATGAAACCAAGGGCGACGTTCGGGCGCAGATAGAATCGCGGTGTTTCCTCGGTTCGGATGAGCAAATTGCGCTGGTCCTGCCCGACACCGAGCAGGTCGTCCGGGCCCGCATTCGGGCGGGCCGGTTGAAGTCAGGATTGCGCGACGTCATGCTTTGCGTTAACGAGCATGACATAATGATGTTTGAAAGTGGTTAGAAACAACCTAAATCAAAGAGGAATATCCTCAGGGAGATGCAGGTATGGGAAGTTTTAGCATATGGCACTGGCTGATCGTTCTGGTCGTCGTGCTGTTGCTGTTTGGCCGTGGTAAGATCCCCGAACTTATGGGTGACGTGGCGAAAGGCATCAAGAATTTCCGCAAGGGAATGGGCGAGGACGAAGATGCCGATAACGCTAAAACGGTTGAACACAAGGCAGATGAAAAGACCGAAAAAAGCTGATCGGGCAACCGCCACGGCGCTTTCTTTTTTCTTGCCATGAATGTTGACCGCAGCAAACGCTGCGGGGAGGCACATCTATGTTGGATCTAGGCTGGCCGGAACTGCTGGTCTTAGCTGTTGTGCTGATCATCGTCGTCGGGCCGAAGGACCTGCCGGCGATGCTGCGCACGTTCGGGCGCACGACGCGCAAGCTCCGGTCCATGGCGGGTGAATTCCGCAGCCAGTTCGATGAAGCTTTGAAGGAAGCTGAGCTTGGCGATGTCAAAGATGTCATCAACGAAGCCAAGAAGCTCAACCCGACCAATGTGCTGAAAGAGGTCGTCGATCCGATCAGAGACGCCGGCAAGGACATCAAGGCTGATCTGGAAAAGGCGATGGAGGAGCCGGAGAAACCGACCTCTTCCAAAGACGCCGCGGCGGCCGACGCGTCCGGCCAAAAGGCCGTGTCTGAAAAGCCGGCAAAACCTGCCGCTGCGAGGACAAAGAAACCGGCTACCAAGCGCAGTGGCAGCAAGACGGCTTCGTCTGCGAACAAGGAAGCAGCAAAGCGCACAAGGCGCAGCGCAACAAGTAAATCAGCGAACGGCAAAGCAGCGTCCGCCAAGACGCGTAAGGCGGCAGCAACGGCGAGCACTTCGGGTAAGAGCGCAGCCGCTTCAGCAAACGGTGCGACCAAGAAGCCGCGCACAACAAGAAGCGCGGCTGCATCCAACAAGGCGGCACGCGCAAGCACGGCGCGAACCAAATCCGCTGCAGCTAAGACGACCAAATCCAGCGGAGACACGGCGTGACGACAGAGGAGCTAGACGACACGGCGCAACCGTTGCTTTCCCACCTGATTGAGCTGCGTCAGCGTATGCTCTGGGCGGTCGGTGGCTTCTTTGTCGCCTTCCTGATTTGCTTTTTCTTTGCCAAGCAAATTTTCAACTTTCTGGTGGTGCCATTTACCTGGGCCGTTGATTGGGCGGGTTTTGAAGGCCGGGAGATCGAGTTGATCTACACCGCGCCGCAGGAATTTTTCTTTACCCAGATCAAGATTGCCATGTTCGGCGGGCTCATTATCGCTTTTCCCATGATCGCGGCACAGATCTACAAATTCGTCGCACCCGGTCTCTACAAGAACGAGCGAGCGGCATTTCTGCCTTTTCTGGTCGCGTCGCCCGTTCTGTTTCTGATTGGCGGCGCCCTCGTCTACGCGTTCTTTACCCCCATGGTTCTATGGTTTTTCCTTGCGATGGAGCAGCCGGCCGAGGGCGGTAATGTGGCGATCGAGTTGCTGCCAAGGGTGTCTGAATATCTCGACCTCATCATGACGCTGATATTTGCGTTCGGCTTGGTCTTCCAGTTGCCGGTCGTGACGACGCTGCTCGCCCGCGTTGGCCTCGTGACGGCGGACGGTCTGGCCTCCAAACGGAAATATGCGATCGTCGGCGCGTTCGTGGCTGCTGCAATCCTGACACCGCCTGATCCTGCCAGCCAAATCGGCCTGGCGCTTCCGACGATCCTGCTCTACGAGATCGCGATCTACGCTGCCCGGATCATCGAGAAGCGGCGCGCAGAGGCCGAAGCGGCGGAGGATGACGATTCATCCCCTGAGGACGAGACCGCGTCGTCCGAAGCCTCCTCCTCATCGTAATAGCGCGGGACCGGATCCGCCGGTCTGGAAGAGTCTGCGATCGCACTCACCAATATCTTTTTTAGGCTACCAAAATGTTAGATATTAAATGGATACGGGAAAATGCTACAGCTCTGGATGAAGCGTTGGGAAAGCGTGGTTCCGATCCTGTCTCGGCCGACCTGATCAGGCTCGATGAGGACCGGCGCCGACACATCCAGAGCCTTCAGGATATGCAAGCGCGCCGAAATGTTGCTTCCAAGGAGATCGGCGCTGCGATGGGGCGCAACGAGCCCGAAGCTGCGGAGAAGCTTAAGACAGAAGTGGCTGAACTGAAAGGTGCGCTGAATCAGGCGGATGAAACTGTCAGGGACCTTGACGGACAGTTGGAACAAGCATTGGCCGCAATTCCCAACATTCCGATGGACGATGTGCCTCAAGGGTCCGACGAAAGCGACAATGCGCTTGTCCGTACGAAAGGCGCAAAACCTGGCTGGAACCACCAGCCGAAAGAGCATTTCGAGATCGGCGAGGCGCTCGGCATGATGGATTTCGGTGCCGCTTCGCGCATTGCCGGCAGCCGTTTCGTCGTCTTGCGAAGTCAGTTGGCTCGACTGGAACGGGCGCTTGGCCAGTTCATGCTCGACTTGCACATAACAGAGCATGGATATCAGGAAGTGGTGCCGCCGTTGCTCGTCAGGGGCGAAGCAGCGTTCGGGACGGGACAGCTGCCGAAGTTTGCTGAGGACCTGTTTCGCACAACCGATGACCGATGGCTGATTCCGACGGCGGAGGTGTCACTTACCAATCTTGTGCGGGAGGAAATTCTTGACCACGGATCGCTGCCTTTGCGGTTTACCGCGCTTACGCCCTGCTTTCGCTCGGAAGCCGGTGCGGCAGGTCGCGATACGCGCGGCATGCTGCGTCAGCACCAATTCAACAAGGTGGAGCTTGTTTCCATCACCGATCAGGAAAGTTCCGAGGACGAGCTTGAGCGGATGACGGGGTGCGCTGAAGAGGTCCTGAAGCGGCTTGGACTTCACTACCGGGTAATGAAACTTTGCACCGGCGACATGGGGTTCAGCTCGAGGAGAACCTATGATCTTGAAGTCTGGCTACCCGGGCAGGACACCTATCGCGAAATCTCCTCATGCTCGGTGTGCGGCGATTTCCAGGCGCGCCGGATGAATGCGCGCTATCGCATTGCGCAGGAAAAGCAGCTCCATTTCGTTCATACGCTAAACGGCTCCGGTGTAGCCGTTGGACGCGCACTGATTGCGATTATGGAGAATTACCTTAACGAAGACGGGTCTGTATCAGTTCCCGATGTTCTGCAGGCGTATATGGGCGGCTTGGCGCGTATTGAGCGGGCTGAATAGAGACGCAAAAGGCGAGAGGGTTTTACGGTGCGCATATTGCTAACCAATGATGATGGCATAAACGCAGAGGGGCTGGCGGTTCTTGAGCGGGTTGCGCAGACACTCTCTGACGATATTTGGGTGGTGGCTCCGGAAACGGATCAAAGCGGGCTAGCCCATTCGCTGACGCTTTCAGAACCGTTACGTATGCGAGAGATCGACGACCGGCATTTCGCACTTCGCGGCACACCTACGGATTGCGTTATCATGGCCGTGAGAGATGTATTGGACAAGCCTCCCGATCTGGTTCTGTCCGGGGTCAATGCCGGCGTCAATATTGCC
>JBCCOK010000067.1:0-26101 GCA_039025395.1 Pseudomonadota bacterium
AGCGCCGAGAGCGCCGCCGCGGTCCGTTGATCGGCAGGCAATCGAGAAAACTGCGGGTCCAGATCGGTCTCCGCGAAAGTCAATTCTGATTGATAAACGGGCTTGCCGCCAATCGTTGCAATCACCTTGTCCTCAGTTTCCTGAGCATTGCCCGGTGTCCCCAGGCACAGTGCCAAAGCGATCGTAGCTGCCCGCAAGGGCAATGAAACTTGCATGGTCAACAAACCTCTTCTGGGTTGGGCAGCCAAACCGCCGCCATTTGTGTTCGATAGCCCATTTCCCGCAGTCAACAACCTTGAAACCTGACACACATCCGGACCCGGCAATTCCGGTGCAATTTCGGCGCCGTTGACATCGTTCACACCCCCTCTTATCTGTCACGCAATCTCGCGTCCAGTTCAGTTTCGAGCGGATAAGCTTCAAAAAGGCGTCATCGCGCCACCGGCAAGCGCAGTCAGTTCCCATATTGACGGCCGCGCACGCAGCAGGAAAGGTCCATTTGAATGGTCGACTTCGCCGGTATTGCCCGCAAGTTATTCGGGTCATCGAATGATCGACGCGTTCGCTCGTATGATGCGCGTGTTGAGGCCATCAATGCACTTGAAAGCGAGGTAGTGGCGCTCTCCGACAGCGATCTGGCAGCCCGCACCGAGCAGTTCCGGAATGAACTGGCAGATGGAAAAGCGCTCGACGATCTTCTGGTTCCTGCATTTGCAACCGTCCGCGAAGCGTCGAAGCGCGCACTGGGCTTGCGGCCGTTTGATGTGCAGCTGATTGGCGGGATGATCCTGCACGAGAATTCGATTGCCGAGATGAAGACCGGCGAGGGAAAGACGTTGGTCGCGACGTTGCCTGTATACCTGAACGCACTGCAGCAAAAGGGCGTGCATGTCGTGACGGTCAACGATTACCTGGCCAAGCGTGATGCCGAATGGATGGGGCAGATCTACGAGTTTCTCGGCATGTCCACAGGCGTTATTGTCCATGGTCTGGACGACGAGCAGCGCCGCGCCGCCTATGCCTGCGACGTCACCTACGCCACGAACAACGAACTGGGTTTCGACTATCTTCGCGATAACATGAAACATGAGCGTGGCCAGATGGTACAGCGCGGCCATAACTATGCGATTGTCGATGAGGTGGATTCCATTCTTGTTGACGAAGCCCGAACGCCGCTCATCATCTCCGGCCCGCTGGACGACCGCTCCGATCTCTACAACACGATTGACGCGTTTATTCCTCTCCTGGAGGAAAGCGACTATGAAATAGACGAGAAGCAGAAATCCGCCACGTTTAGCGAAGAGGGCACGGAGAAACTCGAAGGCATGCTGGGCGAAGCCGGTCTGCTCAAAGGCGAAGCACTTTATGACATAGAAAACGTTACCATCGTTCATCACGTCAACAATGCGCTCAAGGCGCACAAACTGTTTACGCGTGACAAGGATTACATTGTACGTAACGGCGAGATCGTCATCATCGACGAGTTTACCGGACGCATGATGCCCGGCCGGCGCTATTCGGAGGGACAGCACCAGGCTCTGGAAGCCAAGGAAAAGGTGCAGATACAGCCGGAAAACCAGACTCTCGCCTCGATCACCTTCCAGAATTACTTCCGCATGTATTCAAAGCTTGCGGGCATGACGGGCACAGCCGCGACAGAGGCTGAGGAATTTGGCAACATATACGGCCTCAACGTCGTTGAAGTGCCGACAAACCTGCCCATCAAGCGTCTCGACGACGACGATGAGGTGTACCGAACGGTCGAAGAAAAGTTCAAAGCGATCGTCGCTGAAATAAAAGACGCGCAAGAACGCGGCCAGCCGATCCTTGTCGGAACCACGTCGATCGAAAAATCCGAATTTCTGGCCGAGATGCTGAAGAAGGACGGCTTGAAGGGTTTTCAGGTACTCAACGCGCGTTACCACGAACAGGAAGCCCAGATCGTTGCACAGGCTGGCGTACCGGGCGCCGTGACGATCGCCACCAACATGGCCGGTCGCGGTACAGACATTCAGCTTGGCGGAAATGCCGATATGCGGGTCGCGCAGGAACTGGCCGACATCGAGGACGAAAAACAGCACGCCGAAAAAGAAGGAAAAATCCGGACCGAGGTGCAGGCGCTGAAAGAAAAGGCGCTGGCAGCGGGCGGACTTTATGTCCTCGCCACTGAACGCCACGAGAGCCGCCGGATCGACAACCAGTTGCGCGGCCGCTCCGGCCGCCAGGGCGATCCCGGGCGCTCAAAGTTCTATTTGTCCCTTCAGGACGATCTGATGCGCATTTTCGGCTCCGATCGTATGGACGGCATGTTGAAGAAGCTTGGCCTCAAGGAAGACGAGGCCATTGTCCATCCATGGATCAACAAGGCGCTCGAACGGGCCCAGAAGAAAGTCGAGGCGCGCAACTTCGATATCCGCAAGAACCTGCTCAAATTCGACGATGTCATGAATGACCAGCGCAAGGTCGTGTTCGAGCAACGGCTTGAACTCATGGATGCCGAAGAGATGTCCGAAACCGTTGCCGACATGCGCCACGATGTCATCGAGGACCTTGTGGCGAAGCACATTCCCGAAAAAGCCTATGCGGAACAATGGGATCTGCAAGGCCTGACGGAAGGCACGCAGAAGTTCTTGAACCTCGACGTTCCCGTTGCCGAGTGGGCCGCGGAAGAAGGTATCGCCGAGGACGACATCCGTGCCCGCCTGACAGAAGCCGCCGACAAGGCAGCCACTGAGCGCGCCGAGCGCTTCGGCCCGGAAATAATGACCTATGTCGAAAAATCCATCGTCCTGCAGACGCTCGATCATTTGTGGCGGGAGCATCTTGTCAATCTCGATCATCTGCGCTCGGTGATCGGATTCCGAGGCGTTGGACAGCGTGACCCGCTGCAGGAATACAAGGCCGAAGCCTTCGAACTGTTCCAGGGCTTGCTGGTTAGTCTCCGCGAAACCGTTACCGGCCAGCTAATGCGGGTCGAAATGGTCCGTGAAGCCGCTGAAGCCCCGGAGCCGACGCTTCCGGAAGAGATGCATGGTCACCATATCGATGCAACGACCGGTCAGGACGAGTTCATGGAGCCGGAGGAAGCTGGCGGCCTTGCCTTGGCGCCGGCACGGCAAAGAGCCATACCGGCAGAACAGCGCGATCCCAACGATCCTGCCAGTTGGGGAAAGATCGGTCGCAACGAACCATGTCCCTGCGGCTCGGGCAAGAAATACAAGCACTGTCACGGCTCGTTTAACTAGCCGAAGACGCAAGCAATTTGAAAATATGCAAGTTTCCAGACAAGCTGGCTCGTAAGCCAGCAACTCCGCTTCGCTTTTTTTCCCGGAATACGCGGACTCCAACCGTTTTTTAACGGCCCGGCCCCATACTGGCCGAAACCTCAGAGCGTGCGTTGGAAAGTGCCGTGCATCTTGGCGTAAACAATTCAGCAGATAGCGCGACGATCAAGGCTGGAAGTCACAGGCGCCGCAACCTGGCGGGCTTCCTCAAAGCCATGACAGACAAAGCCGGCAGCGACGGCCACCGCGAGGCCGGCCGAATGTCGCTGATTGCCTTTGCGATCCGCGTCATCAGCGCCGGCATTGCCTTCCTTACCCAGATACTACTTGCCCGTCTTATGGGGCAATTCGAATACGGTATCTTCGTCTTCATATGGGTCATTGCCATCATCTGCGGAAACCTATCCTGCCTCGGCTTCCACACGGCGGTCATAAGGTTTGTGCCGCAATACACGGCGAGCGGCGAAGTCGATGAGATCCGCGGGCTTACATTCACCGCAAAGCTCGTTGCGTTTGGCGTAGCCAGTGCGGTCGCCCTTGTCGGCCTCGCCTTTGTCCATCTGTTCGCCGACCGGATCGCTGCATACTACCTCGTTCCGCTTGTCCTTTGCGCCGTGCTCCTGCCGGTGATCGCCGTCGGAGACGCGATGGATGGAACGGCACGTGCCAACAGCTGGGTTGTTCAGGCGCTGTCTCCGACCTACGTCATCCGCCCGGTCCTTATTCCGGTTTTCATGGTCACGGCAATCTGGATTGGTTACGATGCAACCGCTGAGACGGCCTTGTTCGCCGCTATTGTTGCGACTTACCTGACCACCATCGGCCAACTGACAATTCTCGGCCGGCGTCTGCGAAAACGGTTCAAGCGCGGTCCGCGGAAGTATCACCTCGCCTATTGGAGCAAAATTGCGCTGCCCATCTTCCTAATCGAAGGTTTCTATTTCCTGCTGACCAATTCCGATGTGGTTATGGTCGGTCTCTTTCTTGAGCCGGACAACGTCGCGACCTACTTCGCAGCCGCCAAGACGATGGCGCTCGTCCATTTTGTTTACTTTGCCGTCAAGGCCGGAATGATGCCGCGCTTTGCTCAGCTTGTGGCGGAGAAAAAACACCAGGAACTCGCCCGCTTTGCTGCCCTTGCCGCCCGTTGGACCTTTTTGCCTTCGCTCGCGCTCGGCGTCATCGTACTGGCGCTCGGACCGTTTTTGTTGTCGCTGTTCGGACCGAATTTCGCGGCCGGGCACTCGGTCATGTTCATCCTGTTCATCGGCATCGCAGCAAAAGCCTTCATCGGCCCGGGCGAGGCATTGCTGACCATGGCCGGCCAGCAGAAGATATGTGCGCTGATCTATCTCGCGGTGCTAACCGTTAATGTCGCCGGCAATATCGCGCTGATACCGCATTTCGGGATTAATGGGGCTGCAGCCGCAACCATGACCGCCATGTTCGCCGAGACCCTGTTGTTGTTTGCAATTATCCGCGCCCGCCTCGGGATCGCCATGCACGTCTTAAGCAGGCGGCATCTGGAATCAACGGAACACGGAGGCCGCTGACATGACCTCCAACCCGTTTCTGACCGATGGTGCCGTACCGACCACAACCGTTACGAGGATCGCCGGTGTCGATGTTGAACGGCCCGTACCCGACGTTTCGGTCGAGGGCGAAATGCCGTCACGGCACTTGAGCATCTATCCGGCGCGCGCGGGATACGACCTGCGCGACGAACTCGACTATCTTACCCGTCGCGCAATCGAACCGAATGTGTTCTTTGCCGCCCGCTTCATGGCACCGGCAATGCCGCGGCTGGAAGACAGGCACATTCGGATGATGATCATGCGCGACGAGAACGAGAATCGCAGCCGCATGCGCTTTCTGATGCCATTCTCCGTCGAGCGGCCAGGCTTTTCCTTCGCGACACCAATCATCCGCTCATGGGCGCATGATTTCGGCCCGCTCGGCACGCCCCTGCTCGATCAGGAGGATGCCGCTGCCACATTGGAGAGTCTCTTCGATCTGCTTTCCCGTGAAGAACTGCGCCTGCCCCCGGTCCTCGTTATCCCGATGGCGCGCCTCGACGGCCCGTTTGCACGCATTCTCCGGGCCGTTGCGATCTGCAGGAACCTGCCGGTGGGCGAAGCCGAAAAATTCGAGCGCCCGATGCTCAAAAGCACACTCGATGGCACTCAGTATCTGCGCGAATCTTTGTCGGCAAAACACCTGCGGGATCGCAGACGCCTGCGGCGCCAGCTCGGACGTACCGGGTCCGTGAGTTATCAGGTTGCCCGGCAGCCCGAAGAGGTTCGCACCCGGCTCGAAGAGTTCCTCGCGCTGGAGGCGTCTGGCTGGAAAGGCCGCCGCCGTACGGCGATGGTTGTAGACCGTTACCGTGCGGCCTTCGTGCGCGAAGCAGTGAATGATCTGGCGGAGGCCGATGGCGTGCGCATTCACACCCTCGACCTTGATGGCGAGGCGATCGCCTCGATGATCGTATTCATCGCCGGCGGCACCGCCTACACCTGGAAGACCGCGTACAATGAGGCATACCGCGCCTTCTCGCCAGGCCAACTGCTCATGGATGACCTGACTGCGAATCACCTCGAAGATCCGAACATCACCGTGACCGACAGCTGTGCCGTTCCCGACCACCCGGTGATGAGCCGGCTTTGGCGCGAACGCTGTAAAATGGGAACGCACGTAATCGGTTTGCATCCCTCCAAGGACAGGGAGGTGCGCCAGGTCATTTCCCAGCTTGATCTTTACCGCAACACAAGGCAGGCCGCGCGCCGGGTGCGTGACCGGCTGCTTGGTGCAAGAGCAAAATAAGAGTTCTGTTCAGTCCTGGCCGCGCGCTTCGCGCTGCGCCCTTTCGCGCAGCTCTCGGCGGATTACCTTGCCGGTCGTCGTCAGCGGCAGCGACTCAACGAACTCCACCTCACGCGGATACTCATGCGCTGACAAACGCGTCTTGACCCAGTCCTGGACCTCGCCCGCAAGGGCATGGCTCGGCGCACGGCCCTGTTTGAGGACGATATAGGCCTTGACGATTTCCGTGCGCAGCGGATCCGGCTTGCCCACAGCGGCGGCCAAGGCAACCGCCGGGTGCCCGGTGAGACAATCCTCGATTTCGCCCGGCCCGATCCGATAGCCGGCCGAGGTAATCACGTCATCATCGCGACCGAAAAACTCGAAATATCCGTCCTCTCCGCGAATGCCCTGATCGCCCGTCAGCATCCAGTCGCCGATGAATTTCGCGTGTGTCGCAGCATCGTTGTTCCAGTAGCGCAGAAACATCACCGGATTGGGCGCCTTGATCGCAATCTGCCCGGGCGTCCCCGCGGCAACCTCATTGCCATTGTCATCCAACACCGCCACCGTGTGGCCCGGAACCGCAACCCCGATGGCACCGGCCCGTGACACCCCCAGTCTGCCACAGGAGGACACAACGAGATTGGATTCGGTCTGCCCGTAGAACTCGTTGATGGTGATGCCCAGTTCCCTTTGAGCCCACGCATAGGTCTCCTTTCCCAGTGCCTCGCCGCCCGAACCGATGGTCCGTAGTTTCAGATCGAAGCGCTCTCCGGGGTTCTCGACCGTTCGCAGCATTTTCAGCGCGGTCGGCGGGATAAAGGCGTTGCGTACGCCCATGTCCTCCATGATTCGAAACGCGGTTTCCGGATCGAATTTCTGCGCTGCGGACGAGACCACCGGAACACCGAAATAAAGACCCGGCATGAGCACGTTCAGAAGACCGCCTGCCCATGCCCAATCAGCAGGCGTCCAGAATACGTCGTCCTCGTGCGGCAGGAACTCATGCGGAAACTGTATGCCCGGGAGATGGCCCAGGAGCACGCGGTGGGCATGCAGCGCGCCCTTTGGCGGCCCCGTGGTGCCGGAGGTAAAAATCATCAGCGCCGGGTCGTCGGCCTGTGTTTCCGCGAGGTCAAACGTTGATGCGTTATCCCGCAGCAGGGTCTCGAACGATACCGTGCCGGGAACGTCATCGAGACAGACAATCGAGGTAAGTGCACTGAGTTTTTGCGCGATTTCGCCCAGTTTTCTAGCACCCGAAGCGTTGGTGACGACGCATTTGGCCCCCGCGGTCTTGAGCCGGTATTCCAGCGCCTCAACACCGAAAAGAAGCGCCAGCGGTACAGCGATCGCGCCGATCTTGTAGATCGCGATATGGGCGATTGCCGTCTCGAATCCCTGCGGCAGCAAGAGCGCCACCCGGTCGCCACGCGACACGCCAAGCGATACCAGGCCGTTTGCCAGCGCGTTGGAGCGGTCGTGCAATTCTCCGTAGGTGAGTTCGTGCGGCGTGTCATCCGATCTGTAGTGCATCAGACAAACGCGCTCAGGCGCGCGCTCCGCCCAGACGTCGCAGACCGCGCGTCCCATATTGAAATGGTCCGGAATGTCCCAGACGAAATCCCGCACCAGATCTTCGTAGGTGTCGCGAACAGGCAGCATGGCATCTCCCGAAAAGGTGATGTTGCAACGGCGAAATGACGAAGCCGACGGCGTTATAGGTGGTCGCTACGGTCAATAAAAGACCGATTCAGCAGACGTTCTCAGAAATGCTGGGAGGCCTGGCTGCTCCGCCCGTAGGTCACCATTTCCGCCAGGCAACGGCGTTCCGGGCAGGACACCATTTGTCATCTTTCGACGCATGGCCGATAAGTCGGTCCACTATCCTGCCGAGTGGCGGAGCAACGTTTCTACTATACAAAATTTGGCGGGTTTTTTCAATCGCGGTGGCCCGGCCTGTGGACGGACCGATACCGCAAAACGACCAAGCTTATGATAAGAAAGCAGCAATTACCGAATGTTGTTGGTGCGGGTGGTCGGACTCGAACCGACACGTCCAAAGGACACCAGATTTTGAGTCTGGCGCGTCTACCAGTTCCGCCACACCCGCAGTGTTTCACGGCGCAGCCATTTGGCACAGCGCCGCATTGCAGGTCAAGACGGAATGGAACAGCCACGCCGAATGCCAGGCAGCATCTGGTTTCGGTAAAAATCGGCCAGTTATCCCGATTTGCGTACCGATTGAATCTGCGCCCGATCTGCAGTATCGTAGAGCTCTCAATCCTGCAAATGAAGGCCTTGGCGCGCATCTCGAGTACGGGAGAATGCGATCTTCATGAATTCCTCAGAATATTCCCACGTGTTCCTCAAGTCTTGTGCGATCCCGGTTGATATCTGGAGCGTGCAGGCAAGACGGTTCGTCTGTCTGCGGGGCCGGAGCGCGACGGTCCTGAAGAGAGAAGGATTGAAGGAAAAAGACCATGAGAAAACACGATATCGAAACGTCCGCCGCCTTGCCCATTTGGCTTCGCCCGCACGGCCTGTTCGGCAGCAAAAGACGGCGCAGAAGAGCATCTCTTCCCACCGAGATGTCCGATCATTTGCTCAAGGATATCGGACTCCATCGTACCGATCTTCTGAGAATGTAGATCTGTGTTCGGCGCCAGAACCGGGCGCCGTGCAACAGCCAGTGTAAATCTGTGATCCAGCAAACCCCCCGGTAACGACCGGTCAACTTGCATTTGCTAGTCTCTGCGGCGAAAACTGCGCCGGCCGATATTGCCGCCGCGAATCTGCCGCAAACCGAACGGGGATCCTGCGATGCTGAGACGCCTTTACGACTGGACTATGTCGCTGGCAGCAACCCGCCATGCGCGCAGTGCGCTGGCAGGCGTTTCATTCGTCGAAAGCTCGTTTTTCCCCATTCCGCCGGACGTGCTGCTGATACCCATGGTGCTGGCCGATCGTGCAGCATGGTGGAAAACAGCGCTCATCTGCACAATTGCATCGGTCCTCGGCGCGCTGCTTGGCTATTTCATCGGCATGTATCTTTACGAAGCCATCGGACAGCCGATCTTGGCGTTTTACGGCAAGGAAAATTCCTTCGACCAGATCTCGCAATGGTACAACACCTATGGCGGATGGGGCGTTCTTTTTGCAGCCATAACACCCTTCCCCTATAAGGTCCTGACCATCTTTTCCGGCGCCACCGGCCTCAATCTGTTCACTTTCATTATCGTCAGTATCATTGGCCGCAGTTTCCGTTTCTTTTTGGTCGCCTATTTGCTCTATAGGTTCGGTCAGCCGATCCGCGACTTTATAGAGAAGTATCTGGGCATGTTGTTCGTCTTGTTTGTGACGCTTCTCGTTGGCGGGTTTTATGCACTCCGGTTTGTCTTTTGACGGGGTAACGACATGGTCGCGTTGACCGCGCCTGCGGGCATCGACAAGACACTGCACGCAACGGCGATTGCCGCCGCTATGGCCATCGTCGTCGGCATTGCACTGGGATTTCAGTATATCGGCGGATACATTCCATGCGCGCTCTGCATCGAACAGCGCACACCCTATTATATTGGCGTGCCGGTGATGCTTGCGGCGGCTGCCTCTTCTGCTCTGAAAGCGCCGGTCCTCATGACCCGGGCGCTCTTCCTGGCCGGAGGCGTGCTTATGATCTACGGCGCCGGGCTCGCCGCCTATCACGCAGGTGTCGAGTGGGGCTGGTGGGAAGGGCCAGCCGATTGCGGCGCTGCCAGCTCAATCACAACCGATGCAAGCACGCTGCTGGCCGATATCAATGCCACAAGGCCGCCAGCCTGCAATGAAGCAGCATTGCGCGTCCTTGGCCTTTCCTTTGCGGGTTGGAATGTGCTGGCGAGTGCTGCGCTGGCTGCCCTTTGCCTGCGCGGCGCATTCAGTCGCAGCGTCTCGACGACTTAGAGCAAATCAGGCTTAGCCTGAATTGCTCTAAGGTTCCAGCTCGACATCCCAGTAGAGATAGTCCATCCAGCTTTCGTGCAGAAAGTTCGGCGGGAACTGGCGGCCGGCATTGTGCAGGTCGTGCACGGTCGGCCGGTAGGGCTTTTGAGCGGGGAACATGCGCGCATCCTTCGGCATCTTGCCGCCCTTCTTGAGATTGCAGCTTGAACAGGCCGCGACGATGTTCTCCCAGGTGGTTTCGCCACCAAAGCGTCGCGGAATCAAATGGTCGAACGTCAAATCGTTTTCGGCGCCGCAATACTGACACTTGAACCCGTCGCGCAAAAAGACATTGAACCGGGTAAAAGCCGGATGGCGGCTCGGCTTGACGTAACTCTTCAGGCACACGACGCTGGGCAAGGCCATCGACATGCTCGGCGACGACACATGGTGCTCGTATTCGGCCAGGATATTGACGCGGTCGAGGAAGACAGCCTTGATGGCATCCTGCCATGACCAAAGCGATAGGGGATAGTAGCTGAGTGGCCGGTAGTCGGCATTTAATACCAGCGCCGGAAGCGAGTCGGGTGAAACTGCTATCGTCAATTCACTCTCCTGAGCGATTCGCCACTCATAGTGGATATATTAGGCCGGTTGTTACAGGATTGTGAAGTAATGTCAGCAAATTGACCACGATTTGAAGCAAGCCCCGATGGTATGCGGTAGTGCCGCGTTAAGCCGTTGGTATGGCGTCTGCACGCCCCATTGCGGTCGAATAATAGGTCCACAGCAGCCGGGCCGCAACACCCCGCCAGGGTTGCCAGAGGGCGGCGATTTGGCGCAGTTCCTTCTGGTCCGGGCGCCTGCCTATGCCAAGCGCATGGCCGGCAGCACTTTGTAGGGCCACGTCACCGGCCGGAAAGATGTCGGGGTGACCTGCGCAAAACAACAGGTAGACTTCCGCCGTCCATGTTCCGATGCCCCGGATCCCTGTCATGGCGGCGATGGATTGATCGGCAGGCATGGTGCAAAGCCGGTGCAGGTCGATCTCGCCATTCAAAACCGCGCCGGCCGCTGTTTTCAACGTCGCTTCCTTGGAGCGCGAAAGGCCGACCCGGCGGCATTGTTCGTCGCTGAGCCCGGCGACCTGTCGCGGTGTGCAGGACGGCGCTTCTTCTATAAGCCGCTTCCATATCGCCGACGCGGCCGCCTTGGAAACCATCTGCGCAACAATGATATGTGCCAAACCTTCGTAGCCGGGCGCTCTGCGGCGCAACGGCACAGGTCCGGACACGGCAATTGCCTCGGCAAGCCGCCCGTCGATAACCGCCAGCGCCTTCAGCCCTCGGTCCACGTCTTCATCGCTTTCGATCGCGAACCTATTCAATTCCATCGGTTTTCAGCGATACCGCTTTCCTCGACTTTGCTAGTTGCGGCAATATGCGCAACGAACCGGACCGACGCAACGGTGGAGTAGGCCGCATGTTTCAAGCCCAGCGCACCTTCAGATTTGCACCCAGCCCGAATGGCGCGCTGCACCTCGGCCACATTTACTCCGCCCTGTGCAACCATGAAATGGCGAAGGCATCGGGTGGAACGATGCTTCTGCGGATCGAGGACATCGATCGCGAACGCTGCAAACCGGAATTCGAACGGCAGATCTTTGAGGATCTCCACTGGCTCGGGTTTGCGTGGCCCGAACCGGTCCGCCGCCAGAGCGAACATCTTGCAGACTACAGCCAGGCGCTCCAACGGCTGCGCGAACGCGGTCTCGTCTACCCGGCTTTTCTGACAAGGCGGCACATCCGCGAAGCGGTCGCGCGCGCTGAAAATGCAGGCCATGTCTGGCCGCGCGACCCCGACGGCGCGCCCCATTATCCGGGCACCGAGCGAAACATGAGCACCGATGAAATAGAGCAAGCGTTCAAGAGCGAGAAGTCCTTTGCCTGGCGGCTGGACATGCAAAAGGCACTACGGACGGCCGGACAGTCATTGTCCTGGAATGATACGGGAGCCGGGCCAGCGCTTGAGACCGGCTTGATTGCGGCAGAGCCTGATCGATGGGGCGACGTCATCATTGCGCGCAAGGATACGCCAACAAGCTACCACCTCTCTGTGGTCGTCGACGACGCATTGCAAAACGTCACAGATGTAGTCAGAGGGCATGACCTGTTTCATGCCACTTCCGTGCACCGGTTGCTCCAGGTTTTGCTAGAATTGCCGCAACCCGCTTACCACCATCATCCGGTTCTCGCCGGCAAAGATGGAAGAAAGCTTGCCAAGAGCCAGGGCGATACGGCGATATCGGCCTTGCGGGAACGTGGAACAACGCCCCTAGAAGTGATCCATTTGTGTGAGACGACCGCCCGGGTCTAGCGCCGGCAAATGCGCGCCGTACGCGTCTCAGGTCCGCAGAAAAAGGTGCTTGAAAACGGAGAGAAGCAGCAGCGATCCGAAAGCACCCAAAAGCGAGGCGCCTATCAAAATCTCCATGTGTCCGAGCGAGAAACCAACCAGCTCTGCCACAAGCAATCCGAGCGCCAGCCCGGTTCCAAGAATAACCATATTGCCGAAAACGCCGAAGCCGATCGACCCCATGACCCCATCCATGGCATGGCCGACAAAGAAACAGATCACCACACAGGCGATCAGCATCCCATAGGCCATCTCAGGCGACAAGAATCCAAACATTGGTTCGCTCCGTCGTAAACATCCGCGCGCCATCCAAATTCCAGTATCGTGTAACGTCAAAAATCGCAGACGTAATTGTGCGCGGCGTTTTCAATAGTTCTAGAGTTACATTACCTTAAATTCCGCTGGTTTTGTTGGAATGTGCCAACTGGAGTTAACAGTTGGTAGACGGAAAATGCTGCATTTTATTGCTAAATTGCCCCGGCCGGCGAAGATGGTCATCGACGCTCACTTTTGTTCTGCAAGGATTGACGCGTTCAATTCCGCGCCGAGAATAAAGATTGCGGCAATAATATATAGAAAAATCAATGCGATCATGATTGACGCAAGGCCGGCATAGGTGGCGACATATGTCGAAAATCGTTGCAGATAAGCGGAAAACGCTAACGCGCCGGTAACCCAAAAGATCATGGTAACCATAACGCCCGGCAAGATCGCGCGGAATGGCCGATATCCGGCCGGAAGCCAGCGATGGCAGACGATCAGGCCTAAAAACAGCAACACAACGGCAACTGCAAGGCGCCAATCATCGAGGCGGGAAACCAGATTATCCGACCAGGGAAGCCACTTTTGCAGCGTATCGGTCAGCAGTGGCGCAAGCACGAGAAGGAAGCTGATCGCCAGAAGGATCAGGGTCGCAATAATAACAAAGCCAAGGCTTTGGGCGCGATTGAAGAAAATCGAACGCTGATCTTCAACCCGGTAGGCCCGGTTGAGCGCCACACGCAACGCCTCGACTCCGTTGGAGGCAAAAAAGGCGGCCATCAGCACGGAGACTGTTAGGAGGCCCCCGCGATTGACGGTGAGCACGGTAAGTACCTGCTGCGAAATCGGCTCTGCAATTTCCTTCGGCCAAGTGTCGAAGATGATGTGCACGGCCGTATCGGCGAAGGCATTCGCACCGGCGAAGCTCGCCAGCGAAGTCGCGAATATAAGGAAGGGAAACAGGGCCAGAAGCGTTGAAAGCGCCACGTGGCTGGCCATTGCCCAGCCGTCATCCCTGTTGAAATGCACGACGGCGCTTGAAACCACTCTCCAGACCTGCTGTGCCGTCAATGTTCACCTCCACGCACAAACCGCCGGAACCGTGCTTTCCCCAGTCATGTAATAGCAAAGCAAGGGAAATCAAAAAGGGCCGTTATCGCCGATTTGCAATCCGGTGTCTTGTCAATCGGAATTCATAGGCGTTAAGCAATGCGCAAACAGTGCCCGGTACCGGGACGACCGCGAATGCCGGAGCATACCATGCAAATCCAGAAGACGATCCTTGTGACCGGCTGCTCGTCCGGAATCGGAGCCCACTGCGCGCGGGCGCTAAAGACGGATGGATGGCAGGTGTTTGCGACAGCACGAAAACCGCAGGACATCGACGCGCTCAAAGCCGACGGCCTTGAGGCGTTTTACCTCGACTACAGCGAACCCGAAAGCATTGCGGACCTGACCGAAAATCTGCTCACTCTGACCGGCAACCGGCTGGACGCGCTCTACAACAATGGGGCCTATGCCCAGCCGGGCGCTGTGGAGGACTTGAGCAGCGATGCACTTCGACAGCAGTTCGAAGCCAATTTCTTCGGCTGGCACGACCTCACACGGCGCATTGTCCCCATTATGCGCAGCCAGGGCCACGGCCGAATTGTCCAGTGTTCATCGATCCTCGGTCTGGTTCCAATGCCCTGGCGCGGAGCCTACAACGCATCGAAATACGCGCTCGAAGGATTGTCGTTGACCTTAAGGCAGGAACTCGCCGGAAGCGGCGTCCACCTAAGCCTGATCGAGCCGGGTCCGATTGAGTCGCGCATGTCGGCCAATGCTCTGCCGCATGTCGAACGGCATATCGACGTCGAAGGGTCGGTTCATCGCATCGCCTATCAGTCCGAACTCAAGCGTCTTCGGCAAGGCGGGGTCCGCTCGAGGTTCAAGCTGAAGCCGGACGCCGTCTATGAGGCCCTCAAACACGCGCTTGAAAGCCCAAGGCCGAAGCCGCATTATGTTCTGACCCGGCCTGCCCAGTTCGCAACAATCCTGAAGCGGATCTTACCGGCGCGTGCGCTATATAACTTCCTTGGCAGACAATAGGGCAATCTGGTGCCTTGGAGTTGGGCAGGGGGCGCGGTTTTGGCCGCAATGGAAACAGGATAGGACTGAGTATACGATGGCGACTTTTCTCTACTACCTCGTCATGGTGGTCATGGCAGCAGTCGCCTTTGTTTTGCTGCGCGGCCTGCTAAATATGATGCGAGGCGGATCGGCGAATCTGTCCAACAAGCTGATGCAAATGCGTGTGCTCCTGCAATTTGTCGCAGTTGCACTTATTGTCGCTGTCCTTTGGATCACCGGCGGCGGACGTTAGAGGAAGTTGAACCGTGGTTAAACTGGGCAAGATTTACACGCGCACGGGAGATGACGGCACGACCGGTCTTGTTACCGGAAGCCGGCTTTCAAAATACGATTTGCGCATCAGCGCGTTCGGAACTGTTGATGAGGCCAATGCCTGCATTGGTATGGCGCGACTGCATACGAGTTCGTTGGCCGAACTCGACGCCATGCTTGACCGGATCCAGAACGACTTCTTCGATCTCGGCGCCGATCTTGCAGCGCCCGATACGGGCAAGAAGCTGGACTATGAGCCGCTGCGTATCACCGATGAGCAGGTTGAGAGGATCGAGGCCGAAATCGACACCCTGAATGCGGACCTCCAACCGTTGAACTCGTTCGTCCTTCCCGGCGGATCGCCGGCCGCAGCGGCACTGCACCTGGCCAGAACGGTTGCCAGGCGCGCAGAGCGGCTGATGGTGGAACTGGCCGAAACCGGCGAGCACGTCAACAAGGCGGGCCTTCGCTACATCAACCGCGTCTCCGATCTGCTGTTCGTGGCTGCCCGCTGCGCCAATGACAATGGCGAGACCGACGTCTTGTGGGTGCCCGGGAAAAATCGATAACACCGATGTTCATCCCCCTGCACGACAGGAACAAGCTTGATCATATCGACGTTCAATACGTCACCTTGTTGCTGATCGGGTTGAATATAGCGATCTGGTTCATGACCGCGTTAAGCGGTTCGCAGGGCAGTTTCACAAATGCAGCCGTGCTCGGTTTCGGCTTTATACCGGCCGTTGCCTTCGGCAGCGCGCAGCTTGCACCCGAATTTGTCGTTGTGCCGGAAGCGGCAACTTACGTCACCTACGCGTTTCTGCACGCCGATTTCTGGCATCTTGCAGGCAACATGCTGTTTCTCTGGGTCTTCGGCGACAATATCGAGGACGCGCTCGGCCATTTCCGGTTTCTGATCTTCTACCTGGCCTGCGCTGCGGCCGGCGCCTTGGCACACGCCGTGATACAACCCGCCTCCGATGCGCCTCTCATTGGTGCCTCCGGCGCTGTCGCTGGTATCGTTGCCGCCTATCTCATCCTGCATCCTAGGGTGCGGGTATGGGTTCTGGCGCTTGGCCGCATCCCGCTGCCGCTTCCGGCCTACATCCCGCTTGTGCTGTGGATCGGAATGCAGTTCTTCATGGTTGTCACAGCTGGTGACAGCGGGATTTCATGGGCTGCTCATATTGGCGGCATTGTTGCTGGCGCAATTCTGGTGGTCGTGATGAAACGCCGCGAAGTTCCCTTGTTTGATCGCCGGCTGATCTCGCCACGTGCAGTCGTTCGCCAGCGCGAGGCGTCATCGCAGCCGCCGCGCTGGGGGCGGTGAAGGTGCGCCCGCGCCGCTCGGCCCATCCTCGGCTCGACCGGTGGGGCGAAATGACACATCTGCAGCGTGATCGCGATTGACGTATGCGGTATCTTGCAGATATGTCACTGCGAGAGTTTCAGGACCCAAATTGTCCGGACGCACTGCTGGCCAGAATCGGACGCTGTAATGTCGTCTTCCAGCCATCACTCAGAAGTCGGGATGTGCTTTTTGCACATGAGTTGAGAAAGGTAAGCGTATGAAAGTTCTGGTCCCTGTTAAACGGGTCGTGGATTACAACGTAAAGATTCGCGTTCGCCCGGACGGTTCAGGCGTTGAACTGAACAATGTAAAAATGTCGATGAACCCGTTCGACGAGATTTCGATCGAAGAAGCAATCCGAATGAGGGAAGCCGGCAAGGTCGAGGAAATCGTCGCTGTATCGATCGGACCGGCCAAGGCGGAAGAGACCATTCGTACCGCCCTCGCCATGGGTGCCGATCGCGGCATTCTGATACAAACCGATGACCTGATCGAGCCTCTGGCGGTTGCAAAGATCCTCAAATCGGTTGTCGAAGAAGAGAACCCTCAGATCGTTATACTCGGCAAGCAGGCCATTGATGACGATGCCAATCAGACTGGCCAGATGCTCGCGGCACTGCTCGGCTGGTCGCAGGGTACATTTGCCTCGGAAGTCGAAATCAGCGACGGCGTTGCCAGCGTGACGCGTGAGGTAGACGGCGGACTTCAGACCGTTGAAATCAAGCTTCCGGCAATCATCACAACCGACCTTCGTTTGAACGAGCCGCGTTATGCATCGCTGCCCAACATCATGAAGGCGAAGAAAAAGCCGCTCGACAAGAAAACAACTGCTGACTACGGCGTCGACACCTCTCCGCGCGTCAAAATTCTGACGACGCAAGAGCCGGAAGGCCGCCAGGCTGGCGTCAAGGTCGACAGCGTGGCCGAGCTTGTCGAGAAACTCAAGAACGAAGCCGGCGTACTTTAGCGAAAGGAACAGAGATCATGGCTATTCTATTGCTTGCTGAACATGACAATGCCTCTCTTTCGGACCAGACCGGTAAAGCCCTTTCCGCTGCCGCGCAGATTGGCGGCGACGTACACATCCTTGTCGCCGGCAAGGGTGCCCAGGGTGCGGCGGATGCGGCTGCAAAGCTCGACGGCGTATCCAAGGTCCTGCTCGCCGAATCCGACGAGTTCGAGGTCAATCTCGCCGAACCCACCGCGGCATTGATCGTATCGCTGGCTGAGGGCTACGATACGTTTGTGGCGGCAGCAACCACCAACGGCAAAAACATCATGCCGCGCGTGGCCGCCTTACTCGACGTCATGCAGGTGTCCGATATCACCGAGGTCGTCAGTGCCGACACCTTCAAACGCCCGATCTATGCCGGCAACGCCATACAGACGGTTCAGGCCACCGACCCCAAAAAGGTGATCACGGTGCGGACTGCGGGCTTCGCCGCTGCCGGTGAAGGTGGATCGGCTTCCATCGAGACGGTGTCTGCTGCTGACAATCCGGCGCTATCAACCTTTATCGAGGCGAAACTTTCGGAAAGCGACCGGCCTGAGCTTACCTCCGCGAAGGTGATCATCTCCGGCGGCCGTGCGCTTGGATCCGAAGAGAAGTTTCAGGAAGTCATCCTTCCCGTCGCCGACAAGCTTGGCGCCGCGGTCGGTGCCTCACGCGCGGCCGTTGATGCCGGTTACGCCCCGAACGACTGGCAGGTCGGCCAAACCGGCAAGGTCGTTGCCCCCGATCTCTACATTGCTTGCGGCATTTCGGGCGCGATCCAGCATCTGGCCGGCATGAAGGATTCCAAGATCATTGTCGTCATCAACAAGGACGACGAGGCACCGATCTTCCAGGTCGCCGATTATGGGCTGGTGGCCGATCTCTTCGAAGCACTGCCCGAACTGGAAAAATCGATCTAGCGCGAAGAGAAGATAGCCTGCCGCACCCACATCCCGTTGCGGCAGGTTTATCGGGCGGTTTGAACGCGCATTTTGTCTGATCGGTCTGGACCTTATGAGCCCGGACATTATAGATTGAATGCACAAGCGCCCGACTAACGGATGTTCCATGGCCAACGCGATTGAATCTGTCGGAATAATCGGAGCTGGCCAGATGGGCAATGGCATTGCCCATGTGTGCTCTGTCGCCGGTTACAATGTCCTCCTGCACGATGTTTCGGAAGAACGCATTCAGGACGGGCTGGCAACGATTAATGGCAATATGGCCCGGCAGGTTTCGTCCGGTTCCCTGACAGAAGCGGAGCGCAAAAAGGCGGCCGACCGTATCACTGCTGCGCTGAAGATCGACGATCTCGCATCTGTCGACCTCGCCATCGAAGCCGCAACCGAAGACGAAAACGTCAAGCGCAAGATTTATGCGAATCTTTGCCCCGTCCTCAATCCGGAAGCGATCTTGGCGACAAACACGTCGTCACTTTCGATAACCCGCCTCGCGTCTGCGACCGATCGACCGGAGCGGTTCATCGGCATACACTTTATGAATCCGGTCCCGGTCATGCACTTGGTTGAACTGGTGCGCGGCATCGCCACGGAAGACCTGACATTTGAATCGGCAAAAACATTTGTCGGCACGCTCGACAAGACAATCACAGTCGCCGAGGATTTTCCGGCGTTCATCGTCAACCGCATCCTGCTGCCGATGATCAACGAGGCGATATATACGCTTTACGAAGGCGTCGGCACGGTCGAAGCGATCGATACCTCCATGAGGCTAGGCGCCAATCATCCGATTGGTCCGCTGCAGCTTGCCGATTTCATCGGCCTCGACACCTGCCTTTCGATCATGCAGGTACTCTATGACGGCCTCGCCGATTCGAAGTACCGGCCCTGCCCGTTGCTCGTTAAGTATGTCGAAGCCGGCTGGCTTGGCCGCAAGACCGGCCGCGGCTTCTACGATTACCGCGGCGAAGAGCCGGTTCCCACGCGTTAGACCAGTTCAGTTTCAGCTTTCCGCGTTTCCGCGCTCCAGCGCTTTCGATATGTAAGCCTTCGCGTCGTCGCCGGACCAGTGCGCGGGTCCGTTCATATTGGCCAGAAGACAGCCCTGCTCGTCGACAAGCAGCGTAACCGGCAATCCGAAAGCAAGCCCCTCTTTCTTGAGCGCGTTGAAAATACCCATGGTATTGTCACGGTAAAAGCCGAGGTTTGAAACGCCGATCTCGTTGAGAAAAGTCTTCGGTTTGGTATCGTCACCCTGGTCGATATTGACGGCAACCACCTCGAAATTGTCACTGCCCAAGGCTGCCTGCAGTTCGTCGAGAGCCGGCATTTCTTCGCGGCACGGCGCACACCAGGTTGCCCACAGATTGATCAGAAGCGTCTTGCCCGAAAGATCGGCAACAGAGGTCTGCTGCCCGTCCGGCGCGTTGAAGCCGAGAGACGCCAGCGACCTCGGATCGCTTGTCGAGGCCATGGCAGCGACATCGCCTGTCGCAAAGGGTTGAATGGTCTCGGCGGCCGCGACCGCGGCGGAGCATTGTGCATGGGCATTGTCTGCAGCGGATCCGTCTACAGCAGCGGACATGTTGCCAGAGGGTGTTTGCATCACGTATATCCCACCGACACCGGCCAGCAGGCCAAGTACGATGGCCACGCCGATGATCCTCAGCGCAGTGCTGTTGTTGTATTTTTGATGTGACATTCAAGTCACCTCCGGAGTTGATTGAGACATGACCGGCAAATCCTCCAACCAGATGTGGGGCGGGCGCTTCGCTTCCGGCCCCGACGCAATCATGGAAGAAATCAACGCCTCCATCGATTTCGACCGCAAACTCTTTGCGCAGGACATCAGGGGTTCGCTGGCCCACGCCGAAATGCTTGCGGATAATGAGATAATTAGCGCGCAGGATCGCGACAAGATAGTCCAGGGACTGAACACGATTTTGTCAGAGATCGAAGCCGGAACATTCGCGTTTTCAAGGCATCTTGAGGACATACACATGAATATCGAAGCGCGGCTTTCCGAGCTTGTCGGCGCGGCAGCCGGCCGCCTTCACACGGCGCGTTCGCGAAACGACCAGGTTGCGCTCGACCTGCGCATGTGGGTTCGTGACGAGCTGCAAAAGACCGAAGAAGCGCTCACAGGGCTGATCGGCACGCTTCTCGACCGTGCGGAACAGCATGCGGAAACGCTGATGCCGGGCTTCACCCACCTGCAGACCGCCCAGCCAGTAACCTTCGGGCACCATTGCATGGCCTATGTCGAAATGTTCGGCCGTGACCGTTCGCGTACACGCGACGCGCTTGCGCGCTTGGATGAATGCCCACTCGGCGCCGCCGCTCTGGCCGGCACAGGATTTGCTATTGACCGTCACCAGACGGCAGAAGCGCTTGGATTTTCGACGCCGACGCGCAATTCGATCGACAGTGTCTCCGATCGTGACTTCGCCATTGAATTCGTCTCCATCGCTGCCCTTTGCGCAACGCATCTGTCGCGCTTCGCCGAAGAGATTGTAATCTGGTCGACACCGCAATTCGGCTTCGTGCGCCTCTCGGATGCCTTTTCGACCGGGTCGTCGATCATGCCGCAAAAGAAAAACCCGGATGCGGCTGAACTGGTGCGCGCCAAGACCGGCCGGATCAATGGCGCGCTTATCGCTCTGCTGACGGTCATGAAAGGTCTGCCGTTGGCCTATTCGAAGGATATGCAGGAAGACAAGGAACAGGTTTTCGACGCTGCCGCCACGCTGGAACTATCGCTTGCCTGCATGACCGCGCTGGTCGGCGATTTGGAAATCGGAACGCAGGCAATGAAAGAAGCGGCGGGCGCGGGCTATGCCACGGCGACAGACCTTGCCGACTGGCTTGTCCGCGAAGCCGGGCTGCCCTTCCGCGAGGCACATCATGTAACCGGCAGCGCCGTTGCGCTGGCCGAAAAACGCGGTTGCGAGCTTTCCGATTTGCCGCTCGATGATCTCAAGAAGATCAATCCCGCAATCAAGGAAGGCGTATTTTCAGTATTGAGCCCGCAGGCATCGGTGGCCAGCCGTACAAGTTTTGGCGGAACCGCTCCGAAGAAAGTGCGTGAACAGATCGCCTGGTGGCGCGGGCAACTGTGAGACAAAGGGTGCACATTTGCCCCCGACTCCGCTACAACAGTTGAAATCCATCTTCCGGACAAAGGCGCGCACGCAATGACTGCTACCACTGTCGCGAAAACCTTTACGTTCTTTGCTCTTATCGCCCTCATCGTCGCCGGATGCGGCCGAAAGGGCGATTTGGAGGTCCCGCCGCCGCGACCTTCCGTAGACGCGCCGGCTGACGCCAAGGCCGATGAAGAGCCCGAAGAAGACCGCCCGTTCTTTCTCGACCGGCTCATACAGTAGGCGCGATACCGGTGAACCACTTCGAATACAGGAACGGCGTACTCCACGCCGAAGACGTCAGTTTGGCGGACATTGCAGCATCGGTTGGCACGCCCTTCTATTGCTACTCAACCGCCACGCTGACCCGCCACTACAATGTCTTCGCCGGCGCCTTCTCAAGCGTTGACGCATTGGTGTGCTACGCCATGAAAGCCAACTCAAACCAGGCTGTACTGGCAACGCTGGCGCGGCTCGGAGCCGGCGCCGACGTTGTTTCCGAAGGCGAACTGCGAAGGGCTCTGGCTGCAGGAATTCCGGCGCAGAAGATCGTTTTTTCAGGCGTCGGAAAGACAGCCAGGGAAATCGACGCTGCTCTGGCGGCAGGTATCTTGTGCTTCAATATCGAATCCGAGGCGGAGCTTGACGTTGTAAACGCGCGTGCCTTGGCGGCCGGCAGGCGTGCACCGGTTTCATTTCGCATTAATCCGGATGTCGATGCCCATACCCATGCAAAAATCTCGACCGGCAAAAAGGAGGACAAGTTCGGTATTTCATGGCACCGCGCGGAAGCCGTCTATGCCAAGGCAGCGCAAATGCCCGGCATCGAAATTGTCGGCATTGATATGCATATCGGCAGTCAGATTACCGATTTGCAACCCTATGATGAAGCTTTCAAGCTGTTGCACACTCTGGTCGCGCGGTTGCGCGCCGCCGGACACAGGATTGAACATGTCGATGTTGGCGGCGGTCTGGGTATTCCCTACAGGGCCGACAATGATCCGCCACCTGATCCGGCGGCCTATGCCGACGTTGTGCTTGAACATGTCAGATCGCTCGACTGCCAGGTGATATTCGAGCCCGGCCGCATGATTGCAGGCAATGCAGGCATCCTTGTCAGCGAAGTGATCTACGTCAAGGAAACCGGCAACAAGACGTTTTTTGTTGTGGACGCAGCGATGAACGATCTGATCCGCCCGACACTATACGATGCGTGGCACGAAATCCGGCCGGTTCTCGAACCTGCGCCCGATACGCCGCATATCACCGCCGATTTTGTCGGACCGGTGTGCGAAAGCGGCGATTATCTGGCGCAGGATCGCTCTTCTCCGATGCTCGGATCCGGCGACCTCGTCGCTATCGGCACCGCTGGCGCCTATGGCGCGGTACAGTCTTCAACCTACAATACCCGCCTGCTCGTGCCTGAAGTGATCGTGCATGGGGCGCGGTATCAGACCGTCCGCCGGCGCCCGACCTATGACGAACTGATCAGTCTCGATAGCGTGCCGGACTGGCTTGTCTAGAGCTTTTTCGCCGGTTGCGGCGGACAATTCGTGTTTTTGCGCGAACGGTTGCCAATCACCCGAAAATGAGCCTCACAATTTGTTGCACCGCCTCGCCTTTGCCCGAAAGAGTGCTATTGTAGAAGTGTCAAACACAAGGACCTTTCGCCTATGGAGCAGTCGCGGCAGCAGAACAATCCGCAGAAGAGTCCAACGTCGGAGGGTGGCTTGCGCGCCTTGCTGCGTCGAATCAACCAGCAGATCCGCAAGATGCGTCTCGTGCTTTTTGCCGAGAATATCTGGGTTCGCTTGCTGCCTGCCCTCTGTGTTGTTGCGATTTTCATGTCGCTGTCCTGGTTTGGCTATTTCCGATCGGTACCGGATTGGCTGCGGCTTGTCTCGTTGGCTGTATTCGGGTTGGCGCTGGTGGGTTCGATGGTCCTGTTGCGCGGCCTGCGATGGCCCGGACGCTTCTCTGCACTGGATCGCCTCGAAAAAGACAACAGCATTGAGCACCAGGCACTCGCCGCGCAGTCGGATAGTGTCGCTACCGAAGACCCCTATGCTCGCGCGCTCTGGCACGCCCACCAAAAGCGGATGGCAGCCCGCATCGACGCCATTCGCGTGCGCGCACCGCGCCCTGATACGCCAAGGGTCGATCCCTATGGCCTGCGAGCCCTTGTCCTCTTGCTGCTGGTGGTCGCCTTCGCTTTCTCTTATTCTGGTCAATCAGGCCGACTGAGCGACGCATTCAAAAGTCACACGCCCGCGCAATTGGTCGCCGGAACACGCATCGATGCCTGGGTGACGCCACCGGACTACACCAAGAAGGCACCCATCTTCCTCACCGGAAACACCGCCGGATTGCCGGATACGATTACCATTCCGGAGGGAAGCGAGATGCTCGTTCGGATCGTTGGAGGCAACGGTTCGGAAGAGGTTGTGTTTGGATCCGGCGACGATACCCTCGCCATAGAAGAAAGCGAAGATGTCGAGGATACCCGCAGTTCGCAGGGCGGCGGCATCACAGCGCGCAACTTCCGTTTCGAAGCGCCAAGCGACGGTGTCTTGGCGATCCGGCAAGGCGCGCGAACCGTGGAGAGCTGGAATTTTGCGTTAATTGAAGACGAGCCACCGGTGATCGCCTTTGACGGCAATCCGGGCCGCGCGGTAAACGGCGCGCTTGAGATTGCGTTTATGGTCAAGGACGACTACGGCGTCCAGAGCGCCTATGCCGAGATTGTGCCTTCAGAACCGCCGGCCGAAGGTGCCAATCCGCTCTACGATGCACCGGAATTTCCGCTGACCCTCCCGCGCAGTTCGGCACGCGAGAACAAAGGCCTTGAAAGCAGGAGCCTGGCGGAACATCCGCTTGCCGGTCTACCGGTCAAGATCACACTGGTTGCCCAAGACTATCAGGGCCAGGTCGGACGTAGCGAAACCCATGAAATGATCCTGCCGGGCAGATTCTTCAACAATCTGCTTGCCGGCTCCGTTGCCGAGCAGCGGCAGATCATGGCGCTGGATACAAACCAGCTCGGCCGTATGTTCGAACTGAACGACGCGATTACCATGGCGCCTGAGGAAACCATCGACAATACGACGCATTATCTGCTGCTCCAATCGGCACGCGCCCGCGTCGAGCAGGCGTGGGACGAAGAGATGCTGCGCGATGCCGCCGATTACATGTGGAATATCGCGCTCGGCATCGAAGACGGCGACCTGTCTTTTGCCGAGCGGCGCTTGCGTGACGCCCAGCGGGCCCTATCGGAAGCGCTTGAAAGGGATGCATCGGACGAGGAAATCCAGGCCTTGATGGATGAGCTGCGTGAAGCCATGCAGGACTATATGGAAGCGCTTGCCCAGCAGATGCAGCAGAACCAGAACAACGCCATGCAGCAGATTCCGCCTGAGGCATTGCAAAACATTCTGCGTCAGCAGGACCTTGAACGCATGCTCGATCAGATCGAGAACCTTGCCAAATCAGGCGCCCGCGATCAGGCTCAGCAGCTGCTTTCCGAATTGCAGCGCATGATGAACAATCTGCAAACCGGACAGCATATGCAGCAGCAGGGCGACAATCCGATGCGCCAGCAGATGGACAAGCTCGGCGAACTGATGCAACAGCAGCAGCAGCTCATGGACGAGACCTTCAATCTGGAACAGGCGCTGAGGGACCGCCAGCGCCAGGAATTTTTCAACAATGACGGTCAACAGCAACAGCAGGGTCCGCCGCAACAGGGCGAAAACCAGCAGATGACCGAGGAGGAGTTGCGTGAAGCGCTGCGCCAGCTGCGTGAACAGCAGCAGCAACTGCAGGAGCAGCTTGGCGAGTTGCAGGAGCAACTTGAGCAATTCGGCATGGGTCCGAATGAAGGTTTCGATCAGGCAGGCGAAGCGATGGGCGAGGCAGGTGAGGCACTCGGCGAAGCCGATGGCGATACGGCGGTTGGCGAACAGGGCCGCGCTCTTGAAGCGTTGCGCCAGGGCGCACGGCAGATGATGAACCAGATGCAGCAGGCCATGGGCCAAAATCCCGGAACTCAGCCGGGCAATGCACGCCGCGAGCCCCTCGGCACCGATCCTCTCGGCCGCTCGTCAGCCAACACCGGCAGCGAGTTCGGTCAGGATGTCAAAGTGCCCGAAGAGGCCGATATTCAGCGTGCACGGCGTATTCTGGAAGCGATCCGCGAGCGTTTGGGCGATGCCTTCCGGCCCGAGATAGAACGCCACTATCTCGAACGGCTTCTCGACAACAACCGCTGACCACGCAAAGAGCTAGAACAAGTCGGGCTCAGACTGACTTGCGTTAGAGCGTTTCTGGTTTAGCTTGAAGCATTTGATGGCTGAAGATCGGTTCATTCGGGTAGGCGCGTCGCGCAGCGCGATGTGGGTCATCGGGCAAGCGGCGCAACGGTGAGCCCGTCTAGCAAATTCGTCCAGTGGACGAATTTGAGGGCGAACGATGGGCCGATACTTCGCCACCCTTGAGAGGACGAAGCTGTTGAAAAGCTTCGGTAAACGGGCCGGGCGATTTTGCCCCCTGACGGCGTTGGCTCACGCTTGTGGTGGGTTGGCACC
>JBCCOK010000068.1:0-24923 GCA_039025395.1 Pseudomonadota bacterium
CGGAAAATAGTCGGTTTACGATGAACGCAGACTGAACAGAACTTATTGAAATATTACAAATAATTCATTTTTCATACAGAAGAAACGGGTCGCCAGATAGCAAACCAAGCAACCCGTTTTGAACAGACTTCCAGCTATTGGTCGACGACGGAGAGATTGACGGCCTTTGGCCCTTTTCCGCGGCGGTCCGGTTCAGTCTCGAAGGATACTTTCTGATTCTCCAACAAAGTATCCAAGCCTGAATTCTTGATCGCGGAGATATGTACAAAGATGTCAGACTCTCCGGTGTCGGGCTTAATAAAGCCGTAGCCTTTGTCAGTATTAAAAAATTTCACAGTGCCAGTCTCGGCCATGCTTCCAGGTCCTCTATTGTCCGCAGACGTTCAAGCCCGCGTTTCCTCGATATTATCCGCGATGCGGATAAGGCAGGCAGTTCTCGAAAATTGAGGAAAAGTCCCTGTTATCGTGGTTGTCGGCAGGACTGAAAGTCTTACTCTCGTTGACCACCCGGAATCTTATGCGTCTCCGGCCCGCATTGCTTTCAATAGGTTTTCCTGCGTTCCCAATTTGCCCGAACGAACCATAGAGTGCTGCAGTGCGGCACAATAATCAAGAGAAACTTTTGTGACCGATACAAGATAGAAATTATCTAAACTAGTAGTAAGCCACGAAAAGAGTGATCTTGGTTTGTTAGACTGAGTATTTCTGCAAATATCTTGAGCTTGTTTACAGCAGTTATTGCAATATTGCCAAAAGCCTTAGGGCGTGTACTCATAAACGAGCGAGCGTCGATGAGCGCTTTCTGCGGAACCCCCTGAGACGATCAATCAACCGCGTAGGTCAGCTATGCGGCCATTCTCACCATTCCGCCAAAGAGATAAGAAACCCGCCTTAGGATCTATGTGCAATGAGACAGCTTCAGCATGACCGTACCAATCAGGAGCATGAAGATTGACATCAGCCGGACCAACACCAGGTGTTCTCGTAAGACCAAAAAGCCGATGAGAACTGCGAAGCCATACTCGTCACCTGGATGCTGAAGCGGCCGATCGGTTGCGCTCTATTTGCTCGAAAACCTCCGCGTTCTCGACTGCCCAGTCGCAGAGGGTGCGGACTGGCTCATACACTTTTCGTCCAAGTTCAGTGAGTTCGTATTCAGTCTTTGGGGGGACAACACGGTAGACTTCCCGGTGAATTATGCCGTCAGCTTCCAGCTTGCGCAGAACCTGTGACAGCATCTTTTTGGAGATACCTGGGATGCGGCGGTGCATCTGCCCGTAATGATGTGTCCCCGATGCGAGACAAAACAACACGATCGGCGTCCAGCGATTTGCGATAAGGTCAAGCAAGCGCCGCGATGGATAGCGTTCGTGGAACACAACCTTATCGGCATCGGCCTTATTCAGTTTATCGACCTCTGACTTCTCAACCATTGCCCGACCTTTCAGGTTACCAAAAGGTGACTACTATCACTAACGTTCCTCAGGTGATAGGTGTCGAATCCATCTGAAGTCGATCGAGTTAAAACCTCCTGGGCGTTATGTGCAAGGATCTAATGTCCACGATTAAGGCCTCTGAAAATGAGGTGATTCCGTATGTCCCTCGATCTGGTCAATTAAGCCGCCCAACCGATTTCAAGAAGCGATGAACAGTTCCGACGAAACGAAACACAAATCCGACCAACCCCCATTAATCCGCTTGTTCGGTCATCGCGACGACGCGAGTGGCTATGAATTACGGGACTTCCTAAAGCGTTCCGTCGTTGAGTTTGAATGGGTCGAGTTGACCTCAAACGAAGAGTGCGCGAAACAACTCGGTATCTCAGATGTTGAAAATGTTCGGCTTCCGGTCCTCGTGATCCCGAGTGGTCCGTGTCTGTACGCACCATCATTGAAGGAAGTTGCTGCCGCACTGGGTTTCGTCACGAATCCCAAACTGCGTGAGTACGATGTCTCGATCTATGGTGCCGGTCCCTCCGGGCTTTCGGCGGCTGTATATGCAGCTTCAGAAGGTCTAAGGACAGTCCTGATCGAGCGCGGCGCAGTCGGTGGGCAAGCTGGCACAACGTCCATGATCGAGAATTACCTTGGCTTTCCTGACGGTATAGCAGGCGCCGCCCTTGCCGAGCGGGCTCGCCAACAGGCCTTGAAGTTCGGCGTCGAGATTCTTGTCATGCGAGAAGGCGTGAAAGCCGAGTTCCGTGATGGTAAGATCTTGGTCGACCTCGCAGACGGCGGAGAGATGATCGCCCGCTCTAATATTTGTGCGACTGGTGTTGATTGGCGGCGTTTGAGTGTCAAGAGAGAGTCAGACTTTCTGGGAAGTGGTGTTTACTACGGAGCCGGCGCGAGTGAGGCTCCGTATTGTTCGGGTGAACATGTCTTTGTCGTTGGCGGTGGAAACTCAGCTGGCCAAGCCGTTGTACATCTCGCCGAGCATGCAGCAAAGGTCACGATGTTGGTTCGCAATGAAGCTCTCGCGGCGTCAATGTCGTCTTACCTGATTAAAAGGATAGAGAGCACGCCGAACGTTGAAGTACGTTACCGCAGCGAGATCACTGCACTTGACGGGGATAAGACACTTCGCAAAGTGGGTGTTACCTCAGTCGATGGAACACTAGTCTGGGAAGATACAACTCGGCTGTTCGTTGCCATTGGCGGTGTACCTCACACCGAATGGGCAAAGGAAACACCCATAATACGCGACCCTGGCGGCTACTTGGTGACGGGCTCCGATCTCATCAAAGACGGCGCACTGCCTGAGTGCTGGCCACTAGACAGATCTCCGTACTACCTGGAGACCAGTGTGCCAGGTTCATTCGCGGCGGGTGATGTGCGTCACCGCTCAATCAAACGAGTTGCGACAGCTGTAGGTGAAGGCGCAATGGCGGTCTCGTTCGTACACCGCTTCTTACAGGAGGTTTGAGCAATAACGAGTGCGCCCTTCTCAGCTACAATTATTGGTGGCTCTGTTGGTGGTCTGGCTGCGGCAATTGAGCTACGTGACCAATTAGGTGCTGATGTTGCCGTCTATGAACGATCCCGTGGCGAGATGCAGGCTCGCGGCGCAGGTGTGGTTATGCAACCCGAGGTCGATGCACTTCTAGATCGCATAGGTATAGATACGCGCTCTGTGTGCGTCGAACTGCGAGAGCGGGTTAGGTTGAACAAGGATGGGCGCCCGCAGGTCAGCCCAGCTCCGCAGTTAATGACTGCCTGGGACACGCTCTACCGCACCTTGAAGACACATCTGGACCGTGACTGCTATCGCCAGGATAGCCGTCTTGCAGATTTGTCACAGGATGCCGATGGAATTGAAGCAACATTTGCCGACGGATATTCTGTACGCACGGATATTTTAGTTGCAGCCGACGGGGTGAACTCAACTGCGCGGCATCTCGTGTCAGGCGACGAGACCGATGCGATCTACACGGGATACGTCGCCTGGCGTGGGCTGGAAAACGAGGATTCGTTGTCTCCGGAATTAGTAGAAGCACTTGCCGACCGATTCACCTTCTTCATGCATCCGGGAATGCAAATGCTTTGCTACCTTGTTCCTGGCGCTGACGGTGCGACAGTCGAAGGGCATCGCCGCGTAAACTGGGTGTGGTACGTCAACACTGCCGAGGAGGAACTGGATCGGGCCCTGATCGGCGCGTCAGGCAAGCGCTATCGTTCGTTCTTGCCAGTCAACGATGTGGATGTGGACGTGACGCACAAGATGAATGAAATGGCCACCTGCAGCCTGCCGCCGCTGTTCCGCGACCTTGTAGAGACCTCGCGGCTCTTCATGCAACCCGTTCAGGATGTGACACCTCTTCAGAGAATTCATGGGAGGGCTGTTCTGATTGGTGATGCGGCGGGGACCGTTCGACCGCACACGGCCGCCGGGACATCGAAAGCTCTCGGAGACGCATCGACGCTTGCCGAGGCGCTAAAGGACTGGCGATCAGATGCACCGCTTCCAAAAGACATATTGGAACGATGGGCTGCGTTTCGTATGCAGGATCTGCAGATCACCGCCCAGCGGGGCGTTCGCCTTGCCGCACATTCCGGCCTCGGGATAGCCTAGCTCACTCGGACCTTTATCAACACAAAGGATCATATTTGCGCGGTTGAAGATTGCCGATTTGGTTGAAATCTGACCAAACAACACATCGGCGCAACTGAAAAAGCGTTTTGTGTTGATATAGCACCAACGCCCACAATATTGGCTGCATGGTCTAACATGCTTTTGGCAGCGCGGAACCAAAACTCGGTGTTTTGAGCTCTCACTCGGATTGGTGAAGGTCCTATGGACAACCATTTCCGATCTCAGGAATCCATTACGCTCATAGAACAATTGTAAATGCTTGTTGTCAGCATCAGTCAACAGCGTAATTCACCTGCAGCGGTCATCTTCGGCAGCAGACTTTGCCGCATCGATGAGTACCTTTCCCGCACCCTGTCTACGGGCGGAAATGCTGACTATCATATCCTCGAGAACCGCGACCCATTCTCCCATTGATGTGCTTGGCATGTAGTGAAGTGATACCATACCCACGATGCTGCCATTTTCATCCTCCGCAACAATTAGTTTGCCTGAATGTAAAGATGACAGAATAAGTCGTAATCCATTGGTTTGCGCTTCTCGCGACGGAGTAAAATCGGCTTCTTGTTCGAATAGTAAATTTAGGAGTTCAACAATGGCTGGAACATCAGCGGAGTTGGCTAAGCGAGTCTTCATCTGTGCATTCTCCCAATATGTTTGGAAAACACCGATTCAACAATGATCACATCAGGCAATAAAACAAAGAGATTGGAGCCCTAATGTCAGTTTTGTAACGTCCATTACTCATTTATTGCAGAAGACAAAAACTGAAACAAAGCAGTCCGCTTCGGGCTCCGAGCGGCCAGTCGACCTAACGGATCAAGCGGCAGTGTCTAGGGGCAAAGCAGACATTGAAGTTTGTAATGCCAGCGTGATTCAAGCGCCGAAAAAGAGCCTTGAACATGAGACACGCCCTCTCCGACGCAGAGTGGTGGATGATAGTACCAATCCTTCCTTGCAAGCCGGGACGCGTCCCGCGCGTGGATGACAGGCGTGTCCTGAACGGCATTTTCTGGATTTTGAGATCGGGGTTGTGCGTTAATCAGTCCAAGAGCCTTGGTCCCTCAACCGTTCGGAGGGGATCGAGCCGGGCAGCGCGCGTCCGCAGATCAAAGACCGTCGAAATATCGCTCAAGCCTTGCCCTGTTGGCGCCGAAATCCAACCGGCCGAGTTGCGCGTGCGCATAGGCGACGACGCCGACCCGGTCTTCGTCGACCGGGACGATTTCGATATTTACCAGATCAGGGAAACGCATGTTCGGCGAGTAGGTTACATAACGCAAATGACCAATATCAGAACGGTCGTCTACGCGCCGCGCCAGTGGGTCAACCGTTTCAATCTGCAATGCGATACGATCGGCGAGGTCTGAAGGGGCCGCGTCAAATCGCGGAAGCTCGAAGTCACAATCATCCCGCAGTCCCGGCGTGCAGGCGAGTGCGTCATTGGCTGTCGGGCTGCGCTTGACCTCGGCAAGATCGAAGCGGCCTCTGTCGGCAGACCCGGCGATCATTTGCCAGCTCCGCTCCCGACCGACGGCCAGAAATACCACCGCCGCCACGACAATGACGGCTGCGACCAATGCGGCGACGGTCCACATCATCCTCACCGCATGGCCGCGTCTACTGCCTGGAAATACGCAGGAGCAACCCGTTTGACGCATCCGTGATCACGATCAAGGATCCGTCCGGCGCTTCCTCAACGTCCCGCATCCGGCCATAGTCATCCTGCAACAGCCGCTCCTCACCGGTAATTTCGCCGGCTTCATTGCGTTCAACGCGAACCAGCATCCGGTCCTTGAGGGCAGTCACCAGAAAATCGCCGTCCCATTCTGGAAACATCGCTCCGCGGTACACGCTCATTCCGCCGGGCGCGATGGAGGGATCCCAATAGTATATCGGCTGCTCGAAGCCAGCGGCTTCGGTACCAACGCCGATCTTACCACCTGAGTAGTGGCGTCCAAAGGAAATGACGGGCCAGCCGTAATTCTTGCCAGGCTCCGGCCGGTTTATCTCATCACCGCCGCGGGCGCCATGTTCCACGGTATAGAGAACATTTGTGCTTTCGTCGAAGTCCATTCCCTGGGCATTCCGATGGCCCTTGCTCCAGATTTCAGGCAGTGCTGCAGCGCCGTCCGCAAAGGGGTTGTCGGCAGGAATGCTGCCGTCTGAATTGATCCGCAAAAGGGCTCCGGCATGATCGCGCATGTCCTGAGAGCGATCCGGGTCACCGCGGTCGCCAATTGTCAGATAAACACTGCCGTCATTGGCCTGTGCAACACGGCAGCCAAAATGCCGGCCGCCGCGCGTTTTCTTATCCATCGAAAAGATCGTCTCGACACCCTGCAGTGTGCCGCCCTGTTCGCCGCGATTGAGTTCCGCTCGTGCCAGCGCAGTGCCTGCACCGCCGCGGCCGGGTTCGGAGAAACAGAAGAAGATGGTATTGCTTTGCTCGAAGTCTTTGGCAAGGGCCACGTCCAAGAGGCCGCCCTGTCCACCGACGGCTATGCGCGGGAGACCGCCAAGAGCCGGCGATACTTCACCGTCTTCTACAATACGCATGCTTCCCGACCGTTCGGTCACAAGGTATGCGCCATCCGGCAATACTTCGACGCCCCATGGATGGTCGAGACCTGAAGCGATCGTCTCCACCTCAATCGGCACTTTATCTGTCGCGAATGTCTCGGCCATTGCCGGAACCGAAATCAAAGCGACGGAAGGGCACAAGGCCAAGATTGTTTTTGTGAGCTTCATAACGTTCCCGTTTTTCAATCCTGTCGTTTGTCAGGACATAGTGTCTGGCTGGTGAAATTAAAGCTTGGACAGGAAAACACCGCCAGCGGCGGCCGATCGAAAATCAAAGCTGGCTTGGAGGCTGCCATGCCCAGCACTTGCTTGCCGGATGTTATATCGCGGTCGTCATGCAACGGTTCGGCTTTTGCCACGAGACCCAGAAGCATGACGGCACAGGCAAAAAGCGCCAGCGCGGTCAGCTTCGCGCGACGCCGGGCCCATCTTGCGCGCCGGTGCGCATCAACAAAGTCGATATCCGTTTTCATCACAATCCCTCCCGAGCGCCGTCCCGTATTCAGACTGCCCCGCGGTGTTCAAAACAGCTGAGAACAACACCATGCGCAGTTGTTGCGCATCGTCCGCGGTAAGCAACTGGCCTTTGGGGGGAATGACCAAGATACGGACGATGCGCTGCGCCGGTATTCTCCGGCCGGACGAAAAACAAACGCCGGAACCAGACGTAAGTGCGACCGAAGTTTGGCGCCGCTGGACAGATGTCGTGTCCATTTTGTGGCTAACCTTACCAATTGTTAATAAGAGACAATTCGTCTCAACCGGGTGCCTCGTGCAATCAACTACTGCGCCCGTTGCCGAAGGTTTCGGAAATCCGGGTGGGCGCCAGCTGGGGCCGTGCCACTGCAAATCCCTGGATGAGATCGGCCCCCGCACCCCAGGCCAGTTCGACATGGAAGCCTTCCTCAAGACCCTCCATAACGATCATAGCGCCGTCCTTTCGAAACCGCTCGACCGCATCGTTCAAAACACCATAGCCACTCTGCGTTTGCATCAGCCGCATGACCCATTGCGCATCAAGCTTGATGATATCCGGACGAAGAAGGTTGACGCGGCGGGCGTCGGAGCTTTCGGCACCGTAATCGTCAACGGCGATCTTGAAACCTGCCTCCCTCAGACCGTCCGTGAGGAAAGTGATCCGGCTGGATCGGACAATCTGCTTTTCCAACATTTCACATACGATACGGGGTGGAGAAAACTGGCTCTTTTCGACGTCGTCGACCAGTGCCTGGATCTGACCGGCAATCTGGCGGTGGTCCAGGTAAAGGCTGGGATCAAAGTTCAGAAACAACAGTGCACCGTCTGCTGTTTCAATTGATGCGTTGATCAGGTGCAGACGCCGGCACAGTGCGTCCACCGCCAAGCGCTGACCAGACCCGACGCGCGCGAAAAATTCCGCTGTGCTCATCGCTTTTTCGTTTCGGAACAGCCGAAGCAGCCCTTCAAATCCGCGCAGCTGCAGTTTTGAATGGTGGTCGCGACCGAAGATGGGCTGTAGAGCTGTTTTCAACAGAAAAGGCCCAAATGACGCGCTGTGGGATCCGTCCCCCTCCGGCAGGATCGTGCCGCCGCTCCATTCGTCAGGCATAAAACAACTCCCCGGATCGCGCAGGTGAGAAATTACGGGCGTGCCTGCCGGCCCCCTCGGCTTGCACTTGACGGCGCGATTCGACATAGGAGTATACACAACAAACGCGTGCAGCTTGTTCCGGGCACGACGCGAACGAAACAATGGAGGATTTCCGGTGGCTTTTTTGGCAGATGCACTTTCTCGCGTGAAACCCTCCGCAACGATTGCGGTTGCGCAAAAGGCCCGTGATCTAAAGGCAGAGGGTCGCGACGTTATCGGGCTTGGTGCGGGCGAGCCTGATTTCGATACGCCAGACAACGTCAAGAATGCCGCCATTGAGGCCATTCGCAGGGGTGAGACCAAATACACGCCGGTTTCGGGCATCCCGGAACTGCGCGATGCAATTGCCGCAAAGTTCAAACGCGACAACAGCCTTGACTATGCGCGGGATCAGATCATCGTCGGTACCGGCGGAAAACAGATCCTTTTCAACGCGATGATGGCGACTATGAATGCCGGAGACGAGGTCATCATTCCGGCGCCCTATTGGGTCAGTTATCCGGAGATGGTTGCGATTTGCGGCGGCACGCCTGTATTTGCGCCGACACGCCTCGAAGATCAATTCAAGCTCTCGGCCGAAGCACTGGAAGCAGCAATAACGGAAAAAACCAAATGGCTGATTTTCAACTCTCCATCCAATCCGTCAGGTGCGGCATACAGTGCTCAGGAACTGCGCGCTCTTACCGATGTTTTGCTACGGCATCCGCAGGTCTGGATCCTGACGGACGACATCTATGAACATCTGACCTACGGTGCATTCGAATTCGCGACACCGGCGCAAGTGGAACCCTCGCTTTACGAGCGCACACTGACGATGAACGGGGTTTCCAAGGCCTATGCGATGACCGGGTGGCGGATCGGTTTTGCCGGCGGGCCGCGCGAACTGATCAAGGCTATGGATCTCATCCAGGGTCAGCAGACTTCGGGCACAAACTCGATCGCCCAATGGGCGGCGGTGGAAGCGCTCAATGGTCCGCAGGACTTCGTTTTGGACAGCAAGAAGGTCTTCGAGCGACGCCGTGACCTTGTCGTTTCTATGCTTAACCAGACATCAGGTCTTTCCTGTCCAACGCCGGAAGGCGCATTTTACGTCTATCCGTCCTGCGCCGGCCTGATCGGCAAGAAATCGCCTTCGGGGCGAACGATAGAGACCGATGAAGATTTTGTTACTGAACTGCTTGAAGCCGAAGGTGTCGCCGTTGTGCATGGTTCGGCATTCGGTCTTGGGCCGAATTTTCGGATTTCCTATGCAACGTCAGACGCGCTGCTGGAAACAGCCTGTCAGCGAATCCAGCGGTTCTGTTCTGCCTGCGTTTAGAATATCTGCGCTTGCCGGAGAAGCCCGAAGAAAAAAAGAACGGGCCCTGAGATTGCTCTCTGGCCCGTTTAAATCAGAAGGTTTGTAACAAACCTCCAGAGGGGAACACAGCCAGTGAGGATGCAACCGGGAGGAGAAGTGCACCCAATTTAACTGGCTCGACCGGATATGTTGATCCGGAGCGTTTTCCGCAAGGAGGGTTTATGCATACCAGCCATGATGCACATGCATGGCATTAATATTTTCTTTTATTTTCAGTAATTTAGAGAAAAAATCTCTCAGAAATTCCAGTTGCGTGCCTTGGTGATCAGGAAGTCGCGAAATGCGCGCAACTTGGCCGATCCACGCAGTTCTTCCGGATAAACGAAATACGCGGAAAAGGACGGAACATCGGCATCGATATCGAGTTGTACGAGGCCTGCGTCGTGGCCCACCATATAGTCCGGCAGCATGGCGATACCGATGCCGAGCTGCGCTGCGCGCTTGATCGACGGCATATTGTTGATTTGGATGATGGAAGCGCGCGGATTGCCCGACGAACGGCCGGCCGCTTCTAGCCAATTGACGTCGAGAAGATAGTTGGGCGCAGGCTCCCCGAAGGTCACGATGCGGTGGTGGTCGAAATCGCTGACATATTCGGGCTTGCCGTAGCGATTGAGATAGGCCGGCGACGCGTAGACGTGCATATGCACGGTAAACAGCTTTCGCTGTATGAGATCCGGCTGTTGCGGCTGGCGAAGGCGAATGGCGCAGTCGGCGTGCCGCATGCTCACATCCAGCTCCTCATTATCGAGCAGCAGTTGGACCTCAATATCGGGATATAGCTCGGTAAACTCCTGCATCCTGTCCGTCAGCCATCCAGATCCAAGCCCTACCGTTGTCGTGACGCGCAACCTGCCGCTCGGCGTATCGGTTGTTTCCGACAGGCGTACACGCACAGCTTCAAGCTTGAGAAGAACATCATGCGCGGTCCGGTAAAGAAGTTCGCCCTGTTCTGTCATGATCAGGCCGCGGGCATGGCGATGAAACAGCGGTACGCCGATGTCCTGTTCGAGCGCGCTGACCTGACGCGAGATTGCCGATTGGGACAAATGCAGTTTTTCCGCCGCATGCGTGAACGAGCCGGCTTCGGCGGCGGCGTGGAATATGCGCAATTTGTCCCAGTCGAGTGGCATGAGGATCCAGGCCTGCTATTCAGCTGCGTCAGCCAAGGGCTCGATGTCGGCAAGAAACTTTTCCGCCTCTAGCGCTGCCATGCAACCCAGTCCGGCGGCCGTCACGGCCTGACGGTAGATATCGTCGGTGACGTCACCGGCCGCAAACACACCGGCCACGTCGGTGGCGGTCGAATCGGGTGCTGTCCAAAGATAGCCATTGGGCTTCTGCTTGACCTTGCCTTCGAAAAGCGAAACCGAAGGTGCGTGCCCGATGGCAATGAAGACGCCGTCGGTCTCATGTGCGGTTATTTCACTGGTTTTGATATTCTTGAGCCGGACACCCGTAACCGAGGGTGGTGTCGATTCCTCGCCCGTGATCTCTTCAAGGACGCTGTCCCACACGATATCGACGTTTTCCTTGGCCATCAGGCGCTTTTGCAGGATCTTCTCGGCCCGCAGTTCATCGCGGCGGTGTACCAGCGTCACCCGGGCGGCCAGGTTCGACAGGTAAAGTGCTTCCTCAACAGCCGTGTTGCCGCCGCCAACGACCACGACATTCTTGCCGCGATAAAAGAAACCGTCGCAGGTGGCACAGGCCGAAACGCCAAAGCCCATGAACTTGTGCTCCGACTCGATGCCGAGCCATTTTGCCTGGGCGCCCGTGGCTATGATCAGCGAGTCGCAGGTAAAGTCCTGCCCGGAGTCGGTTTTCAGCCGGAATGGCCTGACGCTGAGGTCGACATCCGTGACGAGATCGTTGACGATTTCGGTCCCCACATTTTCCGCCTGCTTGAGCATCTGATCCATCATCCAGGGGCCTTGCACGGTTTCCGCATAGCCCGGGTAATTTTCCACATCTGTGGTGATCATCAGTTGCCCGCCCTGTTCAAGGCCGGCGATGAGGACGGGTTCTAGCATTGCTCGGGCGGCGTAGATTGCCGCTGTGTAACCAGCGGGCCCTGAACCGATGATCAGGACGCGTGCATGACGGGTGGTCATTGTTGGCTTTCCCTGTTGTTTTGTGTCGCATCGGGTCCGCAAGAAGCGCCAAAGCCAAAGACAAAGCTGACCCGATTGCGCCGGACCACAATGTACGAAGTCGCCCCCGGCACTTTCAAGGGGTGTTTGCCGATTTCACACAGGTGTCATGAGCTACCTATGGGGGTGTTTGGAAGGGCAAAAACCGGGTTTGCGAAATATTCTTGCGTTGTTGCGCAACAACTGGTGCAATCAAACGCACAACTCAAATGCTGGAGGCGTAGTGTCATGGCGGTTCGCGCGGATCTCGACGATATCGACATGAGGATCTTGCGCGAATTGCAGAAAGACGGGCGTATCACCAATGTGGAGCTTTCGCGGCGGGTTGGCGTCTCGGCGCCTCCCTGCCTGCGACGGATGCGGAAGCTTGAAGAGGCCGGCATCATCAATGGGTATCGGGCGCTTCTCAACGCGCCGGCACTGGGCTATGACCTTGTCGCATTCTGTATGGTTGGGCTGACGCTGCAAGCTGAGGCCAATCTGCGGATTTTCGCGGAACAGACCCTCAATTGGCCGATTGTTCGACAATCATGGATGATTTCGGGTGAATCGGATTTTCTTCTGCATTGCGTTGCTTCGGACCTGGCGACATTTCAGGATTTTGTCATCGACGAACTGACTGCGGCTGAAAATGTCGAAACGGTCCGCACGATTCTGACGATCCGCCAGGTCAAGGATGCGGGGCCCGTTTGGTTCGAACCCTGATCATGTGGCTGGCGAATGTCCTAGAAGCCTGTCATAGACTGTTTTCAAGGCAGAGGCTTCCCGGACGAGATCGAAGTTCTCGCGAACGTGGATAAGCCCTTTACGGCCGCAATCGATTGCTTTGTCGGGGTCGGCAAAATACGGCTTTATCGCCCGGGTCAGTGCGTCACCGTCACCGGCCGGAACGATGTCACCGGTTTCTCCGGGGACGATAATTTCGGGATAGGCCCCAGCGTCAGATGCGACCACGGCAGACAGCGACGCCATTGCCTCGAATGGTGTCAGGCCGAACCCCTCATTGCGTGACGGCGTCACGTAAAGGGTTATGCGGCGATACCAGACCTTCACGTCCGGCACCTCTCCAAGAAAAACAATCCTGTCCGATAGTCCGGAGGCCGTGACCTCGGCCTTTAATGTGTCGGCGAAGGCCCGATGTTCGCTTGTCACGCGGCCCGCGATTACTGCGGTCCAGTCCGGATAATCCGGAAGCAGCTTGATCATAGCCCTGACGAAGAGATCCGTCCCCTTTTGATGGCGGATACGTCCGAAACATCCGACCAGATAACGCCCGGGCAAGCCCGTGGCGGCGATCTCGTCCTCGCGGGAGGAGGGCGGATGGAAAGCCTGCGTGTCTATTCCGTGAAGTATGGTTGTGTGCGGAACTTCAAGAAAAGCGCCTGAGCGCGCGCTGGTCGATACGACATGATCCATGCGAGCGATAAGCCAACGCGTGAACGGCTTATGATTGCGCTGCGCTGCGGAGGTGAAGATCAGTTTCAGCGGCATACGCAGGACGTCACGAAGGACGATACCGACAAGCATTTCATTGTTGCGGCGTGCGTGCCAGACGCGCAGTCTGCCGCCGGCAGGCGCTTTCCATGCGCCGGGCAGTTGGGTCCATCTCAAACGAGGCAAACCCTCAGGCAGGCCCGAACCGATGGCAGCGATCTTTACGCCGAGCTGGCGCTGGCGGGGGATGAGCTGAACGATCGTAGATGTCACTCCCGACAAACGGCGCTTGAAATTCGGTGCCAGGACTTCGACGTCGCGCGCATGGATCCGATCTGGGACCCAATCTGCCATCTTGTCGGTTCAGCCCCAGCGGACTTCGAGTATCTCGTAGGCCTTGGCGCCGCCCGGGGCGTTGACTTCAATACTGTCGCCGACCTGTTTGCTGATGAGCGCGCGCGCAATGGGCGAGGAAAGCGAAATCCGCCCCTCACGAACGTCGGCCTCCTGATCGCCCACGATCTGATAGGTCTTTTCCTCATCCGTGTCTTCATCGACAATCTTGACTGTCGCGCCGAACTTGATCGTGTCTCCCGACATTTTCGATAAATCAATCACCTCCGCGCGCGCTGTCAGATCTTCCAGTTCCGCAATACGGCCTTCATTGTGGCTCTGCGACTCCTTGGCCGCGTGATACTCGGCGTTTTCCGACAGATCGCCGTGCGAACGCGCCTCGGCAATCGCCTCGATGATGCGGGGGCGCTCTTCCTGCTGGCGCCAACGCAATTCTTCGGTCAGCTTGCCGAAGCCGCTCTGGGTCATGGGGACTTTTTCAACCATGTCCTTCTCCATCATTCTCATCGCCAACATCACCGTTTCAGGGTGCGATAGCGCAAAAGAAAACGGTCCCCGAACCAACCAGTCCGGAACCGCTATGTCGAATAGTTAGCCAAACATAGCAGAATCGCCGGTGAATTTTCCAGTTCTTTATCACCTGGTAAACATTTCGCTATTGGAGGGCGCTTTCGCCGGATTGTCTCGCAGGTCGCCGATTACAGGTTGGCCAGAACGGTTGCATCAAGAAAAAGTACTGCCAAAGGCTGCATCGCAAACCCAATTTGCAGTCGAAGCATCTGTGTATCCGGGATCCGAAATCGTACGATCAGCTCGCTGCTTCCGGAGCGTCATTGTGCGTCAGGCGGCAAAGTAATCCTGCAGCGGCTTGACCTCCAGATTGCCGGCTGTCAGCGCCGCAATCGCCCGGGCAGCAGCAGCGGCACCGGACATTGTCGTGTAGTAGGGCACCTTCTGAACCAGGGCGGCTCGCCTTAGTGATTTTGAGTCCGACATCGCCTTGGCGCCATCGGTGGTGTTGATGACAAGTTGTACTTCACGGTTGCGGATGGCGTCTTCCGCATGCGGGCGGCCCTCAAGAACTTTGTTGATGCGCACCGCTTCGAGACCGTTTTCGTTCAGGAAACGGGCGGTGCCTCCCGTCGCCATAATCCGGAATCCACTATCGCTGAGCATTTGTGCGGCCTGCAGCACACGCTGCTTGTCGCTATCGCGCACCGATATGAAGACGGTGCCGTCTCTCGGCAGTTCCACGCCAGCGCCGAGCTGCGATTTGGCAAAGGCGAGGGCGTAATCCGTGTCGAGACCGATAACCTCTCCGGTGGAACGCATCTCCGGGCCAAGCAGTGTGTCGACCCCGGGAAAGCGGGCAAAGGGAAAGACGGCTTCCTTGACCGCAATGTGGTTGAGATTTCGCGGATCTGGCCTTGGTCCATAGGCGGTCAAGAGGTCCTCGAGGGATTCGCCGGCCATAATGCGTGCAGCAATCTTGGCGATTGGCGCGCCGATCGTCTTGGCGACGAACGGAACCGTTCGTGAGGCACGCGGGTTTACCTCGAGAACGTAGATATCCCCGTTCTTGATGGCAAACTGGACATTCATCAGGCCACCGACATTGAGCGCGCGGGCAAGCTCGCTGGTCTGGCGTTCCAACTCATCGACAATGTCCGGCGCCAGCGAATAGACGGGCAGCGAGCAAGCACTGTCGCCTGAGTGTATGCCTGCTTCCTCGATATGCTCCATCGTGCCGGAAACGAAAACCGCATCGCCATCGCAAAGGCAATCGACATCAACCTCAATGGCGTTGGTCAGATAGCTGTCGAACAGCAGCGGATTGGTTCCGAGGAGTGTGTTGATCTGTCCGGTCTTGTCGTTCGGGTAGCGGGCCTTGATGTCTTCGGGAACCAGTTCGGGAACCGTGCCGAGAAGGTAATTGGACAAACCGTTCTCATCGCGGATGATCTGCATGGCCCGACCGCCAAGAACGTAGGACGGGCGCACGACCAGCGGGAAGCCGATTTCCGTTGCCACCAGCCTTGCCTGTTCGACCGAGTGGGCAATACCGTTCTTCGGCTGGCGCAGGTCGAGCTTGGTAAGCAGTTTCTGGAACCGGTCCCGGTCTTCGGCGAGATCGATCGCATCGGGGTCAGTGCCGAGGATCGGAATGCCGGCACGGCCCAGTGCATTGGCGAGTTTCAGCGGTGTCTGACCGCCGAACTGGACGATGACGCCATGCAAAACGCCGTTCTTTTGCTCGGTGCGGAGGATCTCCAGCACGTCCTCGGCGGTCAAGGGCTCAAAATAGAGTCGGTCCGATGTGTCGTAATCGGTGGAGACTGTTTCCGGATTGCAGTTGATCATGATGGATTCATAGCCGGCGTCGGCAAGCGCAAAGGCGGCATGACAACAGCAGTAGTCGAATTCAATTCCCTGACCGATCCGGTTTGGCCCGCCGCCCAGAATGACCACTTTCCTGCGATCGGAAACGTTGGCTTCACAGCGCAATTCGCCGGCAAACGGCACCTCGTAGGTAGAGTACATATAGGCCGTCGGCGAAGCGAACTCGGCCGCGCAGGTATCAATCCGCTTGTAGACCGGATGCACGTCGAGCGCCTGTCGCCGGGCCGATACGTCCTGTTCAGTCATTCCGGTCAGGCCGGCAAGCCGGGCGTCTGAAAAGCCCATGGCCTTGAGCATCCGCAGATTTTCGCCGTCTTCGGGAAGGCCGTGTTGGCGCACCCTGTCTTCCAAATCGACAATCCGCTTGAGCTGGGCGATGAACCAGGGATCGATCTTGCAGCTTTCGTGGACGGATTCCTCACTGGTCCCCAGCCGCAAAGCCTGGGCGACCATGCGCAGCCGATCGGGTGTCGGCGTGCCGAGCGCAGCTTTTATGGCATTTTTGTCATCGCCTTCGCCATATTCGGGTATCTCGAGTTCGTCGAGGCCCGTAAGCCCCGTTTCGAGACCCCGCAGCGCTTTTTGAAGCGACTCGGCGAATGTGCGGCCGATGGCCATGACTTCGCCCACCGATTTCATCGATGTGGTCAGTACAGGTTCGGCGCCGGGAAATTTCTCGAAGGCAAAGCGCGGGATCTTGGTAACGACATAGTCGATCGATGGTTCGAACGAGGCGGGTGTGGCCCCGCCGGTAATGTCGTTCTCAAGCTCGTCAAGCGTGTAGCCGACTGCAAGTTTGGCGGCGACCTTCGCGATGGGAAAGCCCGTAGCCTTGGAAGCGAGCGCCGATGACCGGGACACGCGCGGGTTCATCTCGATCACCACCAGACGGCCGTCGGCGGGATTAACGGCGAACTGGACGTTCGAGCCGCCGGTCTCAACACCGATTTCCCGCAGAACCGCAATCGATGCGTTGCGCATGATCTGGTATTCCTTGTCGGTCAGCGTGAGCGCTGGCGCGACGGTGATCGAATCGCCCGTATGGACACCCATCGGATCGACGTTCTCAATCGAGCAAACGATGATGCAGTTATCGGCCTTGTCGCGCACCACCTCCATCTCGAATTCTTTCCAGCCAAGAACGGATTCCTCGATCAGCACCTCGGTCGTTGGAGAGGCGTCGAGACCGGCCTCGACGATCTCGTAGAATTCCGAGCGATTGAAAGCAATGCCGCCGCCGGTTCCACCGAGTGTGAAGGACGGGCGTATGATTGCCGGCAGTCCAATCCGATCCAGCGCCTTGGCGGCGACGCCCAGCGCGTGGCCGATATAGCGTTGCTTGCGATCCGTTTCGCCAAGCTGCCATTCGGTTTCGAGCGCATCCAGTGCCTTGTCCAAGGCATCGCCTTCGTGCCGCGCTTTAAGTTCCGAACGCTTCGCCTCATGGGCGTTGCGATCCAGTTCCTTGACGTCGGTCGCATTGGCAAGCATCGAGCGCGGTGTTTCAAGACCGATTGCCGCCATTGCTTCCCTGAAAAGGGCCCTGTCTTCGGCCTTGTCGATTGCCTCGGGCTTCGCGCCGATCATCTCGACGTCGTAACGGTCCAATATTCCCATACGCCGCAAAGAAAGCGCCGTATTCAGCGCGGTCTGGCCTCCCATTGTCGGCAACAGCGCGTCCGGTCTCTCCTTGGCGATAATCTTGGCGACGACTTCCGGCGTAATCGGCTCAACATAGGTGGCATCGGCGAGACCCGGATCGGTCATGATCGTTGCCGGATTGGAATTGACCAGGATGACCCGGTAGCCCTCCTCCTTCAGCGCTTTGCAAGCCTGGGTTCCGGAGTAGTCGAACTCGCAAGCCTGTCCGATGATGATCGGCCCAGCGCCAATAATGAGTATTGACTCAATGTCATTTCGTTTTGGCATGTCTGTTCATCCGGCAGGCGTATTCAGCGCGGGCGCGTGTTGTGTTGCGGTTTTTGAGCGGGGTACGGTTGTGCTCTAAAGCGGCCTTATAGGATGAAGGTCTGGGCAGGGAAACCCTGCGGGTGACGGTTTTCAGACCTTTTTGGGATGATGGTCAGGCCGGTATCGGGCGCTGATCATCCGTCCGACTTGAACTCCGAAGCGTCGTATTTGTCGATCCCATTGGCAATGGCGTAACAGGCGAGCGATACAGACAGAGGTATCTCGACCTCACGGCCATCCCGCTTACCCTTCTCGTAATACTGGATGACCCGTTTTTTCAAACCGAGTGCCCGGGCTGCCTCTTTCTGGTTCAACCCCAGTGCTTTGCGCCAACGCCTGAAGTCTTCCGCTTTCAAAATCTCAACCCGTCAAGATTGTTACAAGGCCACGCTTGGCATGTTTCTACCAGACAAATACAACAAATATTCTAATGCGCTAAAACCCCGAAGTCTGCAACCATCTGCGAATATGGTTGACGTCCCAGAAAGCCGGATAAAAAAATTTCGTGCGTTGCAGCAAAGGCAGCAAAGCAAATCGTTGAAGACAGGCGCTGTCTCTCAATCTGTCGCCGGTGTGCCGCACCTTACTCGGCAAGAGCAGGCTCGCCACGCCTTTCACGGATGCGGTTGATGAAACGGCGAAAAAGGTAATGTGAATCCTGTGGGCCGGGAGAGGCTTCAGGGTGGTGCTGGACTGAAAACACAGCGCCGTCGCGTATCTGCAGGCCACAGTTCGACCCGTCGAAAAGAGAAATGTGCGTTTCCTCCACATTTCCGGGCAATGACTTATTGTCGACGGCAAATCCGTGGTTCATCGAGACGATTTCGACCTTACCCGTCGTGTAATCCTTGACCGGGTGGTTGGCACCGTGGTGACCCTGATGCATTTTCATTGTTTTTGCGCCCAGGGCCAGTGCGAGGATCTGGTGGCCGAGGCAGATGCCGAAGATGGGTATTTCGGTCTCCAGAAGTTCCTTGATCGTCGGTACCGCATAGGCGCCGGTCGCTGCTGGATCGCCCGGTCCGTTTGACAGAAAGATACCGTCTGGCTCATGCGCGAGGATGTCATCTGCCGATGTGGTGGCCGGAACCACCGTTACCCGGCAGCCAAGGCCTGCGAACAGGCGCAGGATGTTGCGTTTTACGCCGAAGTCGACAGCAACGATGTGAATGTCTGAGTCAGCCGCTTCCTTGTTGCCATAGCCCTCGTTCCAGATCCACGGTTCTTGAGACCATTGTGAGGATTGTCCGCTGGTTGTCTTGACGGCAAGATCGAGGCCTTCCAGCCCGTGCCATGCACGAGCGCGCTCGCGTAGCGCATCGACGTCAAAAGCGCCTTGCGGATCGTGCGCGATCACGGCATTGGGCATGCCGTTGTCGCGGATCCAGACAGTCAATGCGCGGGTGTCGATGCCGCACATGGCGACGATGCCACGGGCCTTGAGCCATGCATCGAGATGTCCGGCAGCGCGAAAATTGGAAGGATCGGTAATCTCGGCCTTGAATACAGCGCCGACGGCGCCGTGCCTTGCGGCAGCGTTGAGATCTTCCATATCCTCATCATTGGCGCCAACATTGCCGATGTGCGGAAAGGTGAATGTGACGATCTGTCCGGCGTAGGAAGGATCTGTAAGGATTTCCTGGTAGCCGGTGAGTGCCGTGTTGAAGCAGACCTCGGCTTCCACCGAACCGGTTGCACCCAGACCCTGACCCTCGATAATCGTTCCATCGGCAAGGACAAGCAGGGCAGTCGGCGTGCGTTTGCCCCAATATGGTGTTGTTGTCATGGCATGCTATTCCCTGCGGCTTGCGGCTGGTCTCCGGTTCAAGTCTTGACGAATACGATCATTTGCACCACGTAGCGGCCTATGCGCGTCGGCAAACTGGTATCCGCGCACCCTTACCCAAACTTGATTGTGCTTGCAGATGTGGGAACATAGTCATCGCGGGTCGGTGCGTCAATCAAGCGATTCGCTCCAATAACAGTCTTTATTCAGTAGGAATATCAATTCGTTACGAGTATTTTGTCCGGTTTGCGACCTTAGTATGAGCAGAAAGCGGCTCGCCGCTATTTTCAGGAGAATACGCAATGCGTGAGATTTTCGCGACCTCGTTGAAGGAAGCGTTGAAAGCGAAAGATTCCCGTCGTGTGTCGACGGTCCGGCTGATTCAAGCAGCTGTGAAGGATCGTGACATCGCCAATCGCGGCGCCGGAAAGGATCCGGTGAGTGACGACGATATCATGCTGATTCTCGCAAAAATGATCAAACAGCGCGAAGAGTCCGCGCGGATCTATGAAGACGCCGCACGGGTGGAACTGGCGGAACAGGAGCGTGACGAGATCGAGATTATACAGTCATTCCTGCCGCAGCAGCTTTCCGATGACGATGTGCGGATGGCATGCCAAAGCGTGATCAAGGAGACCGGCGCACAGGGCTTGCGCGACATGGGAAAATGCATGAATGCACTGAAATCCAAGTTTGCCGGCCAGATGGATTTCTCAAAGGCGTCAGGTGTTGTTAAGGGACTTCTCCTCCACGAATAAATGTCGTGCCTGCGCCCTTCTTTCGCTTCCTCTTCAGGGCGGCCGTATCAGTATGGCCGCCCCTTCGTTTTGGCTGTGAATAACGGTAAAGCGTGCGCGTCTGCGTTTGGAGGATGACGGCTTGGTTGTATACATGTTCAGATAAATCGCCGTGTGACCGCGCTGGCAATCGCTGAGGCCGATGCAAGGGCAGAGGAGCAGACTTTCATGCCTTTCGACAATTCCTTCCTCGACGAACTGCGCAATCGTGTGCCGATTTCAGAGTTAATCCGCCGCCGGGTTACATGGGACAAACGGAAAACCAATGTGGCGCGAGGCGACTGGTGGGCCTGTTGTCCTTTCCATAGTGAAACGACGCCGAGCTTTCATTGCGAAGACCGCAAGGGCCGCTACCACTGTTTCGGCTGCGGCGCGTCAGGTGACCATTTCCGCTTTCTGACTGAACTTGACGGCCTTTCCTTTCCCGAGGCCGTCCAGCAGGTCGCCGACATCGCCGGCGTTGAGATGCCGGCACCCGATCCAAAGGCGGCACAACGTGAAAAGCAACGTGCATCGCTGTCAGAGGTCATGGATCTTGCAGCGCGCTTTTTTCAGGAAAACCTCCAGTCCGCAGACGGAGCGCCGGCAAGGGCTTATCTGCGCGACCGCGGCCTTTCCGGCAGCGTCATCGAAACCTTCCGCATCGGCTACGCGGCAAACAGCCGGAATGCGCTGAAAGCGTTTCTGGCTTCCAAAGGGGTCGAAAGGCAGCAGATCGAAGCCTGCGGCCTTGTCGTCCACGGTCCCGATATCGCTGTTTCCTACGACAGGTTCAGGGACCGGATCATGTTTCCGATCTTGAGCGAACGCGAAAAGGTCATCGCGTTCGGCGGCCGGGCCATGTCCGCGGACGTACCGGCAAAGTACCTGAACTCAAATGAGACGGAACTTTTTCAAAAGGGAAGGGTTCTTTACAATTTTGCCCGTGCAAGACGCAGCGCGCCCGATCCGGGCCGCGAACGAACGGTCATCGCGGTCGAAGGCTATATGGATGTCATCGCGTTGCATCAGGCAGGCATTGAAAACGCGGTGGCGCCATTGGGGACGGCGCTGACCGAATACCAGCTTGAGATGCTGTGGCGGATGACGCCCGAGCCTTTTCTGTGTTTTGACGGCGACGAGGCAGGAACGCGGGCAGCCTTCCGGGCGGCCGATCTCGCGCTCAGTGGTTTGAAGCCGGGGCGCTCTGTTCGCTTTGCACTCTTGCCTGGCGGTACGGATCCTGACGACCTTGTGCGCGACGAAGGGCGCGCGCCTTTCGATGCTGTTGTGGCCACTGCGCGGCCGCTTTCCGACATGCTTTGGACGCGTGAGACTTCCTCGGGTGTGTTTGACACGCCGGAGAAGAAAGCTGCGCTTGAGGCTGCCCTTGGCCGACTTACGCAACTGATCCGGGACGAAAGCGTGCGTCGGCATTACGCGCAGGACATGCGCGAACGGCTCCGCAGCTATTTCGGCAGCGGTGATCGGGGCGGCAATCCGCATGGCGGCGAAAGGTCAGGCGATGCGCGCAGGCGCGAGGGCCGATCCGCACATATGCGGGCCAAGGCCGGCCGCCGCTATGCGATGTCCGATCGGCTCGCCCGTTCGACCATCGTGCGCGGTCGGTCTGAAATGCCGCCGCTCAGAGACAGTGTAATAGCCCTGACACTGGTTAATCATCCGGAGCTGATTGTTAGCGAGCTCGATGAGGTCAGCGCAATTGAATTCCAGGACGGGCAACTTGACGCCCTGATGGTGCAGTTGATGGAGATTTGCGCCGAAGGAGATGTGCCCGACCGCGATTCGGTCATGCAGGGTCTGCATGAGAGCGGCTATACGGAGGTGGTTGAAAACCTGGAACGGCAGGTTCGCATGGCGCGGGTATGGACCGCCACGACGGATGCTGCGCTTGAGGATGCTAGCGAGGGGTTCCGTCAGGTGCTTTCGCTTTACAAGCGAACGCGGGCTCTTCGCCAGCAGAAGACCGAGCTGGAACATGAAATCGCGGAAGCCACTGAAAATGGCGATGGCGATGGGTTGCCGCAACTGATGCAGGCGCTGCAATCCGTGCAAAACGAGTTCAGGCGACTGGAACAGCAGGCGGCCATCGTTGACGGCTTCGGCGTGCTTTCAGGCCGCGTTCGCGGTGCAGCCGCAAAATAAACTGGCGAGGCTTGCAATGGGGATAGTGGCCACTAAATACGCAACAAGGCAGAAAAAGGACAGGCTCAAACGCCCTGCTCCGGAAATCATGTGACGCTGCCGTGGGTCCGGACCAAAAACCGGAGAATTCGATTCCCGCCCGCAGGGCGATACAACTGAAAAACGCATGTTTTTTGGCAAATTTGAGCCAAAAACAACGTTTTTTGTGTCGCGATGGTTGACGGATGGGTGTTTTGACGGAATCACCACAGGGGCGAGAAAAACTTTTGGTCAAGCAGTTTGAGGAAGCCGGTTCGAGCGCTGGAGGAGAGAGCGTGCGAGCGGTGGTGCGGCTCAACGGTTGGGCGATCAAACAAAGCATGGTTAATCGGGAATTAAGCATAACACCCTTATCAGTTTGTAGCTGATTCGACGTGCGGCTTGACACAGAGCACGCGCGGATCTCTGCGTTATGTTGATGAAAGTGACGGGACATATGGCAACCAAAGTCAAAGAAAACGAGGAAGCAGAAGGCGAGCGCGAAACCACCAGCGACGGACCGCTCCTCGACCTTTCGGACAACGCAGTCAAAAAGATGATCAAGGCCGCCAAGAAGCGCGGCTATGTCACGATGGATGCGCTCAATGCGGTTTTGCCCTCGGAAGAGGTGACCTCCGAACAGATCGAAGACACGATGTCGATGCTCTCGGACATGGGCATCAATGTCGTTGAGGAAGAGGAAGAAACCGAGGAGGCTTCGGCCAACACCGAAAGCGAAGCGACCGGCACCGAAGTCGCAACGACGGGAACCACCGCAGTCGCCGCCACACGCAAAAAGGAACCGACCGATCGAACCGACGATCCGGTGCGCATGTACCTTCGCGAGATGGGCTCGGTCGAGTTGCTTTCCCGAGAGGGCGAGATCGCGATTGCCAAGCGGATCGAAGCGGGCCGCGAAACGATGATCGCGGGGCTTTGCGAAAGCCCCCTTACCTTCCAGGCCATCATCATTTGGCGTGACGAGTTGAACGAAGGCGAGACGCTGCTGCGCGAAATCATCGATCTGGAAACCACCTATTCCGGTCCTGAAGCAAAAGCTGCGCCGCAGTTCCAGTCTCCCGAAAAGATCGAAGCCGATCGCAAGGCGGCGGAAGAAAAGGAAAAAGCAAAGCAGGCGCGCGCATCCGACGACATTACCGATGTCGGCGGCGAGGGTATCGCGGAAGAAGAGGACGACGAAGAAGACGAGTCCAACCTGTCACTGGCGGCCATGGAAGCCGAATTGCGCCCGCAGGTTATGGAAACCTTCGACGTCATCGCCGACACATACAAGAAATTACGCAAACTGCAGGACCAGCAGGTGGAGGCGCGCCTTGCCGCCACCGGTACGTTGTCGCCTGCCCAGGAGCGGCGCTACAAGCAGTTGAAAGAAGAGTTGATATCCGCGGTGAAGTCGCTGGCGCTCAATCAGAACAGGATCGATGCGCTTGTTGAACAGCTCTACGACATCAACAAACGACTGGTACAGAACGAAGGTCGGCTTCTTCGCCTCGCTGAATCGCACAGTGTGAAGCGCGAAGATTTCCTGCAGCAGTACCAGGGTGCGGAACTCGATCCAAACTGGATGAAGTCGATTTCCAACTTGACCGGCAAGGGCTGGAAAGAGTTCTCACGCAACGAGAAAGAGACGATCAAGGCGATCCGCGGCGAGATCCAGAACCTGGCGACAGAAACCGGTATCTCGATTTCGGAGTTCCGCCGCATCGTCCATATGGTGCAAAAAGGCGAGCGCGAGGCGCGTATTGCCAAGAAGGAGATGGTTGAGGCCAATTTGCGCCTCGTGATTTCGATCGCCAAGAAATACACCAATCGCGGCCTGCAGTTCCTTGACCTTATCCAGGAGGGCAATATCGGCCTGATGAAGGCGGTCGACAAATTCGAATACCGCCGCGGCTACAAATTTTCGACCTATGCAACCTGGTGGATCCGGCAGGCGATCACCCGTTCCATTGCCGATCAGGCGCGCACGATCCGCATCCCGGTTCACATGATCGAAACGATCAATAAACTGGTGCGCACCTCGCGCCAATTCCTCCACGAAGAAGGCCGCGAGCCGACTCCAGAAGAGATGGCCGCACGCCTCTCCATGCCGCTGGAAAAGGTTCGCAAGGTGATGAAGATCGCCAAAGAGCCGATCTCACTCGAAACGCCGATTGGCGACGAGGAAGATTCGCATCTCGGC
>JBCCOK010000069.1:0-24841 GCA_039025395.1 Pseudomonadota bacterium
GCCCGTTTACCAAAACCTTTTAAGAGCTTCTTCCTCTCAAGGGTGGCGAAGTATCGGCCCATCGTTCGCCCTCAAATTCGTCCACTGGACGAATTTGCAAGACGGGCTCACCGTTGCGCCGCTTGCCCGATGACCCACATCTCGCTGCGCGACGCGCCTAGCCGAGCGGACCGATCTTCCGCCATCAAATGATCCAATCTAAGCCAGAAGCGCTCTGAGCAGAGCAGTCGGGCGCGTTTTACCTAAATGTGAATCGGCTTGTCGAAGGCTGCGAGCGCTGCTTCCTTGACGGCCTCCGACATTGTCGGATGCGCATGGCATGTACGCGCGAGATCCTCCGCGCTGCCGCCGAACTCCATCAGAACCGCTGCCTCATGGATCATGTCACCGGCACCGAAACCGACAATATGAACACCCAGCACACGGTCGTTGTCCTTGTCAGACAGAACTTTCACGAAGCCATCCGAATGCAGCATCGCCCGCGCCCGGCCATTGGCTGAAAAGGGAAACTTACCCACCTTGTAAGCGACGCCCTCGGCCTTGAGTTCTTCTTCGGTCTTGCCGACAGATGCCACCTCGGGCTGTGTGTAAACGACATTCGGAATAACGCCGTAATTGACGTGCCCGGCCTGGCCCGCAATGATCTCCGCGACAGCCACACCCTCGTCTTCCGCCTTGTGGGCGAGCATCGGACCCGCAACCACGTCGCCGATGGCAAAGATGCCTGCCACATTCGTGCAATAGTGATCGTCGATCTTCACCCGCCCCATATTGTCGAGCATCACGCCAGCCTGTTCCAGACCGAGACCTTCCGTATAGGGTTTGCGCCCGGTCGCTACCAGCACCACGTCGGCGCTGACCGTTTCTGCTTCACCGCCATCCACCGGTTCGAACGTGACCTTCGCCGACCTTGATGTTGCATCGATGGCCGTCACTTTCGATCTGAGCTTGAACTCCAGCCCCTGTTTGGCCAGCATCCGCTGAAACTGCTTCGATACCTCGCCGTCCATGGTTCCGAGAATCTTGTCGAGGAACTCGATCACCGTCACTCTTGCGCCCAGCCGGCTCCATACCGATCCCAATTCCAGACCGATAACCCCGCCGCCGACAATCACCAGCTGTTTCGGCACCTTGCCAAGCTCCAGCGCACCCGTCGACGAGACAACGATCTTCTCATCGAACTTGACATCGACACCGGGAATGCCAGCGATATCCGAGCCGGTCGCAATGACGATATTGGCGGTTTCCAGCGCGACGTTTTCGTCTTTCCCGTTGGCAACAGATACCTTTCCCTCTCCGAGCACGGTCCCTGTGCCGGTGAAGACGTCGACTTTGTTCTTCTTCATTAGAAAGGCAACGCCGTCCACATTCGCTTTGACAGTCGAATCCTTGTGCGCCATCATTTTCTTCAGATTGAGCGCAGGGGCGCCGGTTTCGATACCCATTTCCGGCAATGCGTGCCCGGCTTCTGCGAACATGTCGGAAGAATGCAGAAGCGCCTTCGACGGTATGCAGCCGATGTTCAGGCAGGTACCGCCAAGCGTGCTGCGCTTTTCGACGACCGCCGTCTTCAGGCCCAGTTGCGCCGCCTTTATGGCGCACACATAACCGCCCGGACCGGTCCCTATTACAACCACGTCATAGCGCTCAGCCATTCCAAGTTCCCTTTCTGTCCCTTCAGCGCGACCTACTCCTGGCAGGCTGACAGGGTAAGCGTTTCCGTTTCCGCGCGTGCAGGCTCGGCGTTCATGTCAGGGATGCGCCGGGCCAAAGCGCCCGCAAGCCCATCCATGCGCAGACCGGCAACCGCAAGGCCACCGGAAAGCGAAAATGCCTCGACCGTACCATCTGCGGCAATGGCCTCAAGCCGGCCCTGCCAGACGGTACATGCGGTTATCTCGTCGCCCGTAACGTCTCCATCCGGGCAATTGTCAAGAACGACCGCATCGGCGGCTCCCTCAATTTCAGCCGGGTACACGAAGCCCGCATAGGCTGGTCCGCTTTCGATCAGCATCGCGAAGCTCAGATCTTCGGCGCCGGAGAATTCAATCGCAACAAGACCGTTTCCCGAACCGTAGACGGCGATACTCTGCGGACACGACGGCCCGCTGGCCGATGCTTGCGAGGGCACGCTGAGCGGAACGAAGATCAGTGCAAGGAATGAGGCGCGAAATCCGTTCATGAAGATCCAGTAGCCGCCCTTTGCCGTTTCTCGGTCAAACTCGTCCTACAGATCAAGCACGAGACGTTCCGGATCCTCCAGGCTTTCCTTGACGCGAACCAGGAACGTCACCGCCTCTCTTCCGTCGACGATGCGGTGATCGTAGGAAAGCGCCAGATACATCATCGGCCGGATCACCACTTCTCCGCCGAGCGCCACTGGCCGCTCCTGAATCTTGTGCATACCCAGAATGCCCGACTGTGGCGCATTGAGTATCGGCGACGACATCAAGGAGCCATATACGCCGCCATTGGATATGGTGAAGGTGCCGCCCTGCATGTCGGACATGTCGAGTTCGCCGTCGCGGGCTGCAAGCCCCAGGCGCCCAATCTCCTGCTCGATACCGGCTATGGACATCCGGTCTGCATCGCGGACGACGGGCACCACAAGCCCCTTGTCCGTGCCCACCGCGACGCCGATATGGCAGAAATTCTTGTAGATGATTTCGGTTCCGTCGATCTCGGCGTTGACGGCCGGGATCTCCTTCAGCGCGTGACAGACGGCCTTGGTAAAGAAGCCCATGAAACCGAGCTTCACGCCATGCTTCTTCTCGAAAAGCTCCTTGTACTTTTTCCGCAGGTCCATCACCGCCGTCATGTCCACCTCGTTGTAGGTGGTCAGCATCGCCGCTGTATTCTGAGCGTCCTTCAGCCGGCGTGCGATGGTCTGGCGCAATCGGGTCATCTTCACCCGTTCCTCGCGCGCCTCGTCTTCGCCACCCGAAGGTGCGCGCGCCGATACAGGCGCGGCCGGCGAAGGCGCGGATACGCCTTTCGCCAGCGCGTCGATGACATCGCTTTTAAGAACCTGGCCGCGCTTCCCGCTGCCGGCGACCTCGCTGGCCGCAATATTGTTTTCAGCCAGCATTTTTGCCGCCGCCGGTGCGGGAGGCATAGCAGGGCCGTTTTCCCGGGGCGCTGACGCTGCCGCTTTTTCGACCGGTGCGGCCACAGCCGGCTCTGGTGTAGTCGCATTGGCGGCAGGCGCCGCGTCTGCTGGCGCAGGCGCCCCTTCGCCTTCTGCAATCTGGCCTAGAAGGGCATCGACCTCGACCGTATCGCCCTCATTGGCGATTATCTCCGAAAGTGTGCCGGCTGCCGGCGCCGGCACTTCGATCGTCACCTTGTCGGTTTCAAGCTCGACCAGCGGTTCGTCGGTGGCAATTGCATCGCCAACCTTCTTGAACCAGGTTCCGATTGTCGCCTCTGTGACCGATTCACCGAGCGTGGGAACGCGGATTTCTGTGGCCATGGATTCAGTTTCCGTATCTGATGGTGATGGCTGTCAACATGATTGCTATCTCGCCGCGGCGATTATCTACCCAAGGCATCCTCAAGGAACGCTTCGAGCTGGGCCTTGTGTTTCGACATGATGCCGGTTGCTGGCGATGCCGCTGCCGGCCGGCCGGCATAACGTATCCGCTGATACTTTGCATCGATATGGGCAAGGACCCATTCCAGATAGGGATCGATGAACCCCCAGGCACCCATGTTTTTGGGCTCTTCCTGGCACCAAACCATCTCCGCCTCGCGGAACCGCGACAGCTCGTTGATCAGCGCCTTTGCCGGGAACGGATACAGCTGTTCCAAACGCAGCAGATAGACGTCATCGACACCGCGTTTTTCCCGCTCTTCGTAAAGATCGTAATAGACCTTGCCCGAGCACATCACGACACGGCGTATCTTGTTGTCCTTTTGCAGCTTGATCGCCTGATGCTTGAGAGCTTCCGCATCGTCCCATAACAACCGGTGGAAGGAGCTTTCGCCAGCCATGTCCGAAAGCTTCGAGACCGCGCGCTTGTGGCGAAGCAGCGACTTTGGCGTCATGAGGATCAGCGGCTTTCTGAAATTGCGCTTCAGCTGACGGCGCAGAATATGGAAATAGTTCGATGGCGTCGTGCAGTTGGCCACCTGCATATTGTCTTCCGCGCAAAGCTGCAGGAAGCGTTCAAGGCGCGCTGACGAGTGTTCCGGTCCCTGACCCTCATAGCCGTGCGGCAGCAGGCATACCAGACCGGACATGCGCAACCATTTGCGTTCGCCCGAAGAAATGAACTGATCGAACACAACCTGGGCGCCATTGGCAAAGTCGCCAAACTGCGCTTCCCAGAGTGTCAGCGCATTGGGTTCGGAAAGCGAATAGCCGTATTCGAAGCCGAGAACTGCCTCCTCGGACAGCATCGAGTTGATCACTTCGTAAAGCGCATGGCGCTTGCCCAGATTGTTCAGTGGGATGTAGCGGGTTTCATCCGCCTGGTCGTAGAGCACCGAGTGCCTTTGCGAAAATGTGCCACGTTCGCAATCCTGACCGGAAAGCCGCACGGCATGGCCTTCGGTAATCAATGAGCCGAATGCCAGCGCCTCTGCGGTCGCCCAGTCGATCCCCTCACCCGTCTCGATCATTTGTGCGCGGTGGTCCATGAAGCGCTTGACCGTCCGATGGATATTGAAGTTTTCCGGTACCTCGGCAAGTCGTCGGCCCATATCCTTCAAGTTCTTGACGGTGAGCGCCGTCTTGCCGCGGCGCTGCTCGTCCTGATTGTCGGCGACCCGCATTCCCGACCACACGCCATCGAGCCAATCGGCCTTGTTGGGCTTGTAGGAGTTGCCCGCCTCGAACTCCTCCTCGAGGAACGCGCGCCAGTCAGCCTTCATTTTTTCAACGTCGCTACTCGTCACGAGGCCTTCGCGAACCAGCTTTCCGCCATAGATCTCCAGGGTGGTGTCATGCGACCTGATTTGCTTGTACATGATTGGCTGCGTGAAAGCCGGCTCGTCGCCCTCATTATGGCCGAAGCGGCGATAGCAGAAAATGTCCAGCACAACCGGCTTGTGAAAGGTCATGCGGAATTCAGTCGCGACCTTGGCGGCATAGACCACGGCCTCTGGATCATCGCCGTTGACATGAAAAATCGGCGCCTCGATCATTTTGGCCACGTCCGAGGGATAGGGCGACGAACGCGAGAAGCGCGGATTGGTGGTAAAGCCGATCTGGTTGTTGATAATCACGTGGACCGTACCGGCGACGCGGTGGCCGCGCAGGCCGGACAGGCCGAGACACTCTGCGACAACGCCTTGCCCGGCAAAGGCGGCGTCACCGTGGAGCAGCAGCGGCAGCACCTTGACGCGCTCGGTGAGCGGTACGATCTCCCCGCGCGGAAATCCGGCCAGCAGATCCTGCTTTGCACGCGCTTTTCCCATGACAACGGGGTTAACGATTTCCAGATGCGACGGATTGGCTGTCAGCGACAGGTGCACCGAATTGCCGTCGAACTCGCGGTCGGAAGAGGTGCCCAGATGGTATTTCACGTCGCCCGAACCCTCGACCTCGTCCGGTGTGAAAGATCCGCCCTTGAACTCGTTGAAGATCGCCCGATGCGACTTGCCCATGACCTGCGAAAGGACGTTCAGCCGGCCGCGATGGGCCATGCCGAGGACAATTTCCTTGAGGCCCATCTGCCCGCCACGCTTGATGATCTGTTCAAGCGCCGGAATGAGCGACTCGCCGCCGTCAAGCCCAAACCGCTTGGTGCCTTTGTACTTCACGTCGATGAACTGCTCGAAACCTTCCGCCTCGACCAGCTTCTGAAGGATCGCTATCTTGCCGCGTGGCGTAAACTCGACGCCCTTGTCCGGGCCTTCGATCCGCTTCTGAATCCATGACTTTTCTTCCGGATTGGAGATGTGCATGAACTCGACGCCGATCGTCGAACAGTAGGTTCGGCGCAGGATACCGATCATCTCTGTGATGGTCGCGTATTGCAGACCAAGGACATTGTCGAGAAAGATGCGCCGATCGAAATCGGCCGGCGTAAACCCGTAATTTTCCGGCGACAGCTCGTTATAATCTTCTTTTTCTTCAGCTATTCCGAGCGGGTCCAGATTGGCGTGCAGATGACCGCGCATACGATAGGCACGGATCATCATGATCGCTCGGACGGAATCGCGCGTCGCCTGCTGCACCTGGTCATCCGAAAGCGCCACAGCACCGTTTGCTGACTGTGACTTTAGCTGTTTTTCGAAGTGCTTTTCGACTTCGCCCCAGTCACCGTCGAGCGCCGACACCAATTCGCCGTTTTCGATGATCGGCCAGTTGTCGCGTTTCCATGTCGCGCCGCGCGCCGCCTTGCGAACCGCGTCGGGATCATCGGAAAGTGCTGAAAAGAAACCCTGCCACGCTTCAGGAACCGTTGTCGGATCGTCCTGATAGCGAGCGTAGAGCTCTTCGATGTAGGATGCGTTACTGCCGTATAAGAATGAGGTTGCCTGAAAGGTTTCGTTGGCTTCCTGTCTTGACATCTGCCCTATGCGGGATGACCCCGCCTCCTTGAAACACTGCGGCCGAGCCGCATGGGTTTTGCACCTGAAAGGCGCCGTGCATCTCCACCCGAAAGCAAATATGCAGTGCGGACATTCTCTTGTGGAGTCCTGACCTGCAAATTTGCCGGCCTTCTTCGGTCAAACCCGTGTGAAGGCTTCGATGTTGCCCCGATTTCGGCGCTCTTTGCCGGATACGCAAATAATGTGACGCCAGCCCCTCCGTCGTTACCCGTTAAGCAGCGCAACCAACGTGCTGCCCAATTGAGCCGGCGAAAGAGACACACGGATTCCCGCCGCCTCCATCGCTGCAATCTTGTCTTCCGCGCCGCCCTTGCCGCCCGAGATCACCGCCCCCGCATGGCCCATGGTACGCCCGGGCGGTGCAGTGCGTCCGGCAATAAAGCCCGCCACGGGTTTCGAACGGCCACGCTTTGCCTCGTCGGTGAGAAACTGCGCGGCATCTTCTTCGGCGGAGCCGCCGATTTCGCCAATCATGATGATCGATTGGGTCGCCTCGTCGGCCAGGAACATCTCAAGCACATCGATAAATTCCGTTCCCTTCACGGGGTCGCCGCCAATACCGACGGCTGTCGTCTGTCCAAGACCTTCGTTGGTTGTCTGAAACACTGCCTCATATGTAAGTGTTCCCGAGCGCGATACCACGCCAACCGAACCTTTCTTGAAAATATTGCCGGGCATGATGCCGATTTTGCACTCCTCAGGTGTCAGAACACCGGGACAGTTGGGGCCGACAAGCCGCGACGACGACCGTCCAAGCCGCGCCTTGACCTTGACCATGTCGGAGACCGGGATGCCTTCAGTAATGCAGACTATCAGCGGCATTTCCGCATCGATCGCCTCGATGATCGCAGCGGCAGCTCCAGAAGGCGGCACATAGACGACCGAGGCATCGGCGCCGGTCTTTTCCATGCCTTCGGCAACCCCGGAAAATATCGGCAGATCGACCGTGCCGTCGCCAACACTTCCGGACCAGGTCTCGCCGCCTTTTTTGGGGTGAATGCCGCCGACCATCTTTGTTCCATGATAGGCGAGCGCCTGTTCGGTATGGAAGGTGCCGGTTTTCCCGGTCAGTCCCTGAACGAGAACCTTGGTATCTCTGTTGACGAGGATCGACATTGATCAGGCCCCCTTCACCGCGGCGACTATTTTCTTTGCGGCGTCATCCAGATCGTCTGCGGCGATGACGTTGAGCCCGCTTTCGTTGAGAATGGTCTTCCCCTTTTCCACATTGGTCCCTTCGAGCCTAACAACGAGCGGCACTTTCAGTCCGACCTCCTTGACCGCTGCAACCACACCTTCAGCGATCGTGTCACAGCGCATGATCCCACCGAATATGTTGACCAATATGCCTTGCACGGCCGGATCCGCAGTGATGATCTTGAAGGCAGCCGTTACCTTCTCCTTCGATGCACCGCCGCCGACATCGAGAAAGTTGGCGGGCTCGGCACCGTAGAGCTTGATGATGTCCATGGTCGCCATGGCAAGGCCGGCGCCATTGACCATGCAGCCTATATTTCCGTCCAGCGCCACATAGGCGAGATCGAACTTGGATGCCTCGATCTCTTTCTGGTCTTCCTCGGTGGTATCACGCAGTTCGACAATATCGTCGTGCCGGAAAAGCGCATTGCCGTCGAATGAAACCTTCGCATCGAGAACCCGGAGCCGTCCATTGTCCATGACGATTAGCGGATTGATTTCGAGCAGGCTCATATCCTTTTCGACAAAGGCCTTGTAGAGCAGCGGAAACAGCGACATGCCGTCACTGCGCGCTTCGCCCGTCAGCGCGAGCGCGTCGCAAAGCTGCGCCGCGTCGGCTTCGGTAACGCCGGCTTCCGGATTGATCGGCAAAGTGAGTATCTTTTCAGGCGTTTCCTCGGCGACCGCTTCAATGTCCATGCCGCCTTCCGTCGAGACGACGAACGCCGGACGACCGACCGTTCGATCGATGAGCAAAGACAGGTAGAGCTCCCGGTCGATATCTGCCCCGTCCTCGATATAGAGCCGGTTGACCTGCTTGCCTGCCGGGCCGGTTTGCTTGGTCACCAGTGTATTGCCGAGCATTTCGGCCGCGTTGGCAACAACCTCGTCCACCGAGTTTGCCAGCCGCACACCGCCCTTTGCGTCGTCTGACAGCTCTTTGAAGCGGCCCTTTCCACGCCCGCCGGCATGGATCTGGCTTTTGACAACATACAGCGGACCCGGCAATTTTCCGGCAGCCGCTGCCGCCTCGTCGGGACTGAATATGGGCACACCGTCAGCGACCGGTGCGCCAAAGCTCTTGAGGAGTGCTTTGGCCTGATATTCATGAATGTTCATGGATAGGCGTTCCCGTTATTTCAGGTTTGGCGCAATGGCAACACAGGCCTCGCAAAGCCCGGTGACCGCGGCAACGGATTTTTCGAATGCATCTTTCTCCGACTTGTTCAGATCGATCTCAATCACTCGCTCTACGCCGCCTGCGCCAATAACGGTTGGCACGCCGACATAGGTGTCTTTGACGCCGTATTGGCCGGAAAGATATGCCGCACAGGGAAGAACCCTTTTCTTATCCTTCAGATAAGCTTCGGCCATGGAGATCGCTGACGCTGCGGGAGCATAGTAGGCCGAACCGCTCTTTAAGAGACCGACGATTTCAGCGCCGCCGTCGCGCGTGCGCTGGATGATTTCTTCAAGACGTGCTTTTGAAACCCACCCCATTTTGATCAGGTCGGGCAGGGGAATTCCGGCCACAGTCGAGTAGCGCGCAAGCGGCACCATGCTGTCGCCGTGACCACCGAGCACAAATGCAGTGACGTCTTCAACCGAAACATCGAATTCGTCGGCCAGGAAGTGCCTGAAGCGCGCGCTGTCGAGGACCCCTGCCATGCCGACCACCTTGTTCTTCGGCAATCCGGAAAAACGCTGCAATGCCCAGACCATCGCGTCCAGCGGGTTGGTGATGCAGATAACAAAGGCGTCTGACGCATATTTTTTAATGCCTGCGCCCACCTGTTCCATCACCTTGAGATTGATCCCAAGCAGGTCGTCGCGGCTCATTCCGGGCTTGCGCGCAACGCCGGCTGTCACGATGCACACATCCGCTCCCTCGATCGCCGCATAGTCGTTGGCGCCGGTCAGTTCCGCATCGAAACCATCGACTGGGCCCGATTGCGCAATGTCGAGACCCTTGCCCTGCGGAATGCCCTCTGCAATGTCGAAAAGGACAACATCGCCCATTTCCTTCAATGCCGCCAGGTGAGCAAGCGTGCCACCGATCATGCCTGAACCAATCAAGGCGATTTTGTTACGCGCCATAAACCGACACCTCCGGGAACATTTCTCTGCGGACGGCCAACCATGACGGCCACCCAAAAAGTTGATTAGACTGCCTAGCTGACTTTATCAACTCAAACTTTCGATATCATGATTTCATGGGCTTAGCCCGGCAAACACTTACGTAAACGTAAGAATAATTTCCCATTCTGAGGTTTGGGCTGTTCAAACTGCCTCTGCTGACACCTTGGCGGCACGGGTTGCGGAGATATAGTCCATGCTCTGCATTTCAAACAGCCGCGAAGCCGTCCGTGCAAACTCAAAACCCTCCGTACCCCGATTGCTGACATAAAGGTCTCCCGGCGCCGCCTCAGCGGACATGAAAATCCTCGTCCCTGAATCATAGAGGATATCGACAAGATTGATGAAGCGCTTTGCCTCGTTACGGCGGTCTTCATCCAGGACCGGAACGTTTTCGACGAAGATCGTATGATATCGTTTTGCGATAATGTGATAGTCGCTTGCGGCAAGCGGCCGGCTGCAAAGTTCGTCGAATGAGAAGCGCGCGATGCCGCCGGCTTCTAGCGGCACCTCGATCTGTCTGCCCTTGACGCTGATGCGGTTCGGGTGCGCCATTTGACCGGCGGTGAGCTCTCGCCATGCGGTTGCCATGGCAACGCGCGTTTCATCGTTGAGTGGCGTCAGATAGACCGGAAGCTGCTGGAGTTTTTCGAGCCGATAGTCAGTCCTCGAATCAAGGTTGAAGACATCCACCTTTGACTTCAACAGATCGATAAACGGAAGGAAAAGCTGTCGGTTGAGACCATTGTGGTAAAGATCATCGGGAGCAACATTCGATGTGGCGATCAGCAGGCATCCGCGCTTGAAGAGTTGCTCGAAAAGGCGCGACAGGATCATTGCATCGGCGATATCCGTCACCGAGAACTCATCGAAACACAACACCCAGGCCTCTGCGATCAACTGACTTGCCACGGGCGGGATGGGGTCTTCCTGTTTGGTTTCACCGCGTTTCAGCGCTTGGCGGTGACGATGAATGCGCTCATGCACATCTGCCATGAAATCAAGAAAGTGGACCCGCCGTTTACGCTTCGCCGTTACCTGCTCGTAAAAGAGATCCATCAACATGGTTTTTCCGCGCCCCACGGCCCCGTGGATATAGAGGCCACGGACCGAGGTCTGCGAAGACTGGCGCCGGGCAAACAGCCAGCCCAAATGGCTGGATTTATTGCTGAGCCGCCGCTGCTTGATTTCCAGCAATATGTTGTCAAGCATCGACACCAGTGTACGCTGCGCGTCGTCGCTTTCGATTTCCCCGCCGGCGACCATCGCATCGTAGCGTTCGGCAACGGTCATCCGGTCGGCAGGATCCATGGTCTTGGCCAGGGCGGGTTGTGTTGAGGCTTACCGGTTGAGACTGACCGGCTGTCCAAGCGATGTTACGCCGTCAAAACGCTGGTCGCCCGATTTGAAGAGGGTAGCAAATTGGTTGCCCGATGTATCGCTGAGCAGAACCTGTTTCCCTTCAACATTCCAGGCTGAAATCAGCGCGGCCTGGTCCGTACAGCCGCGGGACGCGGCGCGATATCCGCCCGTCCACTGGGTCAACGCCAGAAACACGTCGCAGCTGTTGCCGCCGGTCGATATCGTCCAGCGTCCGACAAGCGAGTCAAGCGTTACATCCGGCGCATTGGCCGCAACCTGCTGCAATTCCTGTTCGCTGGGGCCCTGCGTGGTTGGAGCATCCGGGAAATCGGTCTGGCCGGCAGGTGTCAATTCATTGCTTTGCACATTGCCGACTGGCGCCGGTGCCAGCGGCGACGGCTGACCCGTCCTTGGAGTGAATCCCGTACGTGAGCAACCCGCCGCCACGACCAGCACGCTTAGCGCCAACAGCGCAATAGATCTCCGCATCTGACTATCCCCAACTGCAATATCCGATGATCATGAACGCCCCGTTTTCAATTCCCTTACACGGCTGCGGGCATTGATGACACAATCATGGCAAAATTTGTATTAAAATTGAACAATTATTGTAAATGCGCGCCCCAATAGAAAACAGCCGATACATGATGCAGGTTGACTGCGCCGCCCGATCCTGACTGCTGGCAGTCACCTGGAGTAGTGGGTTCCGGCCCTTTTATACCGCCGCAAGCACCCGATATCCGTCGGTGGCCAGTGACATCCGGATCCGTATGGTCAGGTGGCGCGTGGCTGCCCTTTGATGTGGCTATTCCTTGATAATGCCGCGATGGGCCTGATCACCCCACAGGCGCTCGATGCGTGCATCGCGCCGGCAGCCAAGACGATAGCCGTAATAGCGCACCGGGTTCTTTTGATAGTAGTCCTGGTGATACTCTTCCGCCCGGTAAAACACGCTTGCAGTTTCGATCCGCGTAACCACCTCGGTTCCCAGTACCTTCGTTGCCTCGGCGCTTGCCGCAATGGCCAATTCGCGCTGGCGATCGTCGAGCGCAAAGATAGCCGTCGAATAGCTTTCTCCGCGGTCGCAGAACTGGCCGCCGGGATCGGTCGGATCGACACTGCGGAAAAACACGTCGAGAAGCGTAGCGTAAGTCACCTTTGTCGGATCGAAGGAGATTTTGACCGCTTCGCGATGGCCGGTCGTTTCCGAAACGACATCCCTGTATGTCGGATTTTCCAAGTGGCCGCCGGTATAGCCCGATATGGTTTCGACAACGCCGGGCACGTGGTCAAAATCCGATTCGACGCACCAGAAGCAGCCTCCCGCAAAGATCGCCACGGATACGCGTTCGGGTTTTTCGGCCTGTGCCTTGACCGAAGACATCGGCGCATATCCCGCCACTGCAGCCACCGCCGCACAGGCAACCAATGCTCCAACGATCACAACCTTACGCATCCTGCCAGTCTCCATCCTTTGCAATGATCCACGGACATATGCTGATGCAAAGTATGGTGGCAAGTCAAACCCTCTCACGAGCCTGTGACCAATTCATCAGCCGGAATCGAGGCTAAATGTTGAGCCGGAAAACAAATGCCGGTGTTCAACGGCAAAATTTGAATGCATAGTCCCTCTTACAGCATTGAGGGGGAATGGCTACGGCATGCAAAAGTCCGGCCTCAAACGGGAAATCGGACCTATCGGCCTGACGGCCTTGGGCGTCAGCGGTATTATTGGTTCGGGCTGGCTATTCGCACCGATGCTCGCGGCACAGCTTGCCGGCCCGGCGGCTATCCTTGCATGGATTATCGGCTCTGTTGCGATGCTGCTTCTGGCGCTGACCTTTGCCGAGATATCGGCGATGTTTCCTCTTCCCGGCGGTATTGCCAGCATACCCCAGGTCACCCACGGCAACGTGGTCTCCATTGCCATGGGCTGGACGGCATGGCTTGGCTACCTTCTCACCGCCCCGGTCGAGGTCGAGGCAACGCTGCGTTATCTCGGCCGCTATGCGCCGTGGATGTTCGAAGGCAGCAGTTACGAAGATCTCTCATGGTCCGGCTCGAGCGCAGCACTCGCACTCATGGTGTTGTTCGTTATTCTCAATGCGCTTGGCGTCAAGCTCTTCACCATGGTCAACACCTCGATCACCTGGATCAAGGTCATCGTGCCGGTGGTCATTGCAGTCCTGTTTATCGCCTCCTCCTTCGACACCGCAAATTTCTCCGGATCAGCAGGCTTCGCGCCCTATGGTGCCGGCGGGATCCTTGCGGCTGTTTCTTCCGGCGGCGTGATCCTGTCCATGATAGGCTTCCGCCACACCATCGACATGGCGGGCGAAGTGCGCAATCCGGGCCGCAACGTACCGCTGGCCATGATTGCCGCCATGCTGATCTGCCTGCTGCTTTATCTCTTCCTTCAGGTGGCCTTTATCGGCGCGCTGCAGCCGGCCGATCTCGCAAATGGCTGGTCGGGTCTGAAATTCTCCCATCCCGGCGGTCCGCTTGCTTCGGTGGCGACTGCGCTCGGGCTTTTGTGGCTGGTCAGCCTGATGAACACCACGGCCGTGATATCGCCCTTCGGCAGCGCCCTCGTTGCCGTCGGCGCAAATGCAAGGCTGGTGCTCGCCATGACCGGCACCGGCTTCATGCCGGCGATCTTCCGCAACCTGTCGCGTTTCGGTGTGCCCTTCAATGCGCTGGTGCTCAATCTGATGATCGGCTGGCTGGGGGTTTTGTTCCTGAGTTTCTCGGAACTCGTCGCCATACACAGCTCGCTTGTCGTGTTGTCCTTTATTGTCGGCCCTATCGCCGTTGTTGCGCTGCGCACGCTGGCCGTGGACTATCACCGGCCTTTCCGGCTGCCGGCCGCAGGAGTAGTCGGATATGCCACCTTCATTGTGGCAACGCTGATTGTCTACTGGAGCGGGTGGCAGACCGTACGTATCATCGGCCTCGCCATGGTATTGGGCATTCTGGTTTTTGCGTTTCGTCTGCGCTGGATGGACCGGAACGAACTCGATTTGCAACAGGCTGCCTGGCTCGTGCCCTATGGCCTGGGCATCGGCCTGATCTCCTATCTCGGCAGTTTCGGCGGCATTGGCTTGATTGGCGCCGGTTACGATATTGCGGCCTGCGCAGTCTTTTGCGCTTTCATATACAGGCTCGCATTGCGCTCGACGCTTTCCAAGACCAAATTCGATCAGCAAACCGACGATATCCTGGCACGGATCGGCTACGACAAGGCGCTACTGCGGGATCTGGAGGTTTAAACCGGCTCAGACCCTGCGTTCGACCATCATCTTCTTGATTTCGGCAATCGCCCTGGCAGGATTGAGACCCTTTGGGCAGGTCTGCGCACAATTCATGATCGTGTGGCAACGGTAAAGCCTGAAGGGATCTTCCAACTCGTCAAGTCGCTCACCCGTTGCCTCGTCGCGGCTGTCGATCAGCCAGCGATAGGCCTGCAAAAGAACCGCGGGTCCTAGATAGCGGTCGCCATTCCACCAATAGCTCGGGCACGAGGTTGAGCAGCAGGCGCACAGAATGCACTCATAAAGCCCGTCGAGTTTGACCCGGTCATCGTGCGATTGAAGCCATTCGGTCTCCGGCTCCGGCGAGGTGGTCTTCAGCCACGGTTCGATCGATCGATGTTGGGCATAGAAATTGTTGAGGTCCGGAACCAGGTCCTTGACCACCGGAAGATGCGGCAATGGGTAGATTTTGATCGGACCATTGATCGCATCCATACCCTTGATGCAGGCAAGTGTGTTGGTGCCGTCGATATTCATCGCGCAGGATCCGCAAATTCCCTCACGGCAAGAGCGGCGCAACGTCAAGGTCGAATCGATGTTGTTCTTGATCCACAAAAGCCCGTCGAGAACCATCGGACCGCAATCGTCAAGGTCGACGAAATAGGTGTCGATCGCGGGATTTTGGCCATCGTCGGGGGACCACCGGTAGATGCGGAACTCGCGCAGATTCGTTGCCCCGTCCGGCTTGTCCCATGTCTTGCCTTCCCTGATGCGGGAATTCTTGGGGAGGGCGAGTTCTACCATTTGGACCAGTATCTCCTAATAGACGCGTTTCTTGGGCTTGATGCGGAACAGTTCGATACCGCCCTCATCTTCCGAGGTGAGCGTTTCGACGTGGACGGGCCGGTAGTCAAGCGTAACCTCGCCGTCGCTTCCGATCCAGCCAAGCGTGTGTTTTCGCCAGTTCTTGTCGTCACGCTCCGAATAGTCCTCCCGTGCGTGTGCACCGCGGCTTTCTTCGCGCGCAAAGCCGCTATGGACCGTCAGCATCGCGCAATCCGCCAGATTGTCGAGCTCCAGTGTTTCGACGAGGTCTGAATTCCAGATCATCGACCGGTCGGATGTATGCAGATCACCGAGCTCCTGATAAATCTCGTCCATGGAACGGCAACCCTGCTCAAGCGTTTCGCCGGTCCTGAAGACGGCGGCATCCTGTTGCATGGCGCGCTGCATCTTGTCGCGAAGATGGGCCGTCGGTACGGCGCCGTTTGAATGCCGGCGGCCATCAAAACGATCCATGATCTTGTCGTAGCTGGATTTCGGGACATGCGGAACTTCGCCCGTCCGGTCGACAACCTCACCGGCCTTGATTGCAGCCGCACGCCCGAAGACCACGAGGTCAATGAGCGAGTTGGATCCGAGCCTGTTGGCACCGTGCACCGAAGCGCACCCTGCTTCACCAACCGACATGAGCCCCGGCTGGATACGATCCGGGTCATTGCTGATCGGACTGAGCACTTCACCGTGATAATTCGTTGGAATGCCGCCCATATTGTAATGAACCGTCGGCAGGACAGGGATCGGATCCCGTGTCACATCAACGCCGGCGAATATCTTTGCCGATTCCGATATGCCCGGGAGCCTTTCCGCAAGAACAGCCGGATCGAGATGGTTGAGCTGCAAGAAGATATGGTCCTTCTTCTTGCCGACACCGCGGCCTTCGCGGATTTCCATCGTCATGCAGCGCGACACAACGTCACGCGAGGCGAGATCCTTGGCGGAGGGTGCGTAACGCTCCATAAAGCGCTCGCCTTCCGAGTTCAGAAGGTAACCCCCTTCGCCGCGGGCGCCTTCGGTGATCAGCGTTCCGGAGCCGTAGATTCCGGTCGGGTGAAACTGGACGAATTCCATATCCTGTAAAGGCAGGCCCGCGCGCGTGATCATGCCGTGGCCATCGCCGGTACAGGTGTGTGCCGATGTTGCCGAGAAATAGGCCCTTCCGTATCCGCCGGTCGCCAGCACGACCATTTTTGCCCGGAATATGTGGATGACGCCATCGTCCAGGTTCCAGGCAACAACACCGGTGCATACGCCGTCGTCTGTCATCAGAAGGTCGATGGCGAAGTACTCAACGAAAAACTGTGCATTGTGTCTCAACGACTGGCCGTAGAGCGTGTGCAGGATTGCGTGGCCCGTGCGGTCGGCAGCAGCACAGGTGCGCTGGACCGGCGGTCCTTCACCGAAATTCTGCATATGGCCGCCAAACGGACGCTGGTAGATCTTTCCCTCTTCCGTACGAGAGAACGGCACGCCGTAATGCTCAAGCTCATAGACGGCCGCCGGCGCTTGCCGGACGAGATACTCCATGGCGTCATTGTCGCCCAGCCAGTCGGAACCTTTCAGCGTGTCGTAAAAGTGCCATTGCCAGCTGTCAGGCGTCATGTTTCTCAGACTGGCTGCAATACCGCCCTGGGCGGCCACTGTATGGGACCGTGTCGGAAACACCTTCGTGATGCAGGCTGTCCGCAATCCCTGCTCGGCCATGCCAAGCGTTGCCCTCAGCCCCGCGCCGCCGGCACCGACGACAACGACGTCAAACGCATGTTCAGTGGTCCGGTAGGCCGGTTCTGTACTGTTTGCCATCCGTCAGTCAGCCCCCGAACCCAAGCTTCAGTATGGCAAAAACCGACACGGCTCCTACGATTACCGTAAAGAAACTGTTCAGCATCAAAAGCACAATTTTCATCCCGTCGCCGTGAACGTAATCTTCAATGATCACCTGCATCCCAAGGCGCATATGGATCAGTCCGGACAACAAGACCAGCCCCATGAGAACGGCAACCACTGGATTGCCCAGCGCCGCGGCAACTGTCTCATAGGATTCGCCCTGATGAACCAGGATGAAAATGACAAAGAAGATGATCAGCGGCACGTTGGCGACCGATGTCAGACGTTGGCGCCAGAAATGATCCGTGCCTTCCTTGGCTGAGCCAAGCCCCCTGACCTTCGAGAGTGGAGTGCGCAAGTCCATTATAGTTTCCCTCAAAACCACACGAGAGCAATGGCCCACAAAACAATGGTAAGCGAAACGGAGCTTATCAGCGTGATCCAGGCAAACTTCGTGCTGACATGTTTCTCGAGGCCGCGGCCGGTATCCCAAACAAGATGCCGGATACCGCCGATCATGTGGTGGAGCAGCGCCCATGTGTAGCCGAACAAAACCAGACGCCCGAGGATGGAGCCGAAAACGGCGTTCGCAAAATCGAAATAGGATGGCCCCGCGGCGGTGGCAATAAGCCACCATGCGACCAGCACCGTACCGAAATAAAGCGCAGCGCCCGTAATGCGGTGCACGATGGACATCACCATCGTAGGGTAGAGCCGATACACGGTCAGATGTGGGGATAGTGGTCTGTTTTGCGTGCCCATTGGGCCTCCGAGGTGACTTCAAACTGCCCGGCACAGCAGCAAAGCCCTTGCGCTTTTTGCTTTTAAATAGTGGCTTTGACGCAGTGCGTCAAAGCATGTGCGCCGCTGGTGCAAGGTGTCAGACAGCATCGATTCGTTACGATGTGTTTTAGAACGCTTCCAAATCGATTGAAAGTAGTGAATTGTCCAACAATCGGCGAATCGCGCTTCAGAATAGTTTTTTTCAGTGACCGCGCGATTGCGGAGCACTTTTGCGACCAAGATCCGCATCCAACGGACAGACTGAGCGGATCTGCCGGTGCGCGACCTCCAAACCCGTCGGGGCTCAGCGTGTTGCAACTGGTTTGCGCGATGTACACCTCCGAAGCCCGTTAACCTTAACAAAGGGTTTATCCGGGCCGCATGGTCAAGCCACCCCAAAAAACATAGGTTAAGCATGGTAAACCGTCCCTTAAGACGGACGGAAAACGTGAAGGGGCAGCGTCTGCCCGACATAACAGAGAGCGTATCAATGCGTAACAGTTCCAAGAAACATATCGTCGGTATGCTTGCATTGTGCATGCTTGCCCCGGCAGCGGCCTCAGCCTCGGATGGCGGTACCATTTCCCAATACGGTGTTCCGGACAGGATCAGGGGCCTGGGCACCTATTCCGGCAACATCTATGCGGAGCGGTTCAGAGGCAACGGGAATTACTTCTACGTTGGTGGCGGCTACGGTTATTTCCCGGTGCAGGAGATTCCCGAACCGTCCTTGCCGCGCGAAGGCGCCAAGATCATCGACGTTCAGGAGGCCCTCAACGACTTGGATTGCGACGAAGCAACCAATGTCTGCCTTATCAAGCCCTGACGCTTTTCTGTCGCGGCCTTAACCGCTCGGACGCAAGCGCCTCTCCGAAACAGCCGGTTCTGCGATACCAGATTCCAAGCGTACGCAGTTCCTACCGTTGCGTTTCGCTGTGTAAAGCGCCTTGTCGGCGCGCCTGTATGCGGTTTCGAGCGTGTCGCCGCGATTGAATTCCGCGACCCCAAAACTCGCGGTGAAATTCGCATGCGTATCGAGGCCGGGATAACGCATGGAGGAAAACGCGACCCGCAGCCATTCCGCGAACAGGCGCGCAGCACCGGCATCGCAGTTGCGCAGGTAAATACAGAATTCCTCACCACCGATCCGGCCGCAAATATCGCCCTCACGGGCACCGACCCGCATCAGCTTACCGAAAGCCGCGATAACACCATCGCCGACATAATGGCCATGTTTGTCATTGATTGACTTGAAAAAATCCAGGTCACACAGGACAAGCGAAGCCGGCACCACGGATTGCGGAACACGACGCGCCTTGTCAAGCGCAGTCTGAAATCCGTGCCGGTTCAGTAGGCCCGACAGGCAATCCGTTTCCGATTCGCGTTTCTTGTTCTTTAACAGCTGCATTCCGAGCCGAAGCATAAGAATGTTCGCAAGGATGATCATGACAAGCGTGTTGTTGATCTCCATGGCGACTGCACCGGCACCCGGTGCAAACGCCTCAAAAAACGGCCGCGATGCGAGGTTGAGCGTGTACAGGACGAGAATTGTGAGGAAGACACGGTCATGCCTGCCCCGTTTTGTGCCGAGCAGAATGAAGATGCCCGTCGCTTGAGCCCCGACAAGAAGGACTGCCTCTGCCGCCGACGCAAAATTGCTCCCGGTGAACATCGCCAAAACGCCGAAATTCGTCAAAACTACTGCCGCAAATACAACTTTGATGAGCCTCCAGTGCGGTTTGCCTCCGTAATAGAGTGCGACGCCTGCATTCAGAAAGCTGATTGCGAACGCGCTCAACAGGAATGCCACAAAGGCGGCAACCGGTTCGCTAAAGACAACCGGCGCGACGGCTGTCGCGATACCGTGCAGCATCAATGCAATGAAGGAGAGCATCCACCAGAATGCTGCCTTGAAACCACGATCGGCCAGATACTCCGCAGCTATCCCGACGACAACTGCAGCGGCAAGCCCAATATTGACTGCATGAATATACAGCACGCGCGCCTCGACTCTTCACCTTTGCAATAGCCGATATGCCCTAACGCGAGGTAAATTTTAGAATCACGTAAGAGTTGTATTTACGCCCGCGAAAGCTGTTTCGATTTGCGCCCTTCTACCGGCCTTTCAGATTAACAAGCCGTCACCAATCGCGGACATCCACGAAACGGCCGGCAACAGCCGCCGCTGCCGCCATCGCAGGCGAGACGAGGTGCGTCCTGCTTCTGTAGCCCTGTCTGCCTTCGAAGTTCCGGTTCGATGTCGAGGCGCAACGCTCTTCGGGCTTGAGCTTGTCATCATTCATGGCAAGGCACATGGAACAGCCCGGCTCGCGCCACTCGAAACCGGCATCGATGAACACCCGGTCCAGCCCTTCCTGTTCCGCCTGTGCCTTCACAAGACCCGAGCCCGGAACGACCATGGCACTGACGCGCTCATTGATCCTGTGGCCCCTGAGGACCATAGCGGCAGAACGCAGATCTTCTATCCGCCCGTTTGTGCAGGATCCGATGAAAACACGGTCGATTTCGATGTCCGTGATCCTGGTGCCGGCGGCAAGGCCCATATAGTCCAGCGCCCTTTGTTTTGACGCCCGTTTCGTCTCATCCTCGATCCCCGCCGGATCCGGAACATGACCGGTAACCGAGACAACATCTTCCGGAGAAGAGCCCCAGGAGACGATCGGCGGAAGATGTTGGGCATCGAGCACGATTGTCTGATCGAAGATCGCCCCTTCATCGCTTATTAGGGTTCGCCAATGTTCTACAGCACTGTCCCAATCCGCACCGCTGGGCGCCATCGGTCGGCCCTTGAGATATTCGAACGCCTTGTCGTCAGGCGCAATAAGTCCGGCGCGGGCACCGCCTTCAATGGACATGTTGCACACGGTCATGCGGCCTTCCATCGAAAGGTCTTCGATCGCACGGCCTGCATACTCGATCACATGCCCCGTACCGCCTGCAGTTCCGATCTCTCCGATGATTGCGAGTATGATATCCTTGGCCGCAATGCCCTCCGGTGCCGCATTGTCAACGCGCACCAGCATATTCTTGGCCTTCTTCTGTATCAGTGTCTGGGTGGCCAGAACATGCTCGACTTCCGATGTGCCGATCCCGTGCGCGAGCGCCCCGAAAGCACCATGTGTCGACGTATGGCTATCGCCGCAAACGATGGTCGTTCCGGGCAGCGTGAAACCCTGCTCAGGCCCGACGATATGGACGATGCCCTGGCGCTCATCGGCCTCGTGAAAATACTGCACGCCGAAATCGGCTGCGTTTTTCGCCAGCGCCTCAACCTGGATCCGGCTTTCCTCGTTCTTGATACCGTGAACGCGATCCGCCGTGGTCGGAACATTGTGATCGACGACCGCCAGCGTCCTGTTCGGGTGCCGAACGGCGCGTCCGCTGTTGCGCAAGCCCTCAAATGCTTGCGGGCTTGTGACTTCATGAACGAGGTGGCGGTCGATGTAGAGCAGCGACGTGCCGTCATCCTGGGAGTGGACGACATGTTCGTCCCAGATTTTGTCATATAGAGTTTTTGGTGCAGCCATGGCTTCAATCCGATAGGATGCTGAAAAAGGAAAAGGCGTTCGGTAACGGCCAATCAGCCGGATAGAAGCCCGTTGGCGAGCATCAACCGGGCGAAAAAGCGCCCGGGAAGCCGCTTGTGATCATGCATGGGCAAGTACTCGGTCGATGTCCTGTGTCGGACACGCCCGGTATCGTTCTTGCTGGCAATGATCAGTTTTTCCTTCATTGGAAACGTTCCTATCAATCTTCGATACGAACTGCAATCATCCGTCTAATGGGTTACCAGCGGATTTCCGCAACCGCCTTTCCAGCGAACGCAGCGCAAGCGAAAGCCCGACTGTCAACAAAAGATAGATATAGGTAACGATTGAATAGGTTTCAAAAAACCGGAATGAGCCGGAGGCATAGACCTTGCCCATCTGTGTAAGATCTGCCACCCCAAGGACGGAAACCAGTGACGAATCCTTAACCATGGCAACAAAATCATTGCCAAGCGGTGGCAGTATCGTGCGCAGTGCCTGTGGCATGATGATCAGCCGAAAACGCTGCCATCGGTTCAGCCCCAAGGCTTGAGCCGCTTCGATCTGGCCCTCGTCCACTGACAGGATTCCGGCCCGGAAAACCTCTGAAATGAAAGCGGAGTAACCGATGGTCAACGAGATGATGGCGCGCCACAGGAGCGAGATATCGCGCACCATCAATTCCTCAAGCAATCCGGCTTCCTGCAGCGGTCGCGTCAGAAAATTCCAGCCCGCGACAATTGCGGGGGCACCGACAAACGCCACGTAAAAGAGAAGCACCAGCATTGGGATGCCGCGAATGATCTCGACATAGAAACGGGCGACCTGACGCAGGACCAGTGATCGCGACAGACCCATGACTGCAATCAGCAATCCAAATGCCGAGGCAAGCGCAAAGGCGACAAACGTCACGAATATCGTGATCCAAACGCCCCTGGAGACGATTATCAGAACCTGGGTGTAGAGGTCGTTGGTGGCTATTATCACGGCAACAACCACCGCGATCGCAGCTGCCGCAACGAGCCAGTAGGGGAAATCGGTGTCGGCGGAGTTAGCCTTGTTCATGGAAGGACTTGCGAACAAAATCCGCCTCTAAGAGGCGGAAAAATGCCAATTGTGCCGGTCGATGCACGGACGCAGAACCGCCTTGCGCGTTCACGGTCGTCGGCACGATCTCTGGTATGTCTGCCTACTGACCCAGCTCGTACTCGAGGAACCACTTGGTGTTCAGCGCGTCGATGGTACCGTCCGACTTCATCGCCGCAATCGCAGCATTGATCGGTGCGACAAGGTCGGAGCCCTTTGGAAAGATGAACCCGAAATCTTCCGTACCCAGCGCCTCGCCCACCAGCTTGAGCGCGCCGTTGGACGCCGTGACATAGCCCTGGCCTGCGGTGCCATCCGTCAAAACGAGATCGACATCGCCTGTCCGAAGAGCCTGCACCTGCGCCCCGAATGTCTCGAACAGCTTGATGCGCGGATTCTGCTCGTTACCGTCGAGCACATCATAGACGGCGACATAAAAGGGTGTCGTTCCGGCCTGGGCCCCGACCAGCCCGTCTTCAAACGCCGCAAAGCTTGTGTGATCGTCAAACCGATCCTCGTCGCCGCGCACCAGCATGAACATCTCGGAACGCATATAGGGGTCGGAGAAATCCACCTTTTCCTTGCGATCCTCCTTGATGGTGATGCCCGTCATTCCGAGGTCGTATTGCGCGTCGGAGACGGCCTGTATCATCGCGTCCCAGCTTGTGTTCTGGTATTCGACGGACATATTCAGCCGTTTGGCGATTTCGTTCATCGCGTCATATTCCCAGCCGATCTGTTCTCCGGTTTTGGGATCGATAAACTGAAGCGGCGGATAGGCGTTCTCTGTAACCACAACGACGCCCCTTCCATCGAGGTCCGGCAATTCGGACGCCAGGGCTGCAAAGGGCATGATCGCGGCGCCAAGCGCCGCGGCAAGGATGCTTTTTACCAGTGACATGAAGAGCTCCCCTGTTTGCAAATAACCGTCGCGCAATCAAACGCGGCAAGCATCAACCATGTCACACTCGCCCGCATCTGTCCAAGGCGCGCGTTCTCAGTTGCAGCCGTTTCGCCTCAGCCGTTATGGTGGCCGCGATTTCAAATTGTGGGGAACCTATATGCTTGCGGCTTACAGCATTGAAAACGGCCGGATCGTGACATCCAAGGACATTTCGGCAGGCGAAGCGAATGGCGGACACTTCTGGATCGATCTGTGCGACCCCGGTGCCGACGAACGGGCGCGTTTAGAAAAAGCGACCGGTATCGACATACCGACACGTGAAGAAATGGTCGAGATCGAAACCTCAAGCCGCCTGTACCAGGAAAACGGTACGCTGTTCATGACCGCGACGCTGCCCTATGCCGGCACCGTCTCCGCGCCGGAAGTGACTGCCGTTACCTTCGCCGTCAACACGACGCAATTGATAACGGTCCGGCACGGTGAACCGCTTTCCATCGGGCTGTTCCGCCAGCGCCTTAACAAGGATCCAGCGCTTGGCGCATCGCCGGCCCATGCTCTACTAGGCTTGCTTGATATTATTATTGACCGCATTGCCGACCTTGTTGAAGCGGCTGCGATCGAAGTCGACAACATGTCGAACATGATTTTCAATGAGGGGATCAGCGCCCGCAAAAGCGGCGACTACAAGAACGTCATCAAGAAAGTCGGGAGCGCGGGCATTCTGATTGCAAAGGTGCATGAGAGTGTCGCAACCCTTACACGTCTGGTCTACTTCTTGACGCAGGGTGCTGCGCTTGCCGGACTGAACAAGGACCAACGCTCGCAGTTGAAAGCGCTTGGCCGCGACCTGCACTCGATCCGTGAGCACAGCGCCGCCCTCGACAACAAACTCAATTTCCTGCTCGACGCAACAGTCGGGCTCGTCAATCTGGAGCAAAACCAGATCATCAAGATCTTTTCGGTCGTCGCGGTCGTGTTTATGCCGCCGACCCTGATTGCATCGGTCTATGGAATGAATTTCAGCGACATGCCGGAGCTTCGTTGGGCCCTCGGCTATGAATTCTCGATCATTCTCATGCTTGCGTCGGCAGCGGCAACCTGGGGATTTTTCCGGATCAAGAAGCTGCTTTAGAGCGTTTCTGGTTTAGCTTGAAGCATTTGATGGCGGAAGATCGGTTCATTCGGCCCGTGTCCCGAATCTGAAGTTCGCCTTAAGTGCGGCAGGCTCTGTGCGAACTTCAGGTTCGATAAGGACACGCTATGCATCATTGGTTCGCGTGTGGTTTGCGGATTTGAAGGTCCTGTGTGGTGGATTTGAAGGTCCTTTCATCTTTTCAGCATCCTCC
>JBCCOK010000070.1:0-24233 GCA_039025395.1 Pseudomonadota bacterium
CCTGCCCCGGTCATGACCGACGCCATGATTGAGCAAACCATGGAGCAAATCATCAATCCGACGCTGCGCGGCATGGCGGAGCGCGGCACACCTTTTACCGGCGTACTTTATGCGGGCCTGATGATCACTCCCGCCGGCCCACGCCTGATTGAGTACAATGTCCGTTTCGGCGACCCGGAATGCCAGGTCCTGATGATGCGGCTCAAGGATGATATTCTGATGCTCATGAAGGCTGCAGCCGATGAGTTGCTATGGACCATGAGCGCGCGTTGGCACGACGAAGCAGCACTTTGTGTCGTTATGGCGACCAAGGGTTACCCGGGTCCTTATGAGAAAGGCTCAAGGATCGGCAATCTGGAAGCAGCCGCCGCCCTTCACAATGTCGAGGTTTTTCATGCGGGCACCGCGCTTGAGGGCGATCAAGTCATCGCCAGCGGCGGAAGGGTGTTGTCGGTGACCGCGCTTGGGTCAACCGTCAAAGAAGCCCACGACCAGGCTTACATGGCGGTTGACCTCATCGATTGGAATGACGGTTTTTGCCGGCGCGACATAGGCTGGAGAGCCATAGCACGGCAAAAATAGCTCAAATTGCGGTGTTGCGATTTGTGAATCGTTAACCACGCCTGAAAACCGCTTGAAAACGCTTATATGTTACGGTCAGGAGAATAAACGTGGAGAGCGATATGACGCGCCTGATAGTTTTAGCTTCTGCCTTTTCGATTGCCGCCACTGCAGCAGTGGCCGGTGACTCGGTGATCAATGTTCAATCCCGGAAAGTCGAATCCGGCAGTATCATCAGTTTTTCCTGTGCCGAATGTCCGGCACTCAAGCCCCGCTTCGTTGCGCCGGATGTTCATGGCGTCGAAGTGACCGAAAAGAGTGTCGACGGCGAAAACAAGATCGTCCAGACAGACAATATGATGGGCGGCAGTGCCGTGCGCATCGTGAAGGCCGGTTCGAATCCTGAAAACACTTCCGGACAGACAGTCGAACGCGTCAATGGCGGAACGCTGGTGACAAGCGGCGAAACCGCTCCCGTTGTTGTTCAGCCGGGCGAAACACCGGTCGTGGCCGACAGCGGCGTTACCTTTGAAGGCGGCGGCGAGTTCAACGTTGATGAAGTCGGCACCGAAACGCCGGCTGAAGACGGTGTTGACGGCGGTTCCCAGACATCGTCTGTGGAAACGGTCAATATGAACGATGCCGAACATGACAGTGCCGGTCCGAGCGAGCCCGAGGGCGAAGGACCGCACAATGATGGCCCGGAAATCATCGAGTTGCGTTCCGGCGATTGATTATCAAGGCGGCGCTATCAGCCGCTAATCCTTGAAAAATCGGCGACCGCTTCGGTCGCCGATCTGATTCTGCGAAGCAGTGCCAGCCGGTTGGCCCGAACCGCCTCATCATCGGCATTGACCAGCACATCGTCAAAGAACACATCCACCGGGTGGCGCAATGCGCCAAGCGCCCGCATCGCTGTCGCGAAGTCCTCGTTCCTGATAGCCTCAGCGGCACTTTCTTCGGCAATATCAATGGCTGATGACAACGACCTTTCGGCCGCCTCGGTGAGCAGTTCGGAGTCGACAGCTTCGGCTATACGGGTCTTCTTGTCTTCCTCTGCGCTCAGGATATTCGCAGCGCGTTTTGTGCCTGCCAGTAGGTTCTGACCGTCTTCTGAAGCAAGCAGTTCAGCCAGTGCCTCCACTCTCCTGACAACCATCAGCAGATCGTCCTCCTCGGGCGAAATCACAGCGTCGATCAAGTCATGGCGCGCGCCTTTGTCGCGCAGATAAACCTGCAGCCGATCGTGAAAGAACGAAAGAAGATCAGCAGAAACATCGATTTGAAGCAAAGGCAGGCGGATCTCGTTTTCAAGCAGCAAACGGATGATGCCGAGTGCGGCGCGGCGCAAGGCGTAGGGATCCTTGGAGCCGGTCGGTTTTTCGTCGATCGACCAGAATCCGATGAGCATATCCAGCTTGTCGGCGAGCGCGACGACCACCGATGCCGCACCGGAGGGAACGCTATCGGACGGACCCTGGGGTTTGTAATGTTCCTCGATTGCCGCTGCGACAGCGGGCGGCTCACCCTGCAGAACGGCGTATTTGCGGCCCATCGTGCCCTGCAGTTCATGAAACTCGCCGACGGCTTCGGTCGTCAGATCGGCTTTGGCAAGCAACGCGGCACGGTCCACCATCGCAGGCAGTCGCGGGTCGTCGTCTATGATCGGCACGAGGCGTCCTGCAAGATTTCGAATCCGACTGACACGCTGGCCCTGGGTGCCGAGCTTTTTGTGAAATGTCACATCGAGCGTATCGAGCTTTGCCATGCGTTGATCGAGCGGTTTGGCCAGATCAAGCCCGAGATGCGTGGCGGATGGGCGGAGCGTATCCAGATCCGGGAGGTCAGCCTGATCCGTCTGCCAGAAATGCAGGGCATCGGCCAAGCGGGCTCTCACCACCTTCGCATTGCCGAGCGCGATTTCTCTGCCGCCGTCCTCGGCTTCGATATTGGCAGTGATGATAAACCTGTTGGTCAGTTCTTCGGCATTGCCGTGTGGTCGCAGGACGAAGCATTTCTGGTTTTCCCGGATCGTCAGTCGAATGATCTCTGCCGGTATCGAGAGGAAATCAGCATCGAATTCCCCCATCAGGATTACAGGCCATTCAACGAGACCCGATACTTCCTCCAGAAGACCGTCGTCCTCGAAGAGGTCAAAGCCTTGTGCAAAGGACAGGTTGCGCGCGTCCGACAGGATCATCTGCTGACGGCGCTCGGCATCCAGAACCACCTTCGCCTTTTCGAGCTTCTCCACATAGTCGTCGAAGCGCCGGACGGTGATGGCCTGGGGCGCGTGAAAGCGGTGTCCGACGGTCACGTTTGACGCTTTCAAACCGTCGACTTCAAAATCCACGACAACCGGCTCCTCGGTTTCAGGGCCAAATGTGCAGATGATCGACTGCAGCGGCCTAACCCAGCGCAACGCGCCAGGTTTCGATGAAGCCTCGCCCCAACGCATGGATTTCGGCCAAGGAAAATTGCGAATGATCTCCGGCATGATGTCAGCGATAATATCGACCGCGTCGCGCCCGGGCATTTCGATGATGGCGACATAGACATCGCCTTTCTTGGGATCGCTGCGGACTGTCGCCTGATCGACGGATTCAAGGCCGGCGCCGCGCAGAAATCCGGCGATGGCCTTTTCGGGCGCGTCTGTGCGCGGTCCGCGCCGCTCTTCACGAATATCGGAAGACCGGGCCGTTACACCGCGTATATCCAAAGCAAGCCGGCGCGGCGTCCAGTATTCACGTGCCGCCTCATAGGTGAGACCGGACTCGACGAGCGCATTCGTAACCAGCCTCTTCAGGTCGCCAGCGGCTTTTCGCTGCATGCGCGCCGGTATTTCCTCGGAACAGAGTTCGATTAGAAGATCTGGCATTTTGTCATCATTCTCATGATTTTAGACTGCTCAATAGGCATGAAACATCAAGAAACTCAGCCGGTAAATCCGCCAGCTTCGGTCTGCAGGAAGGCTTCCCCGCACATCTTCGAAAGGTCGCGAACCCGTAAAATGTAACTCTGACGCTCAGTCACCGAAATGACGCCTCGGGCATCGAGCAGATTGAACAGATGCGATGCCTTGATGCACTGGTCATAGGCTGGCAATACGCAGGCATGGCCGTATTGCGGGTCTTGCGATGCACCGCGCTGCAGCAAGGCTCTGCATTCGGCCTCTGCATCGTCGAAATGACGCAGCAACAAGGCTGTGTCCGCATACTCGAAATTGTACCGGGAATATTCCTGCTCGGCCTGAAGAAAGACGTCGCCGTAGGTCACCTTCTCGTTGTCCGAAGCGCCGTTGAAATTCAGGTCATAGACATTGTCGACACCCTGGACATACATGGCAAGGCGCTCAAGTCCGTAGGTCAGTTCGCCGGATACGGGCGCGCATTCGATGCCGCAAACCTGCTGAAAGTAGGTGAATTGCGAGACTTCCATGCCGTCGCACCAGCATTCCCAGCCAAGACCCCAGGCGCCCAGTGTCGGACTTTCCCAGTCGTCTTCGACGAAACGCAAATCATGCAGCAAGGGATCAATGCCGATCGCTTCAAGCGAACCCAGATAGAGCTCCTGCAGATTCGGCGGCGATGGTTTTAGCAGCACTTGATACTGGTAATAGTGCTGCAACCGATTTGGGTTCTCGCCATACCGACCGTCCGTTGGCCGCCGCGATGGTTGAACGTAGGCTGCGTTCCAGCCCTTTGGTCCGAGCGAGCGTAGTGTTGTCGCCGGATGAAATGTTCCGGCACCGACCTCCATGTCATAGGGCTGCAGGATAACGCAGCCATATTCGGCCCAGTAGGAATGGAGGGCCAGGATCAGGCCCTGGAAAGACTGGGCCGGTATGCTGGATTGTCGCTGGGCGGGGCGTGGCGTCATTTTCTGGGTCCGGGCATTTGAAACCAATGCGGCGGACAGGTGCCACGGGTGCTGTTCATGGTCAAGGGCCGGCTGGCGCTGACAACCGCCGAAAACCCGGCCAATTTATGTGCGGTCGTCCTTGTCTTCCAGCTTGTATTCGCCGGTCTTGGGATCTTCGATGAGCGTGCCGCTGGCACCTGTTTCAGCTTCTTTCTCAGCCCGTCTCACCGACTTGCTGACCCGTTCGGCCTCTTTCAGAAAACGTTTGTAGCCCATCCAGCCGACAAGCAGGACGGCCGCCAAAAGCGCGATTTGAACCATTTTTGCCTCCCCTGCTCGAACTGCGCGGCACCTTCAACAGACTTTTAAAAGCTACAATTCCACGGTGATCGCGTCATCAGAGTCCGTAGCGCGCCCAAAAAGCTCGTTCTTCAATGATGTCGGCAATGCCGGTTGCGGCAGCACCGGCTACGCGGGCCGAAAAATCTCCACCTCCCGCGCCGGTAACCCTTCTTCCGAAAAGGCCGCGCGGCATGGTAATCAATCGAAGATTGGTTTTCTCGCCATAGCGTTGTTTCAGCACCGACCGCATGTCTCCGAGTTCGTCAACCAGCCCCATCTCCTTGCCGCGGATGCCGGACCAGAACAGGCCTGAAAACATCGTATCGTCTTCAACGAGCTTGCCGCCTCGGCGCTCTTTGACCATGTCGATGAAGACCTGGTGCACCTCAAGCTGCAGTGACTTCAGGTGATCGACGTCGGCTTTCTTTTCCGGCTGGAACGGGTCCAGTGTGACCTTGTTTTTCCCGGCGGTGTAGACGCGCCGGTCAACGCCGATCTTCTTGATCAGGTTGGTAAAACCGAAACTTGCGGACACGACGCCTATCGATCCGACAATGGACGTCGGGTCGGCATAGATCTCGTCGCCCGCCAATGCGATCATGTACCCGCCGGACGCTGCCAGGTCCTCGACAAAAACAAGCACGTGTTTATCTTTTTCCTGCGCGAGATCGCGAATCCGCTGAAAAATGAGCCTTGATTGGACCGGCGAGCCACCCGGCGAATTGATGGATAGCGCCACCGCCGGCGCTTTCTTGTCGCTGAAGGCTCGCTTGAGCAAGGGCGCAACCGTTGCAAGATTAAGCGGCGGCCGGAACTGAGATCCACCGGCAGCTATCATTCCGTGAAGTTGAACCACCGGAATGACGGTCTCGTCCCGTCTCAGTCTTTTGGGCAAAAGTGAACTGTAAAATGCCATCAATCACGCCTGTTTTCTGTCCGTGTCATGCACATCGCGCCCGCCATTCAGGGCAAGATGTATGTATTTTAGTCGTAAACACAATGGCCTGCCGACCCGGCACCGTTTCGGCTCAGAAATAAGCGGCCATTGGTGAGTTCATCGATATCAAGGGCAAGTTCCTCGCCTGCGCCATCGCGCAGGAACAGCGGATCGCGCAAAGCAAGACGCGCGCGGCTGCCCTTTATTCCTGTGAGGAGGAAACGAATAGCGTCGGCACCCGGATGGGGGTGAATGGCCGTGACTTGCAATCCACCGAAGCGCGATGCGCAGGCTTCCACAATCTGAGACAGCAACTCAGGGCGGGCAATCAACGAAAGCTGCCCCGATGCCTTGCAGACCGCGCAGGCCGCACGGATCCAATATTCATACATCGCCACGGGCATCGAATGTGCGCTCGCCTTCAGACGGTCCGGCGTTTTCCTGTCGGCGTCACTGTTGAAGGGCGGGTTCATGATGACGTGGTCAAAATACGCGTCGCCCAGTCCGGCGGAACGACGGTCAGCGGCACGCGCCGTAACGTCGGTTTCAACGACACTCACCCGCCCGGCAAACCCCCGGTTTTGCGGCAGCGCCACAGAGCGGCGGGCGCAATCTGCCATGACCGCAGACCTTTCCACCAGAACGGCCGCCATTTTCGGGTTTCTTGCGGCAACCGCCATCCCGGCCGCACCTGCACCAGCACCAAAATCGGCGAGGATTCCGTTTGCGTCGGGCGGCACCAACGCAGTTAGCAGCATGGCATCGATACCGGCCCGGTGACCCCTGCCCTTCGGCTGCACGAGGAAAAAGCGGCCACGCTGAAAGGCATCTACAGTAAAGTGGTCCAGATCGCTGGGATCCACATCCAGCAGCTTCGCCTCATCGTCTTGCAACCCGTTCACGACTTCTTTTCCCGCAGTTCGCCGCCAAGACCGGCGTTCTGCAACAACTCACGCGCCTCATCTGCCCTCTCCGCATCAACCATCAGGCGCCGCGAAAGCGCATTAATCGAGCCGTCGAGGACACTCATATATTCATCGGCAACGAAGTGCTGAATTCCGGCTTCCTTCAACAGTGTGCCGACAAATGAGAGCGTCACAACGTTGTTGGTGCGGATAAGTTCCTCCATGCTTCGAGCCCTTCCGTTCAGCTTCCAAAGATTTATCCGATTGGCAGACACAATATAGCCGACGCCCGGCGACACGCTATATGGAGCCTTGAAGGCGGTTTGTCACGCGGCGCGTCCGTCCATCAGCATATGCGTGCCGCAGCGGCAAATCCGGGACCTGCGTCGATTCTTCACTTGTACGTGAAAGGACCAGTTCCTATTGTCTGAGCAAGTTCCAAGGGAGTCTGCATAGTGGGCGTTGTCATTCCGCTTAAGGAAAAAGCCGAAAATCCGGCCTCGATTAAACCGTTGGTCGACCTCACAAAGACTGATTTGGGGCGGGTCAATCAGCAAATCCTGTCTATGGCCGGATCCGATGTCGAGATGATACCGGAGGTTGCCAATCATCTGATTTCGTCGGGCGGCAAGCGGCTTCGGCCGATGCTAACGCTGGCGGCGGCAAACATGTTTGGCTATGAGGGCGACGGCCATATCAAGCTCGCGGCCAGCGTCGAGTTCATGCACACAGCCACATTGCTGCACGACGATGTTGTTGATGAAAGCGACATGCGTCGGGGCAAATCGACGGCCAGGATCATATGGGGAAATCAGGCCAGCGTTCTCGTTGGCGACTTCCTCCTCGGGCAAGCCTTCAAAACGATGGTTGAAGTCGGCTCGCTGAAAGCACTCGATGTCCTTTCCAGCGCCGCCTCGATTATCGCGGAGGGCGAGGTCCTCCAGCTATCCGTGGCAAAGAACATGGAAACGACCGAAGACGATTATCTGGCGGTGATACGGGCGAAGACAGCGGCCTTGTTTTCGGCGGCCGCAGAAGTTGGACCTATCCTTGCAGGGGCAAAGAAGTCAGAGCGCGACGCACTACGCTCCTACGGCACCAATCTGGGTCTGGCATTCCAGCTGGTAGACGACGTGCTCGACTATGGCGGCACGGCCCGCAACCTTGGCAAAAATACCGGAGACGATTTTCGCGAAGGCAAGATAACCCTGCCGGTTGTCCTGTCATACCGCCGCGGCAACGAACAGGAGCGCGCCTTCTGGCGGACTGCAATCGAAGATGGCGACAATAGCGACGCGGCACTGGAGAAAGCGCTCAACCTGATTGCCCGTACGAACGCACTCAATGACACGATATTGCGCGCTGAACATTATGGTGCGGTTGCACGGGACGCATTGGCGCCGCTGGCTGATACACCTGCCAAATCGGCGCTTCTCGAAGTGATCGATTTTTGCATCAGCCGGGTCAACTAGCTGAAATAAGAGCTGTTTCCTCGATGCTTGCCCATGCTGCGGAAAAAGGCCATTCTGCATGATCAGGAGAGGGAATCATACTTGTCGGCAAACTTAGCGGAAACGGGATAATATGCGGCACATAATCCTAACTGTTAGCGGTGCGTTCATTCTGGCGGGCTTGCTCTTGGGGGGGCCTGCAGTGGCCGACAGCCAACAAGAGAGCGATTCGTTTCAAAGCGAGTCCGTGGACAGCTTTTCAGGCGCACTGCTTGCTGCTCGCACGGCCGAAGGCGATCGCGATGATGAAACAGCGATTGTCCTCTACCGCAAAGCACTTGGCTACGAACCAGATAACGCCGACATCAAACAGCGGCTGATGCTGCTGTTGTTCAACAACGGACAGTTCGAGGAAGGTATTTCTTTCGCGCACGGCCTCGAGGGCGATCCCGTTGTAGAAAGTACGGCAAGGCTGGCTCTTGGCATTCATGCCATCCAGAAGCGCGAGTTCACCAGTGCTCAAACCATTTTCGCAGAGAACAGCGTTAGTGATCTGGAAAGACTGCTTTATGGACTGCTGAAAGCGTGGGCACATTACGGCGAGGGCGATGGTGTCTCGGCTCAAGAGACAGTTGATAGTCTTCAGGGCCCTGAGTGGTACCGGATATTCAAGACCTATCACAGCGCGGCCCTTCACGATGCGCTTGGCAGCAAAGAACAAGCGCGGCGTCTGTACACGGACGTGATTACGGATCAGAACAGCGGAGGAACGGCACCCGATACCTATATCGGAGCGGCGATGGCGCTTTCGGTGCTCGAAGCACGGGAAGGCAATACCCAAAAGGCGATGGACGCGATTGCAGTGGGGACGGCATTTGCGCCTGGCTACGCGCCGCTTCGGGCCCTGAGCGACCGCGTTAGCGCCGATGATCCGCCGAGGCCCGCTATTCGCAATGCATCCGAAGGAGCGTCGGCGGTGCTGTATACAATCGGAGCCGCGCTCAATCGCAGCGGAGCCGAAGATATCGTTACCCTGTATCTGAATTTTGCCCGCGCACTTGATCCGGAGAACGGCGCAACGCTCGTGATGCTAGGCAATATTGCCGAAACGATTAACAAGCCGGAGAAGGCAATAGAACTCTATCAATCGGTATCGGAAGATTCGATCATGCATCGTGTTTCGGAGATGCAGCTCGGGCTAAACCTTGCCGATATCGGCCGGCTGGAAGAATCGAAGCAACACCTCAAGGGCCTGATCGAGGTCGATCCTTCGGATATGCGCTCTTATCTCGCCTATGGGAGCGTTTTGTCACAGGCCAAAGAATACAGGGCGATGGCGGACAATTACGACCGGGCGGTTGAAGCAATCGGCGTCTTGCCGGACAGGTCACACTGGAACATTTTCTATCAGCGCGGCATCGCTTATGAGAGGCTTAAGGAATGGGAGAAGGCGGAACCGAATTTCAAGCGTGCGCTTGAGCTGTCGCCCAATCAGCCGCATGTCATGAACTACCTCGGCTATTCCTGGGTCGACATGAACATAAATCTGGAAGAGGGCATGGAGTTGATCCGTGAGGCCGTGAGGCTGCGCCCGAACGACGGTTACATCGTCGACTCTCTCGGGTGGGCCTATTACCGCATGGGTGAATATGAAAACGCGGTGAGAGAGCTCGAAAGAGCGGCGGAAATCCGCCCCGGCGATCCAACAATCAACGATCATCTCGGCGATGCCTATTGGAAAGTCGGGCGCGAGAACGAAGCGCGTTTTCAATGGGAACGCACGTTGACCATGGAGCCCGAACTGACCGAAATACCGAAGATACGGGCGAAGATTGAGCGGGGCTTGCCGGAGACATCAGACAAGGTGCCTGCCGCAGCCAATGCTGATGAGGACAATGGCGGCGCAGGCGAACCGCAAAAACCGGGCGAGACGCTTTGATCCGGCGGCTCGCGTCGATGTTTGTTTAGCGCAAAGGTCAGACGAACCGCCCGCCATAGTTCAGAACGCGCATTGGTCTTCGATTGCCGCTTGCAATGGTTGAAATTACAGAGACCGCCTGGGCGAAGATCAATCTTGCGCTGCATGTGACCGGTCAGCGCGAAGACGGTTACCACCTGATCGACAGTCTGGTCACGTTTGCCAATTTCGGCGATGCGCTCTCATTCCGGGAAAGCGACTGCGATAACTTCTCGATGGCAGGCAGCTTCGCATCCTTCCTCCCGGACAATGGCGACAATTTGGTTGTCGGCGCGCGGGATTACCTGAGGAACAAGGCGCGAGAATTGGGCGTGCCTGCCGGCCCGGTTTCCATTCATCTGGAAAAGAACCTGCCCATTGCGTCGGGCATGGGCGGCGGCTCGGCTGACGCGGCGGCATGCCTGCGGGGACTTTCGAGCCTCTGGCGGATCAATTCTCAGGAACTTGACCATGACGAGCTGGTCGCGCAGCTCGGCGCCGACATTCCGATGTGCCTGTCTTCGAGACCGCTTCTGGCCCGCGGCGTGGGCGAAAAGACGACGCTCATCGACTGGTTGATGGCTCTGCCTGTCGTGCTTGTTAATCCTCTCGTTTCCGTTTCGACCCCGGATGTTTTCGCAGCCCTCGAAAGCAAGGATAACCAATCGCTCCACATGGAGACTGACACCGGCAGCATCATCGGACAGGCGGGTGCGTTGCATGCCACGCGCAATGATCTGCAGGGTCCGGCACAGCGCCTTCAGCCGATTATCGATGAGGTGATTTCCACCATGTCCGATGAAAGGCCCCTGCTGACACGAATGACCGGGTCGGGAGCGACCTGCTTTGCGATTTTCGAAACGCTTGAAGCATCGCACCTTGCAGCCGCGTCAATCAGCGATCAATATCCCGAATGGTGGGTGCGCTGCGGGATGACGCGCACCGCCGAATGATTCATTGGAGGCCCCCCTTGGCTGAACTCGACAATTCCCGCCCGTTCATTGCTGTCAAAATCGCTGTTCTGACAGTGTCGGATACGCGCACATTGGAGGACGATCGATCAGGCGAGGCGCTGGCGTCGCGCATCGAGACGGCCGGGCATATTCTGGCAGCGCGCGATATTGTGAGCGATGACGCGTCAAGCATCGCCGAGATTGTCAGACGCTGGGCCGAAGACCCGGATATCGACGTTGTGATCACGACCGGCGGCACCGGCTTTACGGGGCGCGACGTCACACCGGAAGCCGTCATGCCTCTTTTTGACAAGCAGATGGACGGGTTTTCGGAAGCCTTTCACCGCATTTCCTACGACAAGATCGGAACGTCGACCATACAATCGCGCGCAACCGGCGGCGTTATCAATGCCACCTTTGTATTCGTGCTGCCGGGTTCGCCCGGTGCCTGCAAGGATGCCTGGGATGGCATTCTCAGCAAACAGCTCGACTACCGGCACATGCCGTGCAATTTCGTCGAGATCATGCCGCGGCTCGATGAGCACCTGAAGCGCGGCAAGTGAACCTATCCGGTTCCAACCGGCCGCCTTCCTACAAAAGGGCCGGAATCAATCCGCACTTGTGACTGGATCGACCCATTTCCCGGACACCCTCGCAATACCAGGCCTTGCCGTCCTGTGACGAGAAGACCCGGTCATTGCCGACGGTCCTTTCGAGGCCGTACGGCAAGAAGAACCTTGTGCGGCCGCGCTCGGACTCGAACCGCAAGGCCGGCATGCACATGCAGCAGAGATTTGGGTTTCGTGACGTTCCGAAATGCACGTTGCCCTCGGTATCCCGGCTCTGACGCAACGCTTCAGCCGACGCAGGGATGCCGCCCAAACAGAGTACCATCGCGGGTACCAATAGATGGTTTCCTGTCAACACGCGCGCGCCTTCAATTCAATCGCCCTTAACGGCAGCGACGGACTGTCGAAGCAAGTCGGGAAATTCCGCCCTGGCGTAGATATCGTTGTGACCGGCATCTTCAATCGCGATGTCTGAGCGGAGATCGGCAGCGGCCTTGCGCACGGGTGCTGATCGTGCTGCCGGCACGACCGTGTCTCTGCCAGCGGTCATGATCGCCACCGGAAGGTCCAGATCACGCAAGGTCGCAGCAGTGTCCATATGATGCCGAAGCAACGACCGCACCGGCAGGAACGGGTAATGACCCGCCGCCAGTTCCTCCATGGAGTCAAAGGGTGTGACAAGGACAAGGCCGTTGAGCTGCCGGTTTGACGCGAGATCGACCGCGACAGAGGCGCCTATGCTGAATCCGACTGCCACCAAACCGGCATCGGACTGTGCAGCAACATGATCATAGGCAAGGATCGCGTCGTCAAACAGCGCCTTTGCCGACGGACTGCCGCTGCTAGGCCCATATCCACGGTAGTTTACCGCAAGCACCTCATGATCGGGAAAAACCCGGTGCAGCAACAATGCGACAGCGCCTCCACTCCATGCATTGCCGCCAAATCCCAGTAAAACCGGATGCTGACCTGGCGTGTCAGCACGCGGAGGGATGCGCGTCATAACGACTGTTTCGCCATCCGGCGTTTGCAATTCAATATCGGTGCTGTTTGCCGGCAAACCCGCAGCCTGGCCTACTAGTCCGGACGGAAAGATCAGTTTTGCCTGCAGGAAATAGGCCGCCACAACAATGATGGCATAAACGCCAGCCAGTCCAACAATGAACTTTATAAACCACACGAGAACCTAGATCTCCTCGAAGTCGCCGGCGCGTCCTCGGCCCGCGGCAAATCGCGATGCGCCCTGCTCCGCTTCTTCAAGCAACGGTTTTTCACCCTCAGCACCCTCGAGCTTGAGCGCGTCGGGCAAATCCATGCTCCATTGACGGTGCGCCGTCATGCGATCCGTGCGAAGGCAAATTTGCGGGTAGCGGGCAATGTCGCGTGCAAGGGCAATTGCCTCCTCCGTGGCCTTGCCGTCCGCCACAAGCCGGTTTGCCAGACCCATGCCGAGTGCTTCGCTTGCCTCCACAGGTCGGCCGGTAAGAATCATGTCCATTGCCCTGCCATGACCGACGATCCGCGGCAGGCGCACCGTACCGCCATCAATCAGCGGAACGCCCCAGCGGCGGCAAAAGACACCGAACACCGCCGATGACGCAGCCACGCGCATGTCACACCAAAGGGCAAGCTCGAGGCCTCCGGCGACGGCATATCCTTCGACTGCAGCAATAACCGGTTTCGACAGCAACAGCCGTGTCGGCCCCATCGGACCGTCACCAGCAGGATTGTACCTGAAAGCGCCGGTCGACACCGCCTTCAGATCGAAACCGGCGCAGAAGTTGCCCTGCGCGCCGCAAAGTACGGCTGCGGACTGGTCCGGATCGGCATCAAAAGCACGAAATGCGGCACGCAGCATGTCGCCGGTCTCCGGATCGACAGCGTTGCGGGCTTCCGGCCGGTTGATGGTGATAACCGTCACCGGTCCGGTTGTTTCGACAATCACTTTCCGGCTTCCATCATCGCCCATTGCTTCCTCCACATGAATATCCGTTGCCGCATGTATCGTTGATGCTTGCACCGCTGCCAGTTGCCGTCAACGCGGCAGGCGGATTTTGACTGGCGCCTCAATCGTTACCGGGATGAATGCACGCCATATCTTGCATGCAGTCTGATTGCGCCCATATTTGTTCTTGATATGTTCTATTTCATTTGCTAGGAATAAATTCACAAAACTAGCAACGATCGGAAGGCTGCTTTTTTATGAGCGATCTGGACCATTTCAGGCAAAATGCCCTGAACCCCGCCAATACGGCAGAGCTGGCAGACGCGCTTGCTGCCCGGTCGGGCGTACGCATCGAAATCGACAGGCGTCGCGGCCGCGGTGCGGGAATCAATCCGAGCGGGCGATATGAAGATCATTCACGGCACGTGTTCGACGATGGGTGGGAAACAATTGAAGACCTCCCAGCCTTCAAGACCGAGGTTCAGGTTGAAAAGCCACGCTCCATCATAACGCGCAACGATTCGCCGGATATTTCCTTCGACCGTTCGATCAACCCCTATCGCGGCTGCGAACATGGCTGCATCTATTGTTTCGCGCGCCCGACACATGCGTTCATGGGCCTGTCGCCGGGTCTCGATTTCGAATCACGGCTTTTTGCCAAACCGGATGCGCCCAAGCTTCTTGAACGGGAGCTTTCGAAGGACGGCTATAGGCCGCGCGTCATCGCAATCGGCACCAATACCGATCCCTATCAGCCAATTGAAAAGAAGTGGCGGATCATGCGCCAGCTGCTTGAAGTGCTCAACGCATGCAATCATCCGGTGGGCATTGTCACCAAGTCGGCGACCGTGTTGCGCGATGTCGATATTCTATCGCAAATGGCTGAAAAGGGCCTTGTGAAGGTGGCGCTTTCGGTAACGACACTGGACCGTAAGCTGGCCCGCGCCATGGAGCCGCGAGCATCGGTTCCGTCCCGGCGGCTGGAGGCGATCCGGCACCTGTCGGAGGCGGGAATTCCTGTATCGGTGATGGCGGCACCGATGATCCCCGGCCTCAACGATCATGAAATGGAGCGCATTCTCGATTCGGCCAAGGCAGCAGGCGCCTGCACGGCGGGTTATGTGTTGTTGCGCTTGCCGCTTGAAGTCAGCCCCCTCTTCCGGGATTGGCTCCTGCGCCACTATCCAGATCGCTACCGTCATGTGATGTCGCTTGTGCGTTCGATGCGCGGCGGCAAGGACTACGATTCGGGTTTCGGCAAGCGCATGAAGGGCAGCGGACCCTATGCGTGGCAGCTGAAGCGCCGGTTTGAAATCACCACCGGAAAACTCGGGCTGGACAGCAAATGGCGCGCCCTGCGCACCGATCTGTTTACGCCACCGCTTGGCACGGGAGTACAACTGAGCCTGCTTTAGCACATTTCAGGCTTTTGAGAGCCTGCCGTCACGTCCGCCCTCCCCGACCGGCCGTGACGGCGTTTCCCTCCTCAAAACCGCGTCCGGCTTCCCGCTTCCTGTGCCTTGCGGGAATCCGGTCATCAAGGGCCACGCAATTCGGAACCTGCCGACCGGATTTTGGGCTCTTCAGGAGGGACTTGCAGGGGATCGGGTGGACGTGCGAGTTTGCCGCAATGTCTCGCACGCCACCCGGTTCTCGCAGCAAAAGGCCTATCCTACAGTCCGGCCTTTTCGACCTGACGGAGGGCGGTCCCGATTACAGCCTGGAACGACGCGCCGGAGCACCGCAGCGTATTGTAGCAGGTGCCGATGAGGCGGGACGAGGGCCGCTGGCTGGTCCGGTTGTGGCAGCGGCCGTTGTCCTCGACATCGATACAGTTCCGCCGGGACTGGACGATTCCAAAAAACTGTCAGCGGCGATGCGCGAAATGCTGTTCGATCAAATTGTTGCGACAGCCGACGTGACCGTCGCCTCTTCTGCTGCCGCTCATATCGATCGCAGCGATATCCGCAAGGCGAGCCTCGATGCGATGCGCCGTGCGCTTGGCGGACTGCAGCGCGCGCCGGATTTCGCGCTGATTGACGGGCGCGACCTGCCAGAGGGCCTGATTTGCCCGGCCAGTGCCGTCATCAAGGGCGATGCACGCTCCCTTTCCATCGCTGCCGCATCGATCGTCGCAAAGGTGGTGAGGGACCGAATGATGATGCGCGCGGCGGCTGTGTTTCCAGCTTTCGGTTTCGATCGTCACGCTGGCTATGGTACGGCAGCGCACCGAAAGGCGATTGCCGAACATGGCCCCTGTACACTGCACCGCAAAAGCTTCAAGCCCATGCGTGGCGATGGGTCATAGACAAGCGCCGCTCAAGTTCGCAGCGTGCCCTTTGTTGCCTGCTCTTCCTCCTTCAATCCTCGGCTGCAAATCTTTTCAAGAATGCGTTGGCAGTGGAAAACACCTCGGGCGCCCGCTTCTCCGCGCTGACGAAATGCGCACCGTTGGCAATCTCGACATAGTGTTTCCTGGTTGAACCGAGCCGATCAAACAGCGCCAACGCATCCGAGCGGGTCGACGTTGAATCTGCACCACCCCGGATGAGGAGGACCGGACAGGTGATATCGCCGGGCTCGTAAAGAGGCCGTCCATTGAACGCCTCCCAAAGGTCGACCAGGGTGCCGTTCGGCGCTTGAAAAGAAGGCGGGTCTCGCTCGAGAGATCCAGGATCATCTGAAAGTGATGACTGGACGAGTGCCTGAAAGACCGCTTCATCGCGCCAGTCAGCGCCGTCCGGGATTTCCGCGTCCCATCTGCGTCTGGTGTCTGCTTCACTGACGAGCCGCGTTTGTCCAAAGTCCGGGTTCAACCGGTCAGGCGATGCCGGATCGGCGAGAAAATCCAGCCACGCCACATTTCGCTGACCGAAAATCGGGGCATACAAAATGAGCGCAGACAACAGACTTGCACCGATCTGTCGTGAGAATACCGAAGTGGTCATCGATCCCCAGGATCCTCCGACGAGGGCGACCTTGCGACCGTTATGACGGTTGCTTATCCAGCGCCAGACGTCCCCAATATCACAAACAGCGTCCTTTGCTGGCGCAAAAGGCACACACTTACCTACCGCCGAATTCAAACGAGACTTTCCGTAGCCGCGGACATCCATGGCGTAGGCCGCAAAACCGGCATCGGCTGTTGCCTTCAGCCAACTCGCACCCGGATGGGGAATATCGTAAAGCCTGCTTGCATATGTGGCGCCGTGAACGAACAGGACCGGCTGGCGCGATGGCTCGTCAGCATGGGACCGCACATAGATTGCCAAATCAGGCAGATTTGATGATCCAACGAAATGCGAATTGGCGGTGTCATGGACCCGCCACGTCATTGCAGCAGCCTCGGCACATAGGTGACGAGACCCGGGACCGCCCAGAGAACGGTCATCCCGATGAGAAATATGCAGACGATCGGCCATGCTGCGCCAAAGACCTGTGCTGTCGACAAACGCTCGTTCGCACCCTTAAGCGCAAACAGCGTGTATCCGAACGGAGGCGTCAGGCTGCCGACGGTCAGATTGATCATGAAAAGCGTCCAGAACCAAATCGGATCGAAACCCAGCGCGGCTACAATGGGCTGATAGATAGGAATGGCCAACAGCATGAAGGCGATCTGATCGATGAACATGCAAAGTACAAGCGGTATCAGCATCATGATCAGAAACGTCAGTTCGGGGTTGAGGCCAAGGTCGGTGATGAGGCTAACCAAACCTCGCGTCGCGCCCGCGAACGACAACAGCTGACTGAAGAGCTTCGCCGAGGCCACAATGATGAGAATGACAACACTGATCGTCAGAGCCGATGATATGGTTTCGCGAAGCATGGCAGCATTCAGCCGCCCAAATATGGCGGCGACGACAAGCGCGCCGACAACGCCTGTCGCAGCCGACTCGGAAGGCGTTGCAATACCCAGGATGATGAGACCCATGACCGCAAAGATGACGATCAAAAAGGGAAGCGTATTGAGGATCGCACGCACAGGCGACTGCGACGTATCGACGGGACTTTGCTGGTCGATTGGCGCCTGGCGCAGGAAGACATAGGCCAGAGTGAGAATTGCAAAGATAAGGCCGGGCACAAGGCCCGCGACCAGCAGACCCGCGATCGAAACATCCGCAAGGGAGCCAACAATGATTGCCAACAGGCTTGGAGGAATGATGGGGGCGAGGCTGGCGCCTGCCAGAATCGTTCCGGCCGAAAGCCGAACATCGTATCCCCGGTCCTGCATGAGCGGCAGCACGGACCGTCCGAGCATGGCAGCAACGGCAACTGCAGACCCGGACAGGGCACCGAATACGGTCGAAAGGCCGATCGTAACGACATAAAGCCGCCCCCGAAGGCGGCCGACAAGCGTGTCCACGCTGCGGAACAGAATATCAACAGTTCCGGATCGAAACAGAATTTCTCCCATCAAAACGAAAAGGGCGACGGTCACCAGCGTCAGAGATGTTGCGGTCTCGTAGATCGAGTTGGTGAACAGCCCGAAGCCTCTGGGCCCGATCAAAACAAGAACCCCGACGAGATTGAGCGCCAGAAATCCGATAAAGATCTTTGCACCCGAAAAGAGCATCAGCAGGAGTAGGCCGATAGCAAGGCCGAGAAAGAGGAACCCGCTCATCCTCTTTTGTCCAACGCATGGCGCAAAAAATGCAGCGAAGCGCTGAAAAGACCAATCGCGATCGCGGCGGTCAGCCACCATCTGGGGATCGGATGAGCGGCGTTTGTAAGCAGGCCACGATCGAACTGCGTCAATGCTTCGCGGCCAACGATCCAGCCAGCCGTGGCCGTAACCAAACAAGCAACCAGGTTGTTGGTCTTTGCCAGTTGCCAGCGTCTTTTCTCGGAAAGGGTCTCGGGGACGATATCAATCGCAACATGGGCAGCCCTTCGCGTGACATCGGGAAGCGCGCAAAACAATAAAACAGCCAGCGCGTATTGAACCGCTTCACCGGACCAGGTCGTTGGCGCGTCAAAAAAGTACCGCGCCAAGACCTCAAAGGCATACAGCATAACGACAAGCACGAGCGCGGCTCCGGCAAGCGTAAACAGGGCGCGGGATGTGGTGTCGTGCAACTGGCCCAGAGACTTCATTTCCGATCAGTCCGAAAGGCCCGCCTTTCTTGCCAGATCTCTCAATCCAGCCGCCTTTTCCGGATCACCTTTTTCAGCAATTGACCACACGCCGTTCGACCAAAGGCTTTCAAACTGTGCCGCTTCGCCGTCGGAAAAGCTGGTCATCTTCATGCCGAGATCGAGGAGATCCTCTTTCTCTTGAGCGGCGAGAGCGTCAAAGCGCGCAATACTGTCGGCTTCGAGGCGAATGGCAGCGCGTTCGACGCTTTCCTGCTCTTCCGGCGAAAGCGCGTTCCAGGCATCAAGATTCATGAAGATCATGACGCCCACCTGTCCGAAAACCGGATCAGCCATGTAGTCGGCGACCTCATGCCATTTGAAGTCCTTGGCTCCGGTCAGGCCCCAGGCAGCGCCATCAACGACGCCAGTCTGCAAGGCGGAGTAAACATCGCCACCACCCATGACGACGCCCGATCCTCCAAGAGCCTCGATCATCGGATGGTAGGAAACGGTACCGCGTATCTTACGGCCATCAAATCCCGGCTCGCCGGAAATCGGTTCCTTGAGAAAGTACCTGAACCCCTTCGTGCCCGTGGCAGGTGCGGCGATCAGTTTCATACCGAGGTCCTGGTAGTGCCGGTCGATGAACTCGATGATACCCCCGTCACGCCGGGCCTTTGGATCCACGCCAATCGCATCGATCGCCAGGCCGACCGGTGTCGTGCCTGCGTGATAGGCGGGATGCGTGAAGAGGACATCAAACACGCCCGATTGCGTGGGCTCAAACTGTTCAAGCGGCGGAACCGCATCCGGACCGGTCATCGAAAATGAAACCGCGCCTGCCGACTCCTCCTCGACAAGGCTCATAAACGGTTTCGCGATTTCTTCGGTAAACACGAAGCCCTCTGGAAAGGCGCCGACCATTCTGAGCTCAGCGGCGGAAGCAAAGCCTGCGTGAAGGCAAAAAAATGCTGCGCCAGCGAGCGTTACAAGAATCTTCATCTGTTCCTCCCATTTCGGCATATCACTTGCCTGCCGATTTATAGTCCCATTTGGAACCATTTGTAAAGTTCCATTTGGAACCGGATTGGTTTACAAGGACGCCATGAACACGCATGAAAAGACTCTTTCAGAGGCTGCCGGCATGGCCGACCATTTCGGGCCTTTGTCGCTTGTGATGCTGAACGACACGGCTCTAAAGCACGCCTGGCGCGTCAATTTTCTGGCCAATTTTTTCACCGGACCGGTCTACCGTCAGATCGAGGAACGATTTTCCCTGACACGCCCTGAATTTGTCATTCTTTATTGCCTGAAACACATGCCTGGGCTGGTTGCCCGGGACATCTGCCTTGTGACCGGACTGCCGAAAAACTCGATCAGCCGCGCCGTCTCGGATTTGCTTGGCAAGGGCCTGATCGAACGCACGACTGGGACGACAGACAAGCGCGCAAAGCCACTGTCGCTCACGGATGAAGGTCGTGCGAGCCTTAAAGAGGTCCTCCCGGTTTTTGAAATCCGCCAGAAGAATATGCGCGCAGCTCTGACCGACGAAGAGCAAGCGGAATTTGATCGTCTCATTCAAAAAATTGTCTACGCCATGCCCGACTGGGTCATGCCGGAATAGGCAAAAGGGCTGCTCGGTGGCCTGTTACGCACTCTGTGCTGGATCTCGGCAAACGATGACAGTCCTGCCATCTGTCAAATGAAGCCGGTCAATCGGCTCAATACCCGCGACAGAACCGCAGGCTTTCCACATGTCTGAGGAAATTCCGACAATTACACGGTGGTCGGGATGTTGTCCGCGCAACCGCTGCTCAACCCGCTCTGCCCTGTTTACCGTATTGCCGACCAAGGTGTAGTTCACACGTCCCTCGAAGCCGAGGTTTCCGACAATTGCCGGCCCGCTATGCAGTCCGATGCGAACGCGCAGTGTCTTGTTGTCGCCGAAGATTTCTTCCGAGCGATGGAGCTCATGGGCAATGGCCATCGCCGCTTTGACGGCTCGGTGCTCATGATCTGGCTGTGGATCAGGAGCACCCCAGAAAGCCATCAATCCGTCACCGGTGTATTTGTCAATCACACCGCCGGTGTCCTCGATGATCGGACCAACCTTTGCGAAAAGGCCGTTGAGCCAATCCGCTGTGTCGGCAGCGGCGCGATCAGCGGCAAAGGCAGTGAAACCTTCGAGGTCCAGAAACATGACCGTGACATTGCGCTCTACTGCTGCTGCCGCGTCCTCGGGCTGGTCCATGAGGCGCCGGGCAAGCGAACGCGGTACATACTGATTAAACGAAGCCAGCGCACGTGCAGTGCGTGCAAGGCGCGTCGCAGATGTGCGCCATTCCGAAATCGAGCTGTTTTGCAGATCCGGCAGCACCACATCGTCAAACTCCATTCTTTGCAGCCTGCCGAGCGCTCCATCGAGTTGAACAAACGGCTGCGCAATGCGCTTAGCGGTGTAGCGACCAATCCAAAGTGCGACAACAAAGAACGCAACACCGATGCCGGCGCTGATTGCGGCGGACCATCGAAAAAGCCAGCTTTCAGATGATTTGATTGCCACACCCACCATCAGGTTTGCCGGACCATAACCTTCGATCTCACGGTAGAAGTACGCATAGGCCGCCCCATCAATGAGCGACCAATGGCCTTCGGTATCCGACAAGCGGCTGGTTTGGGTGAGCGGGTTCTGTTCGCTCCAAATGTTGCGCAGCACGCTACTGCTGCTTTCGGCAATCGTCGGCAAGTCGGAAGAGGCCGGCGTTTGCACAACCTGGACGCGACCGGGATAGGCTATCAAACCGGTTCGGTCGTATAGGACGAAAGCCGTGATATTTTCATCTGAGAGCTCCGCCACATAGTCCGAAAGGCGCGTGCCGGTCACACCGCCAACCAGAACGCCTGTCAGACTGCCACGCACATATAAACCCACCCTCGGATTGAGGATTACATCGTCTAGGATCCGGCTGACGAAGGGACTAGCCCAATTCGTACCCTGCCCTTGGCGTGTACTCGCCAGCGCTTCAGCAGCGAACGGCAAAGCCGATTGGGGCTCCTCGATCGCGCCGGATCGTCCTGCTTCCCAGCGACGCATTGTCTGGTCAGGTCGGATCACGCCGACGCCTGACAGTTGCGGCGCGCCTAGGAGCAAACCTTCGACGAAGTCTTCGAAAGGCTCCGCATCGTCGAGCGTCAGACCCTGTGCTTCGATGTGGTCCCTCGCGGCTTCGAACTGACGCGCCACCGGGTTCAAGAGTCCGGTCAATTGGTTTTCCAACCCGTCAACCAACAACTCCGCCCGAGCACTCAAGAGCGCGTCGGCATTGGTACGGTTGATCAGATAGGTTGAGACGATCACCGGCAGAACTGCAGTCAAGATCAGCAGTCCGAGCAATACCGGCAACGCTTGTGAAATGGGAAATGGCGGGCTTAGGCGCACGGATCAGGTTTCATGTGTGTTTTGGTGCAGTTGCATTCCAGTTTGATCTTGATTCCGGTCGTATTCGACCGGAATCATTGGCTCTAGCGGGTCAGATACCCACCGTTCACAAACAGTGTCTGTCCATTGGTCCACTGTCCCTCGGGCAAAGCAAGCGTCTCCACAACAGGCACTATGTCGGCGACGTTACCCAATCGCCCCTCTGCCGCCAACCGGCTCGCATAGGCTGCGCTTTCGGTCGTCTCGGCCTCATGGAAAAAGGGTGTATCCAACGGGCCGGGCGCGATGTTGTTTACGGTAATCCGGCGTGCGCCCAACTCCTTTGCAAGCATGCGCGTAAGCTCCTCCACCGGTGCCTTGGTTCCGCCATAGGCTGCATAACCCGGTGCCGCGCCGGCCGTCAGCGAGGTTCCGACGGCAATGATTCTTCCCTGATCTCGCAGCCGCCTTGCAGCCTCGCGCATGGCATAGAAAGTGGATCTCGTGTTGTCGTTGAGCAGACGCTCGAAGTCTTCATCCGTAAATTCAGCAACGGGCTTTTTAATGATACTGCCGCAGGTGTGCACAAGAATATCAGTTCCGCCGAATTCACGCTCCGCCAGATCAAAAACTGCGGCAACATTGCTGCTGTCACCCAAGTCACCGGAGATTAAAGCCGTGCGCCGCCCAGCCGCGCGCACCAGATCTGCGGTTTCTTCTGCTTCGGCGCGTGTCTCGGCCCGATGATGGTGCACCACCACATCTGCACCGGATTGCGCAAGCCGCTCGGCGAAGCCGCGACCGAGATTGTTGCGTGCACCGGTGACAATAGCGATCTTGCCCTGAAGACCGCCGGTACTGCTGTCCTGCGCCATAGCGGCCGGTCCGGCGATCGCTGCGCCGGCTGCAGCCAGTCCCAAGCCACCTAACACCACTCGGCGGGAGGGATTCTTAAGTTCAGTCATGGATCTGTTCCTGTCCTTTTGGCGGATTTCCGCCTCGTTTCCAATGCCATTGGAGATAGTCATCACCATGATCGCTTGAACTGCGAAAAAATTGGTCCTATCGATCGAAAAAACAGATGGATTGGCTATGCTTGACAATGTGACCCTGGATCAACTCCGAATGCTCGTCGCCATTGACGACACCGGAAGCTTCACTGCGGCCGCCAGACAGGTGCACCGCGCCCAATCTGCCGTCAGTCACGCGATCCGCACGCTGGAAACGGATCTGGATGTGGTTCTCTTTGACAGATCCACCCGGAAGCCACGACGAACGCAGGCGGGCGATGCCATCATTTCCGAGGCACGCATCATTCTTGCGCGCGTCGATCACCTCAAGGCCCGCGCCCGCGGTATTTCGGCCGGAATGGAAAGCGAAATCTGTCTCGCAACCTCGGTCATTGCGCAACGAGAGGGCGTACTCGATCTGCTTGATGCGTTCCGCGTGGCGTTTCCGACAATCAGCCTGCGGCTGTTTGTCGAAGAAATCGGTGGTGTGCCGCAACTGCTGTTTGATGGTCGGGCAAATTTGGGCCTGCTTGGAAAGCCCAGCCTTACGGAGGCCATATCCGAACCGCTCGAGCCGGCCGCTGTGGGATTTTCAGATGTCGTTGCGGTTGCGCGGCCGGATCATCCCCTCGCCTGCCTTGACCGCCAACTGACCGAAGCCGAAATGGCCGACCATCGTCAACTGGTACCGACCAGCCGCGCTCTGCCGCGCTACCTGAACCGAATGGTGAACGATGTCTGGGAAATCGCGGAACTGGACATGCGCCATCTGATGATCCGGCGCGGGATGGGTTGGGGGACCGTACCTCTTTACCTCGTCGAAGATGACCTTGCCCGCGGCGACCTGATAACGCTCGATATGTCCGCACGCCCCGATGCGGCGATGCGTGTCCCGCTCTTTGCGGTGCACAAGAAGGATGCTTCAGTTGGACCTGCGACACGGTGGCTCATCCAGAAAATGAGGGAGGTGTTTGGAAAGTTCTAGAGCAAATCAGGTTTAGCTTGAAGCATTTGATGGCGGAAGATCGGTTCATTCGGGCGCGTGTCCCGAATCTGACGTTCGCCGGATGTGCGGCAGGCTCCGTACGAACGTCAGATTCGACAAGGACACGCTATGGATTATTGGTGCGCGTGTGGTTTGCGGATTTGAAGGTCCTGTGTGGAGGATGCTGAAAAGATGACAGGACCTTCAAATCCACCACACGCGCGCGTCGCGCAGCGCGATGTGGGTCATCGGGCAAGCGGCGC
>JBCCOK010000071.1:0-23747 GCA_039025395.1 Pseudomonadota bacterium
AGTTGCGGTTGGCCTGCGTTTTCTGAACGGCTAAGCTCACCAAAGCGGACATCATCTATGCTAGAAAGTTGCGGTTGGCCTGCGTTTTCTGAACGGCTAAGCTCAGGCAAGAAAAATTGCCACGCGTCGCTATGTTGCGGTTGGCCTGCGTTTTCTGAACGGCTAAGCTCCAGACGCCCGGCGCCCCAGAGCTTTCCGAGTTGCGGTTGGCCTGCGTTTTCTGAACGGCTAAGCTGACTCGCAGCTAAACCTTGGCCTGTGTCCAGTTGCGGTTGGCCTGCGTTTTCTGAACGGCTAAGCTTGCGATCGTCGTAAACGGCAGGCGCGTCGAGTTGCGGTTGGCATGCGTTTTCTGAACGGCTAAGCTAACTCGCATCGAGCAAAGGGCGTCAGCGCCGTTGCGGTTGGCCTGCGTTTTCTGAACGGCTAAGCTGACGAGTGATAGCGTCATTACCTGTCTCTCGTTGCGGTTGGCCTGCGTTTTCTGAACGGCTAAGCTATATGACGGCCCAAAATTCTGATTTCAAAGGATTTTTGGGCCGTAACGGCTGCGACGAAATGCACGGAAGGTCTAGAAAAGCGCAAGTTGGCCGGGATTTTTTTGCCGCTTGCGCCGCGACTGATCCGAGAATCGCACAATGTTCTCATATTGTCTGTCCGTAAACTGGAAGATAAACACATCGCCGCGCTCCGGCAGGTTTGACTCAATACGCCTCGTGTAAGCGTGAAATTGCTCTTTTCCGGCGCAGAACCGAATATAATTGGAAAACTGGCTCATTTCAAAACCCTCATCAAGCAAGAACATGCGGAAGTCATGCGCCGCCTTGCGCTGCTTTTTGGTCTCCACAGGAAGATCGAACGTCACCAAAATCCACATCAATCTATAAGCGGACAAATGTGTCGGACCGCCCGCCTCTCGCTTTCGTGCGGTGTAAAGTGTGGTCACTCCGCCTCAAGGCCGAGGCCGGCCAGAGCCAGAGGGGAGGGAGGACGAGGCAGATCGAGTTTTGCCGATCCACCGGTAAATAAGGTCGCAAGCGAGTGCACAAGGCGTGATGCCTGGACGCTAAGCGGACTCGTTCCCTCAGCCGTGTCCAAATCCAGCGTCCCCAAACTGGCCAGTGCCTGTTTCGTTTCACTGTCTACGCCTGTCTTTCCGGCATGCACCAAATTGAACACCATGCGATCGACCAACGGCCGGTATGGTTCCATAAGGTCATCTGCCAATGCGAAGGCGTTGCCCTGATTTGCGTGGTGAATCGCAAGTGTCGGATGAAGTCCAGCCGCGCAAATGGCTCGCGAGATGATGGCGCGAAGAACGGTATAACCGTAATTGAGCAAGCCGTTTGCACCCCCGCCATCGCGATTGCGGCGAAACTCTTCGCCCATTAGCATCGGCCAATAGCGCCGCGCAGCCTGCGCTTCGTAGTTGTCCGGATCGCCGGACCGAACCTTCCGGGCCAGAACCTCAAAGGCACCTGATTCCCTACCTGCTGATTCCAGCACGGCACCCTGGTTGCGAATCTTCGCGGCGACAAGCTTCTGCCAGGCTCGCTTCTTGAGCGGCAGTTTCACATTTGCCTGGGCGCGCATCCTGGCGCCCTGAAGGTGGTGGCCCTCAATTGGCCACAAACAAGTAACGGGTGCGTGGTTCGGCGCGCAGATAACGACCGGGATGCTGCGCTCCGCCAACCGAACAAAAACAGTGTTGGACCATGTCAGGCCGTGCGCATGGGTGATCAGGCCGCCGATGTCATCAAGCGCGATCCGGCCAATTTCTTCGCGGTTTTTCGTGACCGTAAGAAAACCGCGATAGATACCAAGATGCAGGTCTTCGGTGGCGATATCGACGATGCGTTCCATGCAGATTCTTACCATGGATTGCATGCATCAATTAATACAACTTCTAGTAATGGTAAACAGCTGGCATCATTCTCGCGGTCCGGGATCGAACACCTGACCGATCTCGTCAATTCGGACTTGGCGGGCCCTGAGTTTCTTCAGGCCACCAACTGTCGGCGATGAATATTTAAACGGATCCGAGCCGTCTTTATCGCGGTTTTTCAACGCTCCGGCTTCATTGTGCTCTACAAGTGTCAACTGGCCATTGGCGCCAAACTTCACCACCCGGCAGATCTGGCGCTTGCCATCCCGTTCGATCGCCACCATGTCGTTTTGATGGAGGCTGATCAGCTTTTTGGCGGTGGGATTGTTCGCCCGGATAGCGGAGGACCAGCCGGGCTGGTGTGCGTCGAATGTGGAAACCACTTCGGCGACCCACTTGCCGCCGGACAGACGCCAGACATCGTAGCGGAAGTTCGAGTCGCCCTTGTAGCCCTTGTAGGCCCGCCCTGTGCGGTCGCGGATCGGGATAACATGCAAAGGTTCGCGGACCCTGATGTGGCGCAGCCCGCGGAATGGATTGGGTTTGCCGTCCCACATTTCAGATTTGCTGAAATCAGCCAATGCCTTGGCGAATTCTTTCCCTGACAAATCACGCGTGACTTGCCATAGCGTGTCGCGCAAATAGTCATCCCTGATCTGAAACAGATCCCGCTCGGTCCTGAAGTCGGCTAGCAATTTGCGGCGGACAACAAGATCGTTGCCCTTCTCGTCCTTTTCGCCGGTAAAACCGTAAGCCGTGTCGTTGTGCAATTGCCCGGCAGTCTGTCCTTTTCCCTCCGAATAGCCTTTTCGCGACACTGTGCCGTGATCCGCTTTGTGGCTGACGACGGAAGCCAGCACCCGCTCACGCAATTCGTCGCGGAATCCGGGCCACGGATCGGGAACCCCGGAGAGTACCTTTTCGGTTCCCTGCGCTTCGATTTCCTCGGCCGCCGACGCGATCTTCTGTATCATCGAGCGGCTGGTGCAGGCGATGACGAAGGCGTCGATAGCGTGATGGCGGTGGTCCTTGCGGTTCTTCGGTTTCACGGCCTCGGTGTAATTGTGATCGGGAAGGATGTCGTTCAGTCCCCATTTGCGGCGCAGCATCTCCGTCATACGCCCGGGCAGTGCGCGCACACGATTATGACGCCGCAGAACACCATCGATGTCGGCCTGTTCGCCGGTATAGAGGGTGGCAAGATAGGAGAGCGCCATTCGCGACACGTACTGCATGTCGGTCAGTTGGCGCGCCGCGAAGCCTTCCTTATCGGCAAAGCGGTCCATGGCGTTGCGGGCAAACCGCCATTGCTTGTTTTTCGGCAGATTGCCTGCGCGCGCCAGAATATCGGCATAGACGCCATCCCATTCCGTGACCTCCGACGGTGCGCGATTGCGTTTCACCCGGTTGGCGCGCGCCTTGCAAAGCAGCCTGTTCGCCTGGCTGTCGTCCAGCGTGCGCGAATAGGGCAGGATGTGGTCGACATCGACATCTGCAGTGAACAGATCGTTGATCCCGATCGGCTCGCCGGAATAAATACACACGCGGTTCAAGGGCTGGTCCGGATTGAGTTCTTCCCAAAGTTTCAGCCGCATACGGTTGTAGCCGGTGTCAGGCTGCCCGATTTCCTCCAGTTTTTTCGACCGTTCCTCGGCTTCTCTGGTGTTCCTGCCGATTGTCGCGTTGACCTCGTCGCGCAGCTTGTCGGTGAGTTTCAACTCGCGGCCGAGCTCAATGGCGATACGATCGGGGCGACCATGCTTGCGGATCATCGCGTTGACGACGCGGCGCAGCTGGTTGAGCGCGATGTGCACCGTCGGGTTGGTGATCCGGCCCATATGGCGGTCATATTCGGGATCCTTGGCATCGGGCGGTTCGCTGACGGAGCCTTCGCCCGGCGGAATATGCCGGGTAAGCACTTCCTGATATTTCGGCAGGTACGCGCGGGCTTCGCGGTTGGGGTCGTCCTCGGCATTGGTGTGGCCATAGACCCTGATGGCAGCCGCTGCCTCGGTGATCACCCTGCCCTGCGCGTCCGTGTCGTGCTTCAACGCGTCAAGGAGATTGGTCAGCGCAGAGGGTCCGAGCCGGCCGTAACCCTCAGGCAATTGCACCTTCATCGCCGCATCGGCGCTTTCGTCATCGAGGCCGCAATCGTTGCGCAGCCAGGCGCGGAGCTTTTTAGGATCGGGTTCATCGCGCAGGTTCCGGATGATTTCCCACTGTTCATCCATGGATTTTGCCGACCATGCGGGACCAAAGCAGGTCTTGTGTGCAAGGGCGGCTGTCACGACATCGCCCTCCAGCTTTGTGCGGTTGTCAGTCTCCTTGTTGAAGCGGAACTCCGGGCCAAGCTTCAAAAGCTTGCGCAGCGCCGGAAGACTCGACGTCTTTACGCCTTTCAGTTTCAGGACAAGCCTGTCGCGCTGCTCCGGCGTCAGCTTGATTGACTGCTGGTCCTCGCCGATCAGGGCAAGCTCGTTGATTTCCTTGTAAAGCCTGAAGGCCTGAAACAGCGGATGTGCCTTGGGCAGACGTTTTTCGTCCGGGTTGTAGCTGCATTTGCCGACCTTCGCCGGCACAAGATCGCGCTGGTACAGGATCGTTTCGCGCAGCGCCAGAACGTTCGTTTCGGTGAGAACTGCCGGATTATGCTCTTTCTGGACATTCATGATCGCATCGAACTCCTTCTCCAGTTCGGTGCGATCCGGATAGAACTCATAGCCGTCGCCCTTCAATTCAGGGTCGCTGCTGAACTCGGTCACCGGCAACAATCGGGTGCGCACGGATTTGCCGGCCAGCCTTCGTTTGTAGAGGAATTCGCCATAGGTGCGTGCGCCCTCGGCATCCATGGCGCTGTGCAGGCGCGATACGCCCTCGGCTATCTTTCCGGCTTCGTTGTCGCGGCTGTCCGTCTTCCGGTTCGATTTGAAACCACGGCGCTGGTTCATCTGAAACAGCACGCGGCCAAGCTGATGCGGCGTAAGGGGCTCGTCCAACGCTTTGGCCCGCAGCGCCAGAACGCTGCCCGACTGGTCGCCGCCCTTGCGATCGCCTGTCTTGCATACAAGACGGTCGCGCTCCGATTTGTCCTTCGGCATCAGGCCGAAGTCTGTAAGCTGATCCAAAAGGCGCTCCTTGCGCCGCAACCGCCGGTCACGCTGCCGGCGCATGGTTCGGGCCTGGCGGCGCGCGACGGCGAGCGATTGTTTCGACTTTGCATCGCGGCCTGCCATATCGGCGGCGGAAAAGATGCGCGTGCCGATTTCAACAATCCGGCCCTCGCCGGTTTCGCCCGGCTCGCCCTTGGTTTCAATGAGCGCCCAGCCGAGCGAGTTAGTGCCAAGATCGATGCCTAACGTGTTCATTTCAAACGGCTGCCCTTATCGAGATCAAAATCTCTTCTGTTAAGTTGTATTCCATCCTATCTTCTATTTTTCCGCGAATAAACACTCTTGACTGGCCTATCGGCATTTGCGACCTTGCGATCGTTCAGAAAACGCAGTCCAGCCGTTAACAAGCTGAGATATGCACCAGATAAGGCGCTCGCTCCGGCGGGCGCTTTTTTTCGGTAAATCACAGGTTGCATCATGGATCCACGCAGGCACGTGATCACGTTGCATGGTCCGCGGGGGACGCTTGGCCACAGACAAGAAGCAATCGGTCAAACACCAATCGGCACCACCAAACAAAGACGCCGCGGACATGATCCGCGGCGTCTGTTTTTGTTTTGGCTTAAGGCGTGGGTTACGCCTTGGAAAATTCCGCCGCAGCCTCGGAGCCGCCGGTGGCATTTCCTTCACTGTAGGATTTGGCGCCGACGCCTGCCAGCTTGCCGCCGTCAACGATGAGATATTCATCGCGGATCGGCCTGTCCTCGAAGAAGCATTCGAGAATCTCACGCACACCCGCCGCATAGCGCGCCTGCGCCGAAAGCGACGTGCCGGAGATATGCGGCGTCATGCCGTGGTGGGGCATGGTGCGCCAAGGGTGGTCGCGCTCCGGCGGTTGCGGGAACCAGACGTCGCCGGCGTAGCCAGCCAACTGGCCGCTTTCCAGCGCGTCGACAATGGCCTGCCGGTCGCAGATCTTGCCGCGCGCCGTGTTGACGATGTAGCTGCCGCGCTTCATCTTCGACAGCATGTCGGCATTGAACAGATGCTCGGTCTCGGGATGCAGCGGGCAGTTGATGGTGACGACGTCGCAGACGGCAACCATGTCTTCGGTCGATGCATGCCATGTCAGATTGAGCTCTTCCTCGACTTCCCTAGGCAGCCGGTGACGATCGACATAGTGCAGGTTGACCTCGAACGGCTTCAGACGGCGCAAGACGGCAAGGCCGATACGCCCAGCAGCAACGGTTCCGACATGCATGCCCTCAAGATCGTAGGACCGTGAAACGCAGTCGGCGATGTTCCAGCCACCCTTGGTGATCCAGTGGTAGGACGGGATGTAGTTGCGCACCAGGCTCAGGATCTGCATGACGACGTGCTCGGACACGCTGATCGAGTTTGAAAACGTCACCTCTGCAACGGTGACATTGTTCTTGATCGCAGCGTCCAGATCGACGTGATCGGAGCCGATGCCCGCGGTAATGGCGAGCTTCAGGTTCGGCGCCTTGGCGATTCTTTCAGCCGTAAGGTATGCCGGCCAGAAAGGCTGGGAGATCACGATGTCCGCATCGACGATTTCCTTTTCAAGCACTGAGTCCGGCCCGTCCTTGCTGGTGGTCACGACCATCGTGTGGCCGTTCGCTTCCAGGTAACGCCGCAGGCCAAGTTCGCCGCTGACGCTGCCAAGCAACTCGCCGGGCGTAAAGTCAATGGCGCTCGGCGTCGGTGTGGTCTGGCCGTCCGGGTAGGACTTGATTTCCGGTACGCTGTCGCGCGCATAGGATGTCGGATAGCCGTCCTCCGGATCGTCATAGAGAACGCAAACTACTTTTGCCATGATGTCTCGCTCCGCTTGTCTTGATGAACCGTCCGACGCGGCAGATTGGTCAATGCCAGGGCTGCGAAACGGCGGTCGGTCGGGTTTTGTCTACGGTCAGCCGAATACGGACGTGCCTCCACAAGGGCCGTTAGAAATTGGCCTAATCCGCTTCCGCGCGGCCACTAATCACGGCGGCGACACCCTGTCCAATCAGAACGGCTTAGTCATTGATAGATGGCTTCTATCAATCGAATTGCGGGATCGAAGGAAGTCTTCCGGCATGTCGGATTTGAGGACGGCGGAGAACAGAGCATGGGTCATTTTGGCCATTGGCTGGCGGTCCGGCACCACCAGCCCGATCGCCTGTGACGCCGTCTCGTCGGCGATGCGGCGCAGTTCGAACTGGCGCCCGAGCCCATAAAGCTCGGGCAGGGTCGTGGGAACGATGCTGATCCAGCCGCCGCGCAAAAGATGGGCGAATATGGTCAGGTAGGAGTTTGCGGTCACCTGCGGCCTCAGCGTAGCACCATGGCGGCGGGCAGCCTCATCGAGAATGCGGCGGTTCTGCATCTCGGGCCCGAGAAGGCAAAGGGGTTCCTTTTCCAGCTTCTTCCACGACACGGCATCCTTGCTGCCGAAATGTCCACGCTTGGAAATGATGACATAATGTTCGCGATAAAGCGGCAGGTGATTGACGCGTTCGAGCGGCTCGTTTTCGAGATAGGTCAGGCCGCCATGCAGCTGCAAACCGTCGAGACCGGATTGGATCTGGCGCGAACTCATGGACTCCATTTCAATGCGCGCTGCCGGATGAACTTTGAGAAAATGCTCGGTGAAGTAACCGGTGATCGGCATCGCAGCGGGAATGACGCCAAGTCTGAGCGTGCCTTTCAGATCTTCCGCCTTTCCGGACATGTCGTCCTTGAGGCTCTCGAAGTCGGACATGATCTGTTGCGCCCAGGCAAGCACCCTTTCGCCCTCGGGCGTGAGGCCGACAAAATGATGATCGCGCTCGACAAGCCTGACGCCGAAATCGTCCTCAAGCTTGCGCAATGCCGAGGACAATGTCGGCTGCGTTATGTTGCAAACCTCCGCGGCACGGGCAAAGTGCGCCTCGCGCGCAAGTGCGGTGAAATAATACAGGTGGCGAATGAGCATCGCCGCACTCCTTGAAAACACTATCGGCAATACATGATTGGCGACCGACGTCGAGACGCATCATATTCGCAGGAAAAGCAATTGCCACCCACGGCCCGGTTGAAACCTGCAACCGGGGTGGGCCGGCGGCGTTATTGCCGGTTGCACAGCGCCGGATAACCGGCTCATAATCGGAAGTCGATACCAAGGAACCGAACGCTTCGAGAGATGAATTGACTGAAACGGTCGCACGCATACCCCGAAACCTCGAAGAAATCACGCCGGATTGGCTGAACCATCACGTGTTTCCGGATCACCGCGAAAATCCGGTCACGGATCTCAGCCATGATCCGATCGGAGACGAGCGCGGATTTCTCAGCCAGACATTGCGGGTCGAAACTGTCCGGCCTGAGCCTTCGCAGCATCTGCCCGAAAGCTTTGTGGTGAAGATCCGCCCGGACAACGAACAATCGCGAGAGGCGGAGGCGTCGATCAACGGATTCGTTCGGGAAGTGCGCTTCTACTGCGATATTGCAGGCGATACGGACACAAGGCTGACAAAGGTTTACTTTGCCGATGCCGATCCCGACAGCGCCGCGCTGGTGATGGAAGATCTTTCGCATTTCAAGGGCGGCGATCAGCTTGTCGGCCTGTCGCATGAACAAGTCAGACGCGTCATTGAGGCTGTGGCGCCCATCCACGCCGCCTTCTGGAACAGTCCGCGTCTGAACGACTTCACATGGGCACCGACGGTCGATCACTTCAATCTCGACAGTTTTGCCGATGCCTGGCCGGAGTTCGTCGATACCTATGGGCTGAGGATCGGTCCGCAAGGCCGCGAGATCGGCGACTATCTTGCGAAGCACATCGACCAGCTGGAAGCCCGGGTTGCCAGCCGGCCGCGCTCGATCGTTCACGGCGATCTGAGGGCCGACAACATCCTGTTCGGCGAGGGCGAGAATACCGGCGATGTGATTGTGCTCGACTGGCAACTCATCATGCGAAACATGGCGGCGCTGGATCTTGCCCGCCTCTATGGCGGCAGCGAACCGATTATGGAACGCGCCTCGCGGCACCGCGAAACGGTCGCGCTGTGGCACGACGCGCTGATGCGCAGCGGGGTCCGGGACTATTCAGAGGCCGATGCCTGGGCCGATTTTCAGCTTGCCATGCTGCATTGCACGAGCATACCTGTCAAAGTTCACGCGCTCTTCAGCAAGACACCGTTCAAACGCGGCGCGCAGTTGCGCGATGCCATGGCAGAGCGGTTCTTTTCCTGCGCCGCCGAAGTCGATGCACTGGCTTCCCTGTGACAGGGATTCGTCCTCCTCAAATTCCGTAAAGGACAACCGGATGCGCCAGGCCTCTGAGCTGTTGGCTTCCGAAACTCTGCAACGGCCGGTCAAGCAGTTGCGCGACGTTCTGCGAAAGAAGCAGCGGTCGCCCGAGTGACTTGGTCATCGCTTCAATGCGGCTCGCCGCATTGACGGCATTTCCGATGACCGTGAAATCGAGGCGCGCGGCGCCGCCGATGTTGCCGAAGAAGATTTCACCCTCGTGCAGGCCTATCCCGGTCTTGAGCGGTTTCCACAGCGTACTGTCTTCGAGTTCGGACGGCGCGTTTTGATTGAGGTCATCGAGTTCGGCAAGTGCCTGCTCCGCGGCCTTTACGGATGCAGCAGCAGCCGATTTCTGATCGTCAAACCGGTCATAGGCGAAGACGGCAAGCAGGCCATCGCCGATAAACTTGAGAACTTCACCGCCGTGATCGGTGACGGCACTGACAAGGCGTTCGAAATAGGCATTCAGCAGTTTTGTCAGTAATGCGTCGTCCAGCCGGTTTGACAAATCGGTAAAGCCGCGAAGGTCGGACACCCAGATGACTGCGTTGATCGGAACACCGTCACCCCTTTTGATGGAACCCTCAAGAACGCGCTTGCCTGCCTCTTTCCCAAGATACGTCATCGACACATTTGTCGCCAGCTTCAATGCGATATGGCGCTCCACATGCAATGCAAACAGGCGCGCATATCCGCTCAAAACGGCAAACTGATCGGCGGTGAATCCTCCCGGCTGTTTCGTCGCCATGGTGAAGGCATTGTGATACTGCGCACCTGCCCGAAGCGGCATGGCGACGTACTCCGTGAAGCCCGCTGCTTTTAGTTCGGCAACCAGTTTGAATTCGTTGGCAGCATCGGGGTCGGAGGTAAACCGCCTTATCATCTCTCCTTTTTCGACGACCTGCGACAAGGGACCCTTGCGGTAGGCATCCGACAAAAGCGCTTCTTCCGGAACCTTGACTTCGTCGCAAAACCCGTCACCGCTCTCCCAATTCCAGGCGAAACCGTAGAGTTGAGGGTGCAAAGTGCCAACGTGGAGGCTCGCACGGTCGAGCGGTTTGCCTGTTGCAACCAGCCGACAGATGAATTCCTCAAACAACAGCAGAAGATCGTCCTGATTGACCGCTTCGCCCAAAAGCCAGTCGCCGACATCGCCGGTCTTTGCTGCGTGCAGCTTGTCTCTGAAACCGGTCGACCGGCGAAGCAGGCTGACCGCCGGCGGATAACTGCGCGACGCGGCATCGGGTCTATCTTCTACGGACATGACCTTTTCTCACATTCCATCGTCAGGGAAACGGATTCGCCCAAAACCATATTGTATGGGCGAAACGCGCAAGCAGCAAAACCATTGATCAAACGCCTAATCTTTGATGTTGCGATCGCCCGGTTCGTTTCGAAATCGCAGTGGCGGCGATTTTTCGGGCACGATGCCTGAACGAAACCGTTGCAACACAAACTGCAAAAGCAGGCCGACCAGCAGCATGCGGACAAAGGAAGAGCGGGTGGCCAATTCCGGCGGCAGGCGGTTGGTGAAGATTTCGGTCACCGACCAGAGTGCCCAGATGCCGAGCGCGCCGACAATGGCGCCGCGGTTGTTGCCGGATCCGCCGGCCATCAGCATCACCCAGACAAGAAACGTCACCAGCAACGGATCTGTGGCAGCCGGTGAAAGGAACCGGAAATAGTGCGCGGAAAGACCGCCAGCGACGCCCATAAGGGCGCAACCGATGACGAATGTCTGCGTTCGGAACTTTTCAATGTTCTTGCCGGCGGCTGCAGCCGATGTCTCATTGTCTCGAATGGCGCGCAGGGTGCGCCCCCAGGGACTGTCATAAAGCCGCATCGCGACGAGATAGACAATCAGCACGATCAGCCAAACATAGGCGAGAAAGACAAGGTCCGCCGGGCGGCCCGAGACGTATTCATCAAAGGGGCGCGGCACGCCGGAAAGGCCGAGGCTTCCGTTCGTCAACCAGCTTTCGTTGACGATGACGAGGCGCAGGATCTCGGCAATGCCGATTGATGCCATTGCCAGATAGTCGCTCTTCAGGCGCACGCATATCTTGGCGACGGCCCAACCGGTCAGGCCGGCAAACAGGGCTGCACCGGCAAGCCCGGCAAAAATAGGCAGCCCGAAACCGCCGAGATGCCTGTCGGTCTCGACTGTCGTCAGGATTGCGGACGTATAGGCGCCGATCGCAAAAAAACCGGCGATACCTGCATTGAAAAGCCCGCCCATGCCCCATTGGATGTTCAACGCCAGGCAAAGCAGCGCATAGATGCCACCGGCGATCAAAACGCTCACGAAATAGAAGAAAAGACCGCTCAGTTCCGTCAAAGAAGCCTCCCCTTGAACAGCCCCTGCGGCCTCACGATAAGAAGGACGATCATGATGACGAAGGCGACCGCGGTTTTGTAAGAAGGCGAGATCAGAGCCTGATCTCCGATCCACGGATATGAGGAGAGTTCTTCGGCAAGGCCGATGATGAAGCCGCCGGCCATCGCGCCCATCGGCTTGCCGATACCGCCGAGAATGGCGGCTGCAAACATCGGCAAGAGCAGATTCCAGCCGAGATTGGGATGGGCGTTGGTGTCCATGCCGGCAAAGAGGCCGGCAATCGCCGCCAGCGCGGCACCGATTATCCAAGTCCAGCGTACGACTTTCTCGGTTTCGAGCCCTGCTATTTTTGCCAGTTCGGGATCATCCGACACGGCGCGCATCGATCGCCCGGTGCGGGTCCATGACAGAAAGAGGTGCAGAAGCAGGGCAATGACCGCCGTGGCCACCACGGCCTGAACATGCAGGACTGAGATCCTGAAGGTATCAAACAGGATCAATGGCGGGCGAACGCCGCCCGAACCGTAAACCTGGTTCTGCGATCCCCAGATCAACTGAACGAGCGAGCGAAAGATCAACGCAACGCCGAAGGAAGAAATCACGGTGTAGATGGTCGGAAGGTTGCGCAATGGCTGGTAGAAGATCCGGTCGACCAGGAGCGCCAGTGCGATGGCAAGCACCATCCCGAAAGGAACGAGAAATACGGGATAGACGGGAATGACAGCCGCCGCCGCCAAAACGCCGTAGGCGCCCATCGTCATCAGGTCGCCATGGGCGAAATGGGCGAAGCGCAAAATGCCGAATATCATAGAAATGCCTACGGCGCCGAGCGCATAGATCGAGCCGATCGCCAGTGCGGGAAACAGGTAAAAGTTGATGAAGTCGATCATGCCGCCGCGCCCCCGAGAAAGGACCGCCGGACAGACTCGTCGGCCAGCAAGGCCTTGCCAGTCGAGGAGACAAAGTTGCGCCCGTTCACCAGAACATGACCATGGTCCGCGATTTGCAGCGCCTGCCGGGCATTCTGCTCCACGAGAAGGATCGTCACGCCGGTTTCGCGAATGTCGAGAAGCAGGTCGAATATGCGCTCCAGATAGGCGGGCGAAAGACCGGCGGTCGGCTCGTCGAGCAGCATCAGTTTCGGTTCGCACATGAGAGCCCGCCCGAGCGCCACCATCTGGCGCTGACCACCGGACAGCTCTCCAGCCGGCTGATTGAGCTTTTTGCGCAGGTCGGGGAAGAGTTGCAGCACCTTTTCCCGGGTTTCTGCCTTATCTGCGGGCGGTGCCGCGTAGGTCCCGACATCCAGGTTTTCATCCACTGTCAGAGTCGGAAAGACATTGCGGCTCTGGGGAACGGACGAGATGCCGATCCGCACCATCGCGGACGTGTCGCAGCCGGCAAGGTCTGTTCCGCCAAAAACGACCTTGCCCGAGGCAATATCGGTCAGCGCAAAGATACTCTTCAGCACCGTCGATTTGCCGGCTCCGTTGGGGCCGAGGATCACCGCGATCTCCCGCGGCTCGACGTCAAATGAAACATCTTCGATAATGGGCGGGCCGCCGTAGCCTGCAGTCAGACCGCGCACGCTGAGGAGAGCGCTCACCGATGCGCCTCGTATTTTCCGCCGCCGAAATAGGCTTCGATCACCCGCTCGTCATTGCGCACTTCATCCACAGTGCCCTGGGTGAGCAATTGCCCCTGCGCCATCACCAGGACATGGCTGCACAGCTTTGAAACATAATCCAGATCGTGTTCGATCAGACAAAAGGTCAATCCGCGTTCGCGGTTGAGCGTCTTGATCTTGTCGGCAAGCTTGGAGAGCAGGGTGCGGTTGATACCGGCGCCGATCTCGTCAAGGAGAATCACCTTTGGATCGCGCATCAGAGCACGGCCAAGTTCGAGCAGTTTTTTCTGGCCGCCGGAAAGGTTGCCGGCCTTTTCGTCCTTGACATGTTCGAGTTCGAGAAAGCGGAGGGTCTCGCGCACATGATCATAGATGGCCCGTTGCTCGCCGCCGAAGCTGCCACGCCGGAATACGACATTGAAGACATTTTCGCCCTTGGGCGCAGACGCCGCAGCCATCAGGTTTTCCAGCACCGTCAACCGTGAAAACTCGTGCGGAATCTGGAAGGTTCTTGCCAATCCGCGCTGCGCGCGCTGATAGGGTTTCAGACCGGTTACATCCTGGCCGTCGAACACAACACGTCCGGAACTCGGCGGAATGGCGCCGGCAATAACGTTGAATGCAGTTGTCTTGCCGGCGCCGTTGGGGCCGATGAGACCGGTCACGCTTCCCGTACCGACCTCAAAACTGACATTGTCGATGGCCCGAAGGCCACCGAAGTCGACGCAGATTTGATCAAGCCGGACCATGTCGCGGCCACTGAGCGCGCTTAATCGAAAATGGCGACTTGCTCGTAAGTGGTTCCGTCGACGACAAACTTGCCGATAAGGCCGCTGACATCGCCATTGGCATCGAAATCATAGGATCCGCCGGCACCATCGTAATCGATCTCCTTGCCTTCCGCGAGCAAGGCCTTGGCCTTTTCCCACTCACCAGGGCCGATTTTTTCGCCCGGTGCGGACGCGACCTCACGCAATGCCGAGGCCATCATTTCGCGGTCGGCCGAACCGGCTTTCTCGATGGCAAGCAAGGTCAGGAACATCGCATCATAGGTCTGGTCGACAAAGGCCTTGTCAGCGCCTTCGCCATACTCGGCATTGAAAGCGTCATGCAGAACCTTCTGGGCCGGGTTGTCGGCGGGTGAGGTCGGCGAGGAGAAGAACGAGGTCTTCAGGGCATCGGCGCCCACCTCCTTGATCAGGAGCTCGTCGCGCAAACCGTCGGTGCCGATGAAACGGTCGAACAACCCGCCTTCGATCGACTGCCGGACAATCTTGCCACCGGAATCGCCGGCATAGGCGATAACCACAAGCGCCTGCGCGTCACCCTGAGCGAGGGTGGCAAGCTCGGAACGATAGGAGTTCTTCTTTTCTTCGTGCTTGACTTCAGCGACGATTTCTCCGCCCGCCGCGAGGTACGCGTCCATAAATGTCTGGCCGATGCCAACGCCGTAGTCGTTGTTCACGTAGGTAACGGCGACCTTGTCGATGCCTTCGTCAAGCACCATTTTCGCCAGCACCTGGCCCTGGAAATTGTCCGACGGGACAATCCTGTAAACGAGATCATTGTCATTCATTTCGGTCATCGCCGGCGACGTCGCTGTCGGCGAGAGCTGAACAATGCCGGACGGGATGAAAACGGCTTCGGCTGCTGCAATCGTGGTACCCGACATCAGCGCACCCATGACGATCGGGACGTTTTCAACATTGGCAAGCTTCTGGGCGGCGTCGACTGCACCTTGCGAAGACCCGGTCGTGTCGCCAAAAACCGCGACGGCATTGCCGTCCAGCAGACCGCCCTGTTCGTTGACCTGCTTGACCGCCAGATTGGCAGCATTTTGAAGCGGCGGGATGAAACTTGCGATCGGTCCGGTGATGTCCATCAGGACGCCGACCTTTGTGTCGTCTGCTTGCGCGATGGCACTGGTGCCCAAAAGCGCCATTGCGGCGATCAATGAGATACTCTTGTTCATATAAAGGCTCCCCTGGCTGTGTTCCGTCTTGTGACTTGGACGCCCGCATGTGTTTCGGCTGACGCCCGGTTTTATTGCGCTCTTTCCGGCCGGGTCCGGATCTTGGGCCGGTCCCCGACGGTCGATATCGCCGGCTTGTCTCTCCGGATCTTTGCAACCACCATTGTAAATCCCGCGACTATAGGGTCGTTCGGAATGCACAAGGTTCCGGTCGAAAGAGCTTTTTCTGCCTTATCGTAACTTCCTTTAAGCTTGAAGCAACTGCAATTCCGAATACGATAGGTTTGTTGCCGGGTCAATTTGCGAACCCGGTCAATCGCATTGAAACCTGAAATCTTTGCCTCGACTCGCCGATGCACATACAGTCTGAAGATCTGTCCATGCCCGAAACCTACGACGGTTACTTTCTCTACCATTCCATCGGGCAATATCCGGGAAAGGCGGCGGATCTAGCTGCGGCCATGGCAGAGTTTGCCGCCGTATGGGGTGCGTCAAACGACGAACAATGGGGATATCTCTTTCAACAGCGGGAATTGTTTCTGGACCTGTGGCGCAGGATTATCGGGGCGGGCGAAGGAACCACGACGAGCTGCGAAAACGTAACCCAGGGTCTGCATATGCTGATGACGGCGCTGCCTGACAATTACCTGCGTGGCAGACGCGTTCTGGTTGCCGAGGACTGTTTTCCATCGAACCATTTTCTCATTTCCGGACTGCAGGAACGGCTTGGATTCAGCCTCGAAACCGTCAAGATGCGGCAGGGCGCATCGTGGGTCACGGATGAGGACATGATGGCCCAGTGGGACCGCGAGGTGGCACTAGCGCTCGTGACATGGGTCAGTTCAACCTCCTCCCATAGGACGAATGTCGAGGCGCTGGCGGATCATGCCCGCACGATGGGAAGCCTGATTTGCGTCGACATCACACAGGCGGCAGGGCTGCTACCCTTCGCGGTTGACAGGCCTTCGGTTGACGTTGTCGTCTCAACCAGTCTGAAGTGGATGTGCGGAACGCCAGGCGGCGGGATTCTCTATGTGCGGCCGGACCTGATCGCAAACTGTCAGCCGGAATTGCGCGGCTGGTTCAGCCAAGACAATCCCTTTGACTGGGACCTTGACCGTTTCGAGTTCGCACCGGATATCAGACGGTTCGACAACGGCACGCCCGGTATCGTTTCCGCTGCTGCATGCGTGCCGGCGCTGCGGTGGCACAGTCGAGCCGACACCGGCGCTATCCTCTCGCACAATCGCGAGGCCACGCAAACGCTCATCGACGGTGCGGATGCGCTTGGACTTGACCTGGTCACGCCGCGCGAAGAAGCCGAACGTGGCGGCAGCATCATGATAAATGTGAAATCTGCTGAAGCAGCGCAACAAATGCTTGTCGTGCTGCGCGATGCGAACATCTACGCGGATGCCCGCGGATCGATTTTGCGGTTCTCGCCGGGGGTCATGACCACCCTGGAGGAAACGGACAGGCTGAATGCCCTTCTCGCGGAAGCGCTGTAACGGGGCGGATTGGTCCGCCCGCGAACAGGCAGAAAGGATTTCGGATAACTCAAACAGTCAAATCTCTTGCCAATTCCGGTGCAATGTCCGGACCGAAACCGGATCGCAGGACATGCACGAATTTTTTCGTTTTGCGCCGAGTTGCAGCGGTTTGCCGAAAGCGCTGCAGCACTTGAAGGGATTTTTATGTCACTCGCCTATCTATATGGGATGATCTCCCGCGAATCCGGCAGAGCAGGAATGACGCAACTGATGGCAAACCGCCCGAAAGCGCAGCAAATGGTTGATCAGGCGCTGTTGATCTATGATGGCGACTGCCCGTTCTGCAGCCGGTTCTCCGACTATGTCCGGCTGAAGAAGGCGGTTGGTGATCTGGTGCTCATCGATGCAAGGCAAGGCGGCGGTGCGGTCGAGGATGCCGTTGCCAGGGGTTTCGACTTGGACGAAGGGATGGTGCTTGTCGTTGGCGGAAAATACTATCACGGCGCCGATTGCCTCAATCGCCTAGCACTCATGAGTTCACGATCGGACCTGTTTAATCGGATCAATTTTTTTCTCTTCCGATCGCCGCTCATATCCAGGTTGAGCTACCCGGTGCTTCGGGCCGGCCGCAATCTGGTTCTCCGGCTCATGGGCCGGCCCAGATTGGAGTATTGAGCCGACCGGGCTGGCCGGCTTAACCGGTTGTTTTGCTTGCCAGGATCTGGTGCACATACTGGATGCAGACAGAGCCTTCGCCGACAGCGGATGCTACTCTCTTGACGGAGCCCGAGCGGACATCGCCGACAGCAAAGACGCCCGGACAGGTGGTCTCCAGATGGAAAGGTTGACGGCTTTCCTTCCAGCCACAGTCGTTCAGCGCTGCGGCATCGAGCCGGTCACCTGTCAGTACGAACCCGCGATCATCCAGCCTGATTTCGTCCGGCAAGAAGCCGGTCGCCGGGACGGCACCGATAAAGATAAAGAGATGGGCGCAGTCGATTTCCGTGTCTGTCCCTTGCCGGTTGTTATGCAGGGTCAGCGCCGTGAGCTTCACGTCGCCATGGGCACAACGAACCTCCGTATGCGGCAGAACATCAATGTTCTCGGCGCGCTCAATCCGATCGATCAGGTAACTCGACATGCTGCTTTGCAGACTATCTCCGCGGATCAGAATCTTGACGCTGCGAGCAAATCCCGACAAGTAGATTGCCGCCTGTCCGGCGGAATTGCCGCCGCCTACGACGGCCACGTCCTTGCCACGGCACAATTGCGCTTCAAGATAGCTGGCTCCGTAGTGGACGCCGCCGCCGGTAAAGCGCTCCAGATCCTTTATCGGCGGCTCGCGGTAAACGGCGCCGGAGGCAATGATGACGGCACCGACGCTGACGAAATCACCGCCGTCGAGGTGCACGGCGATCCGGTCGCCGCACTCCAGTTTGCGCACCTCGCGGGCAACCGCAATCTCGGCGCCGAATTTGGTGGCCTGCAGGTATGCCCGGCCGGCGAGCCCCTGCCCCGAAATGCCGGTCGGAAAGCCCAGATAGTTCTCGATGCGAGAACTGGTGCCGGCCTGACCGCCAGGCACCAGAGCTTCGATCACAATGACGCTCAGGCCCTCGGACGCAGCATAGACCGCGGCGGCAAGGCCGGCTGGGCCGCCGCCAACGACTGCAAGATCGAAAGACCGGCTGCAGTCTACATCTGCCGAGATTCCCAGCGTCTCGGCGACTTTGCGGATCTTTGGCCTTGCGAGGACTTCACCGCCAATTGTCACGACCGGCAATTTCGGATCATTGCAATCGAGATCGCGCGGCAATCGATCCGTATGCGGTGTGTCTACGAGCACATGGGGTATGCCTTGGCGCGAAAGAAAGGTGCGCAGCCTTGCAGTGCCGGCCTCTTCTTCAACACCGTAAACAATAACTTCGCCGTGGTTTTCGGCGATCATGCGCATCCGCCTGAGAATGAAACTCGTCAGGATGATCTCCCCGAGTTCCGCCTCTAGCGCCAGCAAATCCTTGAGCCTTGAGGTCGAAAGCTCAATCGCCCTTGTCCGGCCCTTGGCGCGGCCGCTGACAAGGGCGCTTCTCCCGGCCATCGTCACGATCTCGCCGCCATAGTGGCCGCGACCATGAGAGATGATGACCTTCTCAGCGTCGCCGGTCTTGTCCACGATCTCCACATGGCCGTCCAGCACGACAAAGAATCCGGCGTTTCGCTGGCCCGCTCGCCAGAGCAAATCTCCGTCTTCAAACTCTCTTTCGCTGCCATAGCCGCGGACAATATCGATCTGATCCTCGCTCAGCTGCGGATCAAGCTCATGCATCCGGGATTCAACACCGGCGACCCAGGGCGGCAGATCCTTCTGGCTGGCTTCAGTTGCATCGTTCACGTCGAACACTCCTCATGGTCGTCTGGTAAACTAGTTGATGGCGGGAATTCGTCCAGTCAATCCAACAGCGGCTTTGGCGGGATGGATCGTCAGCGCTCTGGCGCAGGCGGATCATGTTCAAGCACCGGTCAGCCTGCATGTTGTGTGAGCATCAAAGATCAAGAACGATACAATCGCCAGCACAACTCGAGACACAGGGCGTGATCCATTGGTCGCGATCAGATTTCGGCATCGCCAGCTCGCGATGGACGGGCGTACCGGCGAGCCAGCGTGTCTTGCATTCGAGGCAGATACCGCCCTCGCAGGATGCGGGGATATCGACATCTGCGTTGCGGAGCGCCTGAAGCATCGTTTCGCCGGCGGCGACCGGAATTTCGCGGTTCTGCCGCGCGAGCCTCACCGTGTAAGCAGGGTCGGATCCTGTATCGGTGCCGAAGCGTTCCACATGCAGCCGATCGCCAAGCCCGTCGCCCAGATGAAGCGCCTCGTCGATCATTCTTGCGGGGCCGCAGACGAAGAGATGCGCTTTACGATCCAACCGGTCGATCAGGACGCGCATATCAAGACGATGTCCGGCTGAGCTGACGTGGAGATTTGCTTCGGGAAGCCGCGCTGCAAGAGGCGCATGGTCAGGCGTGCGGGCGCAGTAGTGCAGCTCGAACGGCTGACCTTGCTGGCGCATCCCCGGTATCGCTGACAGGAAAGGCGTGATTCCGATGCCGCCTGCTACCATCGTCACCGGCCGGTCTGTGGGAAATGGAAAATGGTTGCGCGGAAGCGAGCAGAGCACCTCCTGGCCCGGCTCGAGTGCATGCATGGCGCGCGATCCGCCGCGTCCGTCAACCTCGCGCAAGACGGCAATACGCCATTCGTCCGATCGGGAAGGATCGCCGGCCAGCGAATATTGCCGCACGCCAATGACCGGAATGTGGACATCGATATGCGCTCCGGCCGTGAAAGGCGGGAGATCCCAGTCACCCTCGTCGCGCAGCACGATTTCGCGGATGTTACCGCCGAGATCGGCGGCCTGCGCAACGACAAGGCTCACTCGATGGATGCGCTTGGCGCCGCTCATGCCGGTCGGATCCTGTCGCCGATGCGGATCTCGCCGCCTTCGATGATCCTGGCGTTGAGACCGGCGCGGTTAAGGAGGAGTTCGAATATCTCCTTGCCGGTGATCTGCTCGATATGCCGGCACGGGGTCGAAAGCCGGGTTGCTTCGCACAGGCAATCTCCGAGGCGAAACCGTCTTCCCACCAAATGATTGAGCGGCACGCCACGGGTCGTAACATTGCGGCGATGTTCCCGAGGAAGCAGGGTCACATCGTGATCGCGTTTGAGCGCCTCCAGCGTTTCCTCCTCGAAAAAGGTGATCTGACGCCCTTCCTCGGGCCGGTCGGAGTGAAAAGCTTCGCCGGTAACGTGACGGTCACCTTCTACGCCCACACCGGCAATCAGGTTCAGGGTGCTGACGTCGCGCATCGGAAGAAAGGAACGCGGCACAACGTGCAGACCGACAATGTATCCTTTCCAGTCGGGCAGACCCTCATTCATTGGGCGATTTTCGTTCGTGGAAACCGCTGGATTGTGGGACGTCATGACGGCTCCTTGACCGATCGCACCGCAAGATGGCAGCATATTCACCTAAAAGACAACAAGTTGTCAATTGTGACCGCCATGCCTGAGCAACCGGAAATCCTTACAGAATCGCACGGAGAACCGTCCCGGGTTCGGCCTCCCGCCATTGCCGGACAGCAGGCGCGCGCGCTTCGACGCGCCAAAGGGCTCACGCTAGATCGGCTGGCCGCACGTACGGATCTCAGCAAGGGGCACCTGTCGCGTTTCGAGCGGGGTCAGAAATCCCTTTCCGTCGCCGCGCTGATGCGGATCGCGGCGGCGCTCGACACCAGCGTCGGGCGCCTCTTGGGGGAGGATGTTTCGCCCGGCGAAATCCGGCATGTGCGCGCAACGGACATGACCTTCCGCATGGCAGGAACCGAAGACAGCCGGCATAGATTCGCCTTGCTGTCCGAAGGTTCAGGCTCGGGCGGAAAGCACGAAGCCTTTCTCCTGGAACTGGAAGCGGGCGAGCAGAGGGCCGCATCGGCTTTTCATGCCGGAACGGAGTTGCTGTATCTTTTGGCCGGACGCCTTCGAATTACCATCGGCGCACGGAACGTTACCCTAGAGGCTGGAGACTATGTCGAGTTTCCCGGTTCCGTTCCCCATGTTCTGGCAAGTATCGCCGACAGGAGCCGCTGTCTTTTGATCATCGTTCCGGATGCGCCTTGACGACAAACCCCGGCAATCTTCGTTGATGGAGATAAAACGCGCCGCATTACATGAAGCGCGTTAAGATCCGGGTTGGCGGCGATCCTTTGCGATGTGATTTATAGATCCGCTCAACGATTCACCAATCTCTGAAAAGCAATCACGCAACAAAAAAATTTCTGAAGCCTGTTGACGTGGAGTGCACTCCAGCAAGTAGGCTCCGGGTGCGTCACATAAGAAGGCACCAAAAGCATGTTAATCGGTACTTTTTCTAGGAGAGTCGGCCTGTCCGTCGATACGTTGAGATATTACGAAAAAATTGGACTCATGCCGCAGGTCGACAGAACGCACTCCGGCAGACGTCGCTACTCATCGGATCACGTTGCCTGGGTAGATTTTCTGAACGTACTCAAGTCTACAGGCATGGGCGTGAACGACATGGCCCGCTACGTTGATCTGCGATCAAAGGGCATCAGCTCGATTAACGAGCGGCGGGAAATGCTGGTTCAGCATCGCAAGAAAGTCACCGCTAGACGAAGAGAACTTGAGGAATCCGAAGTGTTGTTGAAAGAAAAAATTGACCACTTTCAATCTGTTATGAATGGTGACGTCGACGGCGTGGACTTGACCTGTGCAACTGGAGAAAAACGATGACGGACAGGGCACTTGAACGCGGCCGAAGGGTATTGAAAGATCTCAATCCGGACTTGGAGCGCATTCTTTCGGAGTATTATGATGACCTTCTTCCGGAGTTTTCTGAAACACTGGTCGAGTTTGCCTATGGCCGGCTCTATGCACGCGGTGTCGTTGATATGAAGACGCGTCAATTGGCGACTGTGGCGGCTCTAACCGCACTTGGTGGCCAAACTGGTCCGCAACTCAAAGTTAATATCGAACACGCACTCAAGACCGGAGCAGATGGTCGAGAGCTTGCAGAGATCATCATGCAAATGTCTGTATATGGTGGGATGCCCGCTACTATAAACGCGCTTAACGGTCTCAAAGAGGTTCTTGAACAAAAGCGACAGGACCAATAAGCGCTTTGCCCCACTGGCCGACTTCCCCAAACACCGCCTTGCAGCATCAGTATGCACTGCAACTCATGCCGTGCCCGAACGTGAACGCATAGTTGGACGGCGTTCGTATTTCTGCCCTGACCGCAAGGACTATGCGACGTTTTGAAGCAAAAGCGGCAACCGTTTGCCCTGTAGCATCATTTGGTCGCGCATCAGGCGCGCGGCGTCTTCGCCTCTTCCCTCAAACATCGCCAGCATAATTGCCTCATGCTCCTTGACGGATTGGGGAAGACGGCCGCGCACCTGGTAAGGCATGGAGCGATGCGGGTTGATGCGGGTCTCGATTTGCGCGAGCTGTTCGTTCAGCCATGCATTTCCCGATGAAGTGTGGATGGCACCGTGGAATAGGAGGTTTGCCGCCGCATAGGCTGAAGCATCACCCGCTTCGGCCGCCTGTACACATGCCTCCAACCCCTCCTGAATGGAGGCGGCGGCATCGTCCGTCAGCAGTTCCGATGTCAGCCGGGCTGCCAGTCCTTCGAGCTCCGCCGATACCTCGAACAGCCGCTGAAAGGCTGACAGGGCGTTGATCTCCTTGGTCGATTCATGGGCCTGCGCCATCAGCAGCATGCATGAGGCATGGTCGGTGACCGTCAGGGGGTAACAGTATCGGCCGTTGCCGAGCTTGAACGCGCCCTTGTAGTCGGCGCACCACAGATCATTGGCCTGCGATCCCGCCGACAGCGGTGTGCCCTGCGCCTTGCAACGCTTGCGCTGCCGGCTTCGTTTTTGACCAGGCCGTGCCGGTCGAGGACCGCGTGCACCGTGCTTTTGGCCGGGATGCGCACATCGCCGGCCAGACGCCGTACCAGCAGCTCGCGGATCTTGCGGGCACCCCAGTGGGGCTTGTCGCGCTTGCTCGCGACAATCAGACGCTCGATCGCCTCGGGTAATTGATTGGCATAGCGCACCGGACGGCGCGAACGGTCGCACAGCGCTTCCAGGCCGTGCTCCTTGTAACGATTGAAGATCTTGTAGCCGGTCTTGCGTGAAATCCCGAACTCACGGCACAGATCGCTCATGCATTCGCACTCCAGACGGCGGGCAACAAAACGAAGACGTTCCTCCATGACACATATGTCTCTCCACAGCATCAACACCTCCGGCCAAATGACCAAAAGTGTTACCCATGTGTCCGGTACAAAATGGACTGAACCCCGTAAATGAGTCAGTGAAACAGGTTACAGTTCTCTTTAAGGAGGATTGATGTTTCCGACCAAGAAGCCCCGCAGTTTCAGCCGGGATTTCAAGCTGAAAGTCGTCAAGCGCATGGAGGCCGGTGAGAAC
>JBCCOK010000072.1:0-22553 GCA_039025395.1 Pseudomonadota bacterium
CAGAAGCGCGCTACCTAAAATTGCGGCTTCCAGTAGGGCTAAATAGATACATAAGAAAAAATGTAAAGTTAAAGTATATAGATAATATTATAAAGGCAATATTCTCTATCATAAAGCCGTTTTCAGAATTTCAGATTCTAAAAGGATACGACGCCTATAGATCCTTCAACAAAGAGGTGTTTTCCGATTTCAAAAAGGCAATACGATCAATCATTGGTGAAGAAATAGAGGAAGAAATATCGAAAATAGAAGCCAAAACGAACAATAAAAAGCAAATAAAAATCGTAATTGTTAACCGCGGGAAGCCGCCAAGTTTCTATAAAACGAAAGAATCGGAAATTAGAGCAACAGCCGCTGAACGCCGATCGATCCCTAACATGTCTGAGCTGGTGGAAGCAGTCGGCTCAATATACGACAACGTTCATACAATACATCTTGAAGACAAGCCGCTGTCTTATCAATTTGCATATTTCTCGACCGCAGACGTAGTAATAGCGCAACATGGTGCAGCGCTTGCCAATTTAATATTTTCTAGAAATGATCAATTAGTGATAGAAATTGTTGATAGGAGAAATCTATTAAATAATGCAAAGGAAAGTCTATTTAGCGAATTGTCGAAAACACTGAGCCTGCAGCATAGAATAGTCGTGACAAACCACGGTCATGAAATTTTGGATCAAAATACAATGGAGTTGATAATGCAGGTCATTGGTGAAAAGGTTAATAGTCAACAAAAACGGACATGAATAGAATTCAAAGGTAGGGCAATTGATTGACGCGACTGCTTCGAGCGACTTGATCAAGCGTTTTGTTTTTGGGTCGAGTTTATCCCTTTTTGCTCTCGCTTTTTCTGACGCGGTTTTCCGCAGCTCTGATTGTAACCAAGCGTAGGTTCTAAAATCAGGGACGACGACCATAAACGGGGAACCAATAACTCAACAAAAGCATAAGATTCCGATTCCGGTCTATTAGCACCCAAACGACAATGGCGATATGACAAACAACGACATAACAACCGATCAGGCCTATGCAGTAATTGTTCCGTTTAGTCACTGGCGATAAGCCGGTGGCAGAGATAATTTCTTTGGTTTTAGGATGCCGCTCACGCAAAGCTCGCAGAAGCAGCTGTGACACTCGTTCAAAACTGGTAGAGACCGTTTTTTGATAATCCCTGCTTTGCTTACGAACGCAAACACCGGTGACAAACAGCCGCAAGACAGCGGGCACCAAGTCCGAAGTTTACCCCTTATCCAATCAATCCAGTCATGTCGATCAGTACCGAAGTTTTGCATCCCAGATCAACGGAGGACGGACATTCAATGTTGTTGCCTCCAACAATTCCCAAGTATAACGGGGTTGAAAACCACAGAAGGCCCCAGGGATTGTCAATCATTATCATTAGGGGAGTAGCGGTATGAGGCTTGCAACGATCGGTGTGGCGGTGGCGATTTCAATGGCTAACGGACCCACCGCATTCTCTCAAGAATACCCCGATATCCGGGGAACGTGGATGGGCATGTCGGAGACAATTGTGAAGGGTGAAACCAATCATTTCCCTTCGGAAAGCGCGGAAGAGCAGTTTGAGCACAGACTGAAATCCATCCCAATGACGGTTACGATTGATCAACAAAGCGGGCGCCGCTATGCAGGGACCGTTTCCTCTGCCATTGCAAGTGAAAAAATTGTTGGCGTTGTTGCGAGCGACGGACGTTTGTTGTGGGTGGACGAAGATGGATACATTCAAGGTCTGTTAACAGACCAGAATACAATGGACATTTGCTACTTGCTCGTGCAGCCAGATGTGCAGTTGGCTGCATGTGCGATCCTGGAGCGGCAACGCTAACCCAATCAACGCACCAGTTGTCCCACAGACCAGCCTTGTTCTGGAGCAGTTCGAATGATGGTGACAGTTTACTAAATCCCTTTTTTGCGGGCCTTCGGAGATGGCCCGCATTGTCCTCCCGGCCATCCGCATCATGTCACCCAGCGCGGCAACCGGCGGGAAAGGACATTTTTCGAAGACGGCGATTACGCGCTTTATCTGGACCTGCTTGCTGAAAGCAGCGAGCGCGCCCGGTCGCAAATCTGGGCCTATTGCCTGATGCCCAATCACGTCCACATTGTCGCTGCGCCATCCGACGATGACGGTCTGCGCCGGACATTTGCCGATGTCCATAAGCGCTATACGGGTTACACAAACGCCCGCGCACGGGTTACCGGCCATCTGTGGCAGGGGCGTTACGGCTCCGTGGTGATGGACGAGGGGCATTTGCTGAATGCCGTGCGTTATGTAACGCTCAATCCAGTGCGGGCGGGGCGTGTCAAACGGGCAGGGGACTGGCAATGGTCAAGCGCAAGGGCCCGCCTTGCAGGCAAGGACGATAGCATCGTGACGGTCGCGCCGGTTATGGAGCGCACAGGTCCATTTGCAAGGTTTCTGCGTGAACCGTTCGACGAGGCGGAGACATTCGGTGCGCTGCGGCATGCACAAACCGTCGGCCGTCCGATCGGGGAAGCCAAATGGATGTCGGCGCTTAAACAGCACACCGGCCGCACGCTTCTACCCGGTAAGCGCGGGCGAAAACCAAAAAAACGGGGATTGAGTATGCTGTCAATGTAATTCCATTGCCGGCCTTCGACTGTCTCTACAAACTCAAAGGCTATCGGCCCTCTGCAACCATTCACCCTTCGCCTCGAATGCTGCTTTGCAAACCGCCGAAGGAGACATTCGCTGCACTTGCGAGATCGAGCCCAATCTGAATTCACACACTGCAGACAAAGCTACCAAAAAACCAGTGTCGCATGCAAAACCCGGTGTATATGGTCAACTGTTGCCCTGGTTGGGAAGATGGTCGTTCAGCCATGCAACGATATCACCGGAAATCATGTTCCACTCAGGCTCCCCTTTCAGGTCATGATACGCGATGTCATAGGTTTTCAAAGTGCAGTCCGCCGGGTGTTTGGCCGCGAAACTCTTGCTGCCGCTCGCCAGAGTAATCTCATCCGCTTCGGCGTGGACCAATAGAAGTGGCAAAGGAAACTGGTGCGCTTCGTTTATTGCTCGATCGAGCCCTATAAACCAGTCACGACCCATTCCAAATGTGCCGCGGAAATGGACCAGCGGATCAGCCCTGAATTCCTCAAGCGCAGCGCTGTTGCTCATCAACTTGGTATCGTCTATCAGCAGCGATGCGGAGATGGTCGGGAAAACTGATCCGAGCATCTTGATCAGCAGCGCCGGTTTTCGGTCTTTTTCGGGGACTTCGAGGCCGGGAGCTGTCACCACTACACCTGCTAAATTTGGTCGTCGGTCAATGCAATAGAGCAGTGCAATCTGGCCGCCGAGGCTGTGCCCCATCAGGAAGACAGGTTTGTTCCTATTCAGCTCCTCCGCCAGCAGTTCATCCATATCCTGATAAACGGAGGAATGGCGCAGATGCCCTTTTTGCCATTCCGTTTTTCCGTAGCCACGCAGATCAAACCCCAAAACCTCGTAACCTGCTTCGGAGAGTTTTTCGGCCACTTTCCCATAGCGGCCTGAATGTTCAGCGCCGCCGTGCAAGAGCAGAATGATCCCCTTGAATTCAGGCTCTGGTGTCCATCGGCGAATGAAGACACTGACGCCATCCGACATTTTGCGCTTGCCCTCTGAGTAATTCATCCAAGGCCTCCCTCAATAGATGGTTGAACATCACAACCAATGGGTACTAGCGGCCTAGTATACGCTAATTCAGACGTCGAAAGTGGTTTGTGTTCCAAGGAACTGTCGACGTTTCACTCTGCGGACTTTACTGCCCCTGACAAATGGGTGCGGATATCGACAGCGAAACGGCCAGAGTACCGCAAGTTTTGTGAGAAAGTGACGTCCGCTGCGGCCTCCCTCCGGCCGAATCCTGCTTCACAGCAATTCTCATTTACCGCCTCGGGTGAGCATCCGTCACGGCCTTTAGCCGCCTTTCAACGATCGCAAGTCGGATGATTACTTCGCGTCCCCATTCTGGACGCTCACTCGTGTCGGATTTAATCCGTAATGCTTTCGTTCGTGCCAAGTATGATGGACGTAAGCTCAAACAAAAGCGTGATGTTTTCTGTCTTCCGAGGATTTCCAAAATTTCGTTTGGACAAGGCAACACCTGCAACGATCGTTTTTGATGCATGCTCATATTGAAACTAAAAAGAATTGAGAATAGACCGAAGTTTTATGCGCCTACTTGTTTCAGCCGACATTCACTGAGGTTCGCCGCTCCGCTCGGCTGCGATGTGCAGCGTGCAGATTTTGGGCGTGGATCGAAGAAACGCTTGCGGTGCTCAGTGCTGGCGACGACAGGCAACCGCTGAGCCAGAGGTGTACCTGACTAACCCTTTGCTTTTAGCTCCAGTGCCTTCTCGGTTGTCCAGACACTGTCGGCGCCTCCCCAGTGACCGCTCTTTACTTCGTGCACCCGCACGGAGGTGTTGTCTTGCATCGCCTTTCCAGCAACCGATCCAAACGCTTTTGCCGTCTCGCTTATGATGCGTGCTTTCTCGCGTTCAGAGAAAACGCCTTCCAAGACGTGAATGTCTATCAGCGGCACTGATTTTGCTCCTTGGTTTGTCGATTGCGCTATCGTAACGCAAGAACATCGGAAAATTCTGTTTCATCAATCTTCCAAACTCCGTCCCTGTTCAAATACCGGAGTGTTGTGATGATGCTCCAAATCCGCAACGCGTAAGACATGCTCAGCCGACAAATCATGCGCAGCGAATTTTCTGAGCTTAGCGAACCGGCAAACGCTCGGATGAGCGCCGAGAGCAAGCCCGACCGCAGTTTGCGACTGCCGTCGGGGGGAGATGAAACACCGGCGACTATTGCTCAGGCTCAGGGCATGCCAGACGCAGCGCGTTTCCGTCGGGATCGCGAAGAACGGCCATATACCAGTCGTAGTAGGTCATGAAGGGTGCCTTCACGAGTGTCGCGCCACGCGAGACGGCCTTTTCGACAGCCGTGTCCAGCGCCTCTTTGGTATCGAAGCGAAACGTGAATGCGGTCTGATCGCCTTCGCCCGCGCGCCGCGGCTCGAGCGACAGCATCTCGTAGGCGGCAAGCGCCGAGAAACCCACCATGCATTCGCCCGACAGGTAACCCCGGAAGACATCCGAGCGCAAAGCCTCGTTTTCGGTAAGATCGAACACATCCCGGTAGAACTCCGACAGGGCGACGAAGTCCTCCGAGAATAGACTGACTTGCATCAGCAGGTTCATGTCACTCAGCCGCGATGCCGAAGGTTTTTTCAAATTGGGCGCGAAGATGTTCGCCTGCTGTCATCGGCGGATACTTCGGTTCGCCACTCTCCGGCATGCAGGTCGGAGCGCATTCGACCTTGTAGAAATACTCCGGGTCACAGAAGGTCGGACAGGAATACCGGGTCTTGCTTGAGTGATTGTTCAAGACCCTGTGCATGGTCGCCTTGTACAGATCATTTGTTATGACCGGGAACATTTCACCTAGGTTTATGACATAGGTCCCCGGGATCGGCGGCGCGGAGATCCACTCGCCGTCCGAGGCGCGCACTTCCAGCCCGCCGACCTCATCCTGAAGCAGCAGCGTCAAAAGGCCCCAATCGGTGTGGGCGCCGGCACCCAACTGGTTTTCCGCGGCATCACCCGGCATCGGCGGGTATTTCAGAATGCGGCAATAGTGAAGCGGCTCGACCAGGCCCTCATCGAAATAATCTTCCGGCAGTTCCAGCGACAGCGCAACAAGCCGGGCAAGGTGACGGCCCAGACTGAGGACCTCGTCACTGTAGGCCTCATATTGTGGCTGGAACTCGGGAAAGCTCTCGGGCCACTGGTTGCGGCCCGTGCCCGGAACCTCAAGCTTCGTATATCGATGGTTTTCATGCGCATCGACACTTGACATGAAGCCCTCTTTCAAATCGGGCGGCGAGCCCTCGTCCAGGGTCTGAGCAGCCATCGGTTCATATCCCCGCGTTGACGCTTCCTTGACCGAGTCGAGCTTCATCTTCTCTTCGTGGGGAAGGTCAAAAAACTGGGCTGCGATTTTCAGCTGGTTTTTCATCACCTCCTCGGGGATGCCGTGGTTCTTGATATAGAAGAACCCGGGATCGACGCAGGCCTTGTGGATTTCCCACACAACCGCCTTCTTGGCTTCCGGATCATCGCCGAAAGTCGGCGCCAGGTCGATAAGCGGGACTTCCTTGGCGGGTTTTGGTGGTTCATAGATAATCATGATCAAAGTCTCCTTCTTTTTCGGTCAGGTTCGATCCTCGCGCACATGATGCTGGCCCAGCGCTGCCGGCTGGGCCCAGCGATCCGATCCCCGCATGGCAGCCCAGACCATCACTGCCAGCGTTGCGAGATAAGGTGTCATTTGCAGAAAATATCTCGGCACATCGGCTCCGGTCGCCGCGATCCGCGGGATCAGCGCTTCGATACAGCCAAACAAAAGAGCGCCGAGCAGCGCGCGCCACGGATGCCATCGGGCAAAAATGACAAGTGCAATGGCGATCCAGCCGCGGCCGCCAACCACGCCGTCAACCCAGATCCGGGTGACGGCGACAGTCAGGTACCCGCCAGCAAGGCCGATCAGCGCGGCCCCGAGGATGATTGCGGCGAAACGGACATTCGTCACGTCAATTCCGGCAGCATCAGCCGCGCCGGGATTTTCACCAACCGCGCGGATTGCCAGACCGAACCGCGTTCTCTGCAAAAGCCAGACGACTGCGAGACAAATGAACGGTGTTGCGAAAACAACGATGTCCTGTTCCAGCAAGACTGGCTCGAGCCCGCCAATTGCGGTGTTGGTCCAACGATATTGCGCGGCGATGAAACTCGTCAGGGCGCCGGAGGCGAACACCAGCGCCAGACCTGAAATCACATGGTCAATGCGCAGTCCCGCCACCATGACGGCAAACAGCAGGCCCATCGCTGCTCCGGCCATAGCCGCCCCGGCCAAGGCAAGGAGCGGCGGCGCTCCGGCAATCATCAGCCCGACGCCTGCCAGCGCTCCGGCCAGCATGAAACCCTCGGCTCCCAGATTAAGGACGCCCGCTTTCTCGCTGATGATCAGTCCGAATGCGGCAAGTGCAAAGGGCACCGCGAAGGCCGGGATGGAGGCAGCCCAATTGGCAAGGAAATCCACTATGCCGCACCCCGCCAGTGCATACGGTAGGTCAGGAAAAACTGCGATCCGGCAACGCAAACGATGAAGATTGCCTGAATAAGCTGAACAAGCGAAAACGGCACCTGGAAAAACACCTGCAGGCTCTGTCCGACGAGCAGAAGGATCGCCATGAATATGGCAAAGGCTGCAACGCCAAGCGGGTGGTTGCGACCCAGAAACGCAATGAGAACGCCGGCGAACAGGTACCCGGTGAAGAAATCCTGGGTCATGCGCCCTTCGACCCCGGCCGTAATGGCAAATCCGGTAAGACCGCCGACAGCTCCCGATCCAAGGATCGCAGCAATCGACAGGCCGACAACGGGCACGCCGACGGCGCGCGCCATTTCGCGATTGGAACGCATCAGGTCCGTCAGATAGCCGAACCTGCTCATCGAATAGACCCACCAAAGGCCGAGCATCAAGACGACGGCGAACGGCAGCGCCCAGCTGAGATTTTCCCAACCCAGGAACGGCATGCGTTCGGCCGTATCATAAGCCTCGGTATGGGGGAAGCGGCTGACCGGATCCTGCCACGGTCCATAAAGCTGGTTCAGCAGCAGGTTGAACGCGACATAGTTCAACAGCAGTGTCGTGATGACCTCACTCACACCGATCTTCAGCTTCAGGTAACCCGGTCCGGCGATCCAGAGCATTCCGCCGACAGCGGCCGCGATCATCATTAGCGGCAGGCGCAGCCATTCCGGTCCGATGTCGTAGATCGCCACGACGGACGCGCATATGGCGCCGAATATCATCTGGCCCTCAAGCCCGATATTCCAGAAATTCGCTCTGAAGGCGATGGCTGTCGCCAAGCCCGCGATCAAGAACGGCGCTGTCTGCGCAAGAACCGAACCCAAAGCGCGCGGACTGGAGAACGCTACCGTGGCGATCTCGCTGCCGAGAGCGGATGGCGCAACACCGGCCACCGCTAAAAGGCTGATTGAAATCAGGGCTGCAACAATAAGGCTCGCGCCATAGACGCTGATCCGTTCGAAGTCGCCTATGGTGGACCGCCGCTCCAGGATTGGAACCAGCCGCAGGGGCGGGCGGCCCGCCGTGGCGATGCCGATTGCCTGCGATCGCTCGACCCCGGGTGCCTCAGTCATGGCCGACCATCGCCTGCCCGATTGCAGCCCGGTCGGCCGGAGCTGAAAATTCCGCGGTAATCCGACCGCCGGACAAGACCCCGATCCGGTCTGAAAGAAGCATGATCTCGTCGAGATCTTCACTGATGACGACGACCGCGGCGCCTCGATCCCGTGCCTTGCGCAACCGGCCATGAACGGCAGCGCTTGCCCTGACATCCAGCCCTCGGGTTGGGCTGTGCGCCACGACGATCGACGGATCGCCCTCGAACTCCCTTGCCAGCACAAGCTTCTGAGCATTGCCGCCCGAAAGCAGCGCAGAGCGTTGCCCGAGGCTGCGGACACCCTGGATTTCGAAGCTTTCAACCAGCTCGGCAGCGCGTTTTCTTGCCGCTCTGCGGTCAAATCTGCTCCACCCGCCGTACCGACCGGCGAGAGCGCCGCGAACGGCCAGGTTGTCGGCAACACTCATGCCGCCTGCAAGGCCTTGGCGGTATCGGTCAACCGGAATGGTTGCCACTCCGTGGCGTCGGCGCGCATCGGGACCGTCTGCGGCTACGTCACCGGCCCCGGCGATCTCGATCTTTCCTGCTTCCGGCGCGGCCATCCCGGACAGAACATCTGCCAATTCGTCCTGCCCGTTTCCAGCCACCCCGGCGACACCGTAAATTTCGCCACCGCGCGCATTGAAGCTTGCACCCCTCAAGCCCTTGCGTCCGTCCGACCCTGGCTGTTGGACTTCGACAAGCCCGAGACGGACTGATCCCGCGGCTGCGGACAGAGCAGGCTCTTCGACAAGGTACTCTCCTACGATATCGGTCGTAAGGCGCTTTGCATCGGTTTCGGACGGTATGGTGCCGACGATCTTGCGGCCTGATCGGATGACGGTGATCCGGTCCGAATGAAACAGCGCCTCGTTGAGCTTGTGGGTAACAAGAACAACGGCGTTGCCAGCATCGGCAAGGCTCCTGACGAGAGCCATCAGCGCATTGCCTTCCTCATCGGAGAGGACCGCGGTCGGTTCATCGAGAATGACGATTTGGGCCCCGGCCACCAGGACCTTGAGGATTTCGACCCGCTGTTGTTCCGCGACACCAAGAGTGCCCACCGTCCGGGCAAGATCGATATTGAAACCCATCTGCGCAGCGAGCGACTTTGCCCGATCCGACAAGGCAGAAGGCGCTGTCTGCGGATTGAAAAGCCGCAAATTGTCCAGCACCGAAAAACTTCGTACCAGCTTGAAGTGTTGATGGACCATGCCGACGCCGCGCAATGCGGCGTCGCGCGCGCCTTTGAGGACCACCGGCGTGCCATCGATTTCGATGTGGCCCTCGTCTGGCGTGTAGATCCCCGAGGCGATGTTCATCAGGGTCGACTTGCCCGCCCCGTTCTCGCCGAGAAGCGCGTGCACTTCTCCGGCGGTCGCAGAAAATGAGATCCGGTCGAGTGCCCGAAAGCCGCCAAAAACCTTGGTAACGTCTTTCAGGGCCAGTGCGGCCGCCACTATGGGCCGCCCGTCACACCATCAACGAACCAGTCCATTTCCCACAATGCACCATCGCCCAAGACTTCGCCCTCGGCAACACGCACCGTGCCGTCCCGATCGGACAGCGGTCCAGCAAAAACATGCTTGCCAGCAAGGATCGCGTCCCGCTCCGCCATGACCTTCGCTTTCAGATCTTCCGAAACTGCCGGACCGCAGCAGGCTATGTCGATCGCACCGTCGCCGATGGACAGGAAAGCGCCGAACGGCATTGGCTCAAACTCCCCGGACACGATCTTTTCGATCTCGGGCTTTAAAAACCGGTCCCAGGTCCAAACGGAAGAACATTGCGTCGCGTCGCTGAACTCCGACAGGTCGCGGTGGTGGCCGGTTCCAGCAATGCCGGCCTCGGCGGCAACCACTTGCGTCGCCGGCGTGTCAACATGCTGACCAATCACATCGACGCCCTGTTCGATCAGCGCTTCGGCGGCAGCACGTTCCTTGACCGGATCGGCCCAGGCGCCGGTGAACACGACCGTCAACTCGGCATCCGGGTTAACCTGGCGTGCGCCGAGGAGGTAGGCGTTGATCGTCCAGTTCACCAGACCAAAAGGGTTCGCCGCAACAAAACCCAGCTTGCCGGTCTCGCTCAAGCCGCCGGCCACCATGCCGCACAGATATTGTGTCTCGTAGGTGCGACCATAGAAACTCTTGAGATTGTCACCATTCGTGGTACCGGCCGGATTGAGAAAAACGATTTCCGGGTTCTCCTCTGCCAGCTCCTTGAAGGTATCGGAATAGCCAAAGGCGGACCCGAGTATGATGTTTGCGCCCCGTTCTATGAACAGCTCCGCTGCCGGGCGAATCGACGTTGCGGACTCCGGCACCTCCGCTGCTTGCGGGATGTTCAGTCCCAATTCTGTTTCAAGGCGCACACGCGCTTCATCAATGGCCTGGGACCATCCGCCATCATTGGTTGGGCCGAAAAGGATAACGGCAGGCTTGGGGTCTCCCTGGGCGGCAAACTCCGCATGGGCCGCAGTTGCCAACAACGTCCCGGCAACGGCGGTTAAAAGCGTATTCCATCGGAAAATTTTCCGGATCATTTGTGTATTCCCTCACTAATTTTACCTTTGCCGAGGCGGCAAAAAACTGGGTGCGCAACGCGATATCATTCACTTGTTGTGAGTGATCCCGCCGAAACGCTAGGCCATCAAAAGCAACGTGGTCAAGGAAGTTCGCATCACTTTTAATCAGTGACTAAATATTGTGCAGGCACTGGAAAATTACTGTGCAGGTTGACGGTAAAACCACCACTTTTTTGCTAAATCTCCTCGATAGGAGACCTGAGCGCAAGAAGATCGAAGACGTTGAAACAAAGAGACAAAGGTAAAAGCAGCGCCTATGGAAAACGCCTGGTTGAAGACTGGACTGCCTTCGCGCAAAAGCGCTGAGATTTTCAGCCGCATGAAGACCCATCAAGTTTGTTGAGGCTTGACGTCGCCAATAGCGGTGGCGGTCGCACGCCTGATAGGCAAACCCGGTACAGTGTCTAGATCGACCACATGGCCGCAATGTCTGCTGCATCCATGACTAGTCCGAGATGCAATGACACAATGGACAGACCCGCCGCCTCCAGGTGCTCGTCTGTCCCTCGGACAAGATCGCCGGCAACGACAACGCGATATCCGTGGTTGCTCGCATCGAAGGCCGCATTGAGAATACAGCAATCGGTCATACCGCCATTCAGTACGACAACTTTCGTTCCCATCTGGCGGAGCAGAAAATCGAGATCGGTTGCAAAGAACGGTGAGAGGCGCTTTTTTCCGCTCACCACCAGATCGTCATCGGCGACCTCGGTGACGAACTCCGTCCAGCGGGTGCCTTCTATGGCATGCTCATCGGCATTCGGGATATCCCCCACATGTAGAGGGAAGGTCATACGCCACGCAGACTTGACACCATTGATGTCGTCAACCCCGCCCTTTCGCAGGACGCTGCGAACATGAATGACGGGAACCTTGTGGGTTCGGGCTAAACGATGAAATTCGTCGATCGGCTCGACTATATCGCGCGCCCGTGGCGCCGGACATGGACAGTCCGGGCTATCGGCAAGGTGGCCCTGATGCATGTCGACCGACACGATCGCCGTCTTGCCGACGTCATTGAACGCCCGAAATTCCTGCGGCAGGGCACGCCGTTTTCCGTAAACAAAAGCTTCCATAGGAGTCTCGAATCTCGACGCCACGCGTCAAATGGGATTTTACCGCCTCGAGTTTGCGGACTTTTGCCGTGATTTCAAGGTCAGCATTAACGCACTGGTCGCTGTTGTGTACCGTTTCAAAAATGTCCGCTATCAAATGCCGACATCGTCAAGACCGGCGCTGAAGACTTCATCCGGTGGTCCCTTGGCGATCAGTCTGCCGCTGTCGATGATCCAGACTTCGTCCATTCGGACGGCAATTTTACTGTTGTGTGTGATCATCAAAGTTGTTGCGGGCGTTTCGCAAACCAGCCTTTCCACAAGTGCCGGCCCCTCCTGATCGAGGGCATCATCGGGCTCGTCCAGCAGCAACAGGCTTGCTCCCGAGAGCGCCGCACGCGTCAGCAATACACGCCGGATTTCACCGGCAGATAGGTTCCGGCCCGCCTCGGCAACCCGGCCGGACAGACCGCCAAGCCTCTCGATCACCTGACCCAGGCCGAACCTCTCGGCGCAGTCCAATACGGCCTCATCATCGCAGCGGTCCCCAACGCCCATGGTCAGCGCGCGGCGCAGCGATCCTGCAAGAATGGGCGAGCGACTGCCGATATAGCTGATCAGCCTGCGGCGCTCTGAGTTGGAAAGCTCCATCGTCTTGCGATCTCCGAGACGGACATCTCCATGGGCAGGCTTCTCAAGGCCTGCTGCCAGGCTCAGGAGCGTCGACTTGCCTGCCCCGTTCGCGCCGATAATCGCAACCTTGCGCCCGGCATCGGCGACGGCGTTGACGCCGGCAAGGTTGCCCGCGCCGGCATTCTCGAAAGACAGACTTTGCGGAACGTTTTCAAGATCGGATTTCGCGCGGTTTCTTGGCCCGGCCAGTCTCGGAACCGAGAGGAGCGAGGCGCACTTGCCGTGTGCCACCTTCCAGGCGCGGTGACGGTCCCAAACGCCGGCCAGATCGCGCAAGGGCTGGATCATCAAACCAACCGCGGCGAGCGCTCCGGCCGCCTCGGCAGCCGCGGCACCGGTGGCGAGTGCGGTCGCGAAAACCGAGGCGGCCGCACCGCCGGATACGGCGTCGGGTATGGCCCGCAGCAAGGCTGCGCCGCGCGCCCTTTCAAGCGCCGCATCAATCAGGTTCTCGGTCCGCCTGACGATATGGCGGGTTTCAGTTTTAACCCTTCCCAGAAGACGCAGTTCGGGCGCGTGCGGCACACGTTCGCTCATATCCGCGGCCAACCGGGCCCGGCGGCTACGCAGTCTCTTATGGGCGGGTCCGAGGCGCGGTCCCGCCAGCGCCATGGCGACCATTCCGATAGCAATCGGGATCGCGGCCGCACTCCCGAGTTGCGGGTTCAAGAAGAACAGGGCGGCAGTCGCAGTCGGCAGCACGATCAGCGAGGAGATCAGGCGGGCGAGACCAAGGCTTACCCAATTGCGCACAGCCGACAGGTCGCCAACGAACCGAAGTGAAAGCGAACCGCTGCGGCGATGGTCGATATCACGCGCGGACACGTGCGCCAGATGCCTGAACAATTGTACCCGCAAGGCGGCGACATAGTCCTGGCCGACCCGTTCAGCGACGACTCGCTCACGATAGCGCATGACGGCGATCAGCAGGCCTGAACAGGCAACCAGTGCTAGCGCGACGACGGGCATCCCGTTTTCGGCCTGCCGGAAAGCGGCAAAGACATCGCGCGTTGCAAAAGCGGCAATGCCGGTGGAAGCGGCCTGACCGAGCGCAAGCGCAACGATCGTTGCGATTCCGAGAGACCGGCCGCGGTCGAAGAGTTTTGGCATCGCAGTCATGGCCAGCACCTCAATCGTTGAAGAGCGGCTGCGCCCGGTTGACGATGTGCGGCGAAATCGCCGTTGCGAGCGTTGGCATAGGGAGGCGGGCTGCTATCGTCAGGAATGACGATCTTGTCGAGGCCGCCCCGCAGGACGCATTGACAAAAATCGTGGCCGCAGACGGACAGGGCGATGAATGAAACGCGCGGCTCCATGCCGCGAGCAATTGCTGCCCGTTGAAGGGCTCTCGTCCAGCGAATGCCGCGGATCAGCCGGTTTTCGCCCTGCTGGGCGTCGATCCGGCTTCCGCAGCGCAGATTGGCGTCCCGCAGACTATCGTCGGCACCGACGCAGACCTGGGTCGGAATGGCCAAGAAACTGGCAATTTTTTCCTCAGTGACTGCAGACCAGGGATCGGGTCGATCGCAACGGGCGGACAGTCCGTAGGGAAACAGTGCACCATCCGGAAAGGTGTACCAGCCGGCCGAGGCAACGGTCAGCCGCGCAACCATCTGCGGATGCAAAAGAGCGAAGCGGTGAGCAAACTGAGCCCCGCCGGAAAAGCCGCAAAGCTCGAACTGCTTCGATATCCAGACGCCTTCCTTCCTGAGCCCTTGCATGAGTGCGATCAGGGCCAGGTCCGCGCGGCCGCGCCGAATGACCTGCTGATACCGCGGCCATAACTGCCGGTCGAACAAAGGCGCGATCACCGGTCTGCCCAGCGCGGCAGCGCGCCGGGCAAAAAGCTCGGCCTGTTGGCGAGCATTGCGGCGAATGCCGTGCACCGCCACAAGCGGCGGCGCATCAGCGTCGATGCGGTCCGGCATGGCCAGCCAGCAGGCAAGGCTGTTTGTTGTGGAAGCCGGTCTGAAGATGATCGCCTGTGCAAGCATGTCCGATGTCATCGAATGGGCGAGCGTCATAGCCATCGCCGTCATCTGTCGCTTCGGCTCACGCCGTGGCGCCGAAGACAGCCTCGGCGCGCCGGCTTGGGAGCATATCAAATATCATGTGGATACGATCCAGATCGCCGTCGTTATGGGCTTCGTGCATCTGATTGTTGTCGAACCACCACAATTCGCCTTCTTTCATCCGCACTTCCTCGTCGTTGGCCTTCAGCCATGAGCCGGCGGCCGATCGAAGAACGAAATGATAGCGGTTGCGGACCCGATAATACTCCCCGCGGTCGATATGCGGATAAACCCGTTTTCCGGCCGGCAGACAGACGATCTTTGCGCGGCCAAGAATGCTGTCTTCTTCCTGCGCGAAATCCTCCAGGAACCTGGATGCCCGCACAAAGCTTGCGGAGCCGGTGGTCCACCGGCTTTCATGGACATCACGCCGTTTGCGATCTCCAATGGCCGACTTGCGCAGGCCGCGCAGCGGAATAGCCAGAGCCTCGCGCTGCACCGCGATCTTGTCCTGCCGGCCAGTCGATTGGGCCCATGCGCCATCGATGCTTTCGATCTCATCGATGAACGGCTTGGGGTCGACGTTCGATTTCATACATTTGAAGTACTGCATGGTTTTCTCCCTTCTGTCGTGTTGCAGCGGTCTTGGTGCTGTGTTGTTGCTTTGCGGCCGCGTGATGGCTCGGTTTATTGGGCATGTCAGGTTTGACCGGAGCTTTCTCGCTTGGGCATTTTCCGGATGTGTTCGGAAAACGCACCAATGGGGGATTTATTCCCTGATCGCGCGAAAAACCTGAAAGCTACGGTCGTTGACAGACAAGCGGTCACGCGGCTTGCCGTCGCAACCGTTGCTGATTCCGCAACAAGGATCGGACGTGCGCGGTTACCAATTGGGGGTTGCGCAAGTGTTCACGCGATATGTGTGGTACGCCTGTCTGCGCAAATGCCTCCTTCACAGCGAGCGGCGACCGCGTGACCATGCCCGAGACTGCGAACGGACGCATCCCAAAGCCGTCCAGCACGTTGACACCGCCGACCGATCCAAGCGCATCGGGCGCAGCAAACAGAACCCCGTCCAGCCGGTCCTTGATTTTGGACGCCCGCAGGATCGCGGCGGTCTCGTCCTGAAAAACACCGTCGGCAATTTCCGCCACGACGATTTCCGCGCCGCCGGCAGCCGCATGGCCAACGACGGTTTCGAAACTGTCCTCAATGCGTGAAATCGGAATGCGGTAGGTCGATGCCAACCCGGCGTCGGTGAAGTCGACCGTTGCAATCCCGGAATCTTCGAATTCGAGGAAATCGCCGAACGAGCCCGTGCCTGTGACCTTGGCGCCGGCAACCCGGTATCCAGCCCGCGAAAGACCAAAGGCCAGACTGACGGAAGCGGTCGTCTTGCCGGCATTCATGGAGGATCCGAATACGCCGAACACGGTGACATCCGTGGGGATCGCGCTCTTCGCCAATCCATAGCGGGAGATGTTGATGACTTTGCCTGCGGCGTCAGCGAGAAGAGCCATCGGGCGAACGACGGTTGGGGGCGACATCCGGTCATGGGCATGTTCGACAATGCCCACGACGCCACCGCCGGCCAGCAGGTGCGCCATGCGGTCATTGATCTCTGCGCGCCCCTCATACTGGTCCGGCGCGTATCGATCGCCAACGCATGCAACGAACAGGTCGCCGACATAGCTCCTTTTGTAGCGCTTGGTCTTCAGTTGCAGCCGACGATGCTGATTGATCTCAGTGATCTCACAAAGCACCAGATCGCCAGGTCGGGCAGCTGAAAGGCGGCTCGAAAAACCGGCAACATCTCTGGGGTCCGCGCGACGTGTGGTGAATGTCCAGTGCGCTTTCGACAGCGCTGCCATGATACTCTCGCTGGCAGTCGCGGGCCCTGTAAAGGCAATCCGATGGTCCATTTTTGTCTCCTGTCTTTCGGTTTCTATTCGAAACCACAACTGGAGAACGGGCGGTTAGCCGGACTATTCCCGCCGCCATGAAATTTTTTCGGCAATTGGCGGGAGGGAGCGATTGCCTGCGTCCTTGGCAAGGTGCAGGTCATGCGATGAACTTTTCGAACAGGTCGGCCTTTTGCGCCAGCAGATGCATCGTTTCCCTCACGGGTTCTCCGGCGTTTCATGCCGACGCGTCAGGACCACCGGCGTGCCGTCGACCAAAGCGTGCCTTGGAAGTTGAGGTTGGATAAGAGACTGCGAGGGGCGACGAGCCCCGGCTTAGGGCGATGTTCGATCCCGGAACAGCGGTGATAGTTCCTATTGCTGTCGTCGCTATGTCCTCAGTGCCTCACCTGTATCAAGTGTCCGCAGAACTTTTACAATTGAAGCAAACGGCAAAATCGAAGGGATACACTCATCCTCAATATCTGGTTCATCGGCAAAACGCCGGAACATCCAAGTTGAAAAGGAAAATTTCGATGAACCGTTCAATTCTCGCAGCTCTTGCAGTTCTGACCGCTGGCTCCGTTTTGGGATCAAGCGTACCGGGCATGGCTTTGACGCCCTATTCGGAGCGCACGATTCAGTGTGCGGATGGCACGATCTTCAAACTGACCGGTGATGAAATCACGTCAGACATGGCCTGCGCCAATCATGGCGGCGTATCGCGGGCCGGCGTGATTACATCGAGCCAGCTTAAGACCAACCACGCTGTTCCGCCGGAGCCGAACACGCCGAAGCCTGCGCGCAAACGCGCAACGCGCTAGGAAAACGCGTGCCGGACAACAACGCCCCACTTGCGCAAACCGCAGTGGGGCGGATGTTCATTTGTGCGGACTGTGCGCGCGCAGCGAAATCCGCTCGGAATCTACGCGCTGATACAATTGATACAGTGGCTGAAATCTTTCTGATATCATCCTTTTGCAGATTTCAGCCAATGACCGGAGACCTGCAACCGTGAGAAATTCAAGCCGGAGGGCTGCTTCCCCATGGAGCTGAATGCCGATATGTCCGGCAACGCGCAACGGGCTGCGCTTGCTTACCTTGAAGATGCAGTCAACGCACTTGAGGAAGGCTTTATTCTTTGGGATTCGGACCTGAAATTCGTCCTCTGCAACGAGAAGTACAAAGAGCTGGCGCTGCCGAGTGGCCACAAGGGACCAAAGCCCGGCCAGGATGCAATTGAATTCGGCTACGAGATTTTTGAGACTGGGTTTTGGAAAATTCCGACCGGAATGGACCGTTTCTCATTTGCAGATCACATCGGACAACTGATCCGGTCCTATGTTCAGGACCTTGAAATCGTCCGTGCGGATGGGCGCGTCATCTCGGCATCGTCGAACAAAACCAGCCTTGGCGGTTATGTTCTTACGTTCATTGACATCACCGACCGAAAGCGCGCGGAAGCCGCCGAAGCGCGTGAGATCGAAGTCATTAAGGATGCGGTGGAAGCCATCTCTGAAGGTTTTGCTCTATGGAGCACGGACCAGAAATTTGTCCTGTGCAATGAAAAATACATGGAAGCTCTTTTCCCTCCCGGATTTCAGGAGATCAAACCGGGAGAGGATGCCTGGGATGTAACGCGCGCTTTCGTTGCCTCGGGCCGCCTTGTTTTGCCTGACGACACGAACATCGATGACATGACGCGCGACATTCTGGATTGGGCAACCTCTTACGGCGAAAGGCGCGAATTCGAACTTAGCGACGGACGAACAGTGCTGATCCGTTCCAATCGGACAGAACTGGGTGGTTATCTGATCACCGTGCGCGACATCACCAACGAAATCAACTCCGAGGAAAAAGCCCGCGATATGCTGTTTGATGCCTTTCAGTCGCTCGACGAAGGCATGGTGCTGCTCGACGGTGAAATGCGGTTTCTCTTCGGCAACAAGGCATGGCACAGGATGATGTTCGACCGGCCCGACCGCGTGCCGCCAAAGCGTGGCGAGAGCGCTTTGGAGAACCTTACAGCGCTGGTTAAAACCGGCTTTTACGACATCCCCGACGGAACGTCGGACGAGGAATACATTGCTTGGATTATGGGTGAGATGGCCCAACACGGAAAGCAGGTTCCCTATCGTTCCGCCGATGGGCGTCACTTTATCGGCTCATCGCATTTGACGGCGTTTGGCGGTTCTCTGCTTTTTGTTCGCGATGTCACGGAGACACGCCGCGCGCAGGAAAAACGTCTTGAAGCCGTTACCGATGCGATCCAAGCCACCGACGACGCCTTGGTTCTCTTTGATCGTGACAGCAAGTTTGTCCTTGCCAACGATGCTTGGCTCAGGGGCTTTTTCTCAGACCGTGTTCCTCCCGAACCGGGCGCGGATGGCGCTTCCATGTTCAGAGCCTTGATTGACGATGATTTCTACGTTGTGCCCGAAGGTCACACCAAAGAGAGCTTTTTTGATCTCAACATGTCGGCTTTCTACGGGTTTCAGAAGAACGTCCAGCTCACGACATCCGACGGGCGTATCATCGTCGGTTCGTCGCATCAGACCGGCTTGGGCGGCTATCTTTTAAGTTTCCGGGACATGACAAAGCTGCGGCGTGCAGAAGAGAAGCTTCTGGATTCGGTGATCGATGCCCTACAGTCTTTGACTGACGGGATCGCGCTTTTCGACTCCAATTTCGAATACATCGTCGGCAACAGACGCTATCTCGAGATGTGGTATCCGGGCGATATTGGCGATCCGCAGCCGGGAGAGCGGATCGAAGACATGGCGCGTCGCGTCGTGTCTGCCGGACACTTGCTAGTGCCCGATGGTGTCAGCGTCGACCAAATGTGTGAAGGCTTGGTGTTACAGGCGCGCGAGTTTGCCAAGAACCTTCCGCTCGAAACCCGGGACGGTCATTTTCTGGCAAGTGCGCACCCGACCAGCCTCGGCGGTTATCTTCTGGAGTTTACGGATATCACCGATCGCTTGCGCGCCGAGGCAGCGCTTGTCAGAGAGAAAGAGACGTCCCACCGCAATGAGAAACTTTCCGCACTTGGCGAGCTATTGGCCGGCGTTGCCCACGAGTTGAACAATCCACTATCGGTGATCTTTGGCTATGCCCAGATGCTTGAAGGCAAGATCGAGGATCCCAAACTCGCACAGCGGCTCAGTCTCATCCAGCAGTCTGCCGAACGCGCGGCCAAAATTGTGAAGACCTTTCTGGCGATGGCGCGCCAGCGGCCGACCAAGATCGAACTCTGTTCGCTCAACGAGATTGTTCAAACGGCCATCGAAGTTTCAAGCTATAGCCTGACGGCCAATGGCACGCGGGTCGTGATCGATCTTGATGAGACAATTCCGCCTGTGGCGGGCGATTTCGATCAGTTGGTGCAGGTTTTCACCAACCTCATTGTCAATGCAGGTCACGCGCTTGAACCCAAGAGAGACGCCGGCAAACTGACACTTCGGTCCTTTTATGATGAAGCGAAAGACGACGTCGTCGTGCAAGTCAAGGACAACGGACCCGGAATCCCGAAGGAACTTCAAAGCCGCGTCTTCGAGCCATTTTTCACGACAAAGGAGGTTGGCGAGGGAACCGGCGTTGGACTGGCGTTCAGCCACAGGATCATCCAAAGCCATGGCGGTCAGTTGGAACTGCGTTCGAAACAGAAACAGGGAACCCGGTTCTACATCAAGCTTCGGGCAGCAAACCAAGACCTGTTCGAAAAAGATACGTCGGAAGCCGATTTGTCTCAGTGGGAGGCGAAATCTGTCCTTGTTGTCGATGATGAAGCCGGAGTCGCCCAGTTGACCCATGACCTCTTGGTGGAAGCCGGTTTTAGTGTCACGCAGTCGGTCAGACCACGCGATGCGCTTGAAATCATCAAGAACCAGAACTTCGATGTCGTTCTGAGCGATTTCAAGATGCCGGACATGGACGGCGAGCATTTCTATAATGCAATGAAAGCCGTTGCGCCGGAATGTGCAGAACGGACCGGTTTCATAACCGGCGACGCCATGAGCGCGAACGTAAAGACGTTCCTGGACAAGAGTGGCCGCCCTCACATCGAGAAACCCATCATAAGACAAGAGCTTTTGGCGTTGGTCACGCAGTTGTGTCGGCCGTCAATAGAGCGCTGACTTGGAAGCAGGTTCATGAACACACAGACGTGCAACATTATCGTCTGCGATGACGACGCCCCGATGCGCCAGATGGTTTGTGATCACTTGACCGATTGCGGCTATGAAATCACCTCTGCGGCGAGTGGTGATGAACTTATCGCGCTTGTGAAGGACGATGAACCAGATCTGATTATCTTGGACGTCAGGATGCCTGGAAAAGACGGCTTGACCACGCTGCGCGAAATCCGCCAATTCTCGCAAGTGCCGGTGACCATGCTGACGGCAGCCAGCGATGTTATCGACAAGGTCCTGGGTCTTGAACTGGGGGCCGATGATTACCTCGTCAAACCCATCGATATCCGGGAACTCGAAGCGCGTGTCAAAGCTGCCATCCGGCGCAGCGAAATACGTGAGGAGCAAATCGTTGAGCGCGAAAGAATTTCCGGAACCGTACCATTCGGGTCCTGCCGCCTCGACATAGATGGAGCCAAGCTTTACGACGCCAATGGCGCTGAGATCGCATTGACCGCTATGGAATTCAGCTTGCTGCGTGTGTTTGCTGAAAACAGAGGTCGGATTCTCAACCGCGATCAGCTTCTCGAACAGGCTCATGACAAGGGCTGGCAGCCATTCGACCGTTCTGTCGATCTGCGCATCTCGAGGATCAGGCGAAAAATCGAAAACAATCCAACCAAACCGGAGGTGATCCGGACCGTCCGCGGCATCGGTTATGTTTTCGGCTGAGCAGTCGATGGAGCGACATCGGCAAGATCCCCATCCGTAATCTCTCTGCGAGCGGCTCTGTATCAATCGTATCGACCATGACCGAGTTTGATACGATTGAAACAATGGGCAACCAGAGATCGATACATCGGTTCGTCAAGCTCCCTCAACCAGCGTTCATCACGATCGCGATTCGCAATTTGCGGGGCCGGCCGACGGGGCAAAACCACGACTGAGTTTAGCCTTGGCCCGAATGCCGTTTTCCCGGGATTGTTTCATTTGGGGGTTCAATGAAAACATCTCTGAAATCACTCGTTGTGTTTGCAGCACTCGCCGCCAACCCGGTGTTTGCCGCAGACGCAATCGTTACCGAGCCGGTGGTGGGGCCTTCACCGGCAAGCGATTGGACCGGCTTTTATGCGGGAGGTCACCTTGGCTGGGTTTGGGACGAAGCGCAGTGGAACGTCGGCGCGCAGCCGAACTTCTGGGGATCAACCGGTGACACCGCCAGCCTGAATAGCAATGGCGGCCTCGCGGGTGGCCAGGTCGGTTATTGGTATCAGCTGCAAAACGGGTGGGTGTTTGGCGGTGATTTGTCGGCTTCCTACGCCGACATAGACAGGTCCATCACCAGCCCGTCATTTCCGCTCACGGATACCTGGGAGGTCGGTGTCGACGCCTTGTTGCTGGCGCAGCTTCGTGCCGGCTTCGGGCTTGATAGGTGGATGGTTTTCCTTCAGGGCGGATATGCTGGCGGTGACGTATCGGCGAGAGCCACGTCGACCCTTGGTCCTGAGGATATCAGCGCATCCGACTGGTCTAGCGGCTGGACGATCGGAGCAGGGGCGTCATATAGAGCCACGGATCAAATTTCGTTTGGCGCCGAATACAATTATGTCGATTTGGGCAGTGAGACCTACAATTTTCAAGTCGGTGCCGCCCCTGATGTTGTGGATGTCGATCACCAGCTTCATACGGTCAGGTTTACGCTGAATTTCCATTTTGGGCGTTAATCGTCACGTGTGACCGACCTGAGACATAGGTGACGTTTTTGGACTGAACCCCTTTTTTGAGTCACGTAAATTGGTGACAGTTCAGTTGGGCCACAGGGTTCAACCTCACAGTTGCTTCCAGTGAACGGGCTTCGAATTCTTCCGGCGACTGATAGGCCAA
>JBCCOK010000073.1:0-22233 GCA_039025395.1 Pseudomonadota bacterium
GCCCACCAACCGCGACGCCATGGGCACCGACTACATCACATGTAATTCCAGAAAATCAATCCAAAAATAGAATAACTGTAGAATTGTTTTCTTCAGCACGGGCGAAAGAGACACATCAACCTTCGATTGCAGCTTTGACATCCCGCCGCAGCACCGGCAGCAGATCCGCCTCGAACCACGGATTGCGCTTGAGCCAGGCATTGTTGCGCCACGACGGATGCGGCAGCGCGTAGACCATCGGTGACTCCCCCGCTGCACGAATGGCGCGCCAGTTCTCGACTGTCTGCGTGAGTGTTTTTTCCCGAAGCGATCCGAGGTGATAGGCGTGGGCATATTGACCAATGACAAGAACCAGACGCAGCCGCGGCAGCAACCGTAAGATCCGGTCGCGCCATAACTCGCCACATTCCTTGCGCGGCGGCAAATCGCCCCCTTTTTTGTCGAGACCCGGAAAGCAGAAGCCCATCGGTACGATGGCGATGCGGGTGCTGTCATAAAAGACGTCGCGACCGATATTCATCCAGGCCCGCAGCCGGTCGCCCGAAGGATCGTTGAAGGGTATGCCTGTGGCGTGCACCCGGGTTCCCGGCGCCTGACCGGCGATCAGGACACCGGCTGTCGCCGATGCCACGCAAACCGGCCGTGGTTCATGAGGGAGCGGCAGCCCGTATCGCGGATCATCCCGGCAAACCCTGCAGGCGGCAATCTGTTCAAGCAGACCGTCAAGGGTCATGTCGCAATGCTGCATATCGTCATGCTGATGCGCTTGGTCGCGATGCCACATCCTCGTACCAGCGCATGAGGTTGACGAGATGCAGAGGTCTGTCGATCCGCGCTGGTTTCAACATATCCATAGCCATCATCGCCGTTATGTCGGCGATCGTGTAGTTATCGCCGGCTATGAATTGGCGCGGACCAAGTTCATTGTCCAAAAATTCCATTGATTTTTGAGCCTTGGGTCGATTTGCCTCACCGAATTCTGCGATTTGAGGGATCTCCCATTCTTTCATTGCAGGGTGCGTATGGCGGAAGGCTTGCGCGACAAAATTGAGGAAATTCAACTCAACCCTTCGGTTCCACATTTCGACAATCGCCGAGTCGAGTGCACTTGTCCCCATCAGCGGCGGCTCAGGATAAAGCGACTCGAAATAGCGGCAAATCGCCACCGTTTCGGTAAGGACAGTTCCGTCATCAAGCACCAGAACAGGTAGCCGCTGGAAGGGATTGAGCGCGCTAACCTCCTGCGAACGATGTTCCATAGCAGTCATGTCGACCGGCTTGAGCGGAACCTCCACACCCTTCTCGGCCAGAAATATCCTGACCCGACGCGGATTTGGTGCTCTGCCACCATCGTAAAGCAACATGAAAACTCTCCCTTCGATCCGGATTCAGCCCTGTTTTTCAAACGCTCCGGTTTAGCCCATTCCGCCCCTCTTGGAAGGGCATTCTTAATCATTCGTGTTTACTGTCCGGTCAAATGTATTGTGTCCGGTTTTTTTATGAGTTCTGCAACCAACAGCGCTGACAAGAACATTGTCGATCGTTCCCGTCCGCGCCGCAACCCAGACATGGCGCGTGCGGTAAAGGCAATGCGCGACCGTCTTCAGACTGATGGCAAGCGTAGTGCACACTACGACCGCGAGCTTATGGCTGTGTATATCAGCTCGGCGGTCCAGGGCGCTGCGGCCATGCCCATACTGGTCCTGCTCACCGCTGCGGTCAGCATTTTTTTCTTTCACGGACAGAACGTTCTTGCATGGACGGTTACAACGCTTTTTGGCTACGCGATCATGGCCTACGTGGCAAAACGGGCCGAAAAGCAGACACTTACGTTTGAGAGTGTTGAAAAGCTTGAAATGCAGTTTACGTCGGTGCATGCGCTGACCGGTCTGGGTTGGGGCATGTTCGCCTTTCAGCCCTGCACCGCATGTACCGGAATGGACTTCGCCTTTTTCAAAGCCATCGTCCTGCTGGTCGCCATGGCCGTCACTGCTATGTCGAGTTTCAGTCTGCGCCGCGTTCCGCTGCTGGCTTTTTCAACACCGATCATGATCTTCTATCTGGCAGGCTCGCCGCCGAGCAGCGCCTTTCAGATATCCATGCTGGCCATGCTGATTTCCACGTTGGTTTTCTTCGTGTTTGTTTCAGGGCGTCTCTACAGCGGCAATGTGATGATGCTTTCGGTGCAGTCGGAGAAAGACTGGCTCATTGCGGAACTTGAGATGGCGAACTCCACCTCGGATGAGGCGCGCCGTCGCGCGGAGGAAGCAAACCTTGCAAAATCCCGCTTTCTTGCATCCATGAGCCACGAACTCCGCACACCGCTCAACGCCATTCTCGGCTTTTCCGAAGTGATGAAAAACGAGGTCTTGGGGCCGATCGAGAACGATACCTACCGAGAATACATCTCCGACATATACCGCTCCGGCGACCATCTTCTTCATCTGATCAACGAAATCCTCGACCTTTCTCGCATCGAGGCAGGGCGCTATTCGCTCAATGAAGAGCCGGTCAGCATGCGCAACATCACCGAAGACTGCATCGCGATGATCGAGCTGAAAGCGCGGAAAAAGACCATAAACATCGAGTCGCAATTCGAGCGCGTTCTCCCCTTGGTATGGGCGGATGAACGCTCCATGCGTCAAGTGATCCTCAACTTGCTGTCCAATGCCGTAAAGTTCACCCCTTCAAAGGGCACCATCACGATCAAGGTAGGGTGGACTGCCGGCGGAGGGCAATACGTGTCGATAAAGGATGATGGTCCCGGCATCCCTGAAGAGGAGATACCGGTTGTCCTTTCGGCATTCGGCCAGGGCTCCATTGCAATAAAGAGCGCCGAACAGGGTACAGGTTTGGGCCTGCCGATCGTTCAGGCCATTCTCGCCGAACACGGTGGCGAATTCATACTGAAGTCAAAATTGCGGGAAGGAACCGAAGCCACTGTTATTCTTCCGCGAAACCGGATCCTGGTGGATGCACCGAGCATCGAGACACCCGCGACTGCCAAACAGCGGCGCCGGTCGTTCGCTTGAAATGCATCAAGCGCGCCCGCGACAAAGGCGTCTCGCCTTGACAGACCTTCCGGCATCATGACATTCGGTACAGCCGGTGCGATGAAAAGCCCGTGGGCTGGAGTATTTTTGCCCACTTCTGAGAAGAAAAAGAATTGAACAAGTTGCGCAAGAAGGCATGTTGGCGGTGTACCGATCAAGCATCGCAGGCCGAGCCGGAATTGCCCCTGAACGGGGTTTGATCGATGGTCCCTATCCAAGAGCTATTCTGGTTTATCACGGTTCTGGCCTTCGCCGCCGCCATTGCTGGTTTTCTTGCCGGTATGTTCGGCATCGGAGGCGGAGCCGTCCTTGTGCCGGTCCTCTACCAAGCATTCACGCTGCTCGACACCTCTGACGATGTTCGCATGCATCTGTCCGTCGGGACATCGCTTGCCGTGATCGTGCCGACTTCGATCAGTTCCTTTCGCGCCCACTACAACCGGAAAGCGCCTGACATGGCTCTGTTGAAGAGTTGGGTCATTGTGGTGCCCGCGGGCGTCATCTTTGCTTCGCTCATCGTTGCCTTAATTCCCAGTGCGGTATTGCGCGGTGTTTTCGCAGCAATCGCCATCCTCGTCGGCATACGCATGATCTTCAACCGCGAAAGCTGGCGGCTGGCCAATGATCTGCCTAAAAATCCGATACGCGCCATATGCGGTTTCCTGATGGGCTTTTTTTCCGCACTCATGGGTGTCGGCGGCGGCGTTTTGAACAACACCTTCATGACAACCTTCGGACGCCCCGTCCACCAGGCCGTTGCGACCTCGTCCGGCCTTGGCATTCTGATCGCATGGCCCGGTCTGATCGGATATATGTGGGCAGGCTGGGGCAACCCCGACCTGCCGATTTATTCAACCGGTTATGTAAACTGGATTGCCGTGGTCCTGACGATACCGATCACCCTGCTGATGGCGCCGCTGGGTGCCAATGCAGCCCACAATCTCAACAACAGGCAACTGGAAACGGCTTTTGGCATCTTCATGATTTTGGTCGCGGGCAGGTTTATCTGGAGTCTGTTTTAGCGCCAGTCGGTAAAGCTGCCTTGTAAGCAGCGGCCAAACTCAGTCGCGCAGGACAAGTTCGTCGCGGCTCATATGCAGCGATGAGAGTGTCCCGAGAAAGCTCATTCCAAGGAGACTTTCCGACAGTTTGCCGCGTTCCAAAACGCTTGCCGGTACATTGCGGCGTACGATGTTGCCGACGGAGATCTGTTCAATCGTTGTCGGCGCGGCCAACGCCCGGCCATTCGCCGTCACAACGGGCTGAATGAAACGCAAGCGCGACACGTCGATCCCGATACGCTCTGCATCATTGTAGGAAAGCGCAATATTGCTGGCACCTGTATCGACCATCATATTGATTTGCTGACCGTTAATATCCGCCCGCGCCTGAAAATGCCCGCCGAGCCCCTTGTTGAGAATGACTTCCGGCTGTCCATCGTCGGAAACGCGACTGATTGGTGTACCGGGCAACAGGCCGCCGGCAAGCCGCGTGCCGATGCTTTGCAATTCAAACCTGTAGACATAGACAGTGCTGAGAATCAGGATCGCAATCAGCCAGATCAGTGCATTGCGGGCCATTTCGCCGAGTCGCTGACCCGACCCGACCACCGCCGCCGCCACGACGGCAGCCCAGATACCGAGATAAAGCGCGCTGGCAAACCGGTCATTCGGCAACCCGAAGGTTTCACCGGAATTATGGTTGATAAGCAGCATCAGCAGGCCGAAGCCGATGATGCCGAATATGATCCACAACGTCCGCGATCCCAATATCAGCTCCCTGAATGCTGCCGAGCCATTCTGCGCCTGCGCGTCTCGCGCCGCGGTTTACGCTCGATGGTCTCCATCCGTTCGGGCAATTCGTCCATGACTGCCCGCCTTTGCTGATCGGAATAGGAAAGCCATCCCGCGATTTCATCGCCGGTGCGCCCACACCCGAAACAGAAGTCCGTTTTCAGGTCGATCGAGCATACGAGTATGCACGGTGATTCCACAGACGACATTGTTCACCTTAATTCAGCGTACAACCGCAATATAAGCGATTTTCCCGAATATTGGATTACTAAATCCAAAGGACAAGACCCAAAAGGGCTGCTATCTCGCAAACCAACTGGCTTGCACCGATCGTATCGCCGGTGTGACCGCCTATCTTGCCATTGGCGATACGGGAGAATCCCGCACAAACTACGGCCACCAGCAAAAACATCGACGCAATCCCCGCCAGACCGCCGGCAGCATAGGCCAGCAGGCCCGAAACAGCCGCACCGCTTAATCCGGCAAACACCATCGCATCGCCGTCCGGTCTGCCCGCGGATACGGCAACACCATCCGGCCTTGCAGCGGGAAGAACATGCCAGTGCCACACCATTGCCGTGCGGCTCAATACGGCGACGGCAAGAAGAGCCAGTGCCGATGAGACCGCACCGGCGCTTGCCGCAATTGCCGACAAGCCGGAGACACGCAGCACGACGATCAGGATGAGCGCGAGGCTCCCATAGGCACCGATAGAGCTGTCCTTCATGATCTTGAGAATATGCTCCCGGTCGCGACCTCCCCAAAAGCCGTCCGCAGTGTCGGCAAGCCCATCCTCATGGAGCGCACCTGTTGTGAGGACCAGGACTGAAACCGCGAAGACGGCAGCGAAAAGCGGGCTGACCGACAGGAATAGCAATAGGAAAAACACCGCCGCTGCAGGCGCGGCGACGACAACACCGGCGATCGGAAAAGCACGAACCGAATCGATAATCATACCGTTACTGCCGGCGAAATATCGGTCCGGAACCTTGATGCGGCTCAGGAACGCAACAGCGCGTGCGGTTTCGCCAACGATCGAATGCATACGAATTCCTTTGCGTCACGCATCGCCGGATCAGCGACGGCGAAAAGGTGTCTTTGCAATTACCACCAATTGACCTATTGCGGGAGCGGATTTGATCTACAAGGATAACTTTGATGTCTGCCAGCGGCCTGCCCTTCGACGATTTCCGCGATCTTCTTGCCAATCTGCCTGGGCCGGATATGGCCATGGTGGAAGCCGTGCGGCAGCGTGACAGTTCGCTCACCAAGCCTGCTGGCGCGCTCGGCCGCCTTGAGGAAATCGCCGAGTGGCTTGCGGCTTGGACAGGACGCCGTCCGGCTGTCACCCGTCCTCTGGTTGCGGTCTTCGCCGGCAATCATGGCATAACCCGGCAAGGTGTATCGCCATACCCGTCCGATGTAACGGCACAAATGGTGGAGAATTTCGCCGCTGGCGGCGCGGCCATCAACCAGATTTGCATCGCCCATGACCTCGGCTTGAAGGTGTTCGATCTCGCGTTGGAAATGCCGACTGGAGACATTACGCAGGAGGCCGCACTGGACGAACGTTCCTGTGCAGCAACCATGGCATTCGGCATGGAATCAATTGCCGGCGGAACAGATTTGCTTTGCATTGGCGAAATGGGCATCGGCAACACGACAGTTGCGGCTTCGATCTTTTATGCACTGTATGGCGGCAGCGCCGAAGAATGGACGGGTCCCGGCACGGGCGCCCGCGGCGAGGGCCTTAAGCGAAAAATCGCCGCGGTGGAGAAAGCGGTCAGCCTGCACAAAACGCATCTCGGCGATCCTCTTGAACTCTTGCGCCGCCTGGGCGGACGGGAAATAGCGGCGATGTCGGGAGCAATTCTAGCTGCCCGTGTCGAGAAGATCCCCGTGATCATTGACGGATATGTCGCCACCGCAGCAGCGGCCGTCCTGCATGCAGCCAACGACACCGCCCTCGATCACTGCCTCATCGGCCATCTTTCGGACGAGCCCGGACATCGACAGGCTCTTGAAAAACTTGGAAAGGAACCGCTTTTATCGCTTCGGATGCGGCTCGGCGAAGGAACCGGTGCTGCGCTTGCAGCAGGTATCGTCAAGGCGGCTGCGCTCTGCCACAGCGGCATGGCGACCTTCGATCAGGCCGGGGTAAGCAAGAAGTCGTGACGTTTTCAAGCAAGCACTATTTGCAATAGCGGTAACCGCTGCGCCGCTTAGCCACATCAAAGTGAAAATGACTGTTGTGAAATCCGTCGCTGCCTGGACCGAGAACAGTGGTGAAATAGGTGCAGCCTTCCTCACGCAAGGTCTGGAGAAAGGCCTGTTCCGGCGTGCCGCTCTCCGGATCGGACGCGACATCCACGACAGTTCCGTCGGCCATCCGAAAGCGGCCGAGATCGATGGCATTGCCCTTGGCATGCTCGGAAAGTTTAGCGCCGGCCTGAGAGTTCCGGGTGCGGCACACATAGCTGGCATATTGATCGATTGCCGTTAGCTTCGCGCCAAACTGCTTCTCTGCCTCGGGCACGGCGACTGAGACCGTCCAGTTGGCCAATGCCTCGGAGACCTCGCAACCCAAAACCGTGCGACCCGACAACGCAATACCCTGAGGCAATCGCTCGATACTGATCGGGTAAGCCACGCCGCAACCGCCAGTGCCGTCAATCCGCTTCGCGGGCTTGAAGCTGACGCCCATGGCCGTCAGACGGTCCCGGCATGCAGCCTCCTCAACCGGCAGTTCGTCAACCTTGCCAATCTTTGCTGTCACATCGGTTGGGTTACCCTGTTCCGGCCGTGGTGTGGGCACCGGCAAGCCGGCGGTATCATTCTCGCGCTCGGCACGAAACGGTTTCTGGCCTGGCACTGCAATTGCCGGCGTCTCATCCGACACCGGTCTGGGCGTAGGGACAGGTACAGATGACGCCACGCCCCAATTCGAAGACAAAGCAAGCAAACACAATACAAGACAAACAAGGGCGCTGCGCGCAAACAAAAACGCTATCATTCTTTCCGCTTAACATGGGTTCTTTGACATGGAAATGTCTTCCATGCACGGATACGAAAAACCGCCAGGTTCAGCCCCTGTTAGGCAGGCTCCACATAGGTTCGAATCCACCGATCTAGCGGAGCCAGCGCCCGGAGTATTTCGCTGAGATAACCGACAGCTTCCTTCCCGAACAGTCGCTCATCAAAACTGGTCCCGTCTGGCGTTCGCGCGACGAGTCCCTTTCGCTGAAGATACTCTGCAGCCGGATTATCGGCATCGAAACCACGCGGCACACGCTTCAATTCCGGTTCGCGCAAGCTGCAGTCCACGCGCATCGCGTCTGCCAACGCAGTCTCAAGAAAGGCGCGTGCCTCGTCTTCCTGAACTGCGTCGCGAAAACGCTCGAGACCTGCGTCGGAAAAAGCCCAATGCCCCGCTCCGAACCCGAAATGGCTGTCTGACAGGAGCAAATGAATGCCCGCCGACCGGTTGGGATGATCGCCGGTCCAAAAGACAATGTGCATATGCGTGTGATATGGCGTCTTGTCCTTAGAAAAGCGCGTGTCGCGGTGAATACGCCGCAATGACTTGTTGAGCTTCGGCACCGCATGGTGAGGCGGATCAAGGGACGCTGCGACCTCCGACATGGCTTCGATCAGTTCCATGGCCGGAGACACAAAATGCGCGTCATAGTCGGCCCGGTGCGCTTCGAACCACGCACGGTTGTTGTTAACCTTCAGGTCCTTGAGAAAACCGACTGTATCCCGCGGAATGCCGCCAAACATTACAAACACCTCTTTCCGGGCACCAGTGCGCCGACGTTGGATAGCGCGCTTTCATAGACGCAACCTCATTGCCACCGCCTGCCAGGTATGGGCATGGCCGGCATCAACGTCTGCATCTTTACGGCACGGTATCTCCATTGCTTAGGATTGATAGAAAATATGTGATCGCCACTGTCAGTGCACATATTTCGCCATAGTTTAATAAAATAATCGCGGCGGATATACTTCCAAAATCGTGCGCGGGACAAATAGTCGACGGAGAAATATGACATGAGACGAGCACTTCTCACGCTTTGCATGGTCATGGTCGCCTTTCCGGCCCTGGCAATCAACCGGTACAATGTCACGGCTATGAGCTGTGCCGCGGTTCAGGCTGCTGTCCAGCGGGATGGTGCGGCCATTTTGCGTTGGCAATCCCCGCGCAACCCCGGGCTGCCGATCTACGATCGTTACGTCCGCAATACGCTGTACTGCGACTACAACGAGTATGCCACACCGGCGTTTGTCCCCAGTCGCGATAATCCCAATTGTCGCGTCCGCAACTGCACCGATGATGATTTCGGTATCCGACCGAACCTCGGCGGCGGGCGGTAGACAACACGCTTTTGCAGCCTCGCCAACCACCCCTTAAGCTAGTTTGGGCCGGCTGTTTCAGCCGGTCCCTCACCGTTTAAGCGAACCAGTTGGCGCGCAACATTGTGGATCGACCATTTTGTGCGCATAAATGCACGCGAGTATATTTTAATCGGGAGCAACTCCGTGACAACAAGACTGCTGGTTTTACTTTTTGCCATTCTTGCCGCCGCACCCGCTTTCGCCATCAATCAGTACGACATAAGCAACCGGACCTGCAGCGAAGTTCAATCGATCCTGCAGAGAGACGGGCAGGCGCAGCTGCGATATCCGGCACCGGACAATCCCGGTATAACACTCTATGGCCGTTACATCAGCAGCGGGCGATACTGCCGTCCGACGACCGCATTTGTACCCACGCGCGACACGAGAAATTGCCGAGTGCAAGAATGCTTGCGGACTGGCGGCGGTGGCGGCCGGTAGCGGAGGCAGAGCCCGAACGCAAGTCCATCCCGGCGCCGGAAGCAAAACCTTCCAATGGACCCAAATGCTGTTGCATTGCCGGTGAAAGCCGCTATCAGTGCCGAAACGATGGATCGGAAGAGGCTTATGTCGGCTGATCATGCGGCGCATCCCAATGGCGACCTGACGCTGCGCACACTTGCCATGCCGAGCGATGCGAACGCCGCCGGCGATATTTTCGGCGGTTGGGTCATGGCGCAGATGGATCTCGCCTGCGGCATCAGGGCAGCCGAGTATTCCGGCGGAAGGGTTGTGACGGCGGCCGTCAATGAAATGGTGTTCGAAAAGCCCATGTATGTCGGAGATACGCTTTGCGTTTACACCGCCATTGAGAAGGTTGGCCGGACATCAATGACTTTGAAAGTTGAAGCCTGGGCACAGCGATATCTCAAGAAGCTTCGGGAACTGGTCATCGTCGGCCGCTTTGTCATGGTCGCACTTGATGATGACGGCAAACCTGCGCCTGTCGTCAAGGTGTCCGAAGCATAGGTTGAACACATGCATGCCGGGCCAGCAAGGTACTGCAATAGGCTCTGCAACACAATTTTGCCCCTGCATCCTGACAGCCTTTTGTCAGTAGGCTTACGGTTGACAGCGGGCCGCCCTTCCCATTTTTGCAATCACTCGCCATATTCCGATCATGAGCTCCAATCCTAAGAACAAACCGCCCGCGGGCTTTTCAGAAGCACCGCAACAGCCGCTCGAAGGCACACCGCTCTCCGGCCCGGTTTCTGAATGGGCCGACGACATCGCGCGGCAGGCGAAGAAGCAGCCGGCCACCAAGAAAGACCCGCGCAAGCAGAAGACCAGCGCCAAACGGACGGCGCGCGGCACCTCCATAGGCGCCAGCAACGATCCCAAGACGCGGGCCGCCGCAGGCCTCAATCCGATTGCCGGCATGGAAACGTCCCTTGAGGATGCCGAGGCAAGCGCAACCTCCGGCGTCACGGCAACCGTAGACGCACTGGCAAAGCTCATCGAGGCCGGCGATCCGCATTTCCGGAACGGCAAGGCTTGGATCCCGCACAGGCCCGAGCGGCCGGAGAAATCGGAAGGCGGCATCGCCATCCGCATGAAGACGGAATTCGAGCCGAGTGGCGATCAGCCAGTCGCCATCAAAGACCTTGTCTCGGGGCTGAAGGACGATGACAGGACCCAGGTGCTGCTTGGCGTGACCGGCTCCGGCAAGACCTTCACCATGGCTCAGGTCATTGAACAAACACAGCGCCCTGCCCTCATCCTCGCGCCCAACAAAACCCTGGCGGCGCAGCTCTATGGTGAGTTCAGGAACTTCTTCCCGGAAAACGCGGTCGAGTATTTCGTCTCCTACTACGACTACTACCAGCCGGAGGCCTACGTCCCGCGGTCAGACACGTATATCGAAAAGGAATCGTCTATCAACGAACAGATTGACCGCATGCGGCACTCGGCGACGCGGGCACTGATGGAACGCGACGACGCGATCATTGTTGCATCTGTTTCCTGCATCTACGGTATCGGTTCGGTCGAAACCTACACAGCGATGACCTTCCAGATGCAGATCGGCGACCGGCTCAACCAGCGTCAGCTTTTGGCAGACTTGGTCGCGCAGCAATACAAGCGCTCGGATCTGAATTTCGTGCGTGGAACCTTTCGAGTTCGCGGCGATACGATCGAGCTGTTTCCCGCCCACCTTGAAGACCGTGCATGGCGCATATCGCTTTTCGGCGACGAAATCGATGCGATCACCGAGTTCGACCCACTGACCGGGCACAAAACCGACGAATTGAAGTCTGTGAAGATCTACGCCAACTCGCACTATGTGACGCCGCGGCCGACGCTGAACCAGGCCATCAAGTCGATCAAGGCTGAACTGGTCCAGCGGCTTGCTGAACTTGAGAAGGCGGGGCGCCTGCTTGAAGCCCAGCGCCTGGAGCAGCGTACGCGCTATGACCTGGAAATGCTGGAAGCGACCGGCTCGTGCCAGGGCATCGAAAACTATTCACGCTATCTGACCGGGCGCGCTCCGGGCGAGCCGCCGCCGACCCTGTTTGAATACATTCCGGATAACGCACTGATCTTCATAGATGAAAGTCACGTGACGGTTCCCCAGCTTGGGGGCATGTATCGCGGCGACTTCCGCCGCAAGGCGACGCTTGCCGAATACGGCTTCCGCCTTCCCTCCTGCATGGACAACCGTCCGCTGCGGTTCGAGGAGTGGGACGCCATGCGCCCGCAAACCATTGCCGTGTCCGCCACTCCGGGCGGTTGGGAGCTGGAGCAATCGGGCGGCGTGTTTGCCGAACAGGTTATTCGACCGACCGGCCTGATTGATCCGCCCGTCGACGTGCGCCCGGCCAAGAACCAAGTTGACGACGTTCTCGATGAAATCCGCCTGACGACTCAAAAGGGGTACCGCACGCTCGTTACCGTGCTGACGAAGCGAATGGCCGAGGACCTGACCGAGTACCTTCACGAGCAGGGTATCCGCGTGCGTTACATGCACTCCGATATCGACACGCTGGAGCGCATTGAGATTATCCGCGATCTGCGGCTCGGCACTTTCGATGTGCTGGTCGGTATCAACCTTTTGCGCGAGGGGCTTGATATTCCTGAATGTGGCCTCGTCGCCATCCTCGACGCCGACAAGGAGGGCTTTCTGCGTTCCGAAACCTCTCTCGTGCAGACAATCGGCCGCGCGGCACGCAACGTCGACGGCAAGGTCATTCTCTATGCCGATCAGATTACCGGTTCGATGGACCGGGCGATGACGGAGACAAGCCGACGCCGCGAAAAACAGATGGCGTGGAATAGCGAGAACAATATTACGCCCGAAAGCGTCAAGGCGCAGATCGCCGATATCCTCGACAGCGTCTACGAACAGGACCATGTCCGCGCAGACATTTCCGAGTTCAAGGAAAGCGGCGTCATGATCGGCAACAATCTGTCGGCGCATTTGGAGGATCTCGAAAAGAAGATGCGCGACGCCGCTGCCGATCTCGATTTCGAGGAAGCGGCGCGCCTGCGCGACGAGATCAAGCGCCTGCGCGACAATGAACTTACCGTTATGGACGATCCCCTCGCCCGACTTGAGGGCGAAATGGCGGCAAGTCCCAGGGCCCGGCGGGAAAAGCGCAAAAAACCGAAAGGCCCGCTTCCGCGCGCAGAACGCGGCGGCTATTTCAAGAAACCGACGCTCGATGAAATGGGGCCCGGTAGCGACGTCGCGCGACCTGTCGGGTCGTCCGGTCGGCCGCAGAAGCCTGCAAGCCTGTCATCCGGTCCGGACAACGAACGCGGCAGTCACAAGCGCCGGCGCCAGATGACGCGCGGAAAGACCGGAAAACCGGGGCATTAGAGCACCATGAGCAGAGAAAAAGTCGATGAGATATGCCGGGCTTTGCCAGGTGCCGAATGGTCCGATCCTTGGGGCGGAGGCCATGATGCCTGGAAGATCGGCAACAAGATGTTTGCCTGCATTGGAACGATGAAGCCCGGTGTATCCGTCAAGACAGACAGCATCGAGACGGCGCAAATGCTGATCGACATTGGCGTCGGTGTCAAAGCCCCCTATTTCCATCGCTCGTGGGTAAACCTGCCTTGGGGCACGGACGAAGACGAACTGCGCTATCGTCTGCACAATGCCTACCGCATTGTCCGCAGCGGGCTGACGAAGAAGGTTCAGACCCAACTGGCGCCCTTCAAATAACGCACGCCGCACGCCATTGTCGCAAGCCGAAGATGATCGTCCAGGTTAAGCCGCGAGCATGTTTTCGAAATTCATCGCCGCGAATGCCTTCTCGATAACCACTGGCCCGGCACCGGGCAGACTCGCCTCACTCGAGAGAATCTGTAACGTGAGACCCAGTTTTCATCCAGCCTTTGGCAGAGTCTGGGGTTTCATTTTTGACCTCATGCGGCCTTTTTTCCAAGATCGATGCCAAAACCGAGATAAGCATCAGGATGCTCCTTCTGCTCCACCGGTTGCCCGCGACCATAACCGCGTTCCGAGTGGGAAGGCAGTTCATCCAATTAGGTCAGATCAGAGGTAAGCTGGCAGCCTTTCGTGTTGCTGCAGTGCATAGGTTTCAAGTTCCGCAATATGGCTCAAGCATCATGCTTTTCGATGCACCGTTGCCGGCTGACATTCTTTCCCTCATTCGCAAGCGCTTCGGAGGCGATCCTTCGCAAGGTATCAGTCTGCTTGTTACGCTCGAAGATGCTTAAGTCGGGCTTGGTGATCTCCCATCCCTCCGGATCGCCCCAAAGGCAAATGCGCTCTGCCGTCTTGTCTGTCAGTTCAGAAACAGTGCCGACAGTATCGCCATACTGAAGAATGTCGACAATCTCCTTCGGGCCGGCAGCATCGATCACGATTGGCCAACAACCGCTAGATATCGCTTCGATTACAGCTATTCCGAAATGCTCGAATTTTTCGGGATTTCTCTCAATATCTTCACCCAGCCCGGTGAGGTGCCAATATATAGCCGAAGTCGAAAGGATGTTCTGTACGACCGACATCTCCGCATTGGGCATCACGTCAACTGGGAGATCAGCGGCAGCGCGCTGGACATCCTCCAGATATTTCGAGTTGCGCGGATTCTGCAGATCAACACTACCCATTAATTTGAGTCGCCAATTCCAAGCCTCCGGGCAACGCTCCAACAGTTGTCGAAATGCTTCGACCATTTCCAGTTGCTTCTTCGAATGGCCGGTTGGGGTGAACCGACCCAGGCTCACAATCCAGGGTTCACGGTTACGATTGGACAAAATCAAACTGTTGCGCACAGCCGGGTAAACGACTGTACTCTTTACATCCTTGCCCCACCAGCGCTCGATCCATGACTGGGTGAACTCGCTGTTGGTAAGAAAATGATAGGCTCTGCGAAAGGTCGTACTTGCATCGCGAAACGGGAAGCTCACCGCGTAAAGGCCATTTGGGCAGTCCACAACCTGAGTTGAAAGATAGGTTGAATTGACAAAAATGTCGTATTCGCGGCCTATGCCTTCATAGATATCCCAGATCTTACGGGCATTTAGCTTTGACAGGTCCATTCCCAGATACTCACCCAAAGCGTCCTTGTCGAACTCAATTTCAGAAATCAGATCGACTTGCCCGAACTCTGACAATACCAGCGCTATCATGAGCGCGTGAGTCTCACCACCACCGCGGCTGTTCCAGTAGGTATTGTAGACGCCAATTCGTACATGGTCACGCGCCACGAGTTGCTCATTTGCTTTCACGCGCGCACCAAAAGCTCTCAAGTCCTCAACAATGCTATCCGCCTGTTCAGCTACATATTTTTCCGAGTCAGTCGCGTTTTCGTCACTCAGATAGAAGTTCTTCAGATGGTTAATGTGCGCGATCTGACTGTTGAGGTACTTCTCATCGTATCCGTTGCAGACAAGATCGAACATGATCCGGTTGCGGGTGGTAAGTACGCGCCAGAAACCGCTGGTCTCGATCGATGTAGAGGCGTGATAGTGATGGAGGATAGCCGCAGGCTGATAAACGATGCTATAGCCTCGTCGAGTTAAGCGCAGCGATAGCTCACTGTCCTCATAGTAAGCAAAGAAATCCGAAACGAAAAGCTTGTCCCTTTCAAGAGCAGAACGTTTAATAGCCACGCAGCAGCCACAGAACATAGGTATGTGTTCTACCGAGTCGAACTGACCAACATCAATCGTTCCGTAACCTCTATCAAAGAGGGTTCCGTCATTACGTTCGAAACTTCCAGCATTGTTAATAACCCAGGCCGCATTATCGCGACAGTTTTTGGGAACGTTGACTTCGATTGGTTCACCGCCCAAGGTGCTCAGAAGGACGTCATTCGGTTTGACACCCTTCAGTGACACGCGCAGGTAGCAGTCGAAACTAGATGCCGAGTGAGCGTATAACTTGAATGCCTCACACTGAGGTATTAGCAGCTTGAGCAATGAGCCTGCCTCAACACGAATCATTTTCGACTTCTTGTGTTGGGAACCGATAAATATCTTTTTATACTCGAACTCGCTCAATGTGCGTTCGTATTCAAACACAAAGTCTTCCTCACAATGTAAGGAAACGGGAACGAACGGCTTCATAAAGAGGATCTTTGGTGCAACGGCTGCAGCGTCCGAATGATGCTGGTGGGTTTGGACCAGTTCTTGGATGCAATTCATGTCAAGCGTCGTGTCATTGTTAAGCAGGACAATGAGTTCACCTCGCGCAGCAGCTGCTCCCTGATTGTTGGCCTCGGCAAAACCTTTGTTGTCGTCGTTTTTTATTGTAACGATGGGTAATGATGACTGATCGACCAGCGATAGCGACTCGTCACTTGAAGCGTTGTCGACAAAAACAACCTCGAATTTTTTGTACGTCTGAGCCTCCAGGCTGGCGAATAGTTTACCGAGATGACGTGCGCCGTTCATATTGACGATTATGATCGACACCAACGGCCTGTCAGATGTGGGCGGCTTGAACCGATCCCGCTGCTTCTTCGCGTTCCGCTTGCCTCTTGCACGGCTAATCGTGTTCCGCGCCCGTAAACGACGTCCTATCATGAACTGGCCGGCTGCCCTGATGTATGGATGTATCAATTCTCAATGGACCTCAATCAAGCAAAATATGGGTATTCTGTTTGCAGCTCCACGGGCACCCAACCGCAATTCTACTGCAACTATTTCGTGTCAAGTCGCTTCCCCAGAAACAACTGTCCAAACCAAAAGCTTCGCTGCTTCTCACGGCCGCCAATGTCTCTAGTCTTTTGCGCCATCTGCTTGGCTTATGCGCGGTTGGTTGCAGGATTGTCAGCGCAAGCACAAAGGCACTCTCTTAAAATCTCCGGTTGGAAAGGTATGCCAAGGGTTGCAAAGAGGCGGTCATAGAGCGGGACCGATAAATAGTCTACCGATGCGCCGAATGCCGCAACGTTGAGAAGCCACGTGGCCGAACGCGCTGCGTTGAAGTCTGATTCCAGCAACGTGTTGAGAATCCGTTTCGGGTAAAGCGCCACTTCCGGCAATGTCGGCTCTACGACAATGGCAAAATAGCGCTCCTCACGGCGCGCTTCGGCTTGCGAAGTCTCCAGAGAACTCAACGCGCTGGTATAGGCTTTCTCGGCAAACTCCTGCTCGACGATAAGCTGACTGTATTCATTAACGACGTCGGACAGGTTCCGGGTGCGTATCGCACCGTTCTCGCCTCCTGACCCAAAACGTTCAAGCTGCTGCTGAATCTGGCCTTCAAGAGCGCTGATTTGACGATCGAGAATGCGTAGCGAGGGACTCTCGACAGATACGGTTGCAAGCAGCGCTGTCCGGCGGGTATTCAGGTCAACAAGTTCCCGCTCAAGACCGATCAGCAGGCACGGGATTAAGACGATCGCTGCGAACAAGACCCAGCCCCAGCGGTCACGTTTGCTGTCGGTTGTTGGTCTGGTTTGCGTGCGCTGATCCTCGCCGTCGCTCTTGAGCGGGCCGACAGACCTTTTGCTCTCTACTGAAGGAGGAATGTCGACGGGTACCTGTTTCTCGGCAGCTGTCTTCGCGGCTTCCAATCGCATGTCTCAAATCCGGTACATTTTACACCGCACATCCCACTGTACGATTGAGTCGACAACACTACTCAAGATTGTATAAACCACTTGCCAAGTCCTTGCCATACCTTTCGTGGCATGGGCCCTGCGAGTGCCCATTTGTCCGATCTTTCGCTGCACAACGGGTTTGCATGGCAGGGCCAATCATGATGCTGGCCGGACGCAACCGATAGGTGTTGAGCGTAAATCATGCACAGGGCGGAGGAAGCTGAAGACTATGGCGAGGTGCGTGCGCATCTGATCAAGGCGGCGAACGCTCTTCCGCCGGCGCGCAAATCCGATCTGCGTTCGATACATATCCGCGTCTCGCTTGGCCAGATGCTGCGCCAGACAAAGGCGCCCGATGCTGCAGAGCAACTGTTCGCCGAGGTGCTGGGTGTCGATCCCCGGAACCGGGCGGCACTACTCGGGCGGATCGAAGCCGCGCTGGCCGCCAATCGGGAAGCAGACGCTCTTGTTCATGCAAAGCAGGCTTTGGCGATCTTTCCAGGCGACAACCAAATAGCGTGCAAATTCGCCAGTGTCGCGATACGCCTGCAGCACTACGAGGATGCGATCAGGGTCCTCACGCCGCGGGCCGCGGCGGAAAAGGCGGATGCCGCGATCCTCAATCATCTCGGTCGCGCACATCAGCTTATGGGCGGCTATGAAGCAGCGATGAAGCCGTTGCGGCGCGCGCTCGACATCGAACCGCATAACAGCACAGCTCGTCAGAATTTGATCGGCGTATGCCTGTCTTCAGGCGACCTGACGGCCGCGCTCCGCGAAATCGAAAGCGGCCTTGAGGTCTTTCCCCAGGACGCGCACCTGATGGAGCGCCTCGTGGTCACCCTGAAGCGCCTTGATCGCCCGATGGAGGCGGTTCAGCGCGTCCGCTCGTTGGTGGATCCGGTACGATCGCCTCTCAATCTATGCCTTGCGCTGGCCGATGCCATGCGCATGGTGTGCCTTCGCCAGGAGGCCGAGGAAATCCTCAAAGTGTTAGTAGAACGCGATCCAACCCATGCCAATGCCTGGACGCTTCGCACCCAACTCGCACTGTCCACCGGGGACGTCGACCGTGCCTTCGAGATCAACCAGACCGCCCTGCAGTCAGTACCGGAAGATCTGGCAATACAAAAGCTACACGGTGTCGTGCTCTTGCGGTCAGGGCAGAGCGATGTAGCGGTCGACTATCTATGCGAATGTCTCGAACGCGCGCCTGAGGATGTCGGTATCCGCAACGAATACGCGAACGCCTTGCTCGCCGCAGGTGCGCCGGAGGAAGCGGATGCAATCTTTGCTGCCGTGCTCGATGAAAGACCGCACAACCATCCTGCGCGAATGGGGCGAATAAATGCCGCCGAGGCCCGTGGCGACCTGGAAGCCGCCATGGTGCTTATCGAGAGCCATAACGCCGACGCATCGAGTGACACGCCGTTTCAATGCGACGACCCAGCATTATTGGTTCGGTACGCCGAACTGGCCCATAGTGCTGCTGACGCGACTCGAGTCACACGGGCGCTGCCAATCCTTCAGCATGTCGTCGCCGATTTGCCGGACACACAAATCCTGCGTCTCATCAAAACCGGCAAAGCGCTAGGCAACGACGCCCTGTTCGGCGATCTCGTGGCGGAAACGCTGCAGCGCGATCGGATTATAGAGCCTCTCGCCCTCACCGTGCTGCGTCTGTCCTACGCCACAACAGACCAACAGCAGACAGAGGCGGTGCAGGACCGGCTAGAGAAAATTGTTCATCCTGCAAATCGGCGCACTTTCATTGTTGAGGCGACCCGCCTTCGTCTCGGACCTGAAGAGTCCTATCGCGTGGCCCGGCGCGTGCTGCGACGCGCCGAACGGCCGGACATCGCGGTGCATCTTGCGCAGGCAGTGAAAGCTTCCGGCCGTGCCCAGTTAGCGGCGCGGTACCTGCGTCGCTGCGCCCGTCGCTGGCCGATGTCGAAAAAGATCAGGCTGGCGCTCGTTTCAGCATACACTCAATGCGGTGAGTTTCGTGCTGCGGAGACATTTGTCGAGCGGCTGGAAACGCAGCACATCATATCCGAACCCGAGCGGACGCGACTTTGGCTGCACGTGCTGCTTGAAGTCGGAGACCTCCATCGCGCTTCACGTTTGCTCGACAATACAGAGATCGATTACAGACACGAGATACCTGCTATGAAGCGGCTGCACGTCAGCGTCTTTCAAGGCGATCTCGAAGGTGCGCGAAACGTACTCCAAGCAACACAACTCGACAGACAACCGGATTTTCATTCATCGACCCACATTGGAGCTGTTCTGAATGAGTTGGCACTATATCGTCTTGCCTCCGCTCCCGATGCAGCGGTGTCACCGGAGAACGCTGCCAGCTACTTCCATGCAGCCAGAGAGGTTGTTGCATCGCGGACCGGACGCCAGCCAAGCCAAACCATGTCCGGTGAAAGCCCGACGCGCAGGGTGATGCAGTATTGGGACGAAGCGGAAATCCCCGAGGCTGTATCGGACATCATGGCCTCATGGCGCGAAATCTCCGGTTGGCACTACGAATGCTTCGACCGTAGAGCTGCGATCCGCTGGCTCGAAGAGAATTGCGGTCCCGATCATGTCCGGGCGTTTTGCCTTTCCAAACAGCCCGCCCAAGAGGCCGATTTCCTTCGGTTGTGTCTGCTGGAGGTCCAGGGCGGTCTTTACGTGGATTGCGATGACAAATGCATCGGATCGCCGGACCGCTTGCTGGCGAGGACCACTGGTGCCGTGGTATTTAGCGAATACAGCGGTGCAATTGCCAACAATGTGATCTACGCGCCGCCAAGGCATCCCGTCATGTCAATCGCCGTTCGCCTTGCACACGGCTCCCTATTGCGGCGCGACAACGACTCCACCTGGACCAAGTCCGGCCCCGGACTGCTGACCAGGGCGGTCGCAAAATATACACTTGAATATGGTGAGCAGGCCGATCGTGATCTGACCATCCTGCATCAGGCCGATATGCGAAAGGATGTGTGCCCGCATCTACCATTGCCGCACAAAGCCACCAACCGCTACTGGAATGCATCGGCCAATCGAGTCCCCGATGCCGTACGGCGCGCCCTGCGCTGCGGTACATAGAAATACCGGTCGAACCGGGCCGAAGCAGAAAGCCGATTTGCCAATTGACGGCCCTTCGCAGACTGGTGCGTGCCCTGTTTGTTGAATCTTGCTGGGACAGAGGGTTATGAGATGGGTCTTTCAGGCAAGGGTTTTTTAGATGATTACGATTGTCGCGTTAGCGAGCAATCAGTCTCCACACGCAATAACGAAGCGGGTGTTTCCGGTATGAGAATAGATTGATTGATTGCCCTTCGGGCAGAGCCTCCCCGGTTGACCGAGCGCATTGCGCATACGTGCGATACGGAAATCGGGGATTTTATAGCTTGCCTTCGAAAAAACGCCGCATCTCAGGATCGCTAAATAAGATCAATGATTGGCGACCTGCCAAAATGGACCCACATGTACAATTGGCACAGACCTCACGGCAGCCTAAACTCCAAGACGCCAATCAGTCGACTCGCTCTCAATCAGGACAACCTGTTGAGGCTCCACATCTAGCTCAGCCTGATCTCTGCTTCTCGTAGCATGCCGATGATCTGGCCGGTTTTGTCAGTCTTCCGGATCATTCTCTTCTCCTTCAAGAGGACGAGTTAAGCCAGATTCCAACAATCGGTTTGGACTACTTTGCGGGATCAAGGTCAAATCAACGCTAGCGCGCAACTGATCTAATTACAACTTTACAGAGAAATAGCACTCCGATACCTTGCAACTTGACGTCATACAGAATTTTTGGATCTGAATGCATGGCAGATTTTGATGTAGTATCAAATATTATCTTTAATGGCGGATCACTCAGTGGTGCGCAGTTCAGTTTTGGCTCAGCTGCCCGCATACCCGTGCCTGGCAGTGTAGTAACCGATGAAGATGGCTCCGGCACAGCTTCCGCTGGCGATACTTGGGATACGTTTACCTATTCCGGATTCACAATGGAAATTGCGGGGAAAACATACGCCGTTTACAATAATGGCGGTGACTATCGAATTCCCAACGGCGGCGAGTTATTCATTCAAGACCTACCTGCTTCCCCGGTCACTGTAACGTTTGACAACAATGCAGTCGTGGCAAATTGCCTTTTAGAAGGTACAGAGATTCTAACACCAGACGGCGTAGTACCGATCGAGGTGGTGAAACCGGGTGATTTGGTCTGTTCACCTGATAACACACCGATCGAAGTGAAGTGGGTCTGGCGGCAGACGATCTTCACGCGGTTTGGAATGCCGGAACAGTTGATGCCGGTACGCGTGGCGGCCGGTGCCTTGGGCGACGACCTACCGTTTCGTGACCTCACCCTCACGGCCGATCATGGGCTTTTGGTCGATGGCCTCCTGATCAACGCGGGCGTGCTGGTCAACGGCACGACGATCGACTGGGTGCCGCTGGGCGAATTTGGAGGCAGCTACACGGTCTACCACATAGAGACCGAGGCGCACCAAATCATCCTGGCCGAAGGGGCGCCGACGGAGACCTACATCGACCATGTGGGGCGGCAGGTCTTCGACAATTACGATGAATACCTCATCCTCTATGGCAGAGCCAAAACGATCACAGAGCTGTCCTATCCGCGGGTTTCATCCGCGCGATTATTGCCGCCGATGCAGAAGGCGAGGTTTGCTGCTACGGTCGCTGACTAAGCATCAACCTCCGGCTCATCGAAACGCTGCTATCCAAAGCCGGATTCAACTGCAAGACTGGCCAAGTTGTATCGAGACTATCGTTTGAAAGCTACTAGGCTCGCATGCTCTTCGGAAGGCTTTTATTGTAGTGATCCGGGGATCACTAATTTTATACTGGGAACTCCAGTCACATAAACAACTATCTGCCGCAAGAAGGCTGCTATACCGCTCCTACGAACTCTTTCGACCACGAATAAATGGGAACATCGCCAAC